>NZ_AP023179.1:2576446-3220558 GCF_013426915.1 Paraburkholderia sp. PGU19
CACCAGATGGCGCGGTCCCGAGCCGGGCTTCACATCGGTATAGCGCTTGTCCGTCGGGCCGAACAGGCCACGGCTGCCGTCGGGCGTGTAGCGGTACGCATAGAGCTTGTCGGTGCCGAGATCCTGTGCGAACAGATACTTGCCGTCCGGCGAGAACACGGTCGAATGCACGTGCGCGTTGTCCTGGCGTCCCTTCACGGGACCGCCGCCGTCATGATGTACCGTCAACACCGACGCGCCGACCTGCCCGTCCGCCTGCAACGGAAACACCGCGAAGCTGCCGCCCGGGTTCGCGGCGACCGAGTAGTTGGCCGTCGTCAGATATTTGCCGTCCGGCGAGAGGCTCAGATAGCACGGATCGTTGCCGTCCGACGACACGCGGTTCAGGAACGTTAATTGCCCGCTTTTCGCATCGAAGCCGAACGCGCTGATGCCGCCGCGCTGCCCGGCGGGGCCGTTGTCGCCGGGCTGCTCGTTGACGGAGTAGACGTAGCGGCCGTCGGGCGACGCGATCACGTACGACGGATTGTCGGTCTTCGCGGACGACACCTGCGTCGCGTCGCCCGACTTCGTGTCGAAGCGATAGACATAGATGCCTTCACTCTTCGGGCCGGTGTAAGTGCCGACGATCAGATCGTAGACGCCATCGGCGGGTGCGGCGGTCGTGCCTTGTGCAAAGGCCTGCGTGGTGGCAAGCGATACCATCAGTGTCAAACCTCTTATGATCGAACGGGCGGACAAGCGCGGATTCACTCGCAAACTGAAAGACTGTGGCACGGCACACGCTAAGGCTCGTGTACGACGCTGCATGACGACCTCCTGGCGAGACGGGTTATTCGGTTCGTGTGTGTCGCTGGTCTGCCGCGCGGCTCGATCGGAGCGTGCCATTGTCGTAACGGATGCATGACGATTGCGGCCTCGCGCTGCGCGCCCTCGTGGCACGGCCGCCGCCGCTGATCGTCGATGTCGTATTTGGGGCAAGTATAAGAGCGTTGCCCGCGCTCGCACAGTCAGATCCGCGAACGCAGGCTATCCGACAGGTTGTCTCTTACCGTCGTCAATTCGAACAACAGGAGTCGCCATGAACATCCATCTCACGCTCGGCCCGCTCGTCGCGCTGATCGCCGGCATTCTCATTCTGATCGTGCCGCGTTTGCTCAACTTCATCGTCGCGCTTTATCTGATCATCATTGGGCTGATCGGGCTGTTCGGCGTGGGGGCACGGCGCACTTGTGACGCGCGTGATGCGCACACGGACGCGCCTATGCGGGCGGTCCGCTGCGGGTCCGCATAGGTCGCACAGGTGTTAGACGCGCCGCGTGACGGCACTTCAGACGGACGTCACGAAACGACGCGCAGCACCGCGCGGGCCGCCTGTCGCGGTCCGCGAGCGCACTGCGCGTGTTTGTTTTGAAGCGTGGCCGTTCTGGATAACGCGCGTCGCGTCAGCCGTTCGACAGTTGATCGAGACGCCAGCGACCCTGCAAGGACAGGCCACCGACGGCATAATGACCGTCGGCTTCGCTATAGCGCTTGAAGCAGGCGCGTTCGATCAGAAACGCTGCAGCGGTTTCCATCCCGTTGCGCGAGATGCCGAGCGTGTGGAAGTCGAGTGGAAGAAGCGAGTCGTCAGGCAATTGACTCGCGGCGGAGAGAATCGTGATGCAGTCGGATTTCGACGGGTTCAGCATGGCTTATCCTCGAAAACGGCGCCGTGGCTGCATGCTGCAACACCGGCCGCCGGTGGGCTGCGATTCGTCAGAACTCACGTTAAAACCGATTGTAAGCAGCAAAAAATTGGCTTGGCAATATCCCTGGATGCCCCGCGCGCGTCTGCACCAGAATGCATCGCGCGAGTCCGGTAACTACGACGCTCGCGCACCGTTTCGCGCATGCGGGAACGTACTTATTACACGCCGACCGACGGCTTTACCATGTCTGCATCTATCGAAGACTATGCACTCATCGGCGACGGCCACACGGCCGCGCTGGTTTCGCGCGATGGTTCCGTCGACTGGCTGTGCTGGCCACGTTTCGACTCGGGCGCGTGCTTCGCCGCGCTGCTCGGCACCAGGGACAACGGCCGCTGGCTGATCGCGCCCGCGGCGGACGATAAAGCCGACGACGCCGTCGATGCCGCCCCGAAGTCTGACGACCAACCGCGTTCGCAGGACGAAGCAAGTCAGGACGAGCGCGCGAAACCCTGCGCGAGGCTCGTGCCGCGTCAGGCAGACAAAGCGGCCACATCGCGCACGACGAAGCGCGAAGACACGGCTGAGGCGGCGCAAACGGAAGCGGGCGGCGCGTCAGTCGCCCGCGACGACGGCGAGCTGGACTTCAGGAGCGGTTTTACGCGCGCGACGCGCCGCCGTTATCGCGGCGAAACGTTGATCCTCGAAACCGACTTCGAAACGCCTCACGGCGCCGTCACGCTGATCGACTTCATGCCGCCCGGCAACGGCTGGTCGGAGATGGTCCGGATCGTCGTCGGCAAGCGCGGCACCGTGAAGATGCGCATGGAACTCGTGCTGCGCTTCGACTATGGCTTCTCGATTCCATGGGTCAGCCGCCTTGCGCGCGAAAGCGGCATCAAGGCGATCGCCGGACCGGACACCGTCGCGTTGCGCACGCCCGTCGACCTGCGCGGCGAGAACATGAAGACGGTCGCCGAGTTCACCGTATCGGAAGGCGAGCGCGTGCCGTTTTCGCTGACCTACTCCGAGTCGCATCTGAACATCCCGCCCGCTCGCGATCCGCACTCGGCCCTTGCCCGCACTGAGAACTACTGGCTCGAATGGTCGTCGCGCGGCACCGTTGAGGGCAAGTACGCGACCGCCATCCGCCGCTCGCTGCTGACGCTGAAGGCGCTCGCCTACGAGCCGACGGGCGGCATCGTCGCTGCGCCGACCACGTCGCTGCCCGAGAAGATCGGCGGCACGCGCAACTGGGACTACCGCTACGTGTGGTTGCGCGACGCAACGATCACGCTGCTCGCGATGATGCGCGGCGGCTACTACGAAGAGGCGCGCGCGTGGCGTTCGTGGCTGGGCCGCGTGATGGCCGGCTCGCCCGATCAGTTGCAGATCATGTATGGCCTCGCGGGCGAGCGGCGGCTGCCCGAGTTCGAAATCGACTGGCTGCCGGGTTATGAGAACTCGAAGCCCGTGCGCATCGGCAACAACGCGGTCGGGCAGTTGCAGCTCGACGTGTACGGCGAAGTGATGAACGCCTTGCATCTGGCGCGTGTCGGCGGTTTGCAGGCGGACGAAACCGCGTGGAACGTGCAGTGCGCGATGCTGCGGCACCTCGAAACGATCTGGCAGGAACGCGACGAAGGCATCTGGGAAACGCGCGGCGGCCGTCAGCACTTCACGTTCTCGAAGGTGATGGCGTGGGTCGCGTTCGATCGCGCGATCAAATCGGCGGAAAAATTCGACCTGCCCGCGCCGCTCGAGCACTGGCACGACGTGCGCGCGCAGATTCACGCGGACGTCTGCGCGAAAAGCTGGAATGCGCAGCTCAACGCTTTCACGCAGACCTACGGCGGCGACGAACTCGACGCGAGCGTGTTGCTGATGCCGCTGCTCGGCTTTTTGCCGCCATCGGACCCGCGCATCACCGGCACCGTCAACGCGATCGAGAAAGACCTGATGCACGACGGCTTCGTGATGCGCTACCGCACCACCGAATTCGACGACGGCCTGCCGCCCGGCGAAGGGACGTTTCTCGCCTGCAGCTTCTGGATGGTCGACAACCTCGCGTTGCAGGGGCGCATCGACGACGCGCGCAAAATGTACGAACGGCTGCTGTCGCTCGCAAACGACGTCGGACTGCTCGCGGAGGAATATGACCCAGTTGGCGGGCGGCTTGTCGGGAATTTCCCACAGGGGTTTTCCCATGTGGCCCTCGTTCACACCGGCCTGAACCTGATGAAACACGAGCAGGAAATGGCGCACGCCACGGGCCAGCCGCCGCATGACGGCGACAGCGGAGAAGGCGGTGAGCCGCCCTCTGGCACGCCTGATGCTGATATCCCGTCATCGCCCGTCGCCTAAAGAAAGCTGACAAATTGTCGATGACGTGGATATGACATCCGAGAGTGTGCTAACGCACTGTTGTTGCATTGCACAAATCGTATGCCTTCTATATCATCACCCCAACCAGACGGCCGATAATCGTCACCACCAACAATTCCACACGTAACCAGAACCGGCCCGCCTCGTCGCTGCGCGTCCAGACACGTTGCCCTGCGCGAACCGCTATAGCTGGAGCCCTCATGCTCTATCAAATCCACGAATTCCAGCGGGCACTTTTGAGCCCGCTCACCGCCTGGGCTCAGGCTGCCTCGAAATCGTTTGCGAATCCGGCCAGTCCGCTCGCCTATGTGCCGGGCGCCACACGCCTGTCCGCTGGCTACGAGCTTCTGTACCGCCTCGGCAAGGACTACGAGAAGCCCGAGTTCAACCTGCACCAGATCGTCAAGGACGGCCACAACATCCCCATCGTCGAGCAGACGATTGTCGAGAAGCCGTTTTGCCGGCTGATGCGCTTCAAGCGCTATTCGGACGACAGCGACGCTGTCACGCAACTGAAGGAAGAGCCCGTCGTGCTGGTGTGCGCACCGCTGTCGGGTCACCATTCCACGCTGCTGCGCGACACCGTCAAGACGCTCCTGCAGGATCACAAGGTGTACATCACGGACTGGATCGACGCGCGCATGGTGCCGATCGAAGACGGCACGTTCGATCTCGACGATTACATCGCGTACATCCAGGAATTCATCCGCCACATCGGCGCGAAGAATCTGCACGTGATCTCGGTGTGCCAGCCTACCGTTCCCGTGCTCGCGGCCATTTCGCTGATGGCTAGCCGCGGTGAAGACACGCCGCGCACGATGACGATGATGGGCGGCCCGATCGACGCGCGTAAAAGCCCCACGGCTGTCAATTCGCTGGCGACGCAGCATTCGATCGAATGGTTCGACAACAACGTCATTTACAACGTCCCGCCGAACTATCCGGGCTTCGGCCGCAAGGTGTATCCGGGCTTTCTGCAGCACACGGGCTTTGTCGCGATGAATCCGGAACGTCACGCGGCTTCGCACTGGGACTTCTATCAGAGCCTGCTGCGCGGTGACGAAGAAGATGCGGAAGCGCATCGCCGTTTCTACGACGAATACAACGCGGTGCTCGACATGGCTGCGGAATACTATCTGCAGACCATCCGCGTCGTGTTCCAGGAGTTCAGTCTGGCCGAAGGTACGTGGGAAGTGAACGGCGAGTTGGTACGCCCGCAGGACATCAAGAAGACCGCCCTCTTCACGATCGAAGGCGAACTCGACGACATCTCCGGCAGCGGCCAGACGCGCGCCGCGCATGAGCTGTGCACGGGCATTCCGGAGAACGATCGCCGCCACTTCACGGCGGAAAAGTGCGGTCACTACGGCATCTTCTCGGGCCGTCGCTGGCGCACCATCATCTATCCGCAGTTGCGCGACTTCATCCTCGAACACACGCCGAAGGCGACTACACGCAAGGCGGAAGAGCGCGTCGAAGCGTAGGCGCACATAGGCGCAAGCCGCGTGCCGCAGGCGCAGCCACCTGTTGCGCCTGCATCGAACGGATTGCGGCGGATTCCGGCGGATACGAAAACGGCCTCTTGCGAGGCCGTTTGTCCGTCAGGCGTTCAAGCTTAGCGACGCATCAGATACGCGAGCAGGATTTCGGTGTTCATCTGGATCACTTCGCTGCGCTCGGCGGCTGCGCTGAAGTCGCGGCCCAGAGTGGCTTCGAGCGTGAAGCGGTTCGAGACGATGTAGTAGCCCATCCCCGACAGCGTCACGTAGAAACGCAGCGGATCGACGTTCGTGCGAAACAGGCCGGCGCGCTGGCCGCGCTCGAGTATCGAGCCCAGCGTGGCAACGATCGGCGAGATCATTTCGCGAATGCGCGTGGACTTTTGCATATAGCGCGCCTCGTGCAGATTCTCGTTGTTCACGAGCCTCAGCAATTCGGGGTGGTCGCGATAGTAATCCCACACGAAATGCGCGAGCCGCGTGACGGCCTCGACAGGCGCGACGCCTGCGAGATCGAGCGTGCGCTCGGCTTCCGTGAGCGCGCTGAACGCGTGTTCGAGGACTGCCGTGAAAAGCTGCTCCTTGCTACCGAAGTAGTAATAGAGCATGCGTTCATTGGTCTCCGCGCGGCGGGCGATCTGGTCGACGCGTGCGCCGAACAACCCACCATTCGCGAACTCTTCGGCCGCCGCGAGCAGAATACGGCGACGGGTGCCTTCAGGATCTCTTTTGATTTTCGGCTGATTCATGGTGGCATGTGCTTCGTGAGCCGCGTTATCCGGATCGCTCGCCGTCCAATTGCCTGGCCTTGCAACGGCGGCGCTGCGCGGGGCTGGTTGGTGGGAACACCTTCCTGCGGTCTTACAAAAAAGCGCTTCGATTATGGCACATGCTTCGGTAATAACAACTGGGGAAATCGGCGATAATACGTATTTGACCGATCGCCAAACCTACCTGCAGCCGCGTTGACGGTTGCCCTGGCGGCCCGGCGCCTCACGCGGTTTGCGCGATGGCTGCGAATGCGTCTCGGTGCATACCCGATGGTGCACATCAGATGGCGCACACCAACGGTGCGGTTGAAACCGCATCCATTCGATCACACGCATTCGCCGCGCCGGTGAACGGCAACAGCATGTCCCCCACGTCTTGACCGTGACAGAAACCAAAACACTCGCGGATCTCATCGAAGATCTGCTGCCCCAGACACAATGCACGAAGTGCGGCTATCCCGACTGCCGCGCTTACGCCGAAGCCATCGCGCAAGGCGAGGCCAGCTACAACCAGTGCCCGCCCGGCGGCGCGGAAGGCATCGCGCGGCTCGCGACGCTGCTCGGCAAGTCCGTGATTCCCCTCAATCTGGACCATGGTGTCGAGCGGGCGCGACCCGTCGCGTTCATCGACGAAAGCCTGTGCATCGGCTGCACGCTGTGCATGCAGGCTTGCCCCGTCGATGCAATCGTCGGCGCACCGAAGCAGATGCACACGATGGTCGCCGAACTGTGCACGGGCTGTGACCTGTGCGTGCCGCCCTGCCCCGTCGACTGCATCGAGATGATCCCCGTCACGGACGACAAGACAGGCTGGGATGCGTGGAGCCAGCCACAGGCCGACGCCGCGCGCACGCGTCACGACCGTCGCCGCGCGCGCGTTGCTGCGGAGCGCGAGGCAGCCGAGGCGCGCGCGGCAGCCAAACGCGCGGCGGCGGTATCGGCGAGTTCGCCGGCCCCGACCGCGCCGGCTGTTGGCCCCGCTCCAACAGACGCAACGGTCGAAGCAGCCGCCGCGCCCGTCGCCGACGCCGAAGCGAAGAAACGCGCGATCATCCAGGCCGCGCTCGAACGCGCGCGCGCGAAGAAAGCGGAAAACGCCGCGCAAGGTCTCGGCCCCAGGAACACGACCCATATCAGCGCGGAAACGCAAGCCCAGATCGACGAAGCCGAGGCACGCCGTCGTCGGCTGGGTATTGCTAACGACAGTTCCGAATCCGCGCCCAAGCAAGACGTCGATCAACCTAAAAAGTCCTGACCGAGCCGCATGAACGCGACCAAACGACGTGCGATCTACGAGACGCTGCAGAGCCTGAATCCGCATCCGACGACCGAACTGGAATACTCGACGCCGTTCGAGTTGCTGATCGCCGTGATGTTGTCCGCGCAAGCAACGGACGTCTCGGTGAACAAGGCGATGCGCCGGATGTTTCCCGTCGCGAACACGCCTCAGAAGGTGTTCGACCTCGGCGAGGAAGGCGTTGCCGACTACATCAAGACGATCGGCCTGTATCGCACGAAAGCGAAGAACGTGATCGCGACGTGCCGCATCCTGCTCGACCAGTGCGGCGGCGAAGTGCCCGCCGAGCGGGAAGCACTCGAGAGTCTGCCGGGCGTCGGCCGCAAGACGGCGAACGTCGTGCTGAACACGGCATTCGGCCAGCCGACCATCGCCGTGGACACGCATATCTTTCGGGTTGCCAACAGAACGGGCCTTGCGCCAGGCAAGGATGTGCGCGCCGTCGAACTGGCGCTGGAAAAATTCACGCCCGCCGAGTTCCTGCAGGATGCGCATCACTGGCTGATTCTGCACGGTCGCTATGTGTGCAAGGCGCGCCGGCCGGAATGCTGGCATTGCGTGATCGAGCCGCTGTGCGAATTCAAGCAGAAGACGCCGCCGCCCGATCTGTGAGCGCCGCGGCACGTTCGGGCGTCGGGCCATCCGTCTGCGCGCGCTACGGTCGCGGCGTAAAATGGACGGCTTCGGGCTAGCTCCGAGCCGACGCACAGCGCAAACAGCCCGCCCCACTCGCTTTCACCGTCCGAAGTCCATCGATGTTCAATCCCAGCCGCGACGAAGTCCGCCGTTTTTTCACCGACACCTGGCGCAAGCAGCGCGCGGGTGAAATCCTGACGCCGCTCGAAGCCATCGCCGCCGACTGGATCATCGAGCATCCCGAGTATCACGCCGAACTCAAGGACGCCGAGGCCGCGTCGGCGCAGGACTACTCGCCCGAACGTGGGCAGACCAATCCGTTCCTGCATCTGTCGATGCATCTCGCGATCAGCGAACAGTTGTCGATCGATCAGCCGCCCGGCATTCGCGCCGCGCACGACCGGCTCTCCGCGCGCCTCGGCTCCACGCACGACGCGCAGCACGCGATCATGGAGTGCCTGGGCGAAACGATCTGGGAAGCGCAGCGCACCAACACGCCACCCGATACGGACGCCTATCTGCAGCGCATCGAGCGCCGCGCATCGCGCGACTGACTGGCGGCGCGAACCTTCGCGCCAGCCCAAACCCGTCGCACCAAAACAAACACCCCGCCAAGGCGGGGTGTTTGTCGTGATCCGTCAGCGAACGTGCGGCAGCTTACTTCTTCTGCACGAGGTCGCCATCCAGCGATTCGATGTACGCGGCGATGTCCTTCATGTCGCTTGGCGACAGGCTTTGCACCTGCGCCTGCATGATCGCGTTGTTGCGGCCGAGATGCGGGTTGCCCGTGCCCATCTGATACTGACGCAGCGCCCAGTAGACGTAATCCGCGTGCTGACCGGCGAGTTTCGGATATTCGGGCGTCACGGGCTTGTTCAGATTCGGGCCGTGGCAGGCCGCGCAGTTGTGGCTCTCGGAGAGCGCCTTGCCGTTGGCGGCATCCGCCGCGTGCGCGTTCGATGCGACGACAAAACCGGCCAGCGCGAGCGTCGCGCATGCAGCCTTGACCACCGTATGAAGTGCGTGGGGATGCTTCTTCATGGATTCTCCTGTGTCGACGGACGTTTGCGCTTTAGCGCCTACCGCCGTCCCATGCAAACTGGTTGCGCCGCGAACTGAATGAGCCGATGACGCGCTGACGCGCGCCGCCACTCATTTGTCGGGATTATTCTTCGAAGTGGCCGTCTGCACCGAGTAATACGCGGCGATGTCGGCGATGTCCTGGTCGGTCAGCGTCACAGCGATTGCATGCATCGTGTCGAAATGGCGGTCGCCCTTCTTGTACGCGTGCAGCGCATTTTCCAGGTAGGTCCGGTTCTGGCCGCCCAGCATCGGCACTCGGTACACCTCGGGGTAAGCCGTACGATAGTCGGGAATACCGTGACAGCCGATACACATCGCGACCTTGCCCTGGCCCGCCTTGGCGTCGCCCACGATATCCGCTGCCTGCGCAGTTGCCGCCAAAGTTGCCGCAAAACCCGCGGCCACCGACATCGCTGCGACCACGATATGTTTGCCAACGAATTTGTTCATAGCTCTTTTAACCTGGCTTGAGGGGGAACGGGCGCCCAAAAAGGCTACGGCCTGCGCCGTTTTACTTGTCTGGGTTGCCACGCAGGCCAAAAAAAATCGGCCCAATTGTACCGCGACGCCGCGCCGGGCGTCCACCGGACAGGACCCGACCCCTGCCCCGGCAGAGCACCGCGCCACAAGGCGCCGCACGAAATGCCGAAATGGGACAGTCACAACCGGCGTCCGTCCGGGCGCGGCGGATTGCCGCATGCGGAAATCCGTCTCTTGCACGCGCCGCGCATACCGTCCGACGCGGCTGACACCTTACGCGCGCCCCACGGAGCGCAACAGGGCTTCTGACTTATACTGGAATTTTTCCCGAACGAGCGTCCTGTCATGCGTTTCGAAGGCTCATCGCAATACGTCGCCACCGACGACCTCAAGCTCGCGGTCAATGCCGCGATGACGCTCAGGCGGCCCCTGCTGATCAAAGGCGAGCCGGGCACGGGCAAGACGATGCTCGCAGAGGAAGTCGCGGCGGCTCTCGACATGCCGCTGTTGCAGTGGCACATCAAGTCCACCACGAAGGCACAGCAGGGTCTGTACGAATACGACGCCGTATCGCGTCTGCGCGATTCGCAACTCGGCGACGAGCGCGTGAAAGACATTCGCAATTACATCGTCAAGGGCGTGCTGTGGCAGGCGTTCGAGTCGGATGAACAATCGGTGTTGCTGATCGACGAGATCGACAAGGCCGACATCGAGTTTCCAAACGACCTGCTGCGCGAACTCGACCGCATGGAGTTCTACGTGTACGAGACGCGCGAACTGGTGAAAGCGAAACACCGGCCGCTCGTCATCATCACGTCGAACAACGAGAAGGAACTGCCTGACGCGTTCCTGCGCCGCTGCTTCTTCCACTACATCAAGTTCCCCGATCCGTCGACGATGCAGCAGATCGTCGAAGTCCACTATCCGGGCATCAAGCAGGAATTGCTGCGCGCCGCGATGGAAAGCTTCTTCGAACTTCGCAACGTGTCGGGGCTGAAGAAGAAGCCGTCCACTTCCGAACTGCTCGACTGGCTCAAGCTCCTGCTCGCCGAAGACATTCCGCCCGAAGCGCTGCGCTCGAAGGATCAGAAGCAGATCGTGCCGCCGCTGCATGGCGCGCTGCTGAAGAACGAACAGGACGTGAGCCTGTTTGAGCGGCTCGTGTTCATGAACCGCAACAACCGCTGATTGCGCGACTGACGCCTGGCGAACACGGATCGGAGACAAGGGCATGCTGATCGACTTTTTCTACACGCTGCGTGCCGCGAAGCTGCCCGTTTCCGTGAAGGAATACCTGACGCTGCTCGAAGCGTTGAAGGAAAGCGTGATCCAGCCGTCGCTGGACGAGTTCTACTACCTCGCGCGCATGACGCTCGTGAAAGACGAGCAGTATTTCGACAAGTTCGATCAGGCGTTCGGCGCGTATTTCAACGGCGTTGCACAGAAGGCCGATCTCGCGCTGGACGTGCCGCTCGACTGGCTCAAGAAGAAGTTGCAACGCGATCTCAGCCCGGAAGAGAAAGCGCAGATCGAAAAGATGGGCGGCCTCGACAAGCTGATGGAGCGCCTGAAGGAACTGCTCGACGAGCAAAAGGGCCGGCACGAAGGCGGCAATAAATGGATCGGCACGGGCGGCACGTCGCCGTTCGGCAATGGCGGCTACAACCCGGAAGGCATCCGCATCGGTGGCGAATCGTCGGGTAGCCGGACGGCCACCAAGGTGTGGGACCAGCGCGCCTACCGCGACTACGACGATCAGGTCGAAATCGGCACGCGCAACATCAAGGTCGCGCTGCGCCGCCTGCGGCGTTTCGCGCGCGAAGGCGCCGCCGAAGAACTCGATCTGCCCGACACGATCCGCAGCACGGCCGCGAACGCCGGCTGGCTCGACCTCAAGATGGTCCCGGAGCGGCACAACAACGTGAAGGTGCTGATGCTGCTCGACGTCGGCGGATCGATGGACGATCACATCAAGCGCACGGAAGAGCTGTTCTCGGCCACGAAAGCCGAGTTCAAGCACCTCGAGTTCTACTACTTCCACAACTGCGTCTACGATTTCCTGTGGAAGAACAACCGCCGCCGCCATGTCGAGCGGATGGCGACGTGGGACGTGCTGCACAAGTTCACGCCCGACTACAAGCTGATCTTCGTCGGCGACGCGACGATGAGCCCCTACGAAGTCCTCCAGGCGGGCGGTTCGGTCGAATACAACAACGCCGAAGCGGGCGCCGTCTGGCTGCGGCGGCTTGCCGACCATTTCCCGCATCACGCGTGGCTGAACCCGGAACCGGAAGGCTTGTGGGAATACCGGCAGTCGGTTTCGGTTATACGTGAAGTGCTCGGCCACCGGATGTATCCGCTCACGCTCGCCGGCCTCGAAACGGCGATGCGCACGCTAAGCAAGTAAGATCCCGGGTTTTGCCCGCCCGCCACACGAGCCGAAGCGCAACGACGCCGCGGCCGCAGCGGCATTGCGCGCGCTGCCCGGCCAGCACCCATTACACCAACGACGCTACACAGAGACACGCAGGATGACCTCTTCTTCCCCCGACTTCTCCCGCGCCGCGCGCACGCCGCTGCGGCCATTCTCCGATACGTCCCTGTCCGCGCTCGTCGCCGGCTTCGTCGCGATGATGACGGGCTACACCAGTTCGCTCGTGCTGATGTTCCAGGCGGGCCGCGCCGCGCATCTGACGGACGCACAGATTTCATCGTGGATCTGGGCGCTGTCGATGGGCATGGCGCTGTGCACGATCGGCCTGTCGCTGCGGTTTCGCGCGCCCATCGTGGTCGCGTGGTCGACGCCCGGCGCGGCACTGCTCGTTTCGTCGCTGCCGCACGTCGCCTATCCGGAGGCGATTGGCGCGTTCGTCGTGTGCGCGCTGCTGCTGACGCTGATTGGCCTCACCGGCTGGTTCGACACGCTGATGAAGCGGATTCCGGCAGGCATCGCGGCCGCGCTGCTGGCGGGCATCCTGTTCGAGATCGGCATCGAGATTTTCCGCGCTGCGCAATTCCAGACGGCGCTCGTGCTGGCGATGTTCTTCACCTATCTCGTCATCAAGCGTTTTGCGCCGCGCTATGCGATTCCGGCGACGCTGGTCGTCGGCACGGCCGTTGCAGGCGCGCTCGGGCTGCTCGATTTCAGCCGCTTTCATGTGGCCTTCGCCGTGCCTGTGTTGACGCTGCCCGCGTTTTCGCTGTCGGCGGTGATCAGCATCGGCATTCCGCTGTTCGTCGTGGCGATGGCGTCGCAGAACGTGCCGGGCATCGCCGTGCTGCGCGCGGACGGCTACGAGACACCGTCCGCGCCGCTGATCGCGACGACGGGCGCGGCGTCCCTTCTGCTCGCGCCATTCGGCTCGCACGGCGTGAATCTCGCGGCGATCACGGCCGCCATCTGCACGGGACGCGAAGCGCACGAGGACCGCTCGAAGCGCTATATGGCGGCCGTCTGGTGCGGCGTGTTCTATCTGATCGCGGGCATTTTCGGCGCGACGATCGCCGCGCTATTCGGCTCGCTGCCGAAGGCGCTGGTGGTGTCGGTGGCGGCGCTCGCGCTGTTCGGCTCCATCATGAGCGGCCTCACCAACGCGATGCAGGACGCACGACAGCGCGAAGCCGCGCTCGTCACGTTCATGGTGACGGCGTCCGGCCTGACATTACTGTCGATCGGTTCCGCGTTCTGGGGGCTGGTCGCCGGACTCGTTACGCATGGCGTGCTGAACGCGCGTCGCGGCTGACGAAGGCGACAAGGTAGCGGGAAAGCGAAAGGCGGAAAGCGCCTGGTGCCGTGGCGCGAACGGACGGAGGGTGCCCCTGTCAAACCACCATCATCCGATCCGCCATAGAATAGAAGTAGCGGGCGGCGTTCCACGGTAACATCCCCGGTTTCAGACGTGGACATCGCAGATGACGCGCCTGCGCGGCCGTTTGCGTGGCAAAGCGAGGCGCATTGCGGCCTCGCGCCGCGTCATCATTTCCTGGACCATGGCGCGCGTGCGCCTCGAAGCGAAGGCTCGACATGACTACTGCACTCGATCAACTCAAGCAATACACCACGGTCGTCGCGGACACCGGCGACTTCCAGCAACTCGCGCAATACAAGCCGCAGGACGCGACGACGAATCCGTCGCTGGTCCTGAAGGCCGTGCAGAAGGACGAGTACAAGCCGCTGCTCGAAAAGACCGTGCGCGATCACGCGTCGAAGCCCGTCAGCGCGATCATCGACAACCTGCTGATCGCCTTCGGCACCGAAATCCTCAAGATCGTGCCGGGCCGCGTATCGACGGAAGTCGACGCCCGTTTGTCGTTCGACACGAAGGCGTCGATCGAAAAAGGACACGAACTCATCAAGATGTACGAGGCGAAGGGCATCGGCCGCGAGCGCGTGCTGATCAAGCTCGCGTCGACGTGGGAAGGCATCCGCGCCGCCGAAGTGCTGCAGAAGGACGGCATCCATTGCAACATGACGCTGCTGTTCTCGCTGGCGCAGGCTGTCGCCGCCGCGGAAGCCGGCGCGCAACTGATTTCGCCGTTCGTCGGCCGCATCTACGACTGGTACAAGAAGAACGCCGGCAGCAACTGGGACGAAGCGCGCGACGGCGGCGCGAACGATCCGGGCGTGCAATCGGTGCGCCGCATCTACGCGTACTACAAGAAGTTCGGCTACAAGACGGAAGTGATGGGCGCGAGCTTCCGCACCACGAGCCAGATTCTCGAACTGGCCGGCTGCGATCTGCTGACCATCAGCCCCGACCTGCTGCAAAAGCTGCAAGACAGCACCGACAAGGTCGAGCGCAAGCTGTTGCCGGAAGCAAGCAAGGCTGCCGACATCGCCCGCGTGCCGACGGACGAAGCGTCGTTCCGCTTCCTCGTCAACGACGAGGCAATGGCGACCGAGAAGCTCTCCGAAGGCATTCGCGTATTTGCTGCGGATGCCGTCAAGCTCGAGAAGGTGATCGAAGGTCTGCGTTAAGACCCGATTCGCCTGATTCACTGCGCAAGCAAGGCGCGCGTGGCCCGCAAGGCCCCGCGCGCTTTTTTGTTTATCGCCCGTTCTGCGCCGCTTTTCTCTACCGCTTCGCGCGCATTCTTTTCCCAATGTGTAAGCGCACTGTTTGGGCTTCGGCAGGTTTTACTTCGGTCAACACAGTTTCACATTCGACGCTGCAACGGCGACTACAATCGTTGGCACGCGTGCGTTCCCTCGCACTCCATCACTGCGCGTTCGCGCGAAACGACGTCTCAATTCCATTGACAGGAGACAACGATGCAAGTCCAGCCCTATCTGTTTTTCAATGGCCGTTGTGAAGAAGCGCTGAAGTTCTACGGCGAGACGCTCGGCGCACAAGTGCTGTTCCAGATGCGTTTCCGGGACGCGCCGCCGAACCCGCAGCAACCCATCCGCCCCGGCACCGAAGACAAGATCATGCACGCGTCCGTCAAGATCGGTGCGACGGAACTGATGGCGTCCGACGGCAACTGCGACGACACGCCCGGCTCCGGCACGCACACGGGCTATGGCCTGTCGATCACCGTCGACGATCCGTCGCAAGGCGAAAAGACCTTCAACGCGATGTGCGAAGGCGGCAATGTCGTGATGCCGTGGCAGGCGACGTTCTGGAGCACGGGCTTCGGCATGGTCGTCGACAAGTTCGGCGTGATGTGGATGGTCACCAACCCGCACGAAGGCGACAAGCACGCAAGCTGACTGGTCATTGACGCGCGGGCGCATCGCTCGCGCCGCGTTCGATGTTCCAGTTCGGCTCGCTCGCCGCGAGCAGCGTGCGCAAGCGTTCCACCTGCTCGGCGAAGCGCTGCGCGAGCCAGTACGGCCCCTGTAAATCAGGGGCCATTTCTTCGCACGGTGTCTGCGCGCCCTGCTTCGCTTCCGGCATTGATGACGATGTCGACGCGTCCGGCATCCGGAACTGCGTCGCGCCCGCGAAGCGCAACGCACGCGCAGCGGCGAGCAACGTCAATCGCACTGCGTTCGCCTCCGCCCCGCAACGCTGCGCGAACGCGTCGCGCCGATCCGGATGCGCGAGCGTGCCTGTCGACAGCATTTCGAGCGCGCTAAGCATCGAACGATGCAAGCGCTGGATCTCATCTAGCTGCGCAATGGGCAGATCGATTTCCTTCGCCACCGACGGCATCAGCGAGCGCAACTGCACCAGCCGCTTGCCCATGCGGATGAACGCGGCAACCTGCTCGTCGCTGCCGACGGGCACGCCCGTTGTCATCCGCGTGTAGATGCGCGCGCATTCGCGCAGATTGTCGGCGAGCAGATAGCGCCATGAATACGTCGCGTGCAACGGCAGCGCGAACGAAAACGCCAGCCCGATCACGATGCCGATCAGCACGTTCAGCGTGCGCCAAAGGCCTGTGTCGATCATGTTGTCGCCGTGTCCCGCGACGATGCACATCGTGATCGCCGTCAACAGCGCCACATAACCCGCGCTGCCGATCGCAAACCACGCGCACACGGCGGCAATCACCGACATCAGCACATAGGTGAGCGTCAGCGAATCGAACAGGTTCTGCTGCAGGATCAGCGCAAGCCCGAGCGTCGCGCCGAGCAGCGTGCCCGCCGCGCGCTCCGCCGCTTTCTTGCGGATGTTGCCGTGATGCTGCAGCCCGCCGATCACCACCAGCAGCGTCACCGACGACCAGATGCCGTGCGGAATATCGATGCCCGTCGTCGCGAGGATCGACACGAGCATCGCGAGGCCGACGCGCAGGCTGTGGAAGAACTTGGCGTGGCGATAGCGGTAATAAGGCGACGTGACCGCGCGCACGAGCCGGCCGATGCGCGTGCGGCGCGATGCGAGACGCGCGGCGACCGCGTCGTTCGTTCCCGGCGGCGTGCCGGTGACGGGCTTGCGCGGCGGCTTCGGTTGCGGGTCGGAGAGAGCCATACGTCATCCCAGGTTGGGGTTGCGCGGCAAAGACAGCGACCACACGAGCATAAACGATGTCGACCCGGGACAGCACTGGCATGCGGCCATTCGCGTCCACATATCCCGCGCGCCGCGCCAGAAAAAAAGCCCGCAGCATTCGCTGCGGGCTTTCCTGTCAGGCAACAAGCCGAGGCGAGATCAGGCTTCGTGCACGTCCAGATAGTCTTCCGGACGCGTGCGGTCTTCGGCGTGCTTCATGCCGATTCCGCGCACCACGAGGCTGGCGATCACCGACACCACGAGGTTGACGATCAGCGACCACACAGCCGCATAACCCGGAATCGCGAGGCCGCCGATATGGATCGTGTAGATCGAGCCGGCGAGCTTCAGCGAAATCGCCATCCACGTGCCGACGGCGATGCCGACCGCCCAGCCGAGCAGCAGGCCGCGATAGTCGAGCACGCGCGTGTAGAGGCCGAGCACGATGGCGGGCAGCGTCTGGATGATCCAGATGCCGCCGAGCAGTTGCAACTGGATCGCATACGTGAGCGGCAGACCGAGAATGAACGCGACGGCGCCGACCTTCACGATCAGCGACACGAGCTTGGCGATGTTGGTCTCCTGCTCGTGCGACATGTTGCGGTTCACGAACTCCTTGTGGATGTTGCGCGTGTACAGGTTCGCGGCTGCAATCGACATGATCGCGGCCGGCACCAGCGCGCCGATGCCGATCGCCGCGAACGCGACACCGACGAACCACGACGGGAAGAAGTGCAGGAACAGCGCGGGCACTGCGAAGTTCGGGCCGAACGCCTTGAAGTACGGCGCAAACTCCGGCATGTCCTTCACGCCCGCTGCGAGCGCCATGAAGCCGAGCAGCGCGAGCAGACCGAGCACCAGCGAGTACGCGGGCAGCATCGCCATGTTGCGGCGGATCGTGTTGCCCGACGACGACGACAGAACGGCCGTGATCGAGTGCGGGTAAAGGAACAGCGCGAGCGCCGAGCCCATCGCGAGTGTCGCGTACGCGCTATAGCCGTTCAGGCTCGACACGTCCGGTGCCTTGAGCAGCAGCTTGGCAGGCGGCACCGCGCTGAAGATATGCCCGAAGCCGCCCAGTTGCGGCGGAATCACGATGATCGCGGCAGCGATCGTGATGTAGATCAGCACGTCCTTGACGACGGCGATCATGGCAGGCGCACGCAGGCCCGACGTGTACGTGTAGGCGGCGAGAATTGCGAACGCTATGATCAGCGGCAGATCGCCGACGAAGCCCTTCGTATCGAAGCCGAGCGCGCCGATCACCACTTCGATGCCGACCAGTTGCAGCGCGATGTACGGCATCGTCGCGACGATGCCCGTGACGGCGACGGCAAGCGCGAGCATGCGGCTGCCGTAGCGCGCGCTGACGAAGTCGGCGGACGTGACGTAGCCGTGACGCTTCGAGATGCTCCACAGCTTCGGGAACACGACGAACGCGAACGGATAGATCAGGATCGTATAAGGCAGCGCGAAGAAGCCCGTCGCGCCCGCGCCGAACACGAGTGCCGGGACGGCGATGAACGTGTAGGCGGTGTACAGGTCGCCACCCAGCAGGAACCACGTGACGACCGTACCGAAGCGCCGGCCACCGAGGCCCCACTCTTCCAGATGCGCGAGATCGCCGCGACGCCAGTGCGCAGCGATGAAGCCGAGAATCGTGACACCGATGAAGAACAGAACGAAGACGAAGGTTGCGGTGGCGTTCATCGTGCACCTCCCTTCGAGCGGTTTTTGGTCTTGAAGTACACGACGGCCGTAATGACCGCGCTGATCAGCACCCACAGGAGCTGGTACCAGTAGAAGAACGGGAAGTCGAATAGCACGGGTTCGATCTTGTTGTAGGACGGCACCCAGATCATCGCGATCCAGGGTAACAGCAACAGCCACAGCCAGTGCTTGCTGGCCTTGTTGGCGTCGGCGTCGTGAGCCATGACGTCTCCTCTTACCTTTTATTGAATTGTGTCCCGCGTCTGGCGGGCAGATGGACCCGACTGCGGATAACAGACTGGGCGCCCCGAAAGCCCCGAAAGAGTATCGGAGTGGCGAACGACCGGTCAAGCAGGGGTGACCCTAAACGCAACGGTGTTGTCAATAGTCGAAGCGTCGCAGAGTGTGAGATCGGACACGAAAGCAGACAGCTCCGCTGCTTTGTTGAGACGCGCGGCGCGATGCCGGCTGAATGAATGTGTCGAGACTGCCGTGCCGGCCGGGGCACGGCGGTCGCGTCAGCGCGCTGGCGTTGCACCAGCGCGGGGATTGTCAGATCCCTATGCGATGCGCGTCAGATTGCAAACGTGTCGTTCTGGCCTGTCGATTCCTGCAAGCCCTTGACCCACTTGCGCGCGGGCAATGCGAGCTTTGCCTCGATCAGCGTTGCGCGTTCTTGCAATTGCTTGAACGGCACGTCGATTGCCGGGCCCGAGAACGCGATTGCGATGCGGTTGCCATCATGCACTTCGGGCAGCGCGATCACGCGTCCATCGAAGGCTTCGTTCAGGCGCTTCATGTTGCGCACGAAGCTCGGATGATCGCCGAACAGATTGATGGTGACGACGCCCGCTTGCGTCAGACACGCGCGCGCGGCGCGATAGAACGCGACGCTGTCGAGCACCGGGCCGCGCGCGGTCGCGTCGTACAGATCGATCTGCAATGCGCCGATCGTGCCGTGGTTCGCGCGGTCGTTGACGAATTCCCATGCGTCGGTTTCGCGCACGGTGAGGCGCGCGTCGTCGGCGGGCAGGCTGAACATCGTGCGCGCTGCGATCACCACGGCGGGATTCAGTTCGACGGCTTCGACCTGTGCGCGCTTCAGGTAGCGGTGCGCGAATTTTGTCAGCGAGCCGGTGCCAAGGCCGAGCTGCACGATGCGCTTCGGCGTTTCGAGGAACAGCAGCCAGGCCATCATCTGCTGTGCGTATTCGAGTTCGATGTGATCGGGCTTCGACAGACGCATCGCGCCCTGCACCCATTCCGTGCCGAAGTGCAGGTAGCGCACGCCGCCCTCTTCCGAGAACGTGACGGGCGCGAAGCGCGGCTTGCGCGGCGCTTCGATCACCGACGCTTTCGCGACGTCGCTGAAGTCGTCTTCGTCGCGCGACGCGCGGGTTTTTGCGCGCGAAATGCGTTGCTTCGGTGCGGCCGATTGCTGGTTGCGGAAAGCACGCGCCTCGGCCGAAGCGCGCTTGATCAGTTTCGTCATGTGAGGATCTCGCGCCACAGGCGCAATTTTTGGTCGAACGAGAGCATAGCATTGGCGGGGCTGGAGGACGGCAGCACCAGCGTCTCGTAGCCCGCCTCCGCGATCACAGGTGCAAAGCGCCCCGCCGTCTTGCCGTTGAAGCAGACCTTCTTCAGCTTCGGCGCGTACTCGCGGAACGATGCGAAGTCGTTCGGCGTCGCGTTGCGGATCGCCACATCGAGACTGCCTTCGCGCGTGCACGCGGCCAGCACGTCCCACACGCCGATGCCATGCTTCAACACGTGTTCCAGCCGCGTCGGGTAATCGAGATCGTGCAGCGGTTCGCCGATCACCGTGCCGAGCAAACGCCAGAATTGATTGCGCGGATGCGCGTAATACTGCGTCGCCGCGAGCGACGCTTCGCCGGGAAAGCTGCCGAGTATCAGCGTATGCGTGGTCTCGGCGACGACGGGCGGAAAGCCGCGCAGCATCAGCGCACCTCGCCCTGCTTACTCACCCGCTTTGCGTTGACATCAGCACGCGATGCCGTGTGATCGAGCGCCTGTCCATGATCGCGCGGCACCGGCTGCGCCGCCGCGTGCTTGTGATCGCGCATCGTGAGACGGGCCCACAGCGCGGGCAGCATGACTTCAGTGACCATCAACGGCTCGCTGTAACGCTCGAATACCGAACGTCGCGCGAGCAACGCATGGATCGGTGCGTCACCCATTTCTCGTAAAGCAAGGCGATGCAGCGGATGGCGCGCGGTCAAGCGTCGGCTGACCAGCGACGAACGCGACACACTGCTATCGCTATACAACAGTTCCGCGAGCGGCCGCGTGCGCAGACGGCGCATCGCCTGCCACACGCCCGTGCTCGCCGCGAGCGGCACGATGCTGTGCGCGGCGACGAACGGCTTTCCATCGACGGATAGCACGACTTCACGCACCCACACGGGCGTGCGCGGCGCGATGGCGAGCGCGGTGGTTTCGTCGTCGAACGGCAGATCGACGGCCTCGCGTGTCACGCGCACCGCGACCGCGCCGAGCGTGCGCAAGTGCGCCGTCAGCGAACCGCCGCGTGTGAGCCAGTCTTTTTGATCAGGCGAGAAAACCGGAAGGGGCGCGACGCGCCAATGCGCGTCGGCAGCATCGAAACGGATAGGCATGGGCCGCATTATAGGGCGCGCGGCGTATCCGCTCCTTTCAGCCAGAAAACCCCCGACCCACGCGAAGACAAATCCGGCATGCAGTTCAGATCGGTCTGCTACCCATGCGAAAAGCCGCCGTTGAAGATAAGGGCGAGTCGATCCATCCCGTCGATGGCAATCGCTCATTCATCCCACTTGCACCACGGAGGTTCGTATGACCGCTCACGACAAAGCCACATCGGATCGCATTGCCCATCTCGCCGCTCTCGTACTGAAGCGCGCGAACGTATTGGAGACAGAAAAAGAACTCGCGGGCTCTGCGCTCGCGCAGCATCACACCAGCAAACACACGAGCGCGCGGATCGGCAAGGTTGCCGGACACGTGCTCGGCGATCCGCACGCGTGCGCCGAGGCGAAGGAACTGGCGGGTTCGGTGCTCGCTCAGGTGCGGCAGCATGAGCGGGCTTCGATGGAGCGCTGACCTGGTCGGGCGCAAACCGCAGGCAAAAAAATGCGCTGCCAAAGCAGCGCATTCTTATCATCGCGAGACGGTCAGTGGGCCACGTCGATTAACGCGCCAACAACAACGCATTCGTCCGCTTCACAAAACTCGCCGGATCTTCGAGCGAACCGCCTTCCGCCAGCAGCGCCTGATCGAACAACAGATGACACCAGTCATCGAAATTCGCGTTATCGGCGCTCAGGTTCTTGACCAGCGCATGCTCCGGATTCACCTCGAGAATCGGATGAAACGCCGGCGCATTCTGCCCTGCCGCCTTCAGCATGCGCTGCAGATAGCCGCTCATATCACCCTCATCAGCGACGAGGCACGACGGCGAATCCGTCAGGCGGAACGTCAGACGCACGTCCTTCGCCTTGTCCTTGAGCGCTTCCTTCATGCGCTCGACGAGCGGCTTCAGTTCTTCGCCGACCTTCTCCTGCGCCTGCTTTTCTTCATCGTTCAACTGGCCCAGATCGAGGTCGCCACGCGCGACGCTTTGCAGCGGCTTGCCGTCGAACTCGTTGAGGAACGACAGCATCCATTCGTCGACGCGATCCGTCAGCAGCAGCACTTCGACGCCCTTCTTGCGGAACACTTCGAGGTGCGGGCTATTCTTCGCGGCCTGATAGGTATCCGCCGTGACGTAGTAGATCTTCGACTGCTCGGGCTTCATGCGCGCGACGTAATCCGCCAGCGATACCGTCTGCTCGGACGAGTCGTTATGCGTCGACGCGAAACGCGCGAGTTTCGCGATGCGCTCCTTGTTCGAGAAGTCTTCGCCGATGCCTTCCTTCAGCACCTGGCCGAATTCCTTCCAGAACGTCGTGTACTTTTCCTTTTCGGCGGCTTCTTCCGAGTTCGCCAGTTCTTCGAGCATCGACAGCGCGCGCTTGGTCACACCTTCGCGGATCGCCTTCACATCGCGGCTTTCCTGCAGCAGTTCGCGCGACACGTTCAGCGGCAGATCGGCCGAATCGACCACGCCCTTCACGAAACGCAGATACGCGGGCAGCAATTGCTCGGCGTCGTCCATGATGAACACACGCTTCACATACAGCTTCAGGCCGCCGCGATGATCGCGGTTCCACATGTCGAACGGCGCGTGCGACGGCACGTACAGCAACTGCGTGTACTCGCTGCGGCCTTCCACACGGTTATGCGTCCACGTCAGCGGGTCCTGATGATCGTGCGACAGGTGCTGGTAGAACTGCTTGTACTGCTCTTCGGTGATGTCGCTCTTCGCGCGCGTCCACAGCGCGCTCGCCTGGTTGACGGTCTCGTCCTCGTCCTTCGTGACCATCTCGCTCTTTTCCGCGTCCCATTCTTCCTTCTGCATCAGGATGGGCAGCGCGACGTGATCCGAATACTTCTGGATGATCGACTTGAGCTTGTGCGAAGACAGCAGTTCGTCTTCATCGGCGCGCAGATGCAGCGTGATCGTCGTGCCGCGTGGCGCGCGCTCGATCGTATCGACCGAGAAATCGCCCTCGCCCGCGCTCGTCCAGCGCACGCCTTCCGACGCCGGCAGACCGGCGCGGCGCGTTTCCACCGTGATCTTGTCCGCGACGATAAAGCCCGAATAGAACCCGACGCCGAACTGGCCGATCAGCGCCGCGTCCTTCTGCTGGTCGCCCGACAGCTTGCCGAAGAATTCCTTGGTGCCCGAGCGCGCGATCGTGCCGAGGTTCGCGACCGCTTCGTCGCGGCTCATGCCGATGCCGTTGTCGTCGATGCTGATGGTGCGCGCGGCCTTGTCGAACGATACGCGGATGCGCAGGTTCGGATCGTTCTCGTACAGCGTGCTGTCGGCGATCGCTTCGAAACGAAGCTTGTCCGCCGCGTCCGACGCGTTCGAGATCAGTTCGCGCAGGAAGATTTCCTTGTTGCTGTACAGCGAATGGATCATCAGGTGCAGAAGCTGTTTCACTTCTGCCTGAAAGCTCATGGTTTCTTGTGCCATGGTCGGTTTTCCCCTTCTATTGCAGGTTGATTCGTGGATTCGAAGCTGAATGTGTCTGGAAGCACGGCGCGCTTTCAGACGTTGCCCGGTCAAATGGGGGCACGCGCCGCCAATTCAAGAGGCTTCAAGTGGCTCTCATGCGGCCCTCATGTGACCCTCAAGAAGCCCGCCGCGCGACGCCGTCCAGATAACGGCACAGGAACACGGGCAGCGCCGGGTCGCCGCAGTTCGCGACGTTGAAGCGCATCCACGTGGTCGGCGACTGCTGCGGCGAGAACAGGCTTCCCGGTGTCAGCAAAAAGCCTTCCTCGTGGCCGGCGGCCGCCAGCGCGTCGGCGTCGACGCCCGTGTCGGCCCACACGAACATGCCCGCCGCGGGCGTCTGGAACATGCGCAGGCCCGTCTTTTCGAGCATCCGCACGGATTTGTCGCGCACGCCGTCGAGCCGCGCGCGCAGCCGTTCCACGTGCCGCCGGTAGTGCCCTTCCGTCAGGATCTTGTAGAGCACGCGCTCGTTCAGTTCGGGCGTCGTCATGCCGACCAGCATCTTCTGATCGGTGACGGCTTTCGCGACGTCCAGCGACGACGCGATGAAACCAACCCGCAGATTCGCCGCCAGCGTCTTCGAGAAGCTGCCCAGATAGATCACGCGCTTCAGCTGGTCGAGGCTCGCGAGGCGCGTCGCGGGAAAGCCCGGCGGGCAGAGATCGCCGTAGATATCGTCTTCGACGACGATGAAATCGTATTCCTCCGCGAGCCGCAGGATGCGGAACGCCTGAGCCGCCGTCAGCGAGGTGCCCGTCGGGTTCTGCAGCACGGAGTTCAGGACGAGCATTTTCGGCCGCCACGTCTGCACCAGCGTTTCCAGCGCGTCGAGATCGGGGCCGTCCGGCGTGTACGGCATGCCGACCAGGCGCGCGCCCTGCGACGCAAAGCGCCCGAACATCTGGAACCACGCCGGATCGCCGACTATCACAGAATCGCCCGGCTGCACGTAAAGCCGCGCGATCAGGTCGATGGCCTGCGTGATGCCCGACACAAGCACGATCTGCTCCGGCGACGCGCCGATCTCCAGTTCCTCGAGCCGCGTCTGCAACTGCTGGCGCAGCGGCAGGAAGCCTTGCGGCGTGCCGAAGCCGAGCATCTGCGCGCCGCTTTGCCGGCCGAGCGTGCGCAGCGCGCCCGTGATCAGTTCGCCGTCGAGCCAGCGGGCCGGCAAATAGCCGAGGCCGGGGCCGCGCTCGGGACGCGTCGAGGTGTGGAGCATGTTGCGCAACAGCCAGACGACATCGATCGTGCTCGGCGCGGGCGCCGTGTCGGGCGCGGCGGCGCGGCGCTCGACGGGCAGCGGGCCGGACGCCAGCCGCTCGCGCACATAAAAGCCCGAGCCGCGCCGCGAATCCAGATAGCCCTGCGCGACCAGCCGCTCGTACGCCTCGACGACTGTGAAGCGCGACACGCCCTTGTCGAGCGCCAATTTGCGGATCGACGGCATGCGCATGCCGGGGCGGAACACGCGCTCCTCGATGCGGCGGCGCGCCCACTGCACGAGCTGATCGACGAGCGTCAGCGCCGAAGCGTCGTGAGGAGCGGGAATCAGGTCGAGCGGGACGGACATGGCGAACTCCAGCGGGTGCTGCAAGGGCAACGTCGGGAACGGCGCGCAGCGGGCTCTACCCGTTGCGAGGACAGAAGTCCATCAGACGCGCGGACAACTGTACCGAATAGTATCGAAGCGATTGTACCGTTACTGTGCCGGTCACTGTCGGTACATTTGAATCGAAGCTCAGCCTCTTGCGACTGTTTTCGACCGGTTTTTTACCCGTTTCCGTCCCGTTTTAGCTCCATTTGCGCGCTCCATCCGACGCGGCGCAAAGCCCGCTGATACCGGCCGTGCCGCACCGCGCATGGTCCGGCCGCAAGCCAAACGGTATTCTTACGGATTCGCCTGGCCGCCGGCACGCGACAGACAGTTGCCTGCCGCAACGGCCTTCAGCAGAACGACCGTCCACTTGCAGCCATGACCGCACAAACGCTACATATCGATCACCTCGTTGTTTCCGCCCGCACCCTCGACGAAGGCACGCAATACGTCGCCGACACGCTCGGCTTCGCGCCGTCGGGCGGCGGCGCGCATCCGTCGATGCGCACGCACAACCGGCTGCTCAATCTGTGGGGCGGCGCGTATCTGGAAGTGATCGCGATCGATCCCAACGCGGCGCAATCCCCAGACGCCCGTGCGCGCCTCTTCGCGCTCGACGATCCCGCCGTGCACGAGCGCCTCGCGAAGGGTCCGTATCTGTCGCACTGGGTTGCGCGCGTCGATCGGCCGAAAAATCTGGCCCTGTGGCAACAGCAGTATCCCGAGCGCATTTCGACCGTCGTGCCGATGACGCGCGGCGATTTCACCTGGAGCCTGACGGTCGCCGACGACGGCGCATTCCCGTCGTGGCAAGGCGTGGGCGACGGTGTCGTGCCGTCGCTGATCCAGTGGGACACGCCGCGCCATCCGTCGGATTTACTGCCGGAAACCGGTCTCGCGTTGAAGGCGCTGAAGGGCTGGCATCCGCAGGCCGATGTCGTCGCGCAGCAGTTGCAATGGCTCGGCGCGGCTCATCTGATCGGGCTGGAAAGCACGGACGGCGCGCCCGCGTTAGCAGCCGAAATCGAAACCCCGAGCGGACTGCGTACGCTCAAATAAACCAAACATAGAGAGACAGAAGCAATGAAGCGCGAAACCCAGGGCATGCTGCTCGGCCTGATCGGCGTGGTGATTTTCAGTCTGACGCTGCCGATGACCCGCATCGTCGTCGCCGAATTCAGCCCGCTGCTGAACGGCCTGGGCCGCGCGCTCGCCGCTGCCGTTCCCGCCGCCGTGCTGCTCGCAGTCCGCCGCGAAAAGCGGCCAACGTTGCCGCAATTGAAAAGCCTCGCCGTCGTGTCGCTGGGCGTGATCGTCGCGTTTCCGGTGTTTTCCGCGTGGGCGATGAAGACCGTGCCCGCGTCGCACGGTGCCGTCGTCAATGGCTTGCAGCCGCTGTGCGTCGCCATCTACGCGGCGTGGCTGTCGCACGAGCGTCCGTCGAAGGCATTCTGGGCGAGCGCCATCGTGGGCAGCGCGATCGTCATCGCGTTCGCCTTGCAGGCGGGCGGCGGCGCGCTTCAGGTGGGCGACCTGCTGATGCTGGTCGCCGTTGGCATCGGCGCGCTCGGCTATGCGGAAGGCGCGCGGCTCGCGCGACAGATCGGCGGCTGGCAGGTGATCTGCTGGGCCCTCGTGGTGTCGGCGCCGTTCCTGCTCGTTCCCGTTGCGTGGCTCGGCTGGGAACAGCACGTCACGCATCCCGGCCCCGTCGCGCTGAAAACGTGGCTCGCGTTCGGCTATGTCACGGTGTTCTCGCAGTTCATCGGCTTTTTCGCGTGGTACGCGGGGCTCGCCATGGGCGGGACGGCGCGCGTGGGCCAGGTGCAACTGCTGCAGATCTTCTTCACGATGGCGTTCTCCGCGCTCTTTTTCGGCGAGACCGTCGCGCCCATCACATGGATTTTCGCGGCGGCCGTAATCGCCACTGTGATGCTAGGCCGCAAGGCCACCGTGCATACGGCCGTGCGGCCGGTTCGCGCCGCGTGACGAGTTCGCGCGATAATCCTTCTTTTGACCGACCACCTGTTCCGCTACACCGACGAGGAGACCATGAATCAAAGCGACCTCAATGCCCCGACCTGGCAATTGTCCGAACGCGCTCGCAAGCTGACCAGCTCGGCGATTCGCGAAATCCTGAAGGTCACCGAGCGTCCCGAGGTCATTTCGTTCGCGGGCGGCCTGCCCTCGCCGGCCACCTTCCCGGCTGAAGAAATGCGCGCGGCCTCCGACCGCATTCTGCGCGATTCGCCCGCCGCCGCGCTCCAGTACAGCGCGACGGAAGGTTATCTGCCGCTGCGCGAATGGGTTGCGCAACGCTATTCAGTGAACGGCGCGCAGATCCGTCCTTCGCAGGTGCTGATCACGACGGGCTCGCAACAGGCGCTCGATCTGCTCGGCAAGGTGCTGGTGTGCCCGGAAAGCCCGGTGCTCGTCGAAACGCCGACCTATCTCGGCGCGCTGCAATCGTTCTCGATGTACGAGCCGCACTACGTGCAGGTCCCGACGGACGATAACGGCCTGATCCCCGAAAGCCTCACGCCCGAGCTGACTAAAGGCGCGCGCCTGCTGTACGCGCAGCCGAACTTCCAGAATCCGACGGGACGCCGCCTGCCCATCGAGCGCCGCCGCGCGCTCGCCGAATTCGCGAAGTCGGCGCCCTTCCCCGTCATCGAAGACGATCCGTACGGCGCGCTCGACTATCGTGGCGAGCCGCTGCCGACCATGCTGTCGATGTCGCCCGATCACGTCGTGCATCTCGGTTCGTTCTCGAAGGTGCTGGCGCCGGGCCTGCGCATCGGCTACATCATTGCGCCCGAAGAACTGCACTTCAAGCTCGTGCAGGCCAAGCAGGCCACGGATCTCCACACGCCCAGCTTCACGCAGCGCATCGTGCATGAAGTCGTGAAAGACGGCTTCCTCGATACGCACGTGCCGAAAATCCGCGCGCTCTATCGCGACCAGTGCGAAGCGATGCTGGGTTCACTCGAGCGCTACATGCCCGAAGGCGTGACGTGGAACCGGCCGGAAGGCGGCATGTTCATCTGGGTGACGCTGCCGAAGCACATCAATTCGATGAAGCTGCTCGAAGAAGCCGTCGCGCAAAACGTCGCGTTCGTGCCGGGCGGTCCGTTCTTCGCGAACGAAGCGCAGCACAACACGCTGCGCCTGTCGTTCGTGACCGTGCCGCCCGCGAAAATCGACGAAGGCGTCGCGCGTCTCGCGGAACTCATCCGTGCGCGCGTCTGAACACCCGCTGTAAGATGCGCCATCGCGCGCCTCTCACGGCGCGAGCGCGCGGCCAGTAGCGAATCGCCATCGGTCGCGCGCACGCTTTACGATTCTTTCCATTCATCGACGAGGACACGTCATGGCTCAATCGAATGTGTATGACAAGCTGAAGGAACTGGGCATCGAGTTGCCCGTCGCGGGCGCGCCCGCAGCCGCGTATGTGATGAGCGCGCAAAGCGGCAACACGGTGTACCTGTCGGGTCACATTGCGAAGAAGGACGGCAAGGTGTGGGCCGGCAAGCTCGGCGACAACGTCAGCACGGAAGAAGGCAAGACGGCCGCACGTTCGGTCGCGATCGATCTGCTCGCCACATTGCATGCGCATGTCGGCGACCTGAACCGGGTGACGCGCATCGTCAAGGTGATGAGCCTCGTGAACTCGACGCTCGATTTCACCGAGCAGCACATCGTGACGAACGGCGCATCGGAACTGATCGCCGACGTGTTCGGCGAGCGTGGCAAGCACGCACGTTCGGCATTCGGCGTCGCGCAGATTCCGCTTGGCGCATGCGTCGAGATCGAACTGATCGCCGAGGTGCAATAAGCGGCGCGGAACCACGCGTGAGGCGTTCGTTGTTGCGAGCGCCTTTCGCGAATCAGTACCGACGCTAACGCGCCGCCGATGATGTGAAAGCGTCATCGGCGGCGTTTTTTTATCTACGTTCGACCTCGTTCCCGCCTCGACGTTGTGCCGTCACAACACGACACGCGAACACCGCACTGCGCACAAACCCCAGGTCAGACACCGAACAGGGACACACGATGCAAGAGCAAACCGTCCGTTTCAAACAAGTCGATGTATTCACGTCCGTGCCGTTCAAAGGCAATCCGCTCGCGGTGATTTTCGATGCGGACACACTCGACACCGAACAGATGCAGGCCATTGCGCGCTGGACGAATCTGTCGGAGACGACGTTCCTGCTAAAGCCGACCGCCCCGTCGGCCGATTACCGGGTGCGCATCTTCACGACGCGAGGCGAGTTGCCGTTCGCCGGCCATCCGACGCTCGGCAGCGCGCACGCCTGGCGCGAAGCGGGCAATCAGCCGAAGCAGCCGGGCCGCCTCGTCCAGCAATGCGCAGCGGGCTTGATCGAACTGACGCAAGAAGATAGCGCGCGCAACGTGTGGGCGTTCGCTGCGCCGCCCGCGCGCGTGACGCCGCTCGCGCAGAGCGAATACGCGGCGCTCGCGGAAGCCTTGCGCAGCGATGCAATCGATTACACGGCGCAGCCGTGCGGTGTCGACAATGGTCCGAAATGGCTCGTCATCCGTATGAAGTCGGCGAGCGCATGTCTCGCGCTCGATCCCGATGCGGCAACGCTCGGTCGTGTCGCGCAAACGGTGGGCGCACACGGCATTGCCGCTTATGGCCCGCATGACGCGAACGGACCGGCGACCTTCGAGTTGCGCTGCCTGATGATGGGCGGCGGCCTCGGCATAGGGGAAGACCCTGTCACGGGCAGCGCGAACGCCGCAGTCGCGGGGCTGCTCACCGCGCAGAACACGCGGCCCGGCAATCAGTACACCGTGCGCCAGGGCACCGTGCTCGGCCGCGCCGGCGATGTCCATGTGCGCTACGACGACGCAGCAGGCAAGACGTGGATAGGCGGCGCGTCGGTGACGATTATCGACGGCACATTCCGTCTGCCGTAAAACTGCACGGGCAATTAATGGGAATGGGCGGGGAATGAGCGGCGACTGAATTGACATTTGCGCGTCACCTGGATGTTCTAAAAATCCACTCGATGCGCACACATAAAATGCCCCAATCCAACGCAAATGCGGCCATTCATGCACTCTGCATGAATGGCCGCATTGTCATGATGGCTGTCGAACTCTCATTGCGGCAATCGATCATGCATGCCGCGGTTTCGACAAAATCTTTCAAACGTCCGCCTGATGCGCCTGTTCGGGCAATGCACGCGATTCGCGCAAACGTTGCCCGTATGCCCGCCAGGGACAGCGTATACCCGATGCGCCAGCCCTTCCTTAATTATTGCCCATTCAGTAATATCAAATCGTAACCGATGACCAATGGGTGGTTTGGCTCGCCACCACGCGCCCCTGCTCCCACGTCGCGACTGCGGCGTGTCAAATCGTCAAAGCAGCCGGTTGCTTTAACATTCGCGCAGTCAACCGAAACGCAAACACCGCAACACAAGCACAGCCGCAAGGCACAGGGTCACGGTCCAGCCGATGAATCAGTTCCGCCACGCTTCCGCCCGCGACGTCAGGCACCGCCTCGATCCGGCGGGAACCCGCCGACGCGCGCTGCTCGCGATTCCCGCGCTCGGCGTGCTGGTGCTCGTGCTGCTGTGGACCGTTATCTTCGCGCGGCTGTCGGTTGAGAAGGAAACAACGTATCGCGAAGCGATGGCGTCGGCGGCGATCTTGTCGGCGGCACTCGAACAGCACACGGTGAAGGCGATTCACCAGGTCGATCAGATCACGCGCTTTGTCAAATTCGAATTCGAAAAAACGCCGGGACGTTTCGATCTCGGCAGCACGGTTGAAAAAGGCGTCGTGCAAAGCGAAACACTCGTGCAGGTTTCGCTGATCGACGAGCACGGCAAGCTCATCGCGAACACGGCAGATCCCAATCCGAAACCGATCGACCTGTCGGACCGCGAGCACTTCAGGGTTCACGAGCACGAGAACGACGACCAGCTGTTCATCAGCAAGCCCGTGCTCGGCCGCGTCTCGGGCCATTGGACCTTGCAGATGACGCGCCGTTTGAATCACCCCGATGGTTCGTTCGCGGGTGTCGTGGTGGTGTCGGAAGACCCGAGCTATTTCACGAGCGACTTCTACAACAACGCGGCCATCGGACGTGAAGGCGTCATCGCGGTGATCTCCGACAGCGGCGCGGTGCTCGCGCGCCGCACGGGCAACGCCGACCACGCGCAAGGCGTGTTCACGGCGACGGGCGTCTATCCGACTTCGGAGCATGTGTCGGGCACCTACGTCGATTCGATCGACAACGTCACGCGCATCGTGTCGTACCGGCATATCGACGGCTATCCGCTCGGCGTGCTGGTCGGTCTGTCGCAGGCCGAAGAATTCGCCGACTACAACCACACGCGCAACGTCTATCTGCTGATGGCGAGCTTTATCTCGCTCGCGATGCTCGGCTTCTTCGCCGTCGCCACGGGTCTGATCGGCAAGCTGCTGGGACGCGAGCGCGAGATGACGCATCTCGTCGAGTTCGATCTGCTCACGGGTCTGCGCAACCGCTACTCGACGTTGCAGAGCCTGCGTCACGACGTGGCGCAACCGGCCAACCTCGGGCATCTCGCGATTCTCTTCATCGACCTCGACAACTTCAAGACCGTCAACGACACGCTCGGCCACAACGCCGGCGACATCGTGCTGCAGATGACAGCCGCGCGTCTCGCGGATGCCGTCGCCGACGCAGGCGCGTTGTCGCGCATCGGTGGCGACGAGTTCGTCGTCGTGATCAAGGGCGAAGATGTCGAGAAACGCTCGGTGACGCTCGCGGAAGCGATCGCCGACGTGTTCGCGAAACCGTTCGAAGTACGCGGCAGTTCCTTCGTACTGCATGCGAGCATCGGCATCGCGCTCTACTCGGTTGCGAACGAAAGCGAAATCGACCTGCTGAAAAAAGCCGACCTCGCGATGTACAGCGCGAAGGACGCGGGCAAGAACTGCTATCAGTTCTACTCGCCGCATCTGTCGCATCGCGCGGACCATCTGATGAAGTGGGAACAGCAGCTACGCGTCGCGCTCGCCGACCAGCAACTGTTCCTCGCCTATCAGCCGAAGATCGATCTCGCGCGCCGCTGCATCACGGGCTTCGAAGCGCTGGTGCGCTGGAATCATCCGCAGCACGGCCTGATTCCCGCGAACGAATTTATCCCGGTTGCCGAATCGACGGGTCTGATCGTGCCCATCGGCGACTTCGTGATCCGCACCGCGTGCCGGCAGCTCGCGCAATGGCAGCAACAGGGCTACGACACGCTGTCACTCGCCGTGAACATTTCGGCCGTACAGTTCTGGCGCGGCGATCTGTTCGAGACGATCTCGCAAGCGATCGAGGAAACGGGTATCGCGGCGCGCCGCCTCGAACTCGAAATCACCGAGACGGCGATGATGGAGTATCCCGATCTCGTCTCCGAAAAGATCTTCGCGTTGAAGCGGCTCGGCGTGCGCATCGCGCTCGACGACTTCGGCACGGGCTATTCGTCGCTGTCGTATCTGAACCGCTTTTCGGTCGACACACTGAAGGTCGACCGCTCGTTCGTGCAGGCCATTCCAGGCGACCGCAGCGTGTGCGTGATGGTGACGGCCATCGTCAATCTGGCGCGCTCGCTGGGGCTGACGGTGGTGGTCGAAGGCACGGAGACGGAAGAACAGATTGCGTGGCTCGCGGCGTTGGGGCACATCGAAGCACAGGGTTTTCTGTTCTCGCGGCCCGTGCCCGCTGACGCCATTCCGTCCTTGCTTGAGCGCTTCGGCGTGTGCGGCACCACGCGTCACGCCCACGCAGGCGACGTTGACAGCAGCGACGCCGCGAGCACCAGCACGAGCAACGAATCGGCCTGAGGGGTGCGGCCCGCGTCCGCGGGGTGCCGCTGCTGCAAGGCATTACGCCAGCAGACGACAAGCGGTATCGACACATATCGGGCGAACGCGCTCGACCTCGCATGACCTCAGCGCGCGCAGTCGCGGCCATCGACAGTGCGCGCCGGACAAGAAACCAGCCCAACAGGTGTTCACATGCAGCCAGCCCGGCAGATGACGGCGCTCCATGCGCCGACCGGAGACCAAGCCACGCGATGCCACGAGCGCGAGCCGCTCTGGACGCTCTTTCGCGTCGTGTTCGGTTTGTCCGCGCTATCGTGGGGCGGACTCGCGCTGATGGCGCAACTGGAGAACCACTACGTCGAGCGCGAGGAGCGTCTCACGCATCTCGCGTACTCCGACATCGTCGCGCTGGCGTGGATGGTGCCGGGCCCCGTCGGCTGCAACGTCGCGGTGCAACTCGGCCATGTACTGCGCGGACGCGCGGGCGCGTGGGTCGCGGGTATCGCGAGCGTCCTGCCCTTCTTCATGCTGATGACGGCGTTCGCGATCTTCTACCGCACGCCGATCGTGCGCGAAGTCGCCTCGCAGACGCTGCTCAATCATTTCGGCGTCGTGCTCGCGACGCTGATCGGCGTCACCTGGTACAAGCAGACGCGCGCGCTCGTGCGCGGACGGCTCGAATGGACGGCAGCCGTGCTCGGCAGCATCGCGCTGGTCGGCGCGCATACGCCTGCCGCGTATATCGGCATTCTCGGTGCGGCGTTCATGTCGGGCTGGGCGCGCAGCGACGCGCGCGGTGCACGCCTGTCGACGACGCTCAGCGCCGGCGATTGGCGGCTGCTGATCGGCCTGTGTGTGTTGCTGCTGATCTTCGCGGTGCCACTGCCGCATCGCTATGAACTCGCGCTGTTGTGGCCGCGTCTCGCGGGTGCGGGATTGACGCTGTTCGGCGGTGGCTTCTCCGCGCTGCCCGTGTTGAAGACGCTGTTCGTTACGCCCACTGTCGGCGTGACCAACAACGACTTCACGCTGGCATTTTCGCTATCGCCCTTGTCGCCGGGGCCGCTCCTGAACGTGGTGCCGTTCTTCGGCTATCTGGTCGAAGGATGGCGCGGCGCGCTGATCGCGACGATCGCGCTTTTCGTGCCGTCGGGCTGCCTCGTTGTGCTCGCGCAACGACACCTGCATCAACTGAAGACGAACCCGCGCTTCGAGCACGGCATGCGCGTACTGCGCGCGGTGACGACGGCGTTTCTGGCCGTCGCGGTGCTGCGTATCGTGCGCAATGTACCGTTCGAACCGTCGTATCTCGTGACGGCGCTGTTCTCGGGCGTGTGCTTCGCAAAGCTGAAGCTGCCCGTGTATGCGGTGTATGGGACGGTTGCTATCGTGTGTGGCGTGTGGCTGTACGTCGGGCACATGACGTGACACCGCACTTCCTGGTGCAATGGGCATCGGGAACGACTGTCTCAGGCGCCCTCGGACAACGTGGCGTGTTGCGTCGATCGTCTGCTGGCGCGCTTGCGCTTGCCGTTGCCCGCGCCCATCGGCGGCAGCAGGAATTCGCCGGGATGCCTGATCAACCGGCGCAGCACGCAGCGCATGAGTTGTGCGCGCTGGGAGAAGGTGATGTGCCGGGATCTCAGCGCGACGGCGAACGCCAGTGTGAAGCTGACGAACAGATTGACGAGTCCGATCAGCGCGGTGCCGATCACAGCCGGCAACAGAAGGTCCGGACGTACCGAGAAATCCTGAGCGGCAGTCGCAAAGCCGATGTACGCGGAAGAGAACGTCACATGGCGAATATCGAGCGGCAGGCCGAAGAGCGCGCCGATGGCCCAGACACCCGCAAGCATGAAGCCAAAAAACAGATTGCCCGCCAGCGCGCCGAGGTTGCCTTCCACGTAACGAACCACGCGCTGCAAACGTCGTCTCCCGAGCAGGCGCTGAGCCCACTTCAGCCCCGCCACCCGTTCGGGAATGCGGTTATATGCGCACACATTGTCGAAATATCCGGCGATCTGCCCTGCTAGAAACAGGCATATCCCCGCGGCCGCCGCGTAGAACAGCGTTTGCGCGGTGGGATTCGCGTCGTGCAGCAGGTGCATCGCCTTCGTCTGATCGATGTAGTGATGTCCCGTCGTCACCCGGTACGCCATTGCGATCAGCATCGCAACGGGAACGGCAAGCATGATATTGCCGAAGATGGCCGCCGTCTGGCTGCGGATGGTCCGTGCGATCAACGTGGTGAGCGCTTCGAGATTGTGCGCCGTGCGGCTGCTCGCATCGATGACAGCCGCAATCGCATGAGCCGTCATGGCCGGCTGCTTGGTGGCGACGGTCCCGTGCAGAATATGGATCAGCATGAAGCCGAGCCCGTAGTTCAGGCCGAATCCGATGGCCTGGTCGAGCGGCGTCCAGTGGGCCATGCTCAGCGGAATCTTGATGGCCGCCATGAAGGCGACGACAAAGCCGGCGCCAAGTGCGGACTTAAGCAGCGCGAGGTAGTCGAGACGGCCAGCCGTGATGTAGTGTTCGCCGCTGTGGCCTGAGTTTTCGGTGATCCGCAAGGCCAGTATCTCGACATTCTGGCGTATGAAGTCGCGTACATCGTCCTTGCGGCACACGGCTTCGATCAACTCCGACGCGAGTTGCGCGATGCCCGGAATGACGTCACTGCCGATGCGGCAGGCAGCAGCGTCGGATAGAACGCGCATCAGGCTGCACGAGCGAGCAATGTGTTGTTCGAGTCTGCGCAATTGCAAGGTCAGAGACAGGCTCGCGCCTTCGCGGGCGACCCTCGCGTGGATTCTCTCGCCGTACGCGCGGCACTGGTCGAATGCTTCGAGCACGGCCTCCGCCTTGTGGCCCGCCACGCAGTTCTCGCCAGCCTGCGATGCCGCTTCGATCTGTTCGAGGTAAGCCAGCATGCACACGTTCTGCTCCATGAATGGGGAGGAACGCTGTTCAAGCGTAGGTTCGAGTCGCAGGAACTCGGGATCCAGGCCAATCGCCGCGACGCGATAGGAGAGCACGCGCAATGCCTCGCTCATCTGGCGCAACGTTGCGTTCTTGCTTGACGCGCCAGGACGCGCTTCAAGGCGCATCGCATGCAGCAATTCGCCCCACACGTCGACGCCAACGCCCTTCACCCAGATGTGATCGGACGAACGATGAAACACGGTTGCCACGGCGTCACGCAGACAATTCAGATCGACGACGTCTGGAAGGATTGCATGCCGGAAAAAGCGGTGGCTCACCTCGGTGAAGAAGCCGTTGTTGGGAAAAATCCCGGTATCGGCATAAAGCGAGACCTGTTTGCGGCCCATGACGAGATGCATGACGGCCCGCCGCAGACCGAGCCGGTATGCCTCGTTTTCGCTCAGCAGGAAACACAGTGCATGGATAGCCTGACGTGCCGCATTGAAATCGTTAGAGCGGCGCGGACGAAGACATTCGACCAATCCGATCAGGAGAGGCATAGGGTCTTCTTGCGGTTCGACCAGCTTTTGGAGAAGGTCTTCCAATGTCATGGTGCAGTCGTGCTCATACAGCGAAATGAGGGGAAAGGTTGAGTCGAGAAACCCGCGAGCCGGTGAAGCGAGGCGCCCATGAACAGGCGACCATTCACACGGCCATATGGCACATGTGGCACATAGGGCACGGCGAATCCACAGCGGGCAGTGACGAACGTGATTTGCTGTGAATGCGTGGAGAGGGCGATGGCGTTTTACTCACGACATTGGCGCGTATCGCCGTGAGAATTATACGTTACGTTATTTTGGATAACGTATTAATGTATTCGAAAACTGTATTAGCAGTTTTGGAAATCGAAACACGGGTAATCAGAGGGCGGTTTCAAAGACCAAGTGCAACAGCGGGGTTGATTTCGATTCCCTGTTTCTTGCAGTTTTCAATAAAGGCTTGCGCAGGCGTTCTCCAGCCGAGAGTCTTGCGTGGACGGGTGTTCATCTCGATAGCAATCAGGTCAAGCTGACGCTGTGAGAGCACGGACAGGTCCGCGCCTTTGGGCAGGTACTGGCGCAACAGACCGTTGGTGTTCTCACAGATACCGCGCTGCCACGGGCTGTGTGGATCGCAGAAGTAGATGCGGATGCCCGTCGCTTTGGCCAGTTCCTTGTGCAGTGCCATCTCCTTGCCCTGATCGTAGGTCAGCGTCTTGAGCAGTTGCGGGTCAAGCGGCGCGAACGCCGCGCTGTAGGCCCGCAACGCCTCTTCCGCTGTGCTGCCATCCATTTTGACCAGCATCAGGAACAGTGTGCTGCGATCGATCAGCGTGCCCACCGCCGAGCGGTTTGCTGCACCCTTGATGAGATCGCCTTCCCAGTGTCCGGTAATCAACCGCTCGTTTGCCTCGGGCGGACGCACGTGGATGCTGACCATGTCGGTGAGCTTGCCTCGTCGGTCTTCACCGTGCGAGCGGGGTCTGCGCGTGCTGCGCCCCCGTCTGAGAAGCGCGATCAGCTCGCGTTTAAGCTCGCCCCGAGGCATTGCGTAGATGGCGTGATAGATGGTTTCGTGAGATACGTTCAGGGTGGGCTCGTCCGGATGCGCCAGCTTCAGTTGCGCACTGATCTGCTCGGGTGAATGGTGTTTGCTCAACAGTTCGCGCACTTGCGGCCACAGCGCTCCGTCGATGTGCAGTTTGCGCTCCCGCCGTGGCTTGCGCCGCAGTCTGCCTGCCCGCAAACCCGCACGTCTTGAATTGTAGCCGCCTGCGATCGCAGGGCGTCCCATCACAGAGCGCTCGTGGGCCGGTTTCCAGTCATTGCGCCTCAGTTCACGACTGATCGTACTTGGTGAGCGCAAAAGAGCACGCGCGATCTCGCGCGTGCTCTTGGCCTCAAGCTTCATTGTAAAGATCACACCGCGCTCTTCGGCGCTCAGATGTTCGTAGTTCTTTCCCATGCAACGTATCCTAAACGGAAGTGTTGCACTTGCATCTTGAAACCGCCGAGGGTATGTGCCGGGTGCCAAACAAAAAGCGCCGCGAAAGCGGCGCTCATGCGTGGTCGGCTGACGCGTCGCCGCGTTCAGAACCCGCGCGACAAAGCTGCCACACCAATCGTCACGACGCCCAGCACCAGATTGACGACGACGAGCCGCCGCACGGTCGCGACCGCGCGAGCGCCATCGGGCCATTTCTGCGCCTGCACCGCGCGACGGATGCGCGGAAAGACTGCGAATCGGATATGCCCGAAAATCAGCATCATCACGATGCCGATGCCCGCCATCGCGTGAAGCTGCCAGGTGGCGTGGCCACCGCCGAACTGCATCAGCAGGAAGCCGCCCGTCAGCAGAATGATCAGCACCGACACGCCGACCCAGTTGAAGAACCGGCCAAATACGGATTCCCACAGCGGCAGCCGCAATTGCGGCGAGAGATCTTCGAGTGCCGGACGCAGACAGAAATGCGCGAATATCATGCCGCCGATCCACACGGCGACACCCAGCAGATGCAAAAAGAGCGCGACTTCGATCGCCTTGTTCATAGTTGTTTTCCTTTGCCGATGTAGCGCGCTGCCGTTGTGTCCTGTCGAAATACGCGGCAATGACATGCGCCAGTGACCGCGTTCGACTCGTGACATTATGCGCAGTTCATTCGCTGCGCTGTTTTCTTCGTTGTTTTTGTGTTGCGCCGTGAGACACCCCGCTCACGGCGTTTGCCTGCGTTACGCCCCCAACACCGGACGCAGCGACGTCACCTCTTTGAGCTTCGTGTCCGGCGCGCGGCCCTTGCGGGCACGCTTGCCGACATTCGGCGCGAGCGCGGCGCCCGACAACTGCTCTTCGGTTGGCTTGTTGCGGTACATGCCTTCCAGCACGACGCCTGCCTTGGTGATGGCGAGCGCCTGCGTCAGCGATTCGTTCGGATCGAGCGCCATCAGGATCACGCCACGTCCGCCACCCGAGAGCGTCTTCATCTCGTCGAGGCCGAACACCAGCAGACGCCCGCCGCCCGACAGACACGCCACTTGCGTCGCATCGGGCAGCATCGGCATCGGCGCGAGCGGCGTCGCGCCCTCGTCGATCGTCATGAACGCCTTGCCCGCCTTCACGCGGCTCACCATGTCGCCGACCTTCGCGATAAAGCCGAAACCGTTCGACGATGCCAGCAACAACGCCTGCTCCGCCGACGCCGCGAAGTAGTGCATCAGATGCGTGCCCGATTCGAGTTCGATCAACGACGTGACGGGAACGCCGTCGCCACGGCCACCCGGCAATTGCGACACCGCGACGGAGTACACGCGGCCCTTGCTGCCCCACGCGATCAGCATGTCGGGCGTGCGGCACTGGAACGCGGCGTAGAGACCGTCGCCCGCCTTGAACGTAAAGCCGGCGGGGTCGAGCCCGTAGCCCTTCAACGCGCGTACCCAGCCCTTCTGCGACACGACCACCGTTACCGGCTCATCGACGACGCGCGCTTCGAACGTTGCGCGCTTTTCCTGCTGGATCAGCGTGCGGCGATCGTCGCCATATTGCTTTGCGTCTGCTTCGATTTCCTTGATGATCAGGCGCTTCATCGCCGATTCGCTGCCGAGCAGTTCTTCGAGCTTGGCCTTCTCGTCGCGCAGTTCGGACAGTTCCTTCTCGATCTTGATCTTCTCGAGGCGCGCCAACTGACGCAGCCGGATTTCAAGAATGTCCTCAGCCTGACGCTCGGACAAACCAAAGGCTTCGATCAGCGCCGTCTTAGGTTCGTCGGATTCGCGAATGATGCGGATGACTTCGTCGATATTCAAAAAGACGATCATCCGGCCTTCGAGGATGTGAATCCGGTCGTTGACCTTGCCGAGACGATGCTGCGTGCGACGCGTAACCGTCGTGAAACGGAAGCCGACCCATTCGCGCAGGATCTCGCCAAGACCCTTCTGACGCGGACGGCCGTCCGCGCCAACCATCACGAGGTTCAGCGTCGCGTTCGATTCGAGGCTCGTATGCGCGAGCAGCGTGGTGACGAACTCGGTTTGATCGATGGTGCGCGACTTCGGCTCGAATACGAGACGCACGGGCGCATCCTTGCCCGACTCGTCGCGCACGGCGTCGAGCAGACCGAGAAGCGTCTGTTTCGTCTGCAACTGTTCCGGCGTCAGCGACTTCTTGCCAAGCTTGATTTTCGGATTCGTCTGTTCCTCGATCTCTTCAAGCACCTTCTGGCCGGAGGTATTCGGCGGCAACTCGGTAATGACGAGCTGCCACTGGCCACGTGCGAGATCCTCGATCTTCCAGCGCGCGCGGACCTTGAGACTGCCACGGCCCGTTTCATACGCCTGCGAGATTTCCGTTTCGCTCGAAATGATCTGGCCGCCGCCTGGGAAGTCCGGGCCAGGGACATGCTGCATCAACTCGGCGTGCGTGATATGCGGATGACGGATCATCGCGACGGCGGCTGCGGCGACTTCGCGCAGGTTGTGCGACGGGATTTCCGTCGCCAGGCCGACCGCGATGCCCGACGCGCCGTTCAGCAGCACGAACGGCAGCCGCGCGGGCAGCAGCTTCGGCTCTTCGAACGAGCCGTCGTAGTTCGGCATGAAATCGACGGTGCCCTGATCGATTTCGTCGAGCAGCAGTTTCGCGATCGGCGTGAGACGCGCTTCCGTGTATCGCATCGCCGCCGCGCCGTCGCCGTCGCGCGAACCGAAGTTGCCCTGGCCGTCGATCAGCGGATAGCGCATCGAGAAATCTTGCGCGAGACGCACGAGCGCGTCGTACGCCGACTGGTCGCCGTGCGGGTGGTATTTACCCAGCACGTCGCCGACCACACGCGCCGATTTCACGGGCTTCGCGTTGTCGGCGAGGCCCATCTCGTTCATCGCATACAAGATGCGACGCTGCACGGGCTTCTGGCCGTCGCAGACGTCGGGCAGCGCGCGGCCCTTCACCACGCTCACCGCGTATTCGAGGTACGCGCTTTCAGCGTAGTCGCCAAGCGTCAGCACGTCGCCTTCGGGCGCGGCCGGCTCGGTAAAAAGATCGGGAGTGTTGTCGTCCATCTAGATTCCGTGTCCTTGTTCAGCGGCGCGCGCTTCGTGTTTCCCATGCGTTGCATGGGGTCGCTGGCACGAAGCGCCGCGGCGCTCAGATATCCGCTTCGACCTGGTTGCCCTTGTCCTCGAGCCAGCTGCGGCGCGACGCCGCTTCGCCCTTGCCCATCAGCATCGTCATTCGCGCGACGGTCGCGTCGAAGTCGAGCTGGCCGAGCGCGACGGGCGACAGGCGCCGCGTGTCCGGGTTCATCGTCGTGTCCCACAGCTGCTCGGCGCTCATTTCACCCAGGCCCTTGAAGCGGCTGATCGACCACTGCGATTCACGCACGCCATCCTTGCGCAGCTTGTCGAGGATCGCTTCGAGTTCGCCTTCATCCAGCGCGTACAGCTTCTGCGCGGGTTTCTTGCCGCGCGCGGGCGCGTCGACGCGGAACAGCGGCGGACGCGCGACATGCACGTGACCGCGTTCGATCAGTTGCGGGAAGTGCTTGAAGAACAACGTAAGCAGCAGCACCTGAATGTGCGAGCCGTCGACGTCCGCATCGGACAAGATACAGATCTTGCCGTAGCGCAAATTGGACAGATCGATGTTGTCGTCCGGGCTGTGCGGATCGACGCCGATCGCCACGGAAATATCGTGCACTTCATTGTTGGCGAACAGACGATCGCGCTCGGTTTCCCAAGTGTTCAGCACCTTGCCGCGCAACGGCAGGATGGCCTGATACTCCTTGTCGCGGCCCATCTTCGCGGAGCCGCCGGCAGAATCGCCCTCGACGAGGAACAGTTCATTGCGGCCGATTTCCGTCGATTCGCAATCGGTCAGCTTGCCCGGCAGCACCGCCACGCCCGAACTCTTGCGCTTCTCGACCTTCTGGCCGGCGCGCGTACGCGCCTGCGCCTGCTTGATGACGAGATCGGCGAGCTTCTTGCCGTGCTCGACGTGCTGGTTGAGCCACAGTTCGAGCGCAGGACGCGCGAACGACGACACCAGCTTCACGGCATCGCGGCTATTCAGACGCTCCTTGATTTGCCCCTGGAACTGCGGATCGAGCACCTTCGCGGACAACACGAACGACACGCGGGCGAACACGTCTTCCGCGAGCAGCTTCACGCCCTTCGGCTGCAGGTTATGCAGTTCGACGAAGCTCTTTACCGCCTGAAAGAGACCGTCGCGCAAGCCAGATTCGTGCGTGCCGCCGGCGGGCGTCGGAATCAGATTGACGTAGGACTCGCGCGTGAGCGACCCTTCTTCGCTCCACGCGACGACCCACGCGGCGCCCTCGCCTTCGGCGAACGTCTCTTCATTCGAACGCGAGCTTTCCGCGTAGCGCTCGCCTTCGAAGAGAGGGATCAGCAGGTCGCTGCCCGCCATGCCTTCCATCAGGTAGCCGCGCAGACCGTCTTCGTACTTCCAGCTTTGGCGTTCGCCCGTTTTCTCGTTGACGAGCACGACTTCGACGCCCGGCAGCAGCACGGCCTTCGAGCGCAACAGACGCTGCAACTCGCCGAGCGGCAGGTTGGGTGAATCGAAGTATTTCGGATCGGCCCACGCGGTCACGCGCGTGCCGGACTTCTTCTCGCCCTTCGCCGCGGCGCGCACCTGCAGCTGCTTGACGACGTCGCCATGCGAGAAGCTCAGTTCGGCGACCTTGCCGTCGCGCCACACGGTGACGTCGAGGCGCGTGGACAGCGCGTTCGTCACCGATACGCCGACGCCATGCAGGCCGCCCGAGAAGGTGTACGCGCCGCCTGCCGCCTTGTCGAACTTGCCGCCCGCGTGCAGGCGCGTGAAAACGATTTCGACGACGGGCACGCCCTCTTCCGGATGCATGCCGAACGGAATGCCGCGCCCGTCGTCTTCGACGGACACGGACTGGTCGGCATGCAGTGTGACGGTGATCTGACGGCCGTAGCCGCCGAGCGCTTCGTCGGATGCGTTGTCGATGACTTCCTGGATGATGTGCAGCGGATTTTCGGTGCGCGTGTACATGCCGGGCCGCTGCTTGACCGGCTCCAGGCCCTTGAGCACCTTGATCGATGCTTCGCTATACGCGGCGTTAGGCTTTTTCGTTGACATGGCTTGCTCGGGTCCGTCGGTTCATCGTTGTCCACATGTCCTGTGGACAGGTGCGTGGACAATGCGTTGAGTTTTCAAAAAAAGCGAAACGAAACAACGGAGTGTGTGCGCTGCGCGACTTGCGTGCAGCAGTTATCGGTTTGCCTTGTCTGCTTTCCGCGGTTCTCCCGCGAGCCCGGTTTCGGGCGATACGCTGGAACGACCGTGGGAAGCAGGTTCGCGGGTATTTTACTGATTTCGATGCGCGGGGCAATTTAGATGATGGGTGTAGGACGATTGGCAGGAAAGCGCTCTACCCCCGATAGACGTGTTACTTCCGCTTGCTCTCCAACTCATCCCACCGCTCAATCGCCACCAGCAGTTCCTCGTCGATGGCCGCGTAGCGCTCGGTCAGCCGCGCGCCTTCCTGCGCGTCCTTCACGAAAATCGAGCCGTCCTCGATCTGCGCGCCGATCGCTTTCTGCTCCGCTTCGAGCGAGGCAATCTTCTCGGGCAGCGCCTCCAGTTCGCGCTGTTCCTTGAATGAAAGCTTCACCGTGCGCTGCGCGTTGCGGCCTGCCGCGCTGTCCTTGGCCACAGCTTCCTTCGGCACTTCTTTCGGCACATCCTGTTGCGCGATCTGCTCGGAACGCTCACGCTGGATCTGCCAGTCGGTAAACCCACCGACATACTCGCGCCACTTACCCTCGCCCTCCGACGCAATCACCGACGTCACCACGTTGTCCAGAAACGCGCGGTCGTGGCTCACCAGCAGCACCGTGCCGTCGTAGTCCGTCAGCAATTCTTCGAGCAGTTCGAGCGTCGGGATGTCGAGGTCGTTGGTCGGCTCGTCGAGCACCAGCACATTCGCGGGACGCGCAAAGAGGCGTGCCAGCAGCAGACGGTTGCGCTCGCCGCCCGACAGCGACTTCACAGGCGAACGCGCGCGCTCCGGCGCAAACAGAAAGTCGCCCAGATAGCTCATCACGTGCTTTTTCTGGCCATTGATCTCGACCCAGTCGCTGCCGGGGCTGATCGTGTCGCCGAGGCTTTTGTCCAGATCGAGCTGTGCGCGCATCTGGTCGAAGTAAGCGACTTGCAGGTTGGTGCCGATGCGCACCTTGCCGTCGTCCGGTTGCAGTTCGCCGAGAATCAGCTTGAGCAGTGTCGTCTTGCCCGCGCCGTTCGGACCGATGAAGCCGATCTTGTCGCCGCGCATCACCGTTGCCGAAAACCGGTCGACCACCGTGCGCTCGCCATACCGCTTCGTCACGTCCGTCAGTTCGGCGACGATCTTGCCGGACTTCTCGCCCTGCCCGACGTCGAGCTTCACGTTGCCTTGCACATTGCGGCGTTCCGCGCGCTCATTGCGCATCTGCACGAGCCGCGCAATACGCCCTACGCTGCGCGTGCGCCGCGCCTCGACGCCCTTGCGAATCCACACTTCTTCCTGCGCGAGCAGCTTGTCGAACTTCTCGTTTTCGACCCGCTCCACTTCCAGTTGCTGCGCCTTGCGCGTCTGATATGCGGAGAAATTGCCCGGATACGACAACAGCCGCCCGCGATCCAGTTCGACGATGCGCGTCGCGACGCGATCGAGAAACGCGCGGTCGTGGGTAATGAACAGCAAACCGGCGCGCTGCGAGATCAGCAGTTCTTCAAGCCAGCGAATGCCGTCGAAGTCCAGATGGTTGGTCGGCTCGTCCAGCAGCAGCACGTCCGGCTGCACGACGAGCGCCCGCGCCAGCGCGACGCGCTTTTGCATGCCGCCCGACAGCGAGCCCACCCGCGCGTCGCCATCGAGGCCGATCTGCGCGAGCGTCGTGGCGACGCGCGTGCGCCAGTTCCAGGCATCGGTGGCATCGAGCGACGATTGCAACGCGTTCATGCGCGCAAGCAACGCGTCGTGCTGCGCGCCTTCCGGCGTTTCCGCCAGCTCGTGCGCGACCGTGTTGTATTCGTCGAGCAGCGCGCTCGCATGCGTGAGGCCCGCCGCGACAGCGTCGAACACTGTCACGTCGGCGTCGAATTCGGGCTCCTGCGGCACATACACGGTGACCAGATCCTGCTGACGCGTGACGAGGCCATCGTCCGGTCTGGCGAGTTCGGCGACGATCTTCAGCAGCGAGGACTTGCCCGCGCCGTTGCGGCCGATCAGCCCGACGCGCTCGCCGGCTTCGAGAGAGAAATCCGCGTGATCGAGCAGCGCGACGTGGCCGAACGCCAGTTGCGCGCCCGTGATGGTGTAAAGCGACATGGGAAAGGAGGAACCAGCGATGAGTCGGAAGCGCTCATTGTACCGGTCGGCGGCGCGAATACTGACGGGATGCGGCCCGGCAGGATGGCATAGGACGAATGACGCATGCAGCGCGCGCCCACGCCGCTGGAACCGGTGGGTCGGCAGGAGCAGGCGCTCAGCACGCGCGCGGACGCAAGAGAACGCGAACGCCCGTTCCGGTGTCGGCGTTCGCAGCGGCAAATCGCTCCGTGATGTGAAGGTGAGCGGCAATAGCGCGGCAAGCGCGCGGCCTTACTTCACGTGAATCGTGATCGTCTTGCTCATTTCCGGACCGTACGAACGGTGCGCACCGTCGCCGAAATCGAGCGTCAACGTATGATCGCCCGGCGGCAGCGTGATCTCCGTCTCTGTCTGGCCCTTGCCGAAATGCAGCGACTTGTCGTTGGCGGGAATGACCTCGCCCTTCGGCAGCGGCTGCCCGTCGATGATCAGATGATGATGCCCCGTGCCTTCCGTCATCGTGCCCGCGGGAACGATCTTCATGCCTTCGACGGCAAACTTCACGTGGATGGGATTGCTCACAGTCGCGCCGTCCTTCGGCTCGACGAACGAGACGCCCGCGGCATGCGCCACGCCCGACAAGACCAGCATGCCCGCGCACGCTGCGCCGGCCAACCATCTGTTATTCAGCATCGTTCTTCTCCTTGGCTAAAGCGGCTCGATGGGCACGGCGTACGTAAGCGTTCGCGCACGGCCGCATCGTACTGAAAGAATACACGTTGGCGCCGGGCCCGCCGGACGTCGGATCGCCGGGATGCACGCTGCTTCGCGTTGATCTGAAACGGTAAACGGAACGGGCGGCGTAGGTCTTCCGGCGAATTCCGGTAATATTGCGGGTCGCCGCCGGATGCACTAAAAAGGGGCAGATTGGCGGATTTTGCATTGAATCAATGAAGAGCGTGTGTCGTGAGTGAAGTGATCGAATATAAGAGCTGGGTCTGTCTGATTTGCGGCTGGATCTATAACGAAGAGGAAGGTCTGCCCGAGGAAGGTATCGAAGCGGGTACGCGTTTCGCCGATATCCCCGTGGACTGGCGCTGCCCGCTGTGCGATGTGGGCAAGGCCGAATTTGCTGTAGTGGAGTTTTGATCGGCGGTTCTTTTACAGATCCGTCGTTCGTCTAGAGCGGTCCGCGGGTTGAAGGCCTGCGGACCGCTTTGCTTTTGGCTGGCCGTCCGCCTTGGTCAGTCGCGCCTTGCTACGACGATCAGTTCGCGGCTCGCGTGATCGACGGGTGATCGGGACCAGTCGCCGAACCATTCCAGATCGCTGAAACCCGCTTTGACGAGCGCTTCGCTCAGCGCAGCCTGCGTGCGAAAGCGCAACTCGCTGGGCGCGACGACGGTGTCGCCGTCTCGAAGGAAGCGATAGTGAGTCGGCCTTGAACAATCCGCGAAAGCTTATGCGGTAAGGCTCCGAGGCCGAAATGGCATTGTGGGATTTGCAGAGACCTGGCATATTGATGCCTAAATCCTGCAAATTCTGACGAGGTGCGGATGGGTCCGAAGACGCCTGTGACAGAGGGAGATTTCTTCCGGCAGCCGCTGCGCGAGCAGATCAATCTGAGACATCCGCTGGTGCGGCTGGCTGACCTGATCAACTGGAATCGGCTGGGCATGGCGATGAGCGAGAGCTTCGTGTCGCGCAAGGGACGCCCGGCAACATCACCCAGGCTAGTCGCCGGTCTGCTGTATCTGCAGCACGCATTTGACCTGTCCGACGAAGAAGTCGTCTGGCAATGGGTTGAGAACCCGTATTGGCAGGTGTTCACCGGCGAGACGTATTTGCAGACCGAACCGCCGATCGATCCGTCGAGCCTGACGCGCTGGCGCAAGCGGCTGGGCGAGGCTGGTGTTGAAGAGTTGCTGGCCGAAACGATCGACGCAGCCAAACGGGCCGGCGTGATCAAGGCCGCGAGCGTCAAGCGCGTGATCGTTGACACAACTGTCATGCAGAAAGCGGTTGCCCATCCGACCGATTCGCGGTTGCTTGAGCGGTGTCGCGAACATCTGGTAAAGGCTGCAGCACGGCACGGCCTGAAACTGAGGCAGAACTACAACCGCGAGGCGCCGCACCTGGCGCGTCAGATAGGCCGCTATGCCCATGCCAAGCAGTACAAACGCATGAAGAAAGTGTTGCGCACACTGCGCTCGCGTGTGGGTCGGGTGATGCGTGACGTCGAGCGGCAGATTGATGCGGTCTCCGAAGGCAGTCGCGGGGTCCTGCAGGAACTGATTGATCGCACAAAGCGGATCCTGTCGCAAAAGACAAAGGACAAAACCAAGCTTTACGCTCTGCATGCGCCGGAGGTAGAGTGCCTGGCCAAGGGCAAGGCGCGCACGCCCTACGAGTTCGGCGTGAAGGTGTCGATTACGACGACGCACAGGGAGGGCCTGGTCGTTGGCATGCGCTCGATGCCAGGCAATCCATACGACGGCCACACACTTGCAGAAGCGCTCGAACAGGCGGCGATCCTGAGCGACGTCACGCCAGAAATCGCCGTCGTGGATCGTGGATACAAGGGCGTAGACATCGAAGGTGTGAAGATCTACCACCCGGGGTTGAGGCGAGGCATCACGCGGGGATTACGAGCGATGATCAGACGGCGCAGCGCGATTGAGCCAGCGATCGGCCACATGAAGACAGATGGCAAACTCGATCGGAACTGGCTGAAGGGAGTGCTCGGTGACGCGATGCACGCGGTGTTATGCGGCGCCGGTCACAACCTACGAATGATCCTCAGGAAGCTGAAGGTTTTTTACGCCCTCATTCTTGCTGCTTCGCTTACCACTCTCGTCCGAATCATGCCCGGCGCATGACCACACCGCCGGGCAAACGCATTATTCAGGGGCGACTAGTGAGTGTCGAAGCAGACGCGGCCATTGCTTGATTCGATGAGTTGCTGCCAGATTTCGACGGCGCCATAGCGCGGATCATCGATCACGCGGCGCGACAATTCCGGCGTCCACGCCGTCCACGGCGACAAGGATGGATTGCGGCTTTCGAAAGCGAGGCAGCCGCCGGGACGCAACATGGCTTGTGCAGCGGCTAGCGTGGCGTCGAAGCTCGCGTCGTCGAGGAAAACCTGCGCGACGTGGCCTGTCATCACGGCGAGATCGGCGGACTTTGCGCCCAGTTGCGCCGCGTCGCCTTCGATCCATTCCACCCGGTCGCCGCCCGGCCGTCGGCGGGCGATATCGAGCATCGCGGGTGAAGGATCGACGCCCGTCACCGTATGGCCGCGCCGGGCCAGTTCACAGGCCAGCAGCCCCGTGCCGCAGCCGATATCGACGATGCGCGAAGCTTCCGTGCGCGCGGCGAGGTCGAGATAGAAGCGCGTGTCGGCGGAGAACGGGTTGAGCGCGTCGTAGAGCGCGACGAGACGCGGATCGGTGTAGTGCGCATCGGTCATCGGCCGATGGTAGCCGTGCGGCGCGCCAGCCGCCACCGAGCGGGCGCGGCCGGTGGCCCGCATCGAAAGCCGCTTTGGCAAACGAGCGATTTGCTATACTCTGCGCTCGTCGGCGGCCCCTCCCCGTAGTTCAATGGATAGAACAAGTGCCTCCTAAGCGCTAGATACAGGTTCGATTCCTGTCGGGGGGACCACATCGGCGACGGACGACGCTACAAAAAAACCCGCAACAGCTTACGCTTTGCGGGTTTTTTGTTTGCTACAGCCCCACCGCGATGCAACGCGGCGAACAGCCACAACGATCAGACGATCACCGATGCCGGCGCACCACCACCTGAACCTTGGCCAATTGCTGGTCGCGCTGATCGAAGAATTTGGCGAGCGCAAACAGCGACGCAGCGGCGAACGGCCAGAGCACAAAGAAGGTAGCGAGCATGATCGACTCCAGAGCGAAAACGTTTGAATCGAGTGTACCCCCGCACTAAACAAAGAAAACTATCGTAATTGCTAAAACACAGTTCCCTTTTTTGGAAGGGAATGGCGAACGAGCCCGCGTGGCGCGGCTAGACGACTGTTTCCCGAGCCGACCGGGTCCGACTGACCTCGCCCGACCGTGACAAAATCACGCACTTCACGCAACACACGCCAGCACAATCGAAGGACAACCCATGGATATCAACAAGCAACTCGCCGCTCTCACCACTTCCGAACTGCAAACAGCAGGCGCTAGCCAGGCGACGGCCATCACCGTCAGCGTGCTGCTGCGCCATTTGAACTCGCCGGAACTGTCGAAGCTGCTGAGCACCGCATTCGAGAATCATCAGGCGGTCATGCTGCAAACACCGTGGCCGGACCAGATGCTGCAGTCGTTCGAAGCGACGCGCCGTTTTCTCGAAGGCGCGGCCAACCCGGCCCCAAGCCCCGATCAGGCCGCCTGACGCGTGCGTCGCGCCGTGTACATCGCGCGACGCGAAAAAGCCACACGCGCCAGCGCCCCGGCATGCGCCGGAAGGCCGCCCGGCGGGGCTTGCGCGCGAGCGCCGCAAGCCAGTGTGCGCTCGCCCACCTAACGCGCCATTTGTCTGCGGACGGACTCGCGGCGTCCTTTTATCATCTCGTCACTCCTCGGATACGTCAGTAGGTTGACAGATGCCCTACCCGTACAACCTTGCAGTCGCCGCTGGCCTCATGATCGTCGTGCTCACCTGCAGCCTCGCGCTCGCGCTGACATGAACCGGCCCGCGCACGGCCCTCGAAACACCGGCCACCTGCCCGCTGCCCGCGTCGACATCGCGCGATTACGATCCGCATAAAGCCCGTCGCGGCAAAAATATTTTCAAACTGACCCTAAAGTTTTCCAAACCCCTGCCGTTGTGGGGGCATGGACCATTACCTCACTTCGTCGGCGGGATCGTTCAAATCGACTCTGATCGATCAGGACATCGCGCACATTGCCCGCGTCATGCGGCCTTCGATGCATGGCGACCTGGGTGGGGCCATCCTCCCGGCCACCTACTGGCGCAAACGCCTGTTCGAACTGCTCGACGCCGACCACCTGACCCATTCGCAGATCTGTTCGATCGACGATCTGCTGTTGCAACTCGACGAGTTGTGCGCGAAGGAACTCACGCCGCTGCCCGTGACGATCACGCGGCCCGCCGCGTCGCGCGACGCGAATCGCCATCGCGTACGCCGCAAACGCTGAGCGAACCTGCGGAACGTCTGCGGCGCCGCCACGCCGCGTGGATCGAAGCGCGCCGCGCATTTAACATTCATTGACCCGCCGCGCTTCATTCCACGATGCTGCGACCAGCAGCGCGAACACCCGGCGGCACAGCGACAGGATGATCTGGCGCGTCGCCGGGGCTGCTTTCCGTCTCGCCATTCAAAAGCGCTCACGCTCCTCAGCGTAGGAAAATTTGTCTGCGGAACACGCCGCAATCGCAAATTAGGGACATTCATAGGTCATAATGTCCGCAAAAATTCCCAGCAAGGATTCCTGTGACTCAGGCTTCACCGCTTGACCTGCTGAAGCAGGCGCGCACCCGCTTCACACAAAAAGAAATCGCCGCGCATGTCGGCAAGGACATCAAGACGGTGCGCCGCTGGGAAAAAGGCGAAACGCCCTGCCCGGCAATGCTCGAACCGGCGTTACACGCGATGCTGTATCCCGCCACGCCGCGCAACGCCAGCGCGCACGCAGGCAACGGAACGAGCACACGCATCATCGATCTGTTCGCCGGCATCGGCGGCATCCGCATGGGCTTCGAGGCACACGGCGGGCAATGCGTGTTCACCAGCGAGTGGAACGACTTCTCGCAGAAAACGTATCAGGAAAACTTCCGCGACGGCGCCACGCAGCACGCGCTGATCGGCGACATCGTCACGTTTCCCGCCGAAGCCGTCCCCGAGCACGACATTCTGCTCGGCGGCTTTCCGTGTCAGCCGTTTTCGATTGCAGGCGTCAGCAAGAAGAATGCGCTCGGCCGTCCGCATGGTTTCGAATGCGCGACGCAGGGCACGCTGTTCTTCGATGTTGCGCGTATCATCGCCACGCGCCGCCCGGCCGCGTTCCTGCTCGAGAACGTGAAGAACCTGCTGTCGCACGACAAAGGCCGCACGTTCGACGTGATCCTTCAGACACTGCGCGACGAACTCGGCTACGAGGTGCATTACCGCGTGATCGACGGCGCGCATTTCACGCCGCAGCATCGCGAGCGGATCATCATCGTCGGCTTTCGCGGCAAGACGTCGTTCTCGTGGGACGATCTGCGGCTGCCGGAAGAAGGCCCACGGCTCGCGTCGATCCTGCATAGGACGGACGGCGGCGAGCCCGTCCTGCCGTGGGACGGCGACCGCTTCTTCGATCACGCCGCGCATCAGGTGCAGCCCAAATACACGCTGACGCCCAAGCTCTGGACTTACCTGCAGAACTACGCGGAGAAGCATCGCGCGGCGGGCAACGGCTTCGGCTATGGAATGGCCTATCCGCAAAGCGTGACGCGCACGTTGTCGGCGCGCTACCACAAGGATGGCTCGGAGATTCTCGTCTATCAGGGCGAGAAAAAGCGCCCGCGCCGTCTGACGCCGCGCGAGTGCGCGCGGTTGATGGGCTTTCCCGACACGTACCGCATCCCCGTCAGCGATACCCAGGCGTATCGCCAGTTCGGCAATAGCGTCGTGGTGCCCGTGATGCGTGAAGTCGCGCGCATCATGCTGCCGCATGTGCGCGCGCTCACGCACGCGGCGCAGGAGGACAGCGCGACGGAGCTCGCGCACTAATGGTCGATATCGTCGACGCGGCCACGCGCAGCCGGATGATGTCCGGCATTCGCGGCCGCAACACGAAACCTGAAATCCTGATCCGCAGCCTGCTGCATCGGCGCGGTTTCCGCTTCCGGCTCGACGCACGCGATCTCGCCGGACGGCCCGACATCGTGTTGCCGCGCTATCGCGCGGTGATCTTCGTGCACGGCTGCTTCTGGCACGGCCACGACTGTCATCTCTTCAAATGGCCGCAGACGCGTCCGGAGTTCTGGCGTGACAAGATCGGCCGCAATCGCGCCAACGACGCTAAGGCGCAGGCTGCGCTGCTCGAAGCCGGCTGGCGCGTCGCGACGGTGTGGGAATGCGCCTTGCGCGGGCGAACCGGGACATCGACGGCGTCCTGCAGCGGCTAATCGACTGGTTGCACGGCGACGCGTCGCTACATGAAGAGCGCGCATAAAGAACGCGCATGAGGTTGCGTCTTCAAGCGACGCCGCGAATTTTGCAAGATGCCGGTGCTACACTCGATTAGCTAACTGGGAGTCTCCAGGCTATCTTCCGAGCGGTCTTTCAACGGCTCCCGCCTATCCTGGAACCATCCACCGAAGGAGGCGCATGATGGCTGATTTTCGAATCTGGTCGGACGACTTCCCCGCGAACGGCTTTATGCCGAAGGCGCAGGAGATGAACGATAAATCGTTTGGCGTCTCCGGCGATGGCGAGAACATCTCGCCCGCGCTGCAATGGGACGCGCCGCCCGACGACACGCAAAGCCTTGCCCTCACCGTCTATGATCCCGACGCGCCCACGGGCAGCGGTTTCTGGCATTGGGTCGTCGTCAACATTCCCGCTGATGCCCGCTCGCTGCCGCGCAACGCAGGCAAAGCCGACGGCAGCCTGTTGCCGGCCGGCGCGCTGCAGTTTCGCAACGACTACGGCTCAGTGGGGTTCGGTGGCGCAGCGCCGACGCGTGGCAGCAAGCCGCATCGCTTCATCTTCCGCGTGTACGCGCTGAAGGTGGCGACTCTGCCGCTCACCGCCGACACGACCAACGCCGTCGCGCGCTACATGACGCATCTGAACGAAATCGATTCGGCCACGTACACGGGTCTGTACGAACTGAAGTAACGGCGGCGCGCCGATCTCCACGGGCCGGCATGGCCGCCGCGCGATGCGCGTGTCATGCCGGGGCGAAGCGGTCGCCTGCTGTCACGACCGCTGTCGCGACAACAGGAAGCACAATCCTGGACTCGACCGCCTCGCCGCTCATCACAACAACACAATGCAAGCTTCTTCGTCGACCGACCACCGCCATCCAACGGGCGCTTCCAACCCCGATGCTCCCTCTCCCGCCGCCGCGCCGGAACCCGAACTGGGGCTGCCTATCCCGCAGCGCTACTGGGCGATTCTCGTCGTCGCGCTGGGCATCACGCTCGCCGTGCTCGACAGTGCGATCGCCAATGTCGCGCTGCCGACCATCGCGCGAAACCTGCGCGCGAGCGCGGCGAGCTCGATCTGGGTCGTCAACGCGTATCAGCTGTCGGTGACGATCTCGCTGCTGCCGCTGTCGTCGCTGGGCGATCGCATCGGCTACCGGCGCGTCTATATGGGCGGGCTGGTGCTGTTCACGGTCGCGTCGCTCGGCTGCGCGCTCGCCACATCGCTGCCGACGCTCGCGCTCGCCCGCGTGATCCAGGGCTTCGGCGCGGCGGGCATCATGAGCGTCAACACCGCGCTGGTGCGGATGATCTATCCGCCCACGCAACTCGGGCGCGGCGTCGCGATCAACGCGATGGTGGTCGCCATCTCGTCCGCCGTCGGGCCGACGGTGGCGTCCGCCGTGCTCGCCGTCGCGGCGTGGCCGTGGCTCTTCGCGATCAACGTGCCGATCGGCGTCGCCGCCATCGCAGTGGGCTGGCGCGCGCTGCCGCACAACCAGGGGCATCCGTCGCCGTATGACTATCCGAGCGCCGTGATGAACGCGTTCGTGTTCGGGCTTCTGATTTTCGCCGTCGATGGCTTCGGTCACGGCGAGCGCTACGGCTTCGTCGCCGCCGAACTGATCGGCGCGATCGTGATCGGTTACTTCTTCGTGCGACGGCAACTCACGCAATCCGCGCCGCTGTTGCCCGTCGATCTGCTGCGCATTCCCATCTTTGCGTTATCGGTGGGCACGTCGGTGTGCTCGTTCTGCGCGCAAATGCTCGCGTTCGTGTCGCTGCCGTTCCTGCTGCAAAACAATCTGGGCCTGTCCCAGGTCGAGACAGGGCTGCTGATGACGCCGTGGCCGCTCGTGATCGTCGGCGCGGCGCCGCTGTCGGGCGTGCTGTCGGACCGGATCTCGGCGGGCTGGCTCGGCGGCCTCGGACTCGCGACGCTGGCGCTCGGCCTGCTGCTGCTCGCCACGCTCGGCGCGCACCCCACAGCGTTCGATATCGTGTGGCGCATGGCGCTGTGCGGCGCGGGCTTTGGCATTTTCCAGTCACCCAACAACCGGACGATGCTGTCGGCGGCGCCGCGCCACCGCAGCGGCGGGGCGAGCGGCATGCTCGGCACCGCGCGCCTGACGGGGCAAACGCTCGGCTCGGCGCTCGTCGCGCTGATCTTCGGCATCGCGCCGCAGCATGGCCCCGTGCTCACGCTCTACGTGGCAGCGTGCTTCGCGGGCGCGGGCGCGCTCGTCAGCACGATGCGCGTCCGGCACAGCGCGCCGACGGCCGCGTAACGCATACCTCCCAACGCCCCGCTTTCCGCCTATTCTTGTAGACGATGCCTTCAACCGCCGATGTCGGTCACGACGTCCGGTGCGGGTTTCGCTCTGGCCTTCGAACCTCGGCCTTTGAACGATAGGGGGCACCATGTCACTCATCGTCGCTGGACGTTTCACCACTTTCCCCGCCGCCGAAGACGCCGCGCAAAAGCTCTTCGACAACGGCTTTCCCGGTGAAGACGTCACGCTGTTTTTCGTCAATCCGCGTGGCCAGCATGCGCGCCATCCGCTCGACGAACACGCTGCCGCCCCGCCCACGATCTCCTCCGCGCCACCGCCGACGCACCCTCGCCATCACCACGCGGTGACGATCGGCGCCGTCGCGGGCGCCGTGATCGGCGTCGCAGTGTTCACCGCGTTTTCGGCGTCGATGCCCGTCGTCGTGATCGCGGCGGGTGTCGGTGCGTATCTCGGGTTGGTGGTGGGCAAGATGGCCCAGGCGCGCAGCGGTCCGCATGAGCATCACGACGTCGTGCATCACGAGATGCGCAACTCGGGCGTGCTCGTCGCCGTGCATGTGTGCCCGGAGAACCAGTTGGAAGCGGCGCGGATTCTGCGCGAGGCGGGCGGCGCCGATATCGAGCGGGCGACCGGTCACTGGCAACGCGGGAGATGGGCCGATTTCGATCCGCGTCAGACGCCTGTGCCGCTCACTGAGCTTAACCAGCAGCAGGCGTGACGGGTTCGACGGTTCGAAAGACGCCTGGCTGGAAACGAAAACGGCAGCCTGCGAGGGCTGCCGTTCGTGAACCTGCGCGTCCCGCGAGGCCGCGCGATCTTACTCATCTCACGCGATTTCAGACCGTGACGTCCGCGCGCTTGACGGCCTTCTCCGTCACCGACGAAGCCGTCGCGACATTCCGCAAATCGGCAAGGAACGTATCGCGCCATACCGACAGGTTGTTCTCGCGCAGCGGCGCCATCATGTCCGCGTGACGCGCCTGGCGCTCGGCGAGCGGCATCGACAGCGCGCGCTCCAGCGCCTCGGCCATCTGCGACAGATCGAACGGATTGACGACCAGCGCGCCTGGCAACTGCTCGGCCGCGCCCGCGAACTGCGAGAGCACCAGCACGCCGGGATCGGCCGGGTCCTGCGACGCGACGTATTCCTTTGCGACGAGGTTCATCCCGTCGCGCAGCGGCGTCACATAGCCGACCTGCGACTGACGGAACAGCGCCATCAGCAGATTGCGCTCGTACTTGCGATTCAGGTATTGGATAGGCGTCCAGTCCAACTGCGCAAAGCGGCCATTGATGCGCCCCGCCTCGCCTTCCAGCGTCTGCCGGATGCGTTGATACGTCTGCACATCGGCGCGTGTCGGCGGCGCGATCTGCACGAGCGACACGCGGCCATGCCAGCCGGGCGCGCTCTGCAACAGACGCTCGAATGCCTGGAAGCGCTCGACCAGCCCTTTCGAATAGTCCAGCCGATCCACGCTCATGATCAGCTTGCGGCCGCGCATGCCGTCGCGCAGACTACGCACCGGCTTGCGGTCGGTGAACTGCTCGGCAGCCTTGGCAATCGCGTCGGGATAGATGCCGATCGGGTACGCCGCCACCTTCAGGAAGCGGCCGTACGCGTGAATCATGTTCTCGTCGCTCGACGTGCCGTGCTTGCCGCGCTCGATGTAATCGACGAACGACTGCCGGTCCGCGTCCGTCTGGAAACCGACCACATCGTAGCTGCACATGCACTTCACAAGTTCCTCGTGCGGCGGAACGGTACGCATCACTTCCGGCACCGGAAACGGAATATGCAGGAAGAAGCCGATCGGATTCTTCACGCCCAGATCGCGCAGGCAGCGCGCGAACGGCAACAGGTGATAGTCGTGCACCCAGATGATGTCGTCGGGCTTAAGCAATTCCTTCAACTGCTTCGCGAGCGTCACGTTCACCCGCAGATAGCCGGCATATTCCTGCCGGTCGTAGCGCGACAGATCATTTCGGTAGTGGAACGTCGGCCATAGCGTCGCATTCGAGAAACCGCGGTAGTACTGGTCGTAGTCGCGCTTGGTCAGCCCCACGGTGGCGTAGGTCACGTTGCCCTGTTTCTCGATGACGGGCGGCGACGACTCGGCGACGGTCTCGCCACTCCAGCCGAACCACACTCCTCCCGTTTCCTTCAGGGCGTCCAGCACTCCGATTGCGAGACCGCCCGCTGCGGGGCGTCCTTCCTGAGTCGGCGCGACGCGGTTTGAAACGACGATCAATCTGCTCATTGCGGCTCCACCTCATTCAGTTGACTGTACATGCGGTGATACTCCGCCTTACGGCACGCAAGTCCTATGCCGTCACGCGCGAAAAGACGGAATAAAAATGTACGTAAATGTGACAGGCGAGCAAAAACTAGCTGCGCCCAGGCACGCGCGCAGCAGATTTTTCGCTCGACGATCCGGCCGGAACCGGCGGGAAAAGTGGCTTCAGGCGTCCTGCTCGGAGCCCAGGTCGCGCTGGTATTCCAGCCCTTCCTGACGCGTGCCGCCCTGGTTGTGATCCCCGTCTGGCGGTGCGCCGGGCGCCGGGCGGTTCTGCTGCGCCGGGTCCGGTCCGACGGGGGGATTGCCCGAGCCGCCGGCTGGGCGCTGGTCGCGCTTCGAATGACGCGCGGAGCGCCGCAATGCGGGATGTCTCATGATGGACGCCTCCAGGGGAAGGCCAGTGCCCGGACAGGGTTTGCCCGGGCCGCATCACACTAGTCTATGCCGATGAACGTAAATTGCCGGTAAAAAGTTCGGCGGTTTTGTAACGCGTACAGAGCGCGGGCCCGTTGATTGCATTCGGCGCGCGAAACCCCGGTTGCGCCGCGCCATTCCGAATACGAAAAGGTCAGAATTCCGGCAGCAGCGTCATGCGCGCGCTCGTATGCGGCGTTTGCGAAGGCTGCGACGGCGGGTCGCCGATAGCGGGCGTATCGGGGTCGGTGGGTTCACGCGTCGGATCGGGCACCGTATCGGGCGGGTCCGGCTCGGGTGGCGTGCTCGGCGTAATGGGTTCGGGGCGGTGCGCGTGGATTTCGTAGACAGCGTGGACGGCGTCATGGTCCGGCATGGTCGGGCTCCCTGTTTTCGTTCGATGTCGCCAGCGCTTCGCGCGCAAGCGACTGTTGAACCAAACCAGCAAGGCATGTGCCGTTGTGTCGCTGTCCGCCGTAGCGGACAGCGGCAAAATCCCGCCATATCACTTATGTCATCGAGCGCGACGCGCTCAAGCGTCGGCCTTGCCGAGCGCCTGCGGCTCGTCGCTGACGTCGTCGCCGTCGGCGCGTCCGGCATCGTTGCCGTATTCGACGAGCCGGTTATACAGCGTCTTCAGGCTGATGCCGAGAATTTCGGCCGCACGCGTCTTCACGCCGCCGCACTGTTCGAGCGTCGCCAGAATCAGCTGACGGTCGGCCTCGGCGAGCGATGTGCCGAACGGAATCGTGATCGCCGTGCCCGCCGTCGGCTTGGACAGCGAAATCTGCAGCGGCACGGTGGCCGTGCTGTCCGAATCTGTGCCCGCCATGATGTGCGCGCGTTGCACGTAGTTCTTCAGTTCGCGCACATTGCCGGGCCACGGGTACGACAGCAGCATCTCCTTCACAGCGGGCGGGAAGTGCTTCTTGGTGGTGTGCTGCTCGTTGAGATCGTCGAGGAACGCTTGCGCGAGCAGTTCGACATCCTTGCCGCGCTCGCGCAGCGGCGGCAGGCTGATCGGAAACACGTTCAGACGGTGATACAGGTCGAGGCGCAGCTTGCCTTCCAGTACGGCCTGCTCCGGATCGCGGTTCGTCGCGGCGATCAGGCGCACGTCGGTTTCGATTTCCTTCGTCGTGCCGACGCGCATGAACATGCCCGTCTCCAGCACGCGCAGCAGCTTCACCTGCAACTCGATCGGCATTTCGGTGATTTCGTCGAGGAACAGCGTGCCGCCGTTCGCGCGTTCGAAATAGCCTTTGTGCTGACGGTCGGCGCCCGTGAACGCGCCGCGCTCGTGGCCGAACATCTCCGATTCGATCAGGTTCGGCGAGATCGCGCCGCAATTGACGGCAAGAAACGCGTGCTTGCGACGCAAGCTCAATTGATGCAGCGTCTGCGCGGCGACTTCCTTGCCCGTGCCCGATTCGCCCACCAGCATCACGGAAGCGGCCGTGGGCGCGACGCGGCTGATCTGGTCGTACACCTGCTGCATGATGGGCGAATTGCCGAGCATCAGGCCAAAGCGGCCCATGCGCCGCAACTCGCCGCGCAGCGTGCCGATTTCCGCCTTCAGGTCGCCCGCGCGCGGCAGGCGGCTCAAGATGGCCTTCACGCGCTGCATGTTGATCGGCTTCACGAGGTAATCGGCGGCGCCCATTTTCAGCGCGCTCACAGCCGACTCGACCGTCGCATGCCCCGTGATCACCACGAACTCGACGCCCGAGCGTGGATCGAGATCCTCGAACAGGTCGACGCCCGACCCATCGGGCAGCTTCAGATCGGTGAACACGACGTCAGGCGTTTGCCGCACCAGCTGGATGCGGGCCTCGCGCAGATCGCCCGCCGTCGCCGTGGTCAGCCCGTCTTCCGCGATGATGGCCGCCAGCGCCTCGCGGGTACTCGGATCGTCATCGACAATCAATACATGTGGCATCGCGTATGGAAAGCTCGTAAGTGCTGGTCATGGATACGCGCAGCCTGCGTCTCGCCGGAAGTTGCGAACGACGAAAGCGCCCGCGCGCTGCGATTTTCAAGCATACGCTCGCATCACAGCGACGGACGCCTCAACCGGAAAAACTTTCCGAATTAACGCATCTACGCAACAATTACCGCAAATTTTGCTATAAAATGCACTTATTGTTGTGCTTTTTGCTCATTATAAGGCCTCGAATCGAAAAAACATCAACTCGCATACGAGGCGGCGCACGGTCGTATCAAATTGCATTCGGCCGTGCGCTTCAGTGCCGGGCGTCAGTGCCGGTTTAGCTGCGTGGAAACGGCCACGCGTCCCCGTGATCCGCGCCGTTGCCGTTGTGCAGATGTTTGGCGGGCGTGGGCGCAACCTGCGCGCCCGGTGCATCCGGCGCAGGTTGCGCCGCTTCCGTCACGGCGCCGCCCTCGCCTTCCCAGCGCGTCAGATCGCGCGCGAGCGGTTGCTGCGCGGCGCGCTGCTTTTGCACCCAGCGCCATGCCAGTACGCCGCCCACGGCGAACAGGGCGCCGAATACGCCGATCCTGGGTCGTGCCATGTTGAACTCCTTGCTGTCGTGAATGGAAAGGGCAGCGGCCACGCGGCCGCCGCGCCGGATTGGCGCCGCTCAGCGCGCGGCGAGCATGCCGAGCACGAAGCCGACGCCGGCCGCGATGCCCAGCGCCCGCCACGGGTTCTGGCGCACGTATCGCTCGGTCTGGACGGTGGCGCTGCGGTAACGCCGCTGGGCCGAGGTCTGCGCGTCGGCGAGCGCGTTCTGCACGGAATCGACGTGCGTGCGCAGCCGCTCACGCAGCGCGTCGAGGCCTTCGCCCGGCACAGCCGCCGCGAGTCGCAGCATTTCTTCTGAATCGGTCAACAGCACGTTGAGATCCTGGACAAGTTTTTGCCGGCCCAACGCGAGCTGTTCAGTGGTTTCCGTCATTGCAATCTCCTGTTCCGGCGCGGGGACCGGATTTGTCCCGTCTGACGACGGGCGGTTCCGGTGTCATGCGCCATCTCCTGTCCGTCGCAACGGTCGTTCCTGGCATCCTCGTGCGATCCACGGGTACCCAGCAAGTTCCGCAAAACGCGGCGCAACTGAAGACCGCGCGAAGGCCGCGCGCAGGCATGCGTGAAGCAGACAAAGTTGCCGACACGCCGCGCGCGTCGCGCAACTTTTGCCGGCAACGCGTGTCGATCGTACGTTAACGTTTGCGAACTGCCTGCGAACGGCAAACCTGCATGCGCCTTGCCGGAAATGGCGCGTGAGTGGTTAAATTGCCTTTTGTGAGATAGTGGACCACTCTTACGAGGCAATCCACGCTCTCGATACTGGCCTGCGCCATTCACGACACCCACCCGAAATTGCACAGGACACCCTTGCCTATGTCGTCAACCGATCTGGACTCGCCCGCCACCGAAGCCGATGGCGGCGGTGCGTCTCCGGCGAAGCAACGCGCGGCGGAAAACGTCCCGGGACTGAAGTCGTACGGCACGCTGTACGGCTCGTCGCCCGTCATGCTGGATCTCTACAAACAGATCGACCGCGTGGCCGCGACCGATGCGACCGCGCTCATCATCGGCGAATCGGGCACGGGCAAGGAGCTGATCGCGCGCACGATTCACGACCATAGCGCGCGCAAGGGCGGCGCGTTCGTCGCCGTCAACTGCGGCGCGATACCCGACGAACTGATCGAAGCCGAACTGTTCGGCCATGAAAAAGGCAGCTTCACGGGCGCGGTCCAGGGCCGCATCGGCTACTTCGAGCATGCGAACGGCGGCACGCTGTTTCTCGACGAAGTCACCGAAATGGCGCCCGTGCGGCAGGTGAAACTGCTGCGCGCGCTGGAGACGGGCACGTTCTATCGTGTCGGCGGCACCGAGCTGATTCGCGGCGACGTGCGCGTGATCGCCGCGACCAATCGTGACCCGGCCGTCGCGGTGAAGGAAAACGGCCTGCGCGAAGATCTGATGTACCGGCTCGCCGTGTTCCCGCTGCGCGCGCCGCCGCTGCGCGAGCGCGAAGGCGACCGTGAACTGCTGGCCGTGCATTTCCTTGACGAGCTCAACCGCCAGGAAGGCACGAACAAGGTGTTCAGCAAGCGTTCGATGGAAACGCTGCGCACCTGGTCGTGGCCCGGTAACGTGCGCGAACTGAAGAACGCGGTGTATCGCGCGTTCATTCTGGCGGAGAAGGCGGTGGAGTTGCCGCATCCGCATCTGATGTCACGCGTGAAGAAACCCGTGACGGTCGGCGACTCGATGAGCGTGTGGATCGGCACGCCGCTCGCCGATGCGCAGAAGCAGATCATTCTCGGCACGCTCAAGTACTGCGGCGGCGACAAGCGGCGCGCGGCGAAAGCGCTCGGCGTGAGTCTCAAGACGCTGTACAACCGCCTCAGCACCTACGGCGACGAAGAGTCGAATCACGACGACAACTGATTCGCGGCGACGCGCGCAGCCTGTTGCGCGCTGATCGTTTTTGCGGTTTTTGCGCGTCCTTCTTCGCACCACCCCTCCCCGCACCAAGTTCGCGGCTTTCAGTAAAGCCGTCTCTTCTTCAATCGAGCCGCGCCGCACGCAAGCGCTCACGCCAGCCGCGCCCCCATGCCTTGCTCAGGCATGCCAACTGCTGCTCACGCGAATCAGAAAGACCGCGACCACGCAGCATCTTTTGCAATTGCTTGCATTTTCCCTATGCCAATTACAAAACGCATCCTGCACAATGCCGCAGCGAAAAATCAGATGTATCTGCCTTCGCGCTGGCGCGCTCCACACGTCGAAGGCACGAGCAGGAGTGACGACGAAGAAATGCAAAAAGCAATGCACCGTTACAAACACGCCGCGCCGCCCAGCGCCATGCGGCGATCGATCTTCCCGAGCGCCACGCTGATTGCAGCCCTGGCCGTCGCCGTCACCACGACGTTGAGCGGATGCGGATCGCTCTATTCGGAAGGTGCCACGGCGGGCGCCGGTATCGCGGGCGCGGCCATCGCCGCGAAAGTGACGAACAACGCCGCCGTCGCCACGGGTATCGGCCTTGGCGCCGTCGCCGCGGCGCGCGCAGGTGTGCAGTACTCCGAACGCGTGATCCATCGCAACACCCAGGACAGCATCGCCGTGGTCGCCGGCCCGCTCGCGGTCGGCGCGGTCGCGCCGTGGAGCATCACGCATTCGGTGCCGATCGAAGAAGACGAGCATGGCCGCGTGACTGTCAGCCGCACGATCAGCGCGGGCGAACTCGACTGCAAGGAAATCGTCTTCTCCGTCGATAAAATCGCGACGAAGAACGTGCCCGCGTCGAGCGCGTTCTATGTCGCGTCGATCTGCCGCGATGGCACGGCGTGGAAGTGGGCGTCGGCAGAGCCCGCGACGGAACGCTGGGGCTCGCTGCAATGAGCGCGCGCCCGTCAACCGGAAACCTGCGGGCGGCGGCTGTGCGGCTCGCGCTCGTCGGGGCGTTGTGTATCGGCGCGGGCGCGATCGTCAGCGGCTGCAGTTCGGCTTCCGTCGGCGCGGCAGCGGGCGCCGGCGCCGGCGCGGCGACGGGCATCTTCACCGCGAATCCCGCTGTGGGCATCGGCGTGGGCATTGCCGTGCAGGCCACCACCGATGAAGCCGTCGCGCGCTATATGCGCGTGATGCACTCGGATCAGCAGAACCTGATAGCGGCGCTGGCGGGCGCGATGCCCGTCGGCGAGACGCGCGACTGGAGCGTCAAGCACTCGCTGCCCATCGAGAACGGTCACGGACAGGTGCGCGTGACGCGCGCGTTCGCGTCGTCGCTCGCGATCTGCAAGGAGTTCGTGTTCTCGGTCATCGACGGCGACAAGCCCGATGCGGAGGTCGACTGGTACACGGCGAGTGCCTGCCAGCAGGACAACAAGGGTTACTGGAAATGGGCGTCGGCCGAACCGGCTGTCGAGCGCTGGGGCAATCTGCAGTAACGCTCGCGGTGCCGCTGCTCGTAGCGCAGCGCATCGGGACCAAAACAAAGGGGAGCCGCGCGGCTCCCCTTCTTTTTACGCGCACGCCATTCGCGCGCTGCCGTCAGGACTCGACGTCCTCAAGGCTGAAAATTTCCGTCTGGTCGTTATACGAGAAGATCTCGGCATAACGGCCCCAGTTGATGACGGCGTCGAGCGTCTCTTCAGCCGCGCTGTCCGACAGGAAGTCTTCCAGTTCCTGCTCGAAGCGCACGCGCGGCGCGCGGTGTCCCGGCCGCTCGTTCAGCACCTTCTTGATTCGCGCCGCGAGCGGCACATGCTTGAGCAGATGGTCGGCGAACATCAGCTTGCGCTCCTGCGTGCCGAACTCGGCAAACACGCGCGCGGGCGGCGTCAGGAAAATATCGCCTTCGCGTACGTCCGCGAAGCCCAGATGCTGCAGCACTTCGGCGATCGGGAACAGGTCGTCCACTTCCAGATGCAATGAACGCGCGATTTCCGGCATGTCCGCGCGGCCGTGATACGGCGCGGCCGCCAGCGTTTCGATCAGACCCGCCATCAGGTTGGTCGACACGTGCGGCAGCCAGCTATGCAGCTCCAGCCCCTTCTTCGTTTTCTCATCCGTTTGACGCGCCGTCATCTTCGCGTAGATGTCGTCGACCAGCCGCCGGAACGCCGGGTCGAGACGGTTGCGCGGATGCTTGAACGGCACCTTGATCTCGGCGATCACGCGGCCCGGATTCGACGACAGCACGAGGATGCGGTCGCACATGAACACGGCTTCCTCGATGTTGTGTGTGACGATCAGCACCGACTTGATCGGCATGCGCCCTTGCGTCCACAGGTCCAGCAGGTCGGTACGCAGCGTCTCGGCCGTCAGCACGTCGAGCGCGGAGAACGGCTCGTCCATCAGCAGCAGTGTCGGATCGACGACCAGCGCGCGCGCAAAGCCGACACGCTGGCGCATGCCGCCCGACAGTTCGCGCGGATACGCGTTCTCGAAGCCATCGAGACCGATCAGATCGATCGCGGCGAGCGCGCGTTCGCGGCGCGCACGCGCACCGACGCCGAGCGCCTCGAGACCCGCTTCCACGTTCTGCAGCACGGTCAGCCACGGAAACAGCGCGAAGGTCTGGAACACCATCGCGACGCCTTCGGCAGGCCCTTTGAGCGGCTTGCCCATGTAGGTCACTTCGCCGTCCGTCGGCTCGATCAGGCCGGCGATGATACGCAGCAGCGTCGACTTGCCCGAGCCCGAGCGACCGAGCAGCCCGACGATCTCGCCTTCGCGCAGCGACAGATTGGCGTCGTCGAGAACCAGCAGTTCGCCTTGGGTCTTGTTGAACCCGCGGCACACGTCCTTGACGCGCAGGATTTCTTCGCCGAGGCGCGGCGGCATCGGCGGCGTCTGGATCGGCGCGGCGGTTACGGTTTTCGGATTTTGCATCGCGTTATGCCTTCAATGAATCTCAATCGAGCCGCAGACGGCTTTCGGCGTAGGCGTACAGCGGACGCCACAACACGCGATTGAAGAGGGACACGAACAGGGACATCACCGCGATGCCCAGAATGATCTTCGGATAGTCGCCCGCAGCCGTGTACTGCGCGATATACGCGCCGAGCCCGTGCGCCGCGAGTTTGGTGTTGCCCCACTCCACGGCTTCCGCGACGATGCTCGCGTTCCACGCGCCGCCCGAGGCGGTGATCGCGCCCGTCACATAGTACGGGAACACACCCGGCAGCATGGCCTGGCGCCACCATTGCCAGCCGCGGATGCGGAAATTCTTCGCGGCTTCTCTGTAATCGTTCGGATACGCGCTCGCGCCCGCAATCACGTTGAACAGGATATACCACTGCGTGCCGAGCACGATCAGCGGCGACAGCCAGATGTCCGGGTTCAGATTGAACTTGACGATCACGATCACGAACACGGGGAACAGCAGGTTCGCCGGGAACGCCGCGAGGAACTGCGCGAGCGGCTGGATCTTCTCCGCGAGCGAGGGGCGCAGCCCGATCAGCACGCCGATGGGCAGCCACACGACCGACGCGAGCGCGATCAGCAACGTCACGCGCAGCAGCGTGATGAGACCGAGCACGAACACATGGCCCACTTCATCGAGCGTCACGCCCGTGCGTACGTACTCGACGACGCGATACACGACAAATACCGTCACCAGCACGACGATCACGGACCAAACGATGTCGCCCGTTCTGGACGGCTTGAGCACGGCCGGCTTTGCGAACTTCACCGGCCCGACGCTCGGCAAGCGGATCGGCACGCGCGCAGCCTTCGCGAACATCCAGCCGATGGGCACGAGCAGGCGGTGAATCAGCCGCGTGCGGCGGATCAGGTCGAGTAGCCACGATTCCGGCGCGTCGCCGGAACTCGTGTTCTCCATGCGGAACTTGTCCGACCACGCGACGAGCGGACGGAACAGGAACTGGTCGTACGCGAGAATCACGACCGTCATCGTCAGGATCACCCAGCCGATCGCGTGCAGGTTCTTCTCGGAGATCGCCGCCGCCAGATACGCGCCGATGCCCGGCAGCGTGATGGTGTGATTGCCGACCGTGATGGCCTCGGAGGCGACCACGAAAAACCAGCCGCCCGACATCGACATCATCATGTTCCAGATGAGGCCCGGCATCGAGAACGGCACTTCGAGCTTCCAGAAGCGCTGCCACGACGTCAGATGGAAGCCCTTCGACACCTCGTCCAGATCGCGCGGCACGGTGCGCAGCGACTGGTAGAAGCTGAAGGTCATGTTCCACGCCTGGCTCGTGAAGATCGCGAAGATCGCGGCCAGCTCGGCGCCCAGCACCCGCGACGGAAAGAGCGCGAGGAAGAACGTCACCGTGAACGAGATGTAGCCGAGCACGGGCACCGACTGAAGGATGTCGAGAATCGGCACCAGCACCTGGCCCGCGCGGCGGCTCTTCGCGGCGAGCGTGCCGTAGACCAGCGTGAAGGTCAGCGACGCGACCATCGCGGCGAGCATGCGGAGCGTGGTACGCAGCGCGTACTCAGGCAGCTTCGCCGGGTCGAGCGAAATCGGCTCGCTTTGCAGCGTCGAGATGGGCGCCATCGTCTCGTGGAAACCGACCACGGCCATCGCGATCAGGCAGATGATGAGCGGAAACGCAACGAAATCCCAACGATTGGGCAGCACCCGCCACGCCGAAGCGTTGGCAGTGCGGTTCAGGGTGAAGCTGAACAGATCCATCAGGCGGCTCTCCTTTCGCGGCGGGATGCAAACATGCCGCCGGCCACGATGGCTACGCGCGCGCCGACATGACTGGCGACGGCGCGACGGTCCGAGGATGGATCCGGAAAGCGGAAATCAGGCATGGCAAAACGCTAATGCGCGGTAAATCGTTGGCGTTCAATACGCATTGGCCGGCGACGGATACATCGCGCGGCGCCCCGTGCGGGCCTGCACTTACGGCCGGCGCAATCGTGTTGCGCGGGCCGCCGCCGGCAGGCCAGCGAGCTTTCCTCATTTTGGACGGCACGACACTACTACAACCTGTGTGACAGAAACAACCGTTGACACTCAAATGTCACGCTGAATGGTTACCGGAATGGATCTGTAAGCGTCAGGCCGCGTGTATCAGCAGGCCGGCTTGCGCCTGCTTCAGGCGAACCGTCGCGTGCGAGCCACAACGATGTCGTGCCGCTATTCAGAAAGTCCCGCTGGAGGCCGTTAATACCCCACACGGGACTTTCGCGCGCGCAAATCCTGGCTAGCGCCGGGCCGTGCGCCGGTTAAAATCGGGATGCGGCGAAACCTGCTGGCCAACGGCGACGAGGACGGTGGCGCGGCGCATTTATCCTGGCTCCGTGCGAAGCACGGTGAAAATTGGCAGGAACGGCCCAGCGCCAGCGCGTTGCAACGAAAGACGTTGTTGCATGAATCAGTCAGACGGATCAGAGGGTCGATGAAAAGGACAACCTTGCGCCAGGCATTGGGACCGGCCAGCTTCGTACTGGTCGTGCTCGCATGCTGGTTCGCCTCCGGCCTGGTCGCGGACCGGATGGTACAGCAAGAACTGGATACCGCCTTGCGCCAGCAGCGGCAAATGTCCGCCTCGATCGTCTACAACATGGCCGAAGTGATCGCGAGCGACCTGGCGATGTCACGGGCAATACCCGCCACCATGGCCGAACTCGGCGTGATCCAGCAGGCGCTGACGCACTCGCAGAATTATGCCGCGTCAGGCGTCGACCTGGAACCCGCCCATCGCGAAGATCTGCTGAAGTCGCCCGAACTGGCGGGCATCAACGGTTTTCTGCGCGACGCCCAGGGCTTCTCGGGCCTCGACATCATCTGGCTGGTCAACGCGAACGGGCTGTGCGTCGCGGCGAGCAACGCGCAAAACGCGCATTCGTTCGTCGGGCTCGACATGCGCTCGCGCAGCTACCTGACCAACGCCCTGCTCGGCGCGTTCGGCGAGGCGTACGGCGTGGGCCGCATGAGCGGCGAGCCGGGCATCTTCATCTCGGCGCCCGTCTACGACGACGGCCTGCTGGTCGGCGCGATCGTCGCCAAGGTCGGCATCGCGCGGCTGCGCCACTGGGTCGCGCACGCCGGCACCTTCGTCACCGACGACAACGGCGTGGTCATCATGGCGCACAACGCCGCGCTCGAAGGCCAGGCCATGCCGAACTCGCGCGTCACGCAGATGAACGCGGTCGAGCGCATGGGCACCTATCATCGCGACCAGTTCGCAACCATCCAGATCCAGCCTGTGAAGAGCCAGGTGCGCAGCGACGCGCCGTGGGTGCCGACGGCGATCGCCGACCAGCTGTTCGACATGCCCGGCCAGCCAATCCCGACGCTCTACCAGTCGCGAAGCGGATTGAACTCCGGTCTCTCCGCGCATCTCGTCGATCCGCTTGTCGCGTGGCCCGAGCTGATGCGCAATCACAAGCGCGATCATCTGCTGGTGTTCCTGACGCTCGCGGGCACGGTGGCGCTCGCCTGGGTCATTACCGTCTCGTATCTGCGCGAGCGGCGCCATCACCGCGCCACTCGCGTGCTGGCCGAGCAGTTGCAGTCGGCGAACACGCTGCTGTCCGCAGAAGCGCGTCACGACGCGCTGACGGGCGCGCTGTCGCGCCGTTATTTCCTCGACCTGTTGCGTCACGAGATCGACCGTGCGCGCGCGACGGGCGAGCCGCTGTGCATGGCGATCGCCGACCTCGATCACTTCAAGCAGATCAACGACCGCTTTGGCCACGCCGCCGGCGACCGCGCGCTCGAACACTTCGTCGATACCTGCCGCGCCGAGCTGCGCGGCAGCGACGCGATCGGCCGGCTGGGCGGCGAGGAATTCGGCATTCTGCTGCCGTCGACACCGCTCGGGACCGGGCTCGAAGTGGTCGAGCGCCTGCGCGTGCGCCTGAAGGCGACGCCGTCGGCGAAGCTGCCGCAGTCGGTTGGCTTGAGCGTGAGTATCGGCATTACCGAGCTGTCGGCGGAAGATCTGCCCGAGCGCATCATCAGCCGCGCCGACCAGGCGCTCTACGCCGCGAAACAGGGCGGCCGCGACCGCAGCGAGGCCGTGCCGCCCGACGATACCGCGCCGCCCACGCGCACGCCCGCCAATGCCTGGTGACGCCTGCTCGTAGAGTTGGGTGAACCCGATAAGCAGACGAAACGCTCTCTGACCAGTCAAGGATGCGCGCTGCATCGCGCATGTCGAGGCCGCCGGGCAATCGGAGCTTAAGCAGGTATCATCGACTTTCATCCGAAAGTTGTGATCACCGCTTTACGCTCCCCGGAGGTTCGCATGAAGGGAAATCTGGTCATCGTTTGCCGCGATCAGGACGCTGACGCCTTCGATCATCTGCTCGCAGAGTACGGCGCGTTTCAGACGCGCCTGTCGTCGACCGCGTGGTATCTGAAGCTGGAAGTCGCGCCCGAAGTGATACAGGAAGAAATCCTCACGCGTCTTGGCAAGTACACGACGCACTACATCTTCGAGGCGGATACGGTGACGTGGAATACCGTAGACAGCGAAGCCGCCGCCGCGCTCAACACGCTCTTCACTGAATAGGCACGCTGCCTGCCTGATCGAACGGTATGGACGGGGCCGTCGCAATACCTGTGCCCCAGATCCGTTTCTGAATGCCGCGCAGCCGAAGCGCGCGGCGCATCACACTCACCAGACGATTTCCGACGCCGCCACCGTGCGCGACACCGCTTCCAGCGGGAACGTCATCTGCACGCGCAAGCCTCGCCCGCCGTCAGGCGCATCGTTGTTGCCGATCTGCCAATCGCCGCCCGCGCGCCGCACAAGCCGCTCGACGATCGCAAGGCCCAGGCCGCTGTGGCCATTGCCGCCGCGCGCCGGATCGAGCCGCACGAACGGCCGGCTTGCGTTGATCAGATCCTGCGCGGCGATGCCGCTGCCGTTGTCCGTGACTGTCAGCGTGAAGCCCTGCGACGTGCGCGCCGTGGCCACGGTGACGGGCGGCGCGCCATACGCATGCGCGTTGTCGAGCAGGTTGGACAGGATGCGGTCGAGCGTCGCGGCGGGCAGCATGAAGCCCGGACCGGCGCGCAGATCCGTCTGCACCGTCGGCGCGCCGCCCGACACCGCGCGATAGCTGCGCACCACGCGCTCGCACTGCGAGTCGACTTCGACGGGTTCGCTGCGGTCGCCGCCGTCGTGCGCGAACACAAGAAACTGCTCGACGATATGCGTCATCGAATCGACGTCGCGCACCACGCCGTCGCGCGTCTTCGCATCGTCCATCATCTCAGCGCGCAGTCGCAGACGCGCAAGCGGCGTCTTCAGGTCGTGCGCGACGCCCGCTAACATGACCGCACGATCATGCTCGGTGCGCGCGACCTCCTGCACCATCTGGTTGAAGCCGTGCGTCAACTGTCGCAGTTCGCGTGGGCCGCGCTCACGCACGGGCGGCACGGGCAGGCCGCGCCCGAAGCGCGTCACCGCCTGCGCAAGCGAGCGCAACGGCTGCTGCAGCTGCCACGCCGCGAAGAGCGCCGCCATGACACCCGCCGAGAAAATGATGCCGAGCCACAGGACCATCCGGTCGAGCGAGCGTGGCGGCCGCAACGTCTGCACGGGGACCACGATCCAGCTTGGGTCGCTCGCCGCGCGAACCCACAGCGCGGGCGGCTTGCCCGGCGTGCCGACGCGCACCTGCGTCGAGGTGGGCAGACGGTCGCGCACGTCGTCGACGAAACGATCCAGCGGCGCGGGCAATTTCGATACGTCGGGCGGCACGTCGGCACTCGCGGGATCGACCAGCCGCACGCGCGAAGGCAGCGGCTGATCCGGCTCGCGCCTGACGTGATCGCGCACCGCGTCGACGAGGAACACGGCCTCTTCGACGGCATAGCGCGTCTGCGACTGGTTGCGCTCGAAGCGCACTAGCAGATACCACGCGAAATGCGACACCAGCAATACACAGACGACGAGCAGCGCGAGCCGCCCGAACAACGAATCAATTGGACGCCGCATGTTGCTCGCCATCGGGGACGAACACGTAGCCGCGCCCGCGTACGGTCTGAATGAAGCGCGGCACGGACGGATCGGTTTCGAGAATGCGGCGCAGGCGCCACACCTGCACGTCGATGCCGCGGTCGGTGCCGTCGTATTCGGGACCGTGCAGCAGTTCGAGCAGGCGCTCGCGCGTGAGCGTGCGCATCGGGTGATTGACGAAGATTTTCAGCAGCGCGAATTCGCTGCCCGACAACGTGAGCGGCTTGCCTTCCTGATGCAGCGTGCGCGACTGGAAGTCGAGCGTGAAGCGGCCGAACGAGAACGGCTCGCGCTGTTCGGGCGCAGCCGCCGACGGCAGCGTCTTGCGGCGGCGCAACACCGCCTGCACGCGCGCGAGCAGTTCACGCGGGTTGAACGGCTTGCCGAGGTAATCGTCCGCGCCGAGCTCCAGGCCGACGATGCGATCCACGTCGTCGGCACGCGCCGTCAGCATGATGACGGGGATATCGTCGCCCGATGCGCGCAGCTTGCGCAGCGCCGTGAGACCGTCGACGCCGGGCATCATCAGGTCGAGCACGATCAGATCGGGCCGTTCGCGCTCAATGCGGCGCTCCAGTGAACTGGCGTCGTGCAGCACCGACACTTCGATGCCTTGCCGGGCCAGATAATCGCGCAGCAGATCGCGCAGTTCGACGTCGTCATCGACGACCAGAATTTGAGTAGCCATGGTTTGAAGTGTAACGCGCGCCCCGCTGCGTTTCCGCCCCTACTGGCCCCTAAAGGGTTACCGGGTGTTACCGCGAAAGGCACACGTAATGTCACGTAACTTCCGCAAGGATACGCGTAACACGACCTGCATTCGATCGCTCTACGCTGTGCCTTACCGAATGCGCGCTGGTCCACCTTCGAGACGGGCGGCATCGTCGGCTAGTTGATCAAGGAGCACAGTAATGTCCAAAAAAACATCACGCTTTCTCGCCGTTGCCGCTGCATCGCTTGCACTCAGTCTCGGGGCCGCGTTCGCCGCGCAGCCCCAAGGTGGTCCGGGCATGGACCACGGCGGCCCGGGCTGGCACCACGGCGGCTTCATGAAGGAACTGAACCAGTTGCACGGGCAACTGAAACTGAACGCGGATCAGGAAAAAGCATGGCAGGCCGCGGTCGACACGATGAAGCAAAGCCATGAAGCCGAACGTGCGAACCATGAGCAGATGCGCCAGCAGTTCAAGCAAATGCAGCAGCAACCTATTCTCGACCTGAACGCGATGCACGCCGCGCATCAGCAGATCGAGCAGAAGGACGCGCAGCTGCGCGAGCAGACGTCGACGGCATGGCTGAACTTCTATAACGGCCTGAACGACCAGCAGAAGACCACCGTCAGCACCGCGCTGAAGCAGCACTTCGCGAAGATGGAGCAGCGTCACCAGAAGATGCACGAGCGTTGGGAAAAGCATCAGGGCGACGCAGCGGCTTCGGCGGTGAAGCCTTAAGCGAGGTTGGCCGCGTTCCGGCGCGCGCGTCGGCGTGTGGATGAACGCCCTTCGCCGGGCGTGACGCGCGCAAAACAAAACGCCACGGAAGGCAGCTTCCGTGGCGTTGTTTCATTGGCCGTCCGGCAGACGCACGGACGGCACGGACGACATGAACGAAGGCGCCGCCTCGCTCAACGCAACTGACCGAGGTCGAACAGCAGCACTTCCGCGCCCTCGCCGTTTTCGACCGTGACGCTCGCGGCATCGGTGATCATCGCGGCGTCGCCTGCCTTCAGCGCCTCGCCATTGACCGTGACGGCGCCGCGCGCGACATGCACATACGCCTGGCGCCCCGCTGCGAGCGCAAGCTCGTCGCGCTCCGCACCATCGAAGAGACCGGCGTAGATCGACGCGTCGGCGTGGATGGTCACCGCACCGTCGCGGCCGTCCGGCGCTGCCACGACGCGCAGCCGTCCGCGCTTGTCGGCATCGGTGAAGCGCTTTTCCTCGTAGCCCGGTGCGTCGCCCGCGCGTTTCGGGATGATCCAGATCTGCAGCAGATGCAGCGGGTCTTCCTGCGAGCCGTTGAACTCGCTGTGCATCACGCCCGTGCCGGCGCTCATGCGCTGCACGTCGCCGGGACGGATCGTCGAGCCGTTGCCGAGGCTGTCGCGATGCGACAGCGCGCCCTCGAGCACATAGGTGACGATCTCCATGTCGCGATGCCCGTGCGTGCCGAAGCCCTGCCCCGCGGCGATCCGATCCTCGTTGATCACGCGCAGCGGACCGAAGTGCATATGCTCGGGATCATGGTAATCGGCAAACGAGAAGCTGTGTTTGGCGTTCAGCCAGCCGTGGTTGGCGTGGCCGCGCTCGTCGGAACGACGAATCCTGATCATCTGAATCTCCCGTGAATAATTTCCGATGACGGGAATGTATGGGCTGCGCCCGCGAGGCACAATCCGCACCGCCGCACCGGATCGTTTCATAAATGATGGCAATGCCCGGGAGCCGCGCAATGCACGCTGCATCAGCCGCCGCGCTGCGGCGGGACGGCTCGCCAGCACGCCGCGACCGCGTGTCGCGCGTGCATGTCTCTGGCGGCAAAGGGCTTTTTCCATGCCTCGAGGACTGGCACGGCGCGCGGGTTCGGGTAAAATACCGCGCTTTTTGGAATGGGTCGACGCGTGTGCCGCGTCCGGACGGCGCAGCCGGCAGCGCGGGCTCGGCAGGAACGCACGGTAACCGTCGGAGCGCGCACGAAGCGGACAGAGTAAGAGCGCCATCGGGCGGCGTGGAACAGGCCTCCGGGCCAAAACAATCCACCGCCGGAACGGGCAGCCTATTTTTGTCCGCCTAGAATGGCGACGGCCGGCCGCACGCGGGCTGCCGTCACCGCAAGAACGCATGCGGCGACCGGGAAGTCAGGAGAAACATGAAGAAATACGCACTGTGCGTGGCGCTCGCCGTCATGGCGTCGGGAGCCATGGCAAAAGAATGGAAAACCGTGCGTATCGGGGTCGACGCCAGCTATCCGCCGTTCGAATCCGTGGCGCCGAGCGGCCAGATGATCGGTTTCGACGTCGATCTGACCCGCGCGCTGTGCGCGAAGATGAACGTCAGGTGCGTATGGATTCCGCAGGATCTCGACGGCATCATTCCGGCGCTGAAGGCCAAGAAGTTCGACATCATCGTGTCGTCGCTGACGGTGACCGACAAGCGCCGCGAGCAGATCGACTTCTCCGACAGGCTGTTCGACGCGCCCGCGCGCATGATCGCGAAGAAGGGCTCGCCGCTGCTGCCAACGGTTGAATCCCTAGAAGGCAAGCACGTCGGCGTCGAACAGGGCTCGACGCAGGAAGCGTACGCGAAGGCGTACTGGGAGCCGAAAGGCGTGACGATCGTGCCTTACCAGAACCAGGATCAGGTCTACGCGGATCTGGCGACGGGGCGTCTCGACGCCGCGCTGCAGGACGAGCTGCAGGCCGACGCCGGCTTCCTGAAGACGCCGCGCGGCAAGGATTTCGCGTGGGCGGGCCCGGAAGTGAAGGACCCGAAGACGCTCGGCGAAGGCACGGCCATCGGCGTGCGCAAGGAAGACGGCGAGCTGAAGGCGAAGCTGAACAAGGCGCTTGCCGAGGTTCACCAGGACGGCACGTTCACAAAGCTCGAAAAGCAATATTTCGACGTCGATATTTTCCAGAGCCGATAACAGGCACTGAAAAGCCGCTGCATCGCGTCAGATGCGGCGAAAGCTCGGGGCTGGCCCGGATGGGCTGGTCTGCGGGCTTCGTAATAAAGTCGGACCGAGAGTCGCAACGCAGTAGAACAAGGCAGGAAAACGCGCTGCCGGCCAGTCAGGTAGTAACGGCCAGGCAGTCATGATTCGCACAGCGGCATGCTGTGCGCCGCACGGGAGACATCGAAGGCATCCGCCTTCGGACGAACCGCCGCAGCGTACGGATTGCCGCGTCTTTCGCGGCGCTCGGGAGCGTCGTCAAGGACCCACTATGCTCTTTCAAGGCTACGGCCCGCTCATCTTTGCCGGCACGGTGCAGACCGTGAAGCTGGCAATCCTGTCGCTCGCATTCGCTTTCGTGCTGGGCTTGCTCGGCGCGGCAGCGAAGCTGTCGAAGAACCGGATCACGAACGGCGCGGGCACGCTCTATACGACGCTCATTCGCGGCGTCCCCGATCTGGTGCTGATGCTGCTGCTCTTCTACAGCATCCAGATCTGGCTGAACAATCTCACCGACATGCTCGGCTGGGATCAGATCGACATCGATCCATTCGTTGCCGGCGTCGCCGTGCTCGGCTTCATCTATGGCGCGTATTTCACAGAGACCTTCCGCGGCGCGTTTCTCGCCGTGCCGCGCGGCCAGCTGGAAGCTGGCGCCGCGTACGGCATGACGGGCTGGCAGGTGTTCACGCGGATCATGTTCCCGCAGATGATGCGCTTCGCGCTGCCCGGCATCGGCAATAACTGGCAGGTGATGGTCAAGGCGACGGCGCTCGTGTCGATCATCGGCCTCGCGGACGTCGTCAAGGCCGCGCAGGATGCCGGCAAGGGCACGCTGCGGTTCTTCTTCTTCACGCTGATGGCGGGCGCCATCTACCTGCTCATCACGACAGCCTCGAACTTCGTGCTGATGTACCTCGAAAAACGCTACTCGACTGGCGTACGCAAGGCGGAACTATGATCGAGCTGATCCAGGAATACTGGCGCAACTATCTGTATACGGACGGCTACCGCTTCACGGGCGTCGTCATCACGTTGTGGCTGCTGGTCGTTTCCATTGGCCTTGGCTTCTGCCTGTCGGTGCCGCTCGCCGTCGCGCGCGTGTCGAAGAAGAAATGGCTGTCGACCCTCGTCTGGCTGTATACGTATATCTTCCGTGGCACACCGTTGTACGTGCAACTGTTGCTCTGCTATACGGGTCTCTACAGCCTCGAGATGATCCGCTCGAACGAACTGACCAACGCGTTCTTCCGCGACGGCATGCATTGCACGCTGCTCGCGTTCACGCTGAACACCTGCGCGTACACGACGGAGATCTTCGCGGGCGCGATCAAGGCGACGCCGTATGGCGAGATCGAAGCCGCGCGCGCCTACGGCATGTCGCAGTTCACGCTGTATCGCCGCGTGATCCTGCCGTCGGCGCTGCGCCGCGCGCTGCCGTACTACAGCAACGAAGTGATCCTCATGCTGCACGCCACCACGGTCGCCTTCACCGCGACGGTGCCCGACATCCTGAAGATCGCGCGCGACGTCAACTCGGCGACCTACCGTTCGTTCGACGCGTTCGGCATTGCCGCCCTGCTCTATCTGATCATTTCTTTTGGGCTCGTCTGGCTTTTCCGCCGTGCCGAGCGCCGCTGGCTCGCTTATCTGCGCCCGCAAGGCAAGTAAGGCGCCGACCCAGGCAAGTCAAGGAACCCGATGAACACTCCAGCTACACCGCAAATGCTTTTCGTCGACAACCTGCACAAGCAGTACGGCGACAATGAAGTTCTCAAAGGCGTCACGCTGCGCGCGAACCGCGGCGACGTGATCAGCGTGATCGGCTCGTCCGGTTCGGGCAAGAGCACGATGCTCCGCTGCATCAACTTTCTCGAACAGCCCAACGCCGGGCGCATCTTCGTCGAAGGCCAGGAGATCCGCACGCTGAAGGACAAGCACGGCGCGCTGCGCGTATCGGACCCGAAGCAGTTGCAGAAGATGCGCACCAAGCTTTCCATGGTGTTCCAGCACTTCAACCTGTGGACGCACATGACGGTGCTCGAGAACATCATCGAAGCGCCGCTGCATGTGCTTGGCATTTCGCGCAAGGAAGCCGAGGAGCGCGCCCGCACGTACCTGGAGAAAGTAGGTCTCGCGCCGCGTCTCGAGAAACAGTATCCGTCGCATCTGTCGGGCGGCCAGCAGCAGCGCGTCGCGATCGCCCGCGCGCTGACCATGAACCCCGACGTGATGCTGTTCGACGAACCGACTTCCGCGCTCGATCCCGAGCTCGTCGGCGAAGTGCTGAAGGTCATGCAGACGCTCGCCGAGGAAGGCCGCACGATGATCGTCGTCACCCATGAAATGGCCTTCGCGCGCAACGTGTCGAATCACGTGATGTTCCTGCATCAGGGACGTGTCGAAGAAGAAGGCCATCCAGACGAAGTGTTCAGGAACACGAAGAGTGAGCGTCTGAAGCAGTTCCTCTCGGGAAGCCTGAAATAAGGCTGCAATGTAGTTTATGTAGTATTACAGGGCGCTTACCGGGCGCCCTTTTTCATTTCCGCGCGGCGTCGCCCTCTCCTTCCTGCACGCCCTAAAAGCTTCGTCGTCCCAACATCTGCGCGATCAGCAGCCAAAACGCGTTTACTCCCGACGATTCTCTCCGTCAATAGTGGCAATCCTTGACGCAACTCATTAACAACGGTGTGTCCCTTGCGCGACAAGGCGTGGAGAGGCCTTCGCAGCCCTCTGTCCCCCACTTGTCCCATATTGGTATTGCAATTTAGAGACATCTTTACCGAGCATCACTAATTTATTCGCCAACCGAAGGGTATTTTGCTAAATTAGTAACCAAAGTAGCAAAACAAAGTTCAAGAAAAGTAGTTTCACTTCAAAACGAACAAACAGGAGATACCGGTCGCGAGGGATCGGAATGACGATCAGACAGCCAGAAAGGCTGCGCGTCGACACCACAACCGGCCACCGCGCATCTCCCTGGACAAGATCCCTGCTCGGCGCTGCTGGCGTCCGGGCACCACTCGCAGTACTGGCTTTACTTTTTGACAGGGTATGGAGGAGAAGATGAAGAAAGCTTTGGCTGCCGCAGCGCTGCTGACTTTTGGCGTTGCCGCACACGCACAGAGCAGCGTGACGCTGTACGGGCGTCTGGACGCTGGTCTGGAGTACATGTCGGGTGTGCCGACGAACCAGGTGAACGGCTCGGCAACGAGCAGCTCGCACCGCTTCCGCGCAGAAAGCGGCGACTGGGGTACCAGCCTGTGGGGCTTGAAGGGTGCTGAAGATCTGGGCGCCGGCACGAAGGCGGTGTTCCAGTTGGAAGGCTCGTTCAACACGATGACGGGCGCTGGCCCTGGCGGCGGCGGTCTCTTCAATCGTTGGGCGACGGTCGGTTTCGCGAATGACCAGTACGGTACGTTCACGATGGGCCGCATGCTCTTCATCTCGAACGGTGTGTGGGACTTCGATCCGTTCGGTCAGTCGAACTGGTCGTCGGCATCGCTGGTGCGTGGCCGCAACTGGCCGCAATCGAGCAACAACGTAGCCTACCAGTCGCCGAAGATCGCAGGCTTTGACTTCTACGGTCAATACGCGCTGTCGAACGCGACGAACTGGAACGGTAACGGCACGACGGCACAAGGTCGCGAAGCTGGCGCACAGGTCACCTACACCTCGTCGCTGTTCCAGATCCGCGGTCTCTATGACGAAATCCGCAATCCGGCAAACGGTGGTCTGTACGGTCCGGGCACGCCGGCAGCTGATCCGACCAACACGGGCAACATCGCAACGGGCGTGTTCGCAGCATCGCGCGAATACTCGGCTCTCGTGAACGTGTTCCTCGGTCAGTTCAAGATCCAGGCTGCATACCAGGCGATCCGCACGTCAGGCGCAACGGCAGTTCTGCCGGGCACGCCGACGACGCTCGATCACGAGTGGGGCGGTGTCACGTGGCAAGCTACGCCGGCTGCAGCTCTGATCGCTGCCGTGTATCACGTGAACGGCAACAATGGCGCGGGCAACGCGACGATCTACACGATCGGTGGCTCGTACAACCTGTCGAAGCGCACGCTGCTGGACCTGCAAGTCGCAACGGTGCAGAACAGCAAGGGTGCTAACTACGGCCTGAACGCCAACAACTCCGGTACGGCAGTCGCAACGGACAACCCGCTGCCCGGCCACAGCCAGACGGGCGTGTACGCAGGTATCCAGCACTCGTTCTAATCGAACGGTGCTAACAGAACAGCTTTAACAGAAACGGTTTTCACGCTGCTGCGAGAGGCGCGTATCGGTGCGATGTCCGAAAGGGTGTCGCACCTTTTTTTATTGCTGCGCGATGAAGGCGCAAGCGTCTTGTCTATTTCGCTCAGGCACTTCGCTCGTGCAGAAAAGCACCGGCGCGGTGCAACGCCGATGCTTCTGCTTCGATGTGCTATTTCAATCGACGGGCGCAACGCCCGCAGTGAAACTCACACGGCCGCTTCGTTCTCCTCACCCGTACGAATGCGGATCACGCGTTCGACATCCGCGACGAAAATCTTGCCGTCGCCGATCTTGCCCGTGCGCGCCGCGCCGATGATGGCATCGATCACCTGATCGCATTGATCGTTCGCGACGACGACTTCGATCTTCACTTTCGGCAGGAAATCGACGACGTATTCGGCGCCGCGATACAGCTCGGTGTGTCCTTTCTGGCGGCCAAAGCCTTTGACTTCAGTGACGGTCAGCCCGGTCAGGCCGACTTCGGCGAGCGCTTCGCGGACTTCGTCGAGCTTGAAGGGTTTGATGACGGCGGTAATGCGTTTCATGGCGGGCCTCGTCTCGGTTCGGAAAAAGGAAGGTTCAGATGCGTTGATTCTACGCCGCAGCGCACACGTTGCCAGCACCGGGCATGGCAACGCGTGCAGTAACCCGCGCTCGACGGCAGATAAAGACTGATTTCAGGCGGCTTTGTCCGGAACCGTTGCGAGATCATCGGTCCAGACGGTCGCTTCCGAATCGCTCGGCGCGCGCCAGTCGCCGCGCGGCGACAGCGAACCACCCGAGCCGACCTTCGGCGAATTCGGCACGCAGCTGCGTTTGAACTGGCTCGTCTTGAAGAAGCGCCACAGGAAAATGCCGAGATTGCGCTTGATCGCGGCGATATCGTATTCGTTGCGCTCGACATGCGCGCCTTCAGGCCAGCCGCCCTGCTCCTTGTCGCGCCACGCGTGCAGCGCGAGGAACGCGACTTTCGACGGCGAAAAACCGTAACGCAAGATGTAGAACAGATTGAAGTCCTGCAACTCGTATGGCCCGATGAATGATTCCGTCTTCTGCTCGATCGCGCCAGCGGCTTTGGCCGGCACGAGCTCGGGGCTGATTTCCGTGTCGAGCACGTTGAGCAGCGTGTCCGAGCCGCTCTTGCCGACGGCACCCGTCTCCGCGACCCAACGCACCAGATGCGTGATCAGCGTCTTCGGCACGCTCGCGTTCACGCTGTAGTGCGACATGTGATCGCCGACGCCATAGGTGCACCAGCCGAGTGCCAGTTCGCTCAGATCACCCGTGCCGATCACGATGCCGTTATGGAAATTGGCGAGACGGAACAGATGGTTCGTGCGCTCGCCCGCCTGCACGTTCTCGAAGGTGATGTCGTACTTCGCCTCGCCCGCCGAATACGGATGGCCAAGGTCGTTCAGCATCTGCTCGCAGCTTGGCCGGATATCGATTTCCATCGCGGTGCAGCCGACCACGCTCATCAATTCGCGCGCCTGCTTGAGTGTGCGGTCGCTGGTTGCGAAGCCCGGCATCGTCACGCCGATGATGTTGGTGCGCGGCAGCTTCAGCCGGTCCATCGCCTTCGCGCAGACGAGCAGCGCATGCGTCGAGTCGAGCCCGCCCGACACGCCGATCACCACCTTCTGGATATTCGACGCCGACAGCCGCTGCACGAGCGCCTGCACCTGAATGTTGTAGACCTCGTTGCAACGCTCGTCGCGGCGGCGCGAATCGGCGGGCACGTACGGGAAGCGCTCGACCTTGCGTGCAAGTGGCAGCGCCTGCGACGCATCGTGCCCGATCGCGAAGCGAACGATCTGGAACTTCGCCGCTTCGTCTTTGTGACGTTGCACCGACATGCCGAATGTGGTCTGCCGCATGCGTTCGTGCGAAAGCCGTTCGAGATCGATGTCCGCGAAAATCATGTGCGAGTCGTCGAGAAAGCGCTCGGACTCGGCGAGCATCTCGCCGTTCTCGTAGATCAGCGCCTGGCCGTCCCACGCCATATCCGTCGACGATTCGCCGCGTCCCGCCGACGTGTACAGATACGCCGCGAGGCAGCGCGCCGACTGCTGGCCGACCAGTTGATGCCGGTAGCCCGACTTGCCCACCACGACGTTCGACGCCGACAGGTTCACCAGCACCGTCGCGCCCGCGAGCGCCGCGAACGACGACGGCGGAATGGGCACCCACACGTCCTCGCAAATCTCGACGTGGAAGCGGAAGTCCGGCACGTCGGTCAGTTCGAACAGCAGCGACGCGCCGAACGGCACCTGCTTACCGAGCAGTTCGATGTCACGCGCGACGGCGCTGTCGGCGGGCGTGTACTGGCGCGCCTCGTAGAACTCGCCGTAGTTCGGCAGATACGTCTTCGGCACCGCCCCCAGCACGACACCGCGCGCGACGACGATCGCGCAGTTGTACAGGCTGTGGTCCACTTGCAGGGGCATGCCGACGATCAACGCGACGGGCAGCGTCTTCGACGCCTCGACGATCTTTGCCAGCGCGGTCTTGCATGCGTCGAGCAGCGCACGCTGATGAAAGAGGTCGTCGCAGGTATAGGCGGGCAAGCCGAGTTCGGGGAACGCGACGAGCGCCGCACCTTTCGCCGCGGCCTCGCGCGCAAGCGCCAGCGTCTCGTCGGCGTTGAAGGCCGGATCGGCGACGCGGCAGCGCGGCACGCCCACCGCGACACGGGCAAAACGGTGCGAATACAGGTTGAAGAAGTTGCCTTTCATGTCCGGGATTCCTAATGCGCGCGAACCGGGAGAAATGGTCGCGCGCGAAACAGCTGCTATCGATCAGCGTAGATGATAAGCCGTAAGCGCATTCAAGGTCTCGATCGCGTGCGCGAGCGGGCCATGCCGCGCGCTACGGGCGCGCATTTGCTTTAACATGGCCGTTCGCCGCGCCGCGGTCACGCCTGCGCCAAGTGCCGATGCATCTGGCCGCCAGCAAAACGAAGCGCGCGACATTCGTTTATCAGCCTCATCTGAACCCGCTGCCGCACAATGCACGCAAGCGAGTGCGGCATCCGGGATCGCCAACGGTCGAACAGATTGAACCAGGAACGTTTTGATTACCGCGCAGGCATTCTTGCTTCGCCGCTCGAAGTCGATGCCGCCGAATGGAATGCGCTGCTCAACCTGCAAGCGCAACCCACTCCATTCTTGCGCCACGAATTCTTGAGCGCGCTGCACGCGACGCGATGCGCCGTCGCGGATACGGGCTGGGCGCCGCAATTCGTCACGCTGACTGATCCGCGCACGGGCAAGCTCGCCGCGGCCGCGCCCGTCTACGCAAAGGAACACTCGTACGGCGAGTACGTGTTCGACTGGGCGTGGGCCGACGCGTACAAGCGCAACGGCCTGCCCTACTATCCGAAGCTGCTGTGCGCCGTGCCCTTCACGCCCGTGCAGGGCACGCGTCTCATTGCCGCCGACGCCAACGCGCTGCGCCATCTCGCCGCAACGCTCGTCGCGTTCGCCGAACAGGCCGACGTGTCGTCGCTCCACGTGCTGTTTCCGACCGAAACCGAGGCAGAGGCGCTGACCGATCTCGGCATGATGCAGCGCGAAGGCGTGCAGTTTCACTGGATCAACGACGGCTACCGCCACTTCGACGACTTCCTCTCGACGCTCGAACAGAAGAAGCGCAAGAACATCCGCGCCGAGCGGCGCAAGGTGCGCGATGCGGGCGTCACGTTCCGGCGCTTGCCTGGCGAAGACATCAGCGACGCCGACTGGCGCTTCTTCAGCAAGTGTTATCGGCAGACGTACCGCGAGCACTTTTCGAGTCCGTATCTGAATTTCGACTTCTTCCGGATGATCGGCGCGTCGATGCCGGAAAATCTGATGATGGTGATCGCCGAGTACGAGGGCAAGCCGATCGCGAGTTCGCTCGTCGTCTATCAGCGCGACGGCGCGAACGCGGGCGGCACGCTATACGGCCGCTACTGGGGCGCGCTCGAACACGTGCCCTGCCTGCACTTCGAAACCGCGTACTATCAGCCGCTGGAGTTCTGCATCGAACAGAAGCTGGGCGTGTTCGAAGGCGGCGCGCAGGGCGAGCACAAAATGGCGCGCGGCTTCATGCCGACCGTCACGCGCTCGACGCACTGGCTCGCGCATCCCGCTTTTTCGGACGCCGTCGCGCACTTTCTCGACAACGAGAAGAATCATATCCACGCGTATGTCGACGAACTGCGCGAACACAATCCGTTCAAGGAATAACGAGGAACAGGCGCGCGCCATGCCGTGGTTTCTGTATCTGATCGAATGCTCGGACGGCAGCGTCTACACGGGCATCGCCACCGACGTCCAGGCCCGTTTCGACAAGCACTGCAGCGGCACGGGCGCGCGCTATACGCGCTCGCGCAAGCCGGTGCGGCTGCTGGCGTCGTTCGAACTGGCCGACCGTTCGAGCGCGTCGCGCGCCGAATACCGAGTCAAGCAGCTTGCGCCCGCGCAGAAGTGGGAACTGGCGTCGGGTGCGCGAACGCTCGAATCCGTGCTGCCTGCTGCAATCGAGGACGTCGCCGCCGGCGAACCAGCGGCTGGCGAAGAAGCGGCTGGCGAACCAGAAACCTGAGGCGGCGCGGCTTGTGCGTCGCGTGCAACAGTGTTTTCAAGATAAGCATCTCGACGCCGTTTTGACTCGAACAGATACTTTCGTCACTGCAACGGCGTCGCTCACCTCAGAACCTGCGACGCTCCCATACCCGACGCGATACCCAGACCTCTCGAGGTGAAAAAATGGACGAAAGAAAGCGTGACAGCATGATTGCCTATTTGCGCCACCGCATGGCGAAGGTCGGCATCAAGGTGGCCGACCTGGCTGCGGCGCTTGCCGAAGAGCGGCGTCGTCAGCAATCGGTGCGTTATCGCAGCCCATTTGGCGAAACGTGGGACGGCAACGGCGCGATGCCCCAGTGGCTCAGCAACGCTGTCAGCGCCGGGCAATCGCCGGAACACTTTGCCGTCGACAAGCCGGCGAAAAAGGTCAAACAGGAACGCCCGACTGTTGACTGGCGCAACGACCCGTTCGCAGGCAGCCGCCTCGCGACTGTCAGCCCGCGCTAAGGCAGCGCGGCATCTGATCCGTGCACGCGCTGCGTCGGATCGATAGCGCAAAAAAAGACGCTCCCGAAGGAGCGTCTTTTTGCAATCAGGCTCGAAAAACGCGCTTACTTCTTGTAGTTCGCCGCGCCTTCCGAGATTTCCTTGTGCGCGGCTTCGATGCCCGCCCAGCCTTCGACCTTCACCCACTTGCCCTTTTCGAGCGCCTTGTATTGCTCGAAGAAGTGCTTGATCTGGTCCTTCAGATATTGCGGTACGTCGTCGATCGACTTCAGGTCCGCCGTCATCGGGCAGATCTTGTCGTGCGCAACGGCGATCAGCTTCGCGTCGACGCCCGACTCGTCCGTCATCTGCAGCATGCCCAGCGCACGCGCGCGCACCACCGAGCCAGCCAGCAGCGGGAACGGCGTGATCACCAGCACGTCGACGGGATCGCCGTCGCCCGACAGCGTCTGCGGGATGAAGCCGTAGTTCGCGGGATAACGCATGCCCGTGCCGATGAAACGATCGACGACGAGCAGGCCCAGATCCTTGTCGGCCTCGTACTTCACCGGGTCGCTTTGCGCCGGGATTTCGATGATGACGTTAAAGTCTTGCGGGAGGTCTTTACCAGGGGGAACGTGATTGAAGCTCATGGCGCTCTCTGATCAGGAAGAAATGGGAATAAGGCGCACGGCGCGCGCTGCGTCTCCATACGGGACACGGCGCCGCAACCCGGACACTGCGGAATGCGCCATTATAGCCAATCGGCCGATGACACCCGCGTGGCGATCAGCGCGATAATTGTCTTACGCGTGTGGCAGTACCGGTCGGCCGCACGCCTGGCCGGCCGCCGCGCTTCGCCAAAGCCTGCGCAACGCAACCGCCGTCGCCTGTCCTTTTCGTCATCTCTTCGTTGTTTCTTTCGATGTCCGCCTGACCGCCCAACCGGGCAAGGAGCATGTGTGGAAGAAGCGAAACACTTTATCGGCGGTGAATGGACCGCGTCGTCGAACGGGGAGACGATCCCCGTCATCGATCCCTCCGACGGCCAGCCGTTCGCCACGCTCGCGCGCGGCACGGCCGCCGACATCGACATCGCCGTCCAGACCGCGCGCCGCGCCTATGAGGGCGCATGGGGCGCCGTGAGCGCCGCCGAGCGCGGACGCCTGCTCTACCGCCTCTCGATGCTCGTCGCCGCCTGCCACGAGGAACTGGCGCAGCTCGAAGCGCGCGACACGGGCAAGCCGCTCAAGCAGGCGCGCGGCGATGCTGCCGCGCTCGCGCGCTACTTCGAGTTCTACGCGGGCGCCGCCGACAAACTGCACGGCGAAACGCTGCCCTATCAGAACGGCTACACCGTCTTCACGATCCGCGAGCCGCATGGCGTGACGGGTCACATCGTGCCGTGGAACTACCCGATGCAGATCTTCGGGCGCAGCGTCGGCGCGGCGCTCGCGGCGGGCAATGCGTGCGTCGTGAAGCCCGCCGAAGATGGGTGCCTCTCTGTGCTGCGCGTCGCCGAGCTGGCGGCCGAAGCCGGCCTGCCCGCGGGCGCGCTCAATATCGTCACCGGCTTCGGACATGAAGCGGGCGCTGCGCTCGCGCGCCATGCCGGCATCGATCACATCTCGTTCACCGGCTCGCCCGATACGGGCAAGCTCGTCACGCAGATGGCCGCCGAAAACCACGTGCCCGTCACGCTCGAACTGGGCGGCAAGTCGCCGCAACTCGTCTTCGCGGACGCCGATCTCGACGCCGCGCTACCCACGCTCGTCAACGCGATCGTGCAGAACGCGGGGCAAACCTGCTCGGCGGGCAGCCGCGTGCTGATCGAGCGGAGCATTTACGAGCCGCTACTCGACCGACTGGCCACTGCGTTCAATGCGTTGCGCGTCGGTCCGGCGCACGCAGACCTCGATTGCGGGCCGCTGATCAGCGCGAAACAACAGCGCCGCGTATGGGATTTCCTCTCAGACGCGCAGCATGACGGCATCGCGATGGCGGCGCACGGCGAAGTGATCGCGGAAGCGCCGGAAACTGGCTTCTATCAGGCGCCGACCTTGTTGCGCGACGTGCCGCCCACGCATCGGCTCGCGCACGAAGAAGTGTTTGGTCCCGTGCTCGCCGCGCTACCCTTCGCCGACGAAGACGAAGCGCTGACGCTTGCGAACGGCACGCCCTACGGGCTCGTCGCAGGTGTCTGGACGCGTGATGGCGGCCGGCAGATGCGCATTGCGCGCCGCGTGCGCTCGGGGCAGGTGTTCATCAACAACTATGGCGCGGGTGGCGGCGTCGAATTGCCGTTCGGCGGCGTGAAGCATTCGGGACACGGCCGCGAGAAAGGCTTCGAAGCGCTGTATGGCTTCACGGTGCTGAAGACCGTCGCGATCAGGCACGGCTGACGCACGACCGACTCACGACAACCAAGCGTTTTTGCACTTACAACAACAGGAGACATCATGCGGTTGACCGGCAAAACGGCCATCGTCACGGGCGGCGGCTCGGGCTTCGGCGAAGGCATCGCGAAGACATATGCACGCGAAGGCGCGAACGTCGTCATCAACGATCTGAACGGCGCAGCGGCCGAACGCGTCGCCAGCGAAATCGCGCTGGCGGGCGGCAAGGCCATCGCGGTCGCGGGCGACGTGACGCGCGCGAGCGACTGGAGCGCGTTGCGCGCCGCCGCGATCGAGGACTTCGGCAGCGTGCAGGTCGTCGTCAACAACGCGGGCACCACGCATCGCAACAAGCCCGTGCTCGACGTGACGGAAGACGAATTCGACCGCGTGTATGCCGTCAATGTGAAGAGCATCTACTGGAGCGTGCACGAGTTCGTGCCGTACTTCCGCGAGCAAGGCGGCGGCGTGTTCGTCAATATCGCGTCGACGGCGGGCGTGCGGCCGCGCCCGGGCCTCGTCTGGTACAACGGCAGCAAGGGCGCGGTGATCGTCGCCAGCAAGGCCCTGGCTGTGGAGCTCGGGCCGGACCGCATCCGCGTGAACTGCGTGAACCCGGTGATCGGCGAGACGGGTTTGCTGACGGAGTTCATGGGCGTCGAGGACACGCCCGAGAACCGGCAGAAGTTTCTGGCGGGCATCCCGCTCGGCCGCTTCTCGACCCCGCAGGACATCGCGAACGCCGCGCTCTATCTCGCATCCGATGAAGCGGAGTTCATCACGGGCGTGTGTCTCGAAGTGGACGGCGGACGCTGCGTGTAGCACAGCGGGCGGCGAGCGCCTGCCCTCGCCGCCCGGGAAAAATGCGCCTTAACCTTTGAAAACTCGGTGTTTTCCCCGACGCTGGGGCGGCTATTCAGCGCGCGTTGAAAGATTAGAATCGCGAACGGCGGTACGACATTTCCACAATAACGAGCTTTGCGTAAGACCAGCGTGAAGCGCTGCCGCGCCGACGCCGGTCGATAGGAGACAAGCGTGTCCAGTCCTGCGAATCCGCTCCACCATCCCGGCGCAGGGGCGCCGCCTTCCACCTTCGAAGAGGCGACCTACAGAAAAGTCGCCTGGCGCCTGACGCCGCTGTTGATGCTCAGCTATGTCGTGGCCTATCTGGACCGCGTGAATGTTGGCTTCGCGAAGCTCGGCATGAGCGCCGACCTGGGCCTTTCCGACGCTGTCTACGGCTTTGGGGCGGGGATATTCTTCATCGGTTATTTCATCTTTGAAGTGCCGAGCAACGTGATTCTGCATCGCGTCGGCGCGCGGGTCTGGATTGCGCGAATCATGGTGACGTGGGGGATCGTGTCGATGCTGACGATGTTCGTCACCACGCCGACGATGTTCTACGTGATGCGCTTTCTGCTCGGCCTGGCGGAAGCGGGCTTCTTCCCCGGCATCATTCTGTATCTGACGTACTGGTATCCGGCGCACCGGCGCGGGCGCATGACGACGTGGTTCATGACGGCGATTGCGATTTCGGGCGTGGTTGGCGGGCCGATCTCAGGCTACATCCTGAAGTCGTTCGACGGCGCGAACGGCTGGCATGGCTGGCAGTGGCTTTTCCTGCTCGAAGGGATACCGTCGATCATCGTCGGCATTCTGGTGTTCATCGTGCTCGACGACCGCATCTCGAAGGCGAAGTGGCTCACGAAGGAAGAGCGCGAACTGCTGGAGCGCAACATCGCTGCCGAAGACGCGACGAAGGAAGATCATGCTATCGGCAAGGTGATGCTGAGCCCGCGTGTGCTGATGATGAGCCTGATCTATTTTTCGTTCGTGATGGGGCTTTATGGTGTGAGCTTCTGGTTGCCGACGATTATCAAGGCGACGGGCGTCACTGACGCGTTCACGATCGGGCTGTTGTCGGCGATACCGTTTGCTGCTGCCGTGGTCGCGATGGTGTTTGTTGCGCGCAGCGCCGATCGTTTGCGGGAGCGGCGTTGGCACGTTGCTGTGCCGGGATTTGTGGGGGCGCTTGGGCTTGTGCTTTCTGTCGTGTGGGCGCATGACACCACCCTGGCGATGGCTGGGCTTACGCTTGCTACGATGGGCATTCTTACTACGCTGCCGCTGTTTTGGAGTTTGCCTACTTCGTTTCTTGCTGGTACGGGCGCGGCCGCAGGGATTGCGCTGATTAATTCCATCGGGAATCTGGCGGGGTTTCTTAGCCCGTATGCAGTGGGCTGGCTCAAGCAGGCTACCTCGGGGAATGCCGCTGGGATGTATATGCTCGCGGCGTTTATGGTGCTTGGTGGAGTGCTGGCGGTTAGTGTGCCTTCCAGGCTAGTGAATAAGTGAGCACTGCCGGTGCTTTTGCCGGTTTTTTGACTTTGCTCTGGCATCCGACTGTTTGACTTTGTGGCGCGGCCGGGTTGGTTTGCTTGTTTTGCCGCTGGCATCCGCGCTACGGTGTTTGCCATTCAGGCGTCGCCCCTGTGCGGGGCGACGCGTGAAGCAAGCTAACAAATCGCGGATGCCAGCGAAAAGGCAAAACACTGAACCGCGTCGCAGACAAAAAAACCTCAAACCACATTCATAGCCAAAGCACTTTCCCGATAATGCGCACTAGCCTTATCAGCATCTCCGAGTTGCTCATGCAACCTCGCCAACGCCCGATGCGAACGAATCTTTAAAGTCTCGTTATCAGCAAGCTTGAGCGCCTGCTCAAGAAACGACTGCGCCTTCCCCCACAACTGCTGATGCAGACACAACCGCCCAAGCGCAAACATCAGATCCGCGTCGTCAGGACGCTCCTTTCGCCAGGCTTCAGCCTTCTGAATCAACGGCAGCGCGTCACCGCCAGTGGTATCAGGATAACGCCGCAACAACCGCGCATCCCAATTCTGCGCAAGCGCCTCTTCAACAATCTTCCGTGCGTCCTGCGGACGCCCCAGCGCCACGAGCAACTCAGCCGCAAGATCCGCAAGCCGCGGCGAATGCCGCTCGACAGGTGTCAGCGAATGCCACAACTCGAGTAGCGCGTCCGCATTGTGCCTGCGATCGCGCAACAGATTCTCCGCCGCAAGCTGCCGCAAACGCACGGCAACAGCGGGGTGAATCGCCTCGCGCTTTTCCAGCGTCTTCACGAGCTTGAGCACCTCGCCCCAGTTCTTCAACTGCTGCTGCGCACGCAATGCAATCTGCTGCGCATGAATGCGGCGACCGCCCTGCGACTGCATTTCAGTCAGCGCGAGCAACGCTCCGTCAGCATCGCGGCCATCGGCACGCATGTCGGCCGTTGCCATCAGGCGCGCGTCCTGCCAGTCAGCCGAATCGATCTGCGCGAGATATTCGTCGCGGCGCGCGTACTCGTGCATCCGATGCGCGGCGTTCGCAGCGATCAGCCCCGCCGCACCCTTGTTGTCGGGATTGGTGAGCGAGTCGCGCGCAGCCTTCTCGGCGCGTGAGAAGCGGCCCGCGTACAGATTGCCGATCGCATCGCGCAACGCCGCATGCGCCTTCGCGACCCGCTGACGCGCACGGTACGCCGCGACGCGCTGCGGCATGCGCCAGATGTTGCGCACGATGCGCAGCAGCGCATAAATCACGATGAACGCGACGATGATCCCGACGATGAACAGGTTCAGCGAAATATCGATCCGATACGGCGGATAGACGAGCAACACCTGCCCGGTGTCGAAGCGACCGACGATCGCGAGCACCACGGCGATCGCGAACAGGAAAGCGAGCCAGAGAAGTCCACGCAGCGCCATGATTAACCCCGCGTCCGGTATTGATGCACGGCCTGCAGGCTCGTATCCAGGTTCGGCACGTCGACAGCGCCCGAGCCGTCGTCGATCTGCTTCACGAGGTCGCGCACCGTCTGAACCTGCTTCGACGACGCATCGAAGTAGCGCTCGAGCGCATTGTCGGCGGCGTGAAGGTCGGACTTGAGCGTCGTCTGGTTGCGCGCGAGCAGCGCGAGACGGGCGGACAACAGGCGCATCTTCAGGTTTTCACGCATGAAGTAGCCCTGATCGGGCGCGACGAGCATCGCGTCGGCGTGATCGATGCGGCGCACCTGCACGAGGCTCGTCAACTGCTGGCCAATACCCGCGACGAGCTGGTTCCACCACACTTTCCACTTCGGTTCGCCCGTGGCGGCCGCGACGCGGTCGACATCCTTCGGCGTGGACGCGTGCGGCGTGGCGTGTGCAATCGGCGCTTCGCCCGAAAGCGGCAGCTGGTCGATCTGATCGATCGCGTCGTCGAGCTTGATGGCGAGCCCCGTCAGGTCAGTGGACGGCGCGGATTTCAGCTTGTCGATGTCCTGCGCGATCGCCTTGCGTACGGCCAGCACCTGCGCGCCGTCCGACGCGGCGAGGCGCGTGTCGGCGCTCTGCAGCGCGAACAGCGCGAGCTGCGTGTTGCCCGTCAGTTGCAGCTGCTCGCTCGCGGCCGACAGCATCTGGCCGACTTCGGCCATCGTCCAGTCGTCGCGATTGCGCGCGAGATCCGCGTATTGCTGCTGCAACGCCTGCTGCGCGTTCTGCGCGTCGGCGAGCTTGCCCTCAAGCTGCGCGATCTGCGCATCGGCCTGACGCACGGTGGCGACGGCCTGCTCGGTCTTCACGCGCAACTCGGCCGTCTGCGAATCATTGGCCTGCTGGCGGTGCGACAGCTGCTGATCGAGCTTGATGACCCGGCGGTTCAGCGCAAGGCCGCCTGCGACGGCCGCGATGAACACCAGCGCGATCACCACCCACAGCAGCGCGTTGCCCTTGGGCTTGGCCTGCTGCATTTCGTAGGGCACAAAGGGTTGATTCGGCGGCAGCGCAGTGGCGGGCCGCGGCGCGGAGTTGGACGTCGGGGGCGTGGGGGTCGTGGATGCGTTGGTATCAGACATGCGTTCTTGTGCCGGGTTGGACTGGACCGGTTGAACTTCAAAAGGGGCCGCGAGAGACAACAGCGTACGGGCGATCCGTTCATCGCCCGCACCGGACACCGTAATGCTATCAAAACCCAATGCCCGCGCGGTTTCCGCGATGCGCGGATGGGGCGCGACGAACATCGCGCGCTTCAGGTGCGTCTGCTCGCTCGCCGTGAGGTGGTCGTGCGCGAGCTCGGCGAGATTGCGCACGCCCTCGGAACTCGTCACGAGCCACGCGTGCGGCGTCTTCGCTTCGTCCGACAGCAGCGTGTGGATGCGCGACCATGCACCCATCGACGGGTCGGGCACGAGGCGCCGGTAGGCCGCGACCGTCTCGACTTCGGCGCCCGCTTCGCGCAGGCGGTCGGCGAGCCATTCGCGGCCGCCGTCGCCGCGCACGATTAGCACGCGCTTGCCTTCGAAGGCGTTGTCGCCAAGCGACACTTCAATCGCCGCATACAGCGCCTCGGAGTCGAAGCGCGCACCGTCGTGGTCATCGGCCGATGTGGCCGGGCTGATCACCTGGTACGCGGGGGCTTCGACGCCGTGCTTCGCGAGCGCCGCGACGCTGCCTGGACCGACCACGCCGACGGGCAGCGCGTGCGGCCAGATCGCATCGTGGCTCGAAAATGCGTAATCGACGGCATTCGGCGACACGAAGACGACCAGTGCGTATCGGTCGAGCGAGGCGAGCGCCGCGCGCAGCGGCGCTTCGTCGTCCGCTGCGGCGATATCGATCAGCGGAAATTCGACGGTCGCGACACTCGCGTCGTGCAACGTCTTCGCAAGCGCGTCGGACTGTCCCGCCGGACGGGTCAGCACGACGGTCAGATGCGTCGCATGCGATGCGCCTGTGCCGTCCCGGGACGGCAATGCGTCGGGTATCGGGTTCGAGTCGGCCGCCATCACGCGGAAGCAGCCGGGCCGCTCGCCGTGGTGAGCGCGCGGACTATTTCGAGTGCGCCCTGCGCTTCGAGCTGGCGCGCGACCTCGCGGCCCAGTTCGAGCGCGGCGCCCGTGGTCGGCGCGGGCGCGGAGGCTTGCGCGGACAGCACGCGCTGGCCGTCAGGCGTCGCGACGACGCCGCGCAGATGCAGCGCGCCGTCATGCCAGGTCGCGTAAGCGGCGAGCGGCACTTCGCAGCTGCCGCCCAGCGCGCGCGACACCATGCGCTCCGCTTCGACCGCGGCCGCCGTGTGCTCGTGATGCAGCGGCGCAAGCCATGCGGCGAGGTCGGCGCGGTCCGCGCGAATCTCGATGCCGAGCGCGCCCTGGCCGGCTGCGGGCAGGCTGTCGGCGGGATCGAGCAGCGAACGGATGCGGTCGGCGAGGCCCAGACGCTTGAGGCCGGCCGCCGCCAGAATGATGGCCGCGTAATCGCCACGGTCGAGCTTCGCGAGGCGCGTGTCGAGATTGCCTCGCAGCGGCTTCACGACGAGTTCGGGATAGCGCGTGCGCAGCATCGCTTCGCGGCGCAGGCTCGACGTGCCCACCACGCTGCCGGGCGGCAACGCGGCCAGCGAGTCGTACTGGCTGGAGACGAACGCGTCGCGCGGGTCCTCGCGCTCCAGGATGGTCGACAGCGCGAAGCCTTCAGGCAGTTCCATCGGCACGTCTTTCAGCGAATGGACGGCGAGATCGGCGCGACCGTCGGCCAGCGCGTTCTCCAGTTCCTTCACGAACAGCCCTTTGCCGCCGACCTTCGACAGCGTTCGATCGAGAATCTGATCGCCACGTGTCGTCATTCCGAGGATTTTTACGTCACAAGATGGATATAATTTGTGCAGCGCACACCGCACATGCTCGGCTTGCCACATGGCAAGCCGGCTTTCCCGCGACGCAATGACTAGCGTGGTGGGCGGAGTGGGCGCAAGCGTCTCGGAATTCATTGTTTGATTCATTGAACGACGGGATGTGATAACAAACAATGTTAGCACGCGCTTTGGCAACCTCTCGCTGGCCGCACGGCCATGCCAAAGCAGCGCGACGGCAGTTGCGTGAGACGGTAGTTGGCGCTATGCGCTCACTTCTGTCGAGCGCCGTAGAACCAGAGGAGACAGGCCTGCGGATTCATCCACGCAGCGCCGTCCATAGCCGCATCGATCGTGACTCGCGTGGCCGCCAGAAGCCCCAGCACGGTCGTTCGCGCGTCGAAGCGCCGCATGCGCGATGATTTAATGCGGCGCAGCACGCGCAACCGGCTCTCCTCCGCCGCGCGCGACGCATCGCTGACAGGCTTTGAGCGCAGTCCCCCGCTGTACCCGCAGTTGCAGTTCACCATTCTTAGACCCTGGCTTTCCTGAGGAAACATCGTGACGTCTTCCGGATCGGCGCGCCCTGCCCGCCGCACTACTGCCTCGCCCGATGCCGTCAATACTGCATCGGCCGCTCCCGCCGCTTCCGCTGTCAAGGCCGCCAAGGCCCTGAAAGCAACGAAAGCCCTCGACTCCGGCAAAACCGGCAAATCCACGAAGACCAAGGCGCCGCCAACGGCGTCTCGAAACGAATGAAACCCGACGGCGCCGGCAAGCAGGAAGCCGCGCGCGCGTCGAAAGAAGCGAAGAACGGCGCCGCGCCGCAGGTGAAGGACAATGCCCGCACGCGCGAAGACAAGGACCAGCCGCTCTTCGAAGACATCCGCTATCTCGGACGGCTGCTCGGCGACGTGGTGCGCGAGCAGGAAGGCGACGCCGTGTTCGACGTCGTCGAGACGATTCGTCAGACGGCTGTGCGCTTTCGCCGCGAGGACGACAGCGTCGCCGCGCAGGCGCTCGACAAGAAGCTGCGCGCGTTGTCGCCGGAGCAGACGGTAAGCGTCGTGCGCGCGTTCAGCTACTTCTCGCACCTCGCGAACATCGCGGAAGACCGTCATCGCAATCGCCGGCACCGGATTCACGATCTGGCTGGCTCGACATCGCAGCCGGGAACGATCGCGCATGCGCTCGACCGGCTGGTCGAAGCGAACGCCGCCGCGACGCCCGTGCTGCAGCAGTTCTTCAACGACGCGCTGATCGTCCCCGTGCTGACGGCCCACCCGACGGAAGTGCAGCGCAAGAGCATTCTCGACGCGCAGCACGACATCGCGCGCCTGCTTGCCGAACGCGACCAGCCGCTGACGGCGCGCGAACGACTGCAGAACGAATCGCTGCTGCGCGCGCGCGTGACGTCGCTGTGGCAGACGCGCATGCTGCGCGACTCGCGCCTGACGGTCGCCGATGAAATCGAGAATGCGCTGTCGTTTTACCGCGCGACGTTCCTCGAAGAAATTCCCGCGCTCTACGCCGACATCGAAGAAGCGCTCGTCGAGCACGGCCTCGACGCCCGCCTGCCGCCCTTCTTCCAGATGGGCAGCTGGATTGGCGGCGACCGCGACGGCAATCCGAACGTCACGGGCGAGACGCTCGAAAACGCGATCACGCGCCAGGCCGCGGTGATCTTCGAGCACTATCTGGAACAGGTGCACAAGCTCGGCGCGGAACTGTCGGTGTCGAACCTGCTGGCGGGCGCGAGCGACGAACTGAAAGCGCTCGCGGAAGCGTCCCCCGATCACTCGCCGCACCGCACGGACGAACCGTACCGGCGCGCGCTGATCGGCATTTACACGCGGCTCGGCGCCAGTGCGCGCGTGAGGCTCGGCGAAGGCGTGGTGCCGCTGCGCAGCGCCGGCCCCGGCGCGCCGAAGATTCGCGCGACGCCCTATGACGATTCGTCCGAGTTCGTGCGCGATCTGCACGTGCTGATCGATTCGCTCACCGAGCATCACGGCGCGTCGCTGGCAACGCCGCGTCTGTCGCCGTTGACGCGCGCCGCCGAAGTGTTCGGCTTCCACCTGGCGAGCATCGATCTGCGCCAGAGCTCCGACATCCACGAAGCGGTGATCGCGGAGCTGCTGCGGCGCGCGGGTGTCGAAAGCGACTATGCGGCGCTTTCGGAAGCCGACAAGCTGCGCGTGCTGCTCGCGGAACTCGCGCAGCCGCGCCTGCTGCGTTCGCCCTATGTCGAGTACTCGGATCTGGTGAAGAGCGAACTTGGCGTGCTCGAACAGGCGCGCGTGACGCGCGAGAAGTTCGGCGCGCGCGCGGTGCGCAACTACATCATTTCGCACACGGAGACCGTGAGCGATCTGGTTGAAGTGATGCTGCTGCAAAAGGAAGCGGGGCTGCTGCAAGGCGCGCTCGGCAATCCGGTCGATCCGGCGCGCGCGGGCCTGATGGTGATCCCCCTCTTCGAGACGATTCCCGACTTGCGCAACGCGTCGCACATCATGCGCGACCTGCTGGCGCTGCCGGGCATCGATGCCATCATCGAGAACCAGGGCAACGAGCAGGAAGTGATGCTCGGCTATTCGGACAGCAACAAGGACGGCGGCTTTCTGACGTCGAACTGGGAGTTGTACCGCGCGGAACTGGCGCTGGTGTCGCTGTTCAACGAGCGCGGCATCACGCTGCGGCTGTTCCATGGACGCGGCGGTACGGTCGGACGTGGCGGCGGCCCGACCTATCAGGCGATTCTGTCGCAGCCGCCGGGCACGGTCGATGGGCAGATACGCCTGACGGAACAGGGCGAGGTGATCGCCAGCAAGTTCGGCAACCCTGACATCGGCCGACGTAATCTGGAGACGGTCGTTGCGGCGACGCTCGAAGCGTCGTTGCTGCCGCACGGCAATGCGCCGTCGCAATTGCCCGACTTCGAGGAAGTGATGCAGACGCTGTCGGATGCGGCGATGGCGTCGTACCGTGCGCTGGTTTATGAGACGCCGGGCTTCACTGAGTACTTCTTCTCGTCGACGCCGATTGCGGAGATCGCCGAGTTGAACATCGGTAGCCGGCCGGCGTCGCGCAAGCTGCAGGACCCGAAGCAACGCAAGATCGAGGATTTGCGGGCGATTCCATGGGGCTTCTCATGGGGACAATGCCGGCTGCTGCTGACGGGCTGGTATGGGTTTGGTAGCGCGGTTGCTGGATGGCTCGAGGCGGCGGGCTCGAATGTCGAGCGTGAACGTCGTGTGAATCTGCTGCGCAAGATGCATAAGGCGTGGCCGTTTTTTGCGAACCTGCTGTCCAATATGGATATGGTGCTGGCTAAGACTGATCTCGCGGTGGCGTCGCGCTATGCCGCGCTGGTGGCTGATAAGAAGCTGCGTAAGCATGTGTTCGAGCGGATTGTCGCGGAGTGGGAGCGTACGTCTAATGTGCTTTCTGAGATCACCGGGAAGAAGGAACGTTTAGCGGATAATCCTTTGCTGGCGCGGTCTATCAAGAACCGGTTTCCTTATCTGGATCCGTTGAATCACTTGCAAGTGGAGCTCCTTAAGCGCCATCGCGCTGGGGATGATAATGTCCGCGTGCGGCGCGGGATTCATTTGACTATCAATGGGATTGCGGCTGGGTTGAGAAATACGGGCTGAGCTTTTTTCTTGTCCTGCGGACGGCGGTTCTCTTTTTGGGGGCCGCCGTTTTTTTTGGTTTTTGCTTTGGTTTGGTGTGCTTTGCTTTTTTCTGGCATCCGCGGGGTGGTGCGTTTTGGCTTTGCGCTGGCATTCGCGGGGTGGTGCGCTTTGCCTTTTCGCTGGCATCCGAGGGGTGGTGCGCTTTGCCTTCGCGCTGGCATCCGCGATTCGTTAGCGTGCTTCACGCGTCGCCCCTGTGCGGGGCGGCACCTACTTTTCTTTGCCGCCGCAAAGAAAAGTAGGGGCGGTTTCAAAGACCAAGTGCAACAGCGGGGTTGATTTCGATTCCCTGTTTCTTGCAGTTTTCAATAAAGGCTTGCGCAGGCGTTCTCCAGCCGAGAGTCTTGCGTGGACGGGTGTTCATCTCGATAGCAATCAGGTCAAGCTGACGCTGTGAGAGCACGGACAGGTCCGCGCCTTTGGGCAGGTACTGGCGCAACAGACCGTTGGTGTTCTCACAGATACCGCGCTGCCACGGGCTGTGTGGATCGCAGAAGTAGATGCGGATGCCCGTCGCTTTGGCCAGTTCCTTGTGCAGTGCCATCTCCTTGCCCTGATCGTAGGTCAGCGTCTTGAGCAGTTGCGGGTCAAGCGGCGCGAACGCCGCGCTGTAGGCCCGCAACGCCTCTTCCGCTGTGCTGCCATCCATTTTGACCAGCATCAGGAACAGTGTGCTGCGATCGATCAGCGTGCCCACCGCCGAGCGGTTTGCTGCACCCTTGATGAGATCGCCTTCCCAGTGTCCGGTAATCAACCGCTCGTTTGCCTCGGGCGGACGCACGTGGATGCTGACCATGTCGGTGAGCTTGCCTCGTCGGTCTTCACCGTGCGAGCGGGGTCTGCGCGTGCTGCGCCCCCGTCTGAGAAGCGCGATCAGCTCGCGTTTAAGCTCGCCCCGAGGCATTGCGTAGATGGCGTGATAGATGGTTTCGTGAGATACGTTCAGGGTGGGCTCGTCCGGATGCGCCAGCTTCAGTTGCGCACTGATCTGCTCGGGTGAATGGTGTTTGCTCAACAGTTCGCGCACTTGCGGCCACAGCGCTCCGTCGATGTGCAGTTTGCGCTCCCGCCGTGGCTTGCGCCGCAGTCTGCCTGCCCGCAAACCCGCACGTCTTGAATTGTAGCCGCCTGCGATCGCAGGGCGTCCCATCACAGAGCGCTCGTGGGCCGGTTTCCAGTCATTGCGCCTCAGTTCACGACTGATCGTACTTGGTGAGCGCAAAAGAGCACGCGCGATCTCGCGCGTGCTCTTGGCCTCAAGCTTCATTGTAAAGATCACACCGCGCTCTTCGGCGCTCAGATGTTCGTAGTTCTTTCCCATGCAACGTATCCTAAACGGAAGTGTTGCACTTGCATCTTGAAACCGCCAGGCAAAAGAAAGCGGCTCACACCGCCAACATTTCTTCCTGCCTGAGGGCCCCCAACCGGTCCCTCACTTCACACGGCAACCTTCCTGTTCGCGTTCGTTGCCAACGCTCTTGCGCTGCGCCTCACCCGCTTCACGCACCCGCGTTGCAGCACGCCGTGCCAGATAGTCCACTGCCGCCCAGGTGGCAAACTGTGTGTAGGCCGTAGTACTGCACGCACCTCACTCCGGACCGATAGAGCATGCGTCCCACCCCGTAAGAGCGCCACCCCATACGCCGCCACAACCTACACACAGTTTGCCACCTGGGCGGCACATACCATTCGCTGCCACTAGCTCGTGTATGGGTGTTTGACGTGGGTGAGGCGCTCATTCGAAGCGCTGGCAACGCGGGCGAACAAGTGCGCTGCCGTGTGAAGTGAGGGACCGGTTGGGGGCCCTCAGGCAAGAAGAAATGTTGGCGGTGTGAGCCGCTTTCTTTTGCCCCTACTTTTCTTTGCGGCGGCAAAGAAAAGTAGGTGCCGCCCCGCACAGGGGCGACGCCTGAAGCTAGATAACGCAATCGCGGATGCCAGCGCAAAGCCAAAAGCAAACCACATAGCGTCGCAGACAAAAAACCCCCAAACCTCAATACGCCTCAATCATCAAAGCATCGAGCTTAAAGGACCCATCTTCCTGAACAGTGAAATACTCACGAACCTCATCCGGGGCGGAAGCCCATAAAGACCGAATAGCAACAACCCGCGCCTCAGGCGTGCGCATCCGTGCGACCCACGACGCAAACTCAATATCGAGCCGCCACCGCTCGCGCGCCACGGCCTCAAACCCTGCGGCAGCAAAAAACGCCACCCACTCATCCGCACGATAGTCACGAATATGCGACCCATCGCGCAACACCTCGACAGCCTGAAGATGCGTATCGAGCAACGGATGCTCGCTCCCAGCAATATCAATGAACATCACACGCCCGCCGGGCTTCAAAACCCGCCGCACTTCGGCGAGCGCCAACGGCACATCGTGCCAATGATGCGCGCTCATCCTGCTGACGACCCAATCGAACGAAGCATCATCGAACGGCAGCTTTTCAGCCGCGCCTTGCTGCGTACGAATATTCGACAAACCGCGATCAACCGCAGCAGAAGCAACCGTAGCCAGCATCTGCGGCGCAATGTCGTAAGCCACAACAGATCCAGCAGAAGCCGCAACCGCAAAACTCGCATGCCCCGCCCCGCATCCCATATCGAGCACCGCCGCACCCGGCGTCGCGGCCACAACGGCCGCCAGCGTCTGCAAATCCGCGCCCGTCGCGTGTACCTGGCTCGTCAAATACGAGGCTGCCGTCGAGCCGAACGCGTCGGCTACCTGATCGTGATGCTTCATCGTGTGCTCCAGTGCCTTCAGGCCTGTTTGTGAGGATAGGGTCAAAGTCGCGAAGCGTCTCGCCTGTCGCTACAATAGAGGCCGCCCTGTACCAGTACAAGTCAAGCAATTATTCTGGTATCGACATTACCAGCCATCGCCGTCCCGTCACATGACCACGCCGTCCCCCGCCGATTCCGCCCCGCCGCTCGACGCGTCGCCCGCCCGCGCGCTCGGCGAGTTCATCCGCGCCCATCGCGAGCGCCTGTCGCCGCAAGCCGTCGGCCTGCCGCCCGGCCCGCGCCGCCGCACGCCCGGCCTGCGGCGCGAGGAAGTCGCGCAGCTGTGCGGCGTGAGCCCGACCTGGTACACCTGGATCGAACAGGGACGGCCCGTGTCCGCGTCCGCCGACGCGCTCGCGCGCATCGCCGTCGCGCTGCAGCTCTCGCGCGCCGAGCGCGCGTATCTGTTTGAACTCGCCGCGCAGCGCGACCCGGCCGAGCCGGACCCCGCCGCCGCCGATACCCCCGCCATGCTGCTCAAGACCGTGCAGCTCGTGAGCGCGCCCGCCTACGTGCTCGACCGCCAGTTCACCGCGCTCGCGTGGAACGAGCCCGCGGCGGACCTGTTCGTCGGCTGGCTCGACGGCGAGCACGACCGCAACCTGCTGCGCTATACGTTCCTGTCGCCGGATGCGCGCAGCCTGATCGTCGACTGGGAAATCCGCGCGCGGCGTCTCGCCGCCGAATATCGCGCCGATTCGATCCGCCATCAGAACGACGCGCCCACGCGCTCGCTGATCGACGAACTTTCCGCCTCGAGCGACGCGTTCGCGCGCTTCTGGGCGTCGCAGGACGTCAACGAGCGCGAAGGCGGCCAGCGCCGGTTCAACCATCCGCGCGACGGCCACGTCGTCTACAACCAGATCACCTTCAAGCCCGCGCACCGCGAAGACCTGAAGCTCGTCGTGCTGATGCGCGAATGAGTTTGCCCGGCCACCCGGAAGCCGCCCGCACGGCGGGTGTTAAAATCGTTGTCTCCTTCGAGGCGGCGCCGTCTCCACGCGCCGTCAGCGTCTTCACCTCGCATACTGCCCATCACCATGACGTCCCAACTGCATAAAAAAGGCGAAGCCTGGTCGGCTCGCTTCTCCGAGCCGATGTCGGAACTCGTCAAGCGCTACACGTCGTCGGTCTTCTTCGACAAGCGTCTCGCGTTCGTCGATATCGAAGGCTCGCTTGCGCACGCGTCGATGCTGGCCGCGCAAAAGATCATCAGCGCCGACGACCTCGCGGCAATCCAGCGCGGCATGGCGCAGATCAAGGGTGAAATCGAGCGCGGCGAGTTCGATTGGCAACTCGATCTCGAAGACGTGCACCTGAACATCGAAGCGCGCCTGACGGCGTTGATCGGCGATGCCGGCAAACGCCTGCACACGGGCCGCTCGCGCAACGACCAGGTTGCGACCGACATCCGCCTTTGGCTGCGCGGCGAAATCGACCGTATCGGCGATCTGCTGAAGGATCTGCGCGTCGCGCTGCTGGACCTCGCCGAAAACAACGCGGGCACGATCATGCCGGGCTTCACGCACCTGCAAGTCGCGCAGCCCGTGACGTTCGGCCATCACCTGCTCGCCTACGTCGAAATGTTCTCGCGCGACGCCGAACGCATGGTGGATTGCCGCAAGCGCGTGAACCGTCTGCCGCTCGGCGCGGCGGCACTCGCAGGCACCAGCTATCCGATCGACCGTCACGCCGTCGCGAAGACGCTCGGCTTCGACGGCATCTGCGCGAACTCGCTCGACGCCGTCTCCGACCGCGACTTCGCAATCGAATTCACGGCGGCCTCGGCGCTCGTCATGACCCACGTGTCGCGCTTCTCCGAAGAACTCGTGCTGTGGATGAGCCCGCGCGTCGGCTTCATCGACATCGCCGACCGCTTCTGTACCGGCTCGTCGATCATGCCGCAGAAGAAGAACCCGGACGTGCCCGAACTGGCGCGCGGCAAGACGGGTCGCGTGAACGGCCACCTGATGGCGCTGCTCACGCTGATGAAAGGCCAGCCGCTCGCGTACAACAAGGACAATCAGGAAGACAAGGAACCGCTGTTCGATACCGTCGATACCGTCGCCGATACGCTGCGCATCTTCGCCGAGATGGTCACGGGCATCACCGTGAAGGCGGACAACATGCGCGCGGCTGCGCTGCAAGGCTTCTCGACGGCAACCGATCTCGCCGACTACCTCGTCAAGCGCGGCCTGCCGTTCCGTGACGCGCACGAAGCGGTCGCGCATGCCGTTCGTTTCTGCGAACAACGCGGATGCGATCTGGCCGACCTGTCGCTCGACGAGATGAAGGCTGAATTGCCGAACGTCGCTTCGTTGCTGGGCGACGACGTGTTCGGCTATCTGACGCTCGAAGGTTCGGTGGCGAGCCGCAATCATCCGGGCGGCACCGCGCCGGATCAGGTGCGCGCTGCCGTTGCAGCTGCGCGGGCCGCGCTCGGCTAGGCCGCTTCCATTCGGCTGCTGAAAGGCGAACTCTCTGGCGAGGGTTCGCCTTTTTTGTTTTCACACGGGCTGTCTGCGGCTTCGGGCTCGTGCGGCTTCGCTGCATCGCGGGGACAATTGGCCGCTGTTACCTCGCCGTGCCGCTGCGCCTCGTCGGCTACTATCACGGCAACCATCGGCTTTCATCGCTCACTGTCATGATCATCCGCCCACATCTCCGCTGGTTCCGCATGCTGCTCGCGTGGCGCGGTTCGGTGTTGCCCGAACTGTTGCCGCGTCTGTGCGTCATTCTGCTCATTTCACTCGTCGCGCTCGGCGTGCATGTTCACCTGCTGAAGATCAGCATCAACATGACCACCACGCCGTTCTCGCTTATCGGCATTGCGCTCGCGATCTTCCTCGGTTTTCGCAACAGCGCGAGCTATGACCGCTACTGGGAAGCGCGCAAGCTCTGGGGCTCCCTGCTCAACGAGACGCGCTCGCTCACGCGCCAGGTGTTGACGCTGCCGAACGCCCATATCGACCCGAGCGAAACGCAGGCCTTCGTGCAAGCCTTGTGCGCCTTCGCGCATGCGCTGCGCCATCAGTTGAGATGCACCGATCCATCGGAAGATCTGTCGACGAGACTCGACAAACCGCTCTTCGAGCGCGTCATGATGTCGCGCTATCGGCCCGCGACGATCATGCTCTGGCTCGGCGAATGGACGCAGCGGCAGGCACGCGATGGCAAGCTGGATGCATGGACGGTCCAGGCCATCGATCGCAATTTGAACGGGCTATCGGATGTGGTCGGCGGCTGCGAGCGGATCCTGTCGACGCCGCTGCCGTTCGCGTATTCGGTGATGATTCACCGCACCGTGTACTTCTTCTGCGCGGCGCTGCCATTCGGACTGGTGGAAACGGTCGGCGCGTTCACGCCGATCTTCTCGGTATTCGTCGCGTACACGTTCATGGCGCTCGACGCGATCGCGTCGCAGATCGAAGAGCCGTTCGGCACCGACGACAACGACCTCGCGCTCGATGCGCTGTCCGCTTTCATCGAAGACGCCGCGCGCGATCTGCTCGCGCTGCCTTCGTTGCAGAAGACTGCCGCGAAAGATGGCTACCTGCTCACCTGACGCGTGAGCAGGACACGCGCGCCGAACATAAACGGCGCGCGTTCCTCACAACAACATCAGTCCGTGCCGTACTTCGGCGAACGCGGACCATACAGCAGTCCATCCGCGCCGCCGCTCGACAGCAGCTTGCGGCTCGTCAACCCCGCCACATCGTGCGATTCGTCGCTCAACGTATGCGCGACCTGCTTGACGGCTGCCTGCACCAGCGCGCCGATCAGCCCGCCGCCGACGTTCACGTTGCCGCCCAGTTCCTTGCCCGTCGCGCTTGCCGAACCTTGCCAGAGCGTGTCGCCCGAGCGCAGATCGACGAGCTTCGCGGTTGCCGACACCACCGTCGTGCTGTCGATGATCGTGTACTTCGAACCGTACTGCGTGATCTTCGTGTACACCGCGGCGTCCGCGCCGAAGATGCTGCGCAGCTTGTCGGGCGCGACGGCCTGGATGTCGGTCGGCGTCGTCAGGCCGTTGTGCTTGAAGGTCTCTTCCATCTCGACGACAGGCACCACGTAATAGCCGCCTTCCGCGATCGGCATCGTCATCTGCGACAGCATGCCGTAGGTCGCGTTCACGTCCGCCGTGTCGTTGATGGGCGGCAGCACGAGAATCGTGCTCGGCTTGCTGTTGCGAAACGCGGTGTAGTCGACCTGGCGGGGCGCATGCGTCACGCACGCCGTCAACGTGAACAGGACGGACAGCGCAGCGATCAGTTTCAGTGAGAAAAAGCGGGTCATGGTCATTGGAGTTTGCTCAGCAGAAAGTCCATGTAAGTCGACGATTCAGGAAACGACTGCTTCTCCGCGAGCAGTTCCTGCTTCGCTTCCTGGTCCTTGCCGACGGTCGCGTACAGCATGCCGAGATGCGCGTGGAAGCCCGGCGGCGCCGATGCGCCCTTCGCGAGAATCTGCTGACGCGCTTTTTCGAGCGCATCGATCTGTTCGAGCGGACTCTTTTGCCCCTTGAAGTATTCGTACACCTGCGGCTGATAGCCATCCCACTGGTAAAGCGACACGTTCTTCGTGTTCGCGCACCCCGACAGCAGCGCACACGCTGCCGCGACGGGCAGCGCGATGCCCGTCAGCATATTTGTTCTTTTCAACATGGTCTTATTGGATGTGATGTGTTGAAGCGTTAATTCGCGACGCGTTAGTTCGCGGCCTGTAAAGCGCCCGCGTCGACCTGCTCGACGAGATGATTGACGGCTTCCTTGATCGCGAGATCGAGCACCTTGCCGTTGAGCGTGGAGTCGTATGACGCCGTGCCGCCAAAGCCGATGATCTCGCGGTTCGACAGGCTGTACTCGCCCGCGCCCTGGCTCGATGCGATCACTTCAGAAGTCGTCGTATCGACGATGTTCAGGCTGACCTTTGCATACGCAACCTGGCTCTTGCCGCGGCCCAGAATGCCAAACAGTTGCTGATCGCCGACTTCCTTGCGGCCGAACTCGGTGACGTCGCCCGTGATCACGTAGTTCGCGCCCTTGAGCTTCTGCGTCTTGTTGGCAATCGCGGCTTCCTGTTTGATTTCGCCCAGGTTGTCGCGTTCGAGCACGGAGAAGCGGCGGCTCTGCTGCAGCGTGGTGACGAGGATGGTCTTCGCCTGGCTACCGACCCGGTCGATGCCGTCCGAGAAGATGCCGCGCATATAACTCGAACGGTTGTCGAACTTGCCGACGGCGACGAGTACCGGCTTGCCGGCATAAGGCACGTGTGCGCTGCTGACTTCGGGCGTCGGCAGCGCGCGCGACGCCTCCGTCGCACATCCGCTCAGTGCCGCGGCAACGAACGTGGCGACGAGCAATGCGGAGGGTTTGGATAGCTTCAAGATAGTGATCCCGATCAAAGAATGGCTGACGCTCCAGGGGCCTTCCGGATCGGGCATGCTGCGTGCCGTGCTTCTTTATCCGACGCCCTAGTAACGCAACGTAAGATAACGGCACTTGTAAGTGCAACTTTAAAAAAGTGTCACTAAATGGGAATGGGCGCGGTGTGATCTGATTCACCGCGCATAGAACATGCGTGCTGCGAGAAGCACTTAGCTCCTCGAACAGTTTTTAGAAAAAGATCCGGCTCAGTCGTTGCCGGCCGTGTCGCCCATGCGCTTGAGCTGCGCGACGCGCGCGCCGATGATATCGACTTGCGAGCGCGCGTCCATCAACGGGACGGTCGCGTCGCGATACGCCGTCCACGCGCGTTGCGCGCGCGACAGCTCCGGCCGTGTATGCGAAGGCAGCTTCGCATGCAGGCGCCGGTAATAGCGGTTCAGGTCGAACATTGCGTGCTCGCACTGCGCGTCGAACGAGCAGGCCCGTGGGCGTTTCTTCGGGTCCTGCCTGCCGGCGTCCATCGCCGCCGCACGCAGCGCGAGCGCGCGGTCGCGCACCGGCTGCAACTGCATGTCGGCGACCGCGAGCTGGTACGACGTGCCGCGTGTCGTGGCGAGTATGTCGGCCAGCAACTTGCCGTCCGCTTCGCGCCAGGCCTTCCAGCGCTTCTGACTCTCTTCCCACTTCTTGCTCTGCGCGTCAGCTGCTTGCGACAGCAACTGCTGGAACGACTGGTCCATCGACGCCTGCCACGCGAGCCGCGCCGTATCCATGCACTGCACCTGGCCGACCGCCGACGACATGTCGGCGCGCGCGAGACACGTGCGCATCGATGCGTCGATGGGATCGGCGGCGGCGACTTCGGCTTGCGCCGCGCCCGGCGCGATCATCAGCGCGCTCGCCAGCGTCATTGCCGACGCGAACGCGCCCAACGCCGCCGGCGCGCCGACGCGCGCACGACGCCACAACCCGAAGCGCAGTGCCGTCTTCATCATCAGGAATCGCGCACGCAATCGACGAAGTACTCGATGCGCCCGTTGATCGTCTCGCCGACCAGCCCGTGGATATCCGTATGGAAGCCCGGGAAGCGCTCGTTGAACTCGCGCGCAAAGCGCAGATAGTTGACGATGGTCCTGTTGAAGCGCTCGCCCGGAATCAGCAGCGGAATGCCCGGCGGGTACGGCGTCAGCAGGATCGACGTGACGCGGCCTTCGAGTTCGTCGATGGGCACGCGGTCGATCTCGCGGTGCGCGAGCTTCGCGAAGGCGTCGGACGGTTTCATCGCGGGCTCCATGCTCGACAGGTACATCTCCGTCGTCAGACGCGCGATGTCGTTCGCACGATAGACGCTGTGGATCTGCTCGCACAGATCGCGCAGGCCGATGCGCTCGTACGCCGGATGCTGCGCGACGAACTCGGGCAGCACGCGCCACAGCGGCTGATTGTTGTCGTAGTCGTCCTTGAACTGCTGGAGTTCGGTGACCATCGAGTTCCAGCGGCCCTTCGTGATGCCGATCGTGAACATGATGAAGAACGAGTACAGCCCCGTCTTCTCGACGATGATGCCGTGCTCGGCCAGATACTTCGTGACGATCGCCGCGGGAATGCCCGTCTCGCCGAATTCGCCGTCCACGTCGAGCCCCGGCGTGATGATCGTCGCCTTGATCGGGTCGAGCATGTTGAAGCCGTCCGCAAGCGGGCCGAAGCCGTGCCAGCGGTCGTTCGGACGCAGCATCCAGTCGTCGCGCGAGCCGATGCCCTCTTCCGCGAGATGCTCCGGGCCCCAGACCTTGAAGAACCAGTCGTCGCCGTATTCGGCGTCGACCTTGCGCATCGCGCGGCGGAAGTCGAGCGCCTCCGCAATCGATTCCTCGACCAGTGCCGTGCCGCCTGGCGGCTCCATCATCGCCGCCGCCACGTCGCACGACGCGATGATCGCGTACTGCGGCGAAGTGGACGTGTGCATCAGATACGCCTCGTTGAAGCGATGGCGGTCGAAGGTGCTGTTCTCGCTGTCCTGCACGACAATCTGCGAAGCCTGCGAAATGCCCGCCAGCAGCTTGTGCGTGGAGTGCGTCGCGAACACCAGCGCGCCCGTGCGCGGACGGCCCGCGCCGATCGCGTGCATGTCCTGATAGAACTCGTGGAACTCGGCGTGCGGCAGCCACGCTTCGTCGAAGTGCAGCGTATCGAGCAGATCGCCGAGCAGGTCCTTGATCATTTCGACGTTGTAGATCACGCCGTCGTACGTGCTCTGCGTGATCGTCAGGATGCGCGGCTTGAGGTTCGGGTTCTTCGCCAGCGCTTCGCGCGCGAACGGATTCGCCTCGATCTTCTTGCGGATGTTTTCCGGCTTGAACTCGTCGCGCGGAATCGGTCCGATGATGCCGAAGTGATTGCGCGTCGGCGTCAGGAACACGGGGATCGCGTGCGTCATCGTGATCGCGTGCAGGATCGACTTGTGGCAGTTGCGGTCCACCAGCACGATGTCGCCGGGCGCAACGGTTGCGTGCCAGACGATCTTGTTCGACGTCGACGTGCCGTTCGTCACGAAGAACAGATGGTCCGCGCTGAAGATGCGCGCCGCGTTGCGCTCGGAAGCGGCAACGGGGCCGGTGTGATCGAGCAGCTGGCCCAGTTCGTCGACGGCATTGCAGACGTCCGCGCGCAGCATGTTCTCGCCGAAGAACTGGTGGAACATCTGGCCGAGCGGGTTCTTCAGGAACGCGACACCGCCCGAATGGCCCGGGCAGTGCCACGAGTACGAGCCTTCGTCCGCGTACTGCACCAGTTCCTTGAAGAACGGCGGCGCGAGCGAATCGAGATACACCTTCGCCTCGCGGATGATGTGCCGCGCGACGAATTCCGGCGTGTCCTCGAACATGTGGATGAAGCCGTGCAGTTCGCGCAGGATATCGTTCGGCAGATGGCGCGAGGTGCGCGTTTCGCCATACAGGAAGATGGGGATGTCGGCATTGCGCTTGCGCACGGCCTCGACGAACGCGCGCAGATCGATGATCGCGGGCGCGATATCGGGCGCTTCGCCATCGCCATTCTCGACGTAGGGCAGCAGTTCATCGTCGTCGATCGACAGGATGAAGCACGACGCGCGGCTCGACTGCTGCGCGAACGACGTCAGATCGCCATAGCTCGTGAGACCCAGCACTTCCGCGCCTTCTTTCTCGATAGCCTCGGCAAGCGCCCGGATGCCGGAACCCGAGATGTTCTCGGAGCGGAAGTCCTCGTCGATGATGACGACGGGAAAACGAAACTTCATGTGCGATTCTCCAAAAAGAACGACCGCTGCTTATTGAAGCGCAGCGGTCACCCGGATAGCTGGTGATTCAATGCGCGGTTGCGTTACGTCTTCGGTAACGTCACGCCATGCTGACCTTGATATTTGCCGCCGCGATCCGCGTACGACACGTCGCAGATTTCGTCGCTTTCAAAGAACAGCACCTGCGCAACGCCTTCGTTCGCGTAGATTTTCGCAGGCAAAGGTGTCGTATTTGAGAATTCGAGCGTAACGTGCCCTTCCCATTCCGGTTCGAACGGCGTCACGTTGACGATGATGCCGCAGCGCGCATACGTCGATTTGCCCAGACACACCGTCAGCACGCTGCGCGGAATGCGGAAATATTCGACCGTGCGCGCGAGCGCGAACGAGTTGGGCGGAATGATGCAGACGTCGCCCTTGAAATCGACAAACGATTTCTCGTCAAAGTTCTTCGGATCGACGATGGTCGAGTTGATGTTCGTGAAGATCTTGAATTCGTCGGCGCAGCGGATGTCGTAGCCGTAGCTCGACGTGCCGTAGCTGACGATCTTGCGACCGTCTTCCGTCACACGCACCTGGTCTGGCGCGAACGGCTCGATCATCTTGTGCTCTGCGGCCATGCGCCGGATCCACTTGTCGGATTTGATGCTCATAGGTGAACGCTGCTGACGGGGTGAAATCGGGCCGGCTGACGCTTGCGCGCCGCTTTCGCAACGCGTGCCGCCGGACGAAAGGCGCTTATTTTACGCGAACCTGGCGGGCGCGCCCGATGCGAGCCGAATCGCGTGCGCGAACGTGCCGCGCAATGGCGCGCGCCGGCCTGACAGCCGTCGACGATGCAATACGGATATCTGCGGGAATTGAAGCGGAAACGGGCGGAAGAACAGGTGTTTGCGTACCGCGCAAACGATTGGCGGACAGGAGAAGGGGCGATGCAGTATGAACTCGCGTGAATGAGCCTGTTTATTGACGGATCAGCCCGCACGCGATTGCGGGACCGGCGTCATGTTGCGGATACGCGTAGGGATCGGACGCTTCGCGGTGGACCAGCACGGCGCGCTGCAGCACGGAACGCACGCCGTCGAGCGAGACATCCGGCGCGACGATGAAGCCCGCCGCCACGCCCGCCGCGTCCGCGTGGATATTGCCCAGATCGCCCTCGACGCGAGCGCCCGACTTCAGGCGCTCCGCAGCGGGCGCGAACACGGCGCCCGCGCCCGCGCCGTCGGCGGAATTGCAGTCGCCGCGATCGTGCACCTGCAGCGCGTGATCGCTGTTCGGCGGCAAGCCCGTGAGGTTGTAGGTGACCTGAACACCATCCGAACGCTCGATGAACGTGACCATGCCGCGCGCCTGGTTGCCCAGCGTCGGCAGCAGTTGCGCGTCAGCGCGTTTCTCCTGTGGCTTCAGGAAGCCCATGCACCCTGACAGCAGGGCGCTGGTCGCAGCCAGGACGACGATGGTCTTGATCGCCTTGCCGCTGATTCGTTTTCTCATGCGATCCTCTTGTCGAGCGCCGGCCGCCCCCGCGACCGCGTTGCCGGACCTGATGAAGCCGACATGATACCGCGAGCGGGGCCGCATTCAGACCCCTTTCTACCCGCTCCCTGAAGAGTTGTTCGACCCGTTGTTCAGTTGCGCCGCGCCGGCCAGACTGGGCGTTTCGCGCCTTATGTGTTCTGCACGACGATGGTCGGGAACTTCGAACTCATGTCGCGCGAGCGCTCGGCGATATGAATCGCGACCTTGCGCGCAATCGTCCGATAGATCTCCGCGATGCGGCCGTCCGGGTCCGCAACCACGGTGGGCGTGCCCGAGTCGGCCTGTTCGCGGATCGCGATGTCAAGCGGCAGGCTGCCGAGCACGTCGACGCCATATTCCTTCGACATCCGCTCCGCCCCGCCCGTGCCGAAGATATGCTCTTCGTGGCCGCAGTTCGAGCAGATATGCAGGCCCATGTTCTCGACGATGCCGAGAATCGGAATGCCCACCTTCTCGAACATCTTCAAGCCCTTCTTCGCATCGAGCAACGCAATGTCCTGCGGCGTCGTGACGATCACGGCGCCCGTCACGGGCACGCGCTGCGACAGCGTGAGCTGGATATCACCCGTGCCTGGCGGCATGTCGACGATCAGGTAGTCGAGATCCTTCCAGTTGGTCTGACGCAGCAGTTGCTCCAGCGCGGACGTGGCCATCGGGCCGCGCCACACCATCGGGTTGTCCCGCTCGACGAGAAAGCCGATCGAGTTCGCCTGCACGCCATGGCCTGCCATCGGGTTCATCGACTGGCCGTCGGGCGATTCGGGACGGCCTTCGATGCCGAGCATCATCGGCAGCGACGGGCCGTAGATGTCGGCATCCAGAATACCCACCGACGCGCCTTCGCTCGCCAGCGCAAGCGCGAGATTCACGGCCGTCGTGCTCTTGCCGACACCGCCCTTGCCCGACGCAACGGCCACGATATTCTTCACGTTCGGCAACAGTTTGACGCCCCGCTGCACGGTATGCGCAGCGATGTCCTGCGACACTTGCACGCGCGCCGATTCGACGCCAGGCACCGCGCGCAGCTTGTTCTCGACGAGCGCGCGGATCGCTTCGAACTGACGCCTGGCCGGATAGCCGAGTACCACGTCGACGCTGACCGTGGCACCATCGACGTTGACGTTCTTGAAGTTCTTCGCTGCCGCGAAGGGCTTCTGGGTGTTGGGGTCGGTGATGGCTGCGAGGGCCGCGTCTACCAAAGCCCGATCGATGCTCATTGAGTCTCCGTGGGAACGCTTGGCGCAGTGCGCGATCGAAGTCTGCGCCACACGCCTGAAATATTGAAAGAAATTGTTAGCCGGCATTGCCTAAAACCTGTCTCATTGGCACGCTTGCCGCGCAAGTTTTGCAATAGGGCCGAATCGTCGCCTGCCCAGTCGTCATTGTAGTGGCTGGCGCGGGGGCCTGCCGGAAGACCCTTTCCGGCTGTCGGCACGGTTCACGAGCCCTTGCAACTGTTGACCGTTTAATTAAAGAGAGGAACCTGAATGAATGCAAAAATCATGACCCGTCTGTCGGCACTGGCTGTCGTCGGCGCGCTGCTCGGCGGATGCGCGACCCAGCAAGGCACGGATACGGCCGTTGGCACGGGCGTCGGCGCAGGCACGGGCGCCGCACTCGGCGCGATCTTCGGCGGCGGCAAGGGCGCTGCGATCGGCGCCGGCGTCGGCGCGGCTGTCGGCGGCGTCACTGGCTACAACTGGCAGAACATCAAGAACAAGCTGTCGGGCGCGACGAAGGGCACGGGCACGCAGATCACCGAGCAGCCGGACGGCTCGCTCAAGCTGAACATCCCGAGCTCGGTCACGTTCGACACGAACAGCTACGCGATCAAGTCGTCGTTCGCTCCCGTGCTGACGCAGGTTGCACAAACGCTGAACCAGAACCCGGAAGTCGTCGCGCAAGTCGTGGGCCACACGGACAGCACCGGCCAGCCCGCGTACAACCAGACGCTTTCCGTCAACCGCGCGCAAAGCGTCGTGAATCAGCTCGCGCAAGACGGCGTCGCGCAGCAGCGCCTCGCGGCTTCGGGCATGGGCGCCAACCAGCCGATCGCCGACAACAACACGGAAGCCGGCCGCGCGCAGAACCGTCGCGTGGAAATCTACCTGCGCGCGATGGCGCAGCACGCGCAATAAGTTTTTCGCGGAAAGACAGACCAGACCTGGAATTCGCCAGCCAGTTCGCCACGCGCGTCGAGGTAAACCTCGGACGGGTCTCACAAGCGGATCGAAAAATTTTTCGAACTCTTGTGAAATTCCACGGTCTGTCTTTACGGTACGTGTGCGGCGATGCCGCCGCGTCACCATTCTCCTCTTGTCGTTGTTGCTCCGGGGCCCATAGCCCCGGTTTTTTTGCCTGCAATTTGTCCGCGTTTTGCCCACTCCTCGCGTTCTTTCCGCAGGCGATGCCTCCCAATTCTTCCTCGCATCGCGTACGAGCCCTGCTCCATCATTCCCCACGCGCTGCCGCTAACAGTTCACACTGGTAAAATCGCCGATTCGGGCCGGTTCCGCGCGCGACGAGAGTCCGCGAAGCCGCGTTCGACACCCGAGCTGCATGAGCGGACACCCCGCCCATGTGGTCCTGGGCACAGCGCCGTCCACTGACGCCGAAACGTCGTGACGGCCGCCCGTACCTTCCGCCAGTCCATAGACCCACATGTCAGCAACCGACGCCACCGCGGTTCAATCCGCGGACCTCACCGCCGCCGGCGCGCCGAAGGGCCGCCGCCAGATCCTCGTCACGTCTGCCCTGCCGTACGCGAACGGGCAAATCCATATCGGCCATCTGGTCGAATATATCCAGACGGACATCTGGGTCCGCGCGCTGCGAATGCACGGGCACGAGGTCTACTACGTCGGCGCCGACGACACGCACGGCACCCCGATCATGCTGAAGGCGGAGCAGGAAGGCATCACGCCGAAGCAGCTGATCGAGCGCGTGTGGCAGGAGCACAAGCGCGACTTCGACAACTTCGGCATTTCGTTCGACAACTACTACTCGACGGATTCCGAAGAGAACCGCGTATTGTCTGAATCGATCTACACGGCTTTGCAGAAGGCCGGTCTGATCGAAGCGCGCGACATCGAGCAGGCGTACGACCCCGTCAAGGAAATGTTCCTGCCCGACCGCTTCATCAAGGGCGAGTGCCCGAAGTGCCACGCGAAGGACCAGTACGGCGACAACTGCGAAGTGTGCGGCTCGACCTATCAGCCGACCGAGCTGATCAACCCGTATTCGGTCGTGTCGGGCGCGACGCCCGTGAAGAAGACTTCGACGCACTACTTCTTCAAGCTGTCCGATCCGCGCTGCGAGAATTTCCTGCGCGGCTGGGTCGGCGGCCTCGCCCAGCAGGAAGCGACCAACAAGATGCGCGAATGGCTCGGCGACGCGGGCGAAGCGAAGCTCGCCGACTGGGACATCTCGCGCGACGCGCCCTACTTCGGCTTCGAGATTCCCGGCGCGCCGGGCAAGTACTTCTACGTGTGGCTGGACGCGCCCGTCGGCTACTACGCGAGCTTCCGCAATCTGGCGGAAAAACGCGGCCTCGATTTCGACGCGTGGGTGCAGAAGGGTTCGACGACCGAGCAGTATCACTTCATCGGCAAGGACATCCTGTATTTCCACACGCTGTTCTGGCCGGCAATGCTCGAGTTCTCGGGCCACCGCACGCCGACCAACGTGTTCGCGCACGGCTTCCTGACCGTCGACGGCGCGAAAATGTCGAAGTCGCGCGGCACCTTCATCACGGCCAATAGCGTGATCGAAACGGGCATGAACCCGGAATGGCTGCGCTACTACTTCGCGGCCAAGCTGAACAGCACGATGGAAGACATCGACCTGAACCTGGAAGACTTCCAGGCGCGCGTGAACAGCGACCTCGTCGGCAAGTACGTGAACATTGCGAGCCGCGCGGCGGGTTTCCTGATCAAGCGCTTCGACGGCCGCGTGCAGGACAGCGCGATGCAGCATCCGCTGCTCGCGTCGTTGCGCACGGCGATTCCGCAGATCGCCGCGCACTACGAAGCACGCGACTATGGCCGCGCGCTGCGTCAGACGATGGAACTCGCGGACGCCGTCAACGCATACGTCGATACGGCCAAGCCGTGGGATCAGGCGAAGGACCCGGCCAATGCCGTCGCGCTGCACGAGACGTGCAGCGTCTCGCTGGAGGCGTTCCGTCTGCTATCGCTCGCGCTTAAGCCCGTGCTGCCGAAGGTCATCGAAGCGGCCGAATCGTTCCTCGGTATCGAGCCGCTGACTTGGTCGCACGCGAATACGCCGCTGAACTCGGCGCGCGCGATCAACGCGTACAAGCATCTGATGACGCGCGTCGATCCGAAGCAGATCGACGCGCTGCTCGCCGCTAACCGCGGCTCGCTGCAGCCGACTGCGTCGCCCGAAGCCCAGGCCGCCGACGCCAAGATCAAGGCCAAGGCGCACGCCAAAGCGACAGCGGCCGCGCACGGCGACGCGCAAGCGAAGCCCGAGGATAGCGGCATCATCTCGATCGACGACTTCGCGAAGATCGATCTGCGCATCGCGAAGATCGTCGACTGCCGCGCGGTGGAAGGCTCGGACAAGCTGCTGCAACTCACGCTCGACGTCGGTGAAGAAAAGACGCGCAACGTGTTCTCGGGCATCAAGTCGGCGTATCAGCCGGAGCAACTGGTCGGCAAGCTGACGGTGATGGTCGCGAACCTCGCGCCGCGCAAGATGAAGTTCGGGCTGTCGGAAGGCATGGTGCTCGCGGCATCGGCGGCTGACGAGAAGGCTGAACCGGGCATTTACGTGCTCGAACCGGACAGCGGCGCAAAGCCCGGCATGCGCGTCAAGTAACGCCGAAGCGGCCATCTTCCCGCGGGGTCCCCGCGCCCACGCAAAAAAGCACGTCTCCTGACGTGCTTTTTTTTCGTCCCTACGACTGCGCTTTTTGCAGCGGGTTCCTTTCTCAAAATAAGACTCCTCCTAGATTCATCCACAGAGAATTCTTCGAAAATCGAGATCGCTTTATGAGACGCGCGCCGCCGGCCTCTTACGCAGACGGCACGCGCTTCACGGTGGATGCATCAGCCACGCCGCCGCGCCTCCCGCCTTCCATTGAACATGACGCGCTCGCGCAATCCGAGCCGCTTCCACAGAGCATTGACATGAGCACTGAATTCTCCCTCGACCGGTTCGAATCCCTCGTTGCTGCGCGCGATCACGACGCCGCGAACGAAGAGTTGATCGTGTTGTTCAACACCTTGGCCTCGAACCGCAGCAGACTGCCCGGCGTCGAACTGGCGCTCGCCGATCCCACCCAACCCGACAGCGAAGAAGGCGCGCGGACACTGCAACGCATCACGCACGCCGTCACCGCTCTCCTCTCCGATCCGCAATTCCAGCTCAACGAAAAACAGTTCAACCAGCTTTTCTCCGCCCGCCATTTCCTCAACATGCTGTTCGTCGCGTCGGCGTATGGCAACACGGACCACATTCTGCGCGCGCTGCTCGCCGACGCGGGTGAAGCACCTGCCGCCGACGTCGCGAAGGCGCTGATCAGGAAGCAGATCGTGCTCTACACCGTGGAATCGGAATACGACATCGATCTCGCCGACATGGCAAAGAGCGATCCCGTGCTGGCAACGAGCCTCGGCATGTCGGTCGTCAGTTCGGCCGTGGTGATTTCGCCCGCGGCGCACGCCAAGCGCGAACGTCTGATCGAATGGCTGCCCAGCGCCCTCGAAACCATCGAAGATCTCGACGATCTGGCCGGCCCGGCCGTCTGCGGCGCGTACATGCATTGCAGCTATTCCGATTTGCCGAACCGGCACGCAATCAAGCGCGGCATCAGCCGGCTCGTGCGCAAGAAGCTGGGCACGCTCGGCCTGCTCGAGCACGAAGCCGAAGTCGGCCGCGTTGCAGCGCCCGAAGCGCCGGCAACGCGCGGCGAGCGCAAACCGTTGATGGTCGTCGTGCTCGAATGGTTCAACGGCGGTCACTCGATCTATCGCACGCATTCGCGCACGATGCTCGCCGCGCGCGAGCGCTTCGAAGTCGTGGCGTTCGGCGAAGCGCAGCACGTGGACGAAGCGGGACGCGCGGTGTTCGACCGCTTCATTCCGTTCGAGCATCCCGAGTATGTCGGCGAGATCGTCCGGCAGGTCCGCGACTTCGCACTTGAGAATCAGGCGGCCGTGCTGTACATGCCGAGCGTCGGCATGTTCCCGCATACGGTCTTCATGACGAACGTCCGAGTCGCGCCGCTGCAGATCGCCGCGCTCGGCCATCCCGCGACGATGCACGCCGAGTGCATCGACTATGTGAGCGTCGAGGAAGACTTCGTCGGCGATCCCGCGTGCTTCAGCGAAAAGCTGATGCAATTGCCGAAAGACGGCCAGCCGTATGTGCCGTCCAAACTGCTCACCGACGTCACGCCCAGCCTTCCAAAGCGCGGCGAGTTCATCAATATCGCCGTGACGGCGAGCGCCATGAAGCTGAATCCGCGCTTTCTCGACGCGTGCCGCCGCATCATCGACACAGCCGGCATCCCGGTGGGCTTCCATTTCATGACGTCCTGGGCCGAAGGTCTCGATATCGCGTACGTGCGCCGGCTGGTCGAATCCGCGCTGCCGCTCGAAAACGTCGTGGTGTATGGCGGGATGAGCTATCCGGCCTACCTGAAGGTGATCAACCTGATGGACATGTTCGTGAGCCCGTTCCCGTTCGGCAACACCAACGGCATCGTCGATGCGTTCACGCTCGGCTTGCCCGGCGTCAACCTGTGCGGACGCGAGGTCTTCGAACATATCGACAGCGGTCTGTTCGGACGATGTGGCATGCCCGACTGGCTGACCGCGCATTCTGTCGACGAATATGTGCGCGCCGCCGTACGGCTCGCCACCCGGCATGAGGAGCGCGAAGCACTGCGCACCCGGATGATCGAGACGAAAGCTGTGGAACGGATTTTCGAAGGACGGCCCGAGGAGTTCGGCCGGAACGTGCTGGCGCTCGTCAAGGCGCGCGCCGCGAAATAACGCCCGGCACTAAGCCTCTCGTTGCACAAAGCCGGCGGCCCGGATCTCGCGGGCCGCCGGCTTTTTCATTACCACCGCATCCGGTCGAAGCGCCGCGTGTATTGCAGATCCATCCCCTGGAACGTGCCGCCATACGCGGCCACCGACCAGTAACGCGTCAGGTTCACGGTCGCCTTGATCGCGTTGCTCGCCGACTGCAAACCCTGTTCGTAGCCGATCACAAGCCATTCGCTCATCGCCTTCGACACCATCACGACCTGCGGATCGGTCAGCCCCACTTCACTTCGTCCGATCGAGAACTCGTCGAGCCCGAACTCCTGCGCGATGCGCTTGCCGCTCGCACTGCCAAGCAACGCAAGCGCCGTCGTCATCGTGCTTTGCTGGCCGACGTTGTTGCCCTGATCGGTGCCGTGGCCGAACAGCAGCCACGACAGCTTTTCGTTGTCGGGCACGTTCGGCTCCGACACCAGCTTCGCGACGGGCGACTGGATCGTGCCCGTCACCTGCACGCCCGCTTCGACCTGCTGGTTGCGGCGCATCGCAAGAATATTGATGCCGGGGTTCGCAACCGGTCCGTTGAACGTGAAGAAGCCATTCTCGATGCCAAGCTTGCGACCGAACGCGATATAGGTCGAACCTTCCGTCACGCGCACGTTGCCCACAGCCCTCAGCGGCAGATTCGGCGCGGACAGCGCCGTGATCGTACCGCGCAGGCCGACGTCCGCGCCTTGGCCGCGGAAACGGAATTTCTGGCCGAGATCGATATCGATGTTCGCGCGCGGCGCAAACGCGCCGACGGGCTTGTTCGAATTGCCGATTTCCTGCGGCTTGCCACTCGCCACCGATCCATCCGGACGCACCACCACGACGTCGTCGCCCAGACGCGGCTCCGACTTTTCGGGCATGTCGAAGAGTGCATGATCGATGACGAACTTGCCGTTGATCGCGAGCCCGCCCTGCGTGCCCGCGTTGGCGACGCTCGCGCTGCCCGACATCGTCAGTTGCCGGTCCGGCGACGCGAACAGTTCGAGCTGATCGGCAACGATGCTCGCCGTCAGATCGGGCTCGGTGTTGTCGAGGCGCACGCGGCCCGTCGCGCGCAGCGTGCCCGTCGCGCCGTGGAACTCGACCTGCTGGAAATCGACGAGATTCTCGGACAGCGCGATGCGCACCACGCCGTCCTTCAATTGCACGCCCAGATCGACGAGCGTCGCGGACAGCCCGTCGCCAACCAGCGATCCCGACAGATTCGGCTTCGCGACCGTGCCGCCGAGCGCGAGCTTCAGCGCCAGGTGTCCGTCGAGCAGATAGCCCGGCCCGAACAGGCCGCCCGTCGTCTTCAGCGACGGCACGTTCGCGTTGATCGAGCCCGACAGCGGCCCTTCGTCGTTGACTGTCAGCACGCCGTCGCGTGGCACAAGCGTCGTGTGCGCCGCCGCGTCGACCACGCCGATGCGGCTCGCCTGCGCATGCACGGTCGCGTTCAACTGATTGCCGCCGCTGAAGTCCGCGCGCGCCGCGACGTCGGTGATGCCGAGCGGCGCGAAGCCGCGTCCCACTTCGATCGTGATGTCGCCGCCGCGCCGCTTCAGCTCGATATGTCCCGTCGCCGTCTCGCCGAGCGCAAAGTCCCAGTTGCCGTCGAACACGAGGTCTGTCTTCAAGGTCGATGGCACGCCCGTGAATTCCTGGCGGAGTTCGAGCATGCGCGCCACCGACACGCCCGTCAGCGTACCCGCCGACTTGATACGCCCGTGATCGAGCGCAAACGACTTCAGATCGAGCACCGAGCCTTCCAGCGTGAGCCGCGTCGGGCCGAGCGTCACGCGCTGACCGCCAGCACTGACGGTCAACGGCGTCTCCATGTTCAGCGCGGGCGTGCCCTTGTTCGACAGACGCGTGACGGTGCCGTCCCAGTGCGTGCCGTCACGCGCGTCGGTGAGCTTGCCGTTCGCGGCCACGGCCAGATCGAGCGGGCGGCCTTGCAGCGCGCCCGTCGCGGCGGCCTCGAGCGTGTGCTTCGCGCGCGTGCCGTTCAGGTGCGCAGTGAGCGTGTTCAGTTCGACGCCCGCCGTGCTGAGGTTGCGCGCATCCGTCGTGAAGACCATCGCGCCGTTCGCGCCGTCGCGCAGTTCGGCGTGACCTTCGGCGTGCCCGACCGTGTTCGCGCCGAATACGACACTGTCCGCCTTGTAGTCGAGCGCGACGTTCGGATGCTCGAAAGTGCCCGTCACGTCGCCCTGCGCCGCGACGAGGCCGGCGAGGCCGAAGCCGAGGCGCTCCAGTTCCGGCGCGTCGATATGAAAGCGCAGCCGGTCGCCGCGCGCGCCGAAGCTGCCTTGCAGATCGACCTGATTGCCCGCCACCGACAGATTCGCACGGCTTGGCAGGATGCGCGAACCGGCCAGTTGGATCGTGCCGCTGCCCGTCATCGGCAGGCCGTCGTAGACGCTTTCGCCGAGACGGAACTCGGCTTTTGTCGTGAAGGTGGGTGCGAGCAAGCCTGCCGCCGTCAGCGTGCCGTTCACGCGCGCTTCGATCTTGCGCGACGCGGGTGCTTTCGCAGGCGCTGTCGGCGGGCTGGCCTGTGCGCGCTTGCCTTTGCCCCTGCCTGCGCCGGTGGTAGTGGCGGGCGCCGCCGCGCGCGACGGCGTTTGCGTCGTCAGCGACAGCGGATCGAAGTCGGTCAGCGTCGCCTTCAGGTTATAGGTGGAACTGGCGTCACGCTTGATCGCGCCGTTCAGGTCGATGCGTCCTTTGCCTGAACTCACGCGCACGTCGTTGAAACTGGTGCGCGCCGGGTCGAGCGTGACCTTGCCCTGCACGCGCAGCGCCGCCTTCGGATCGTTCAGATCGAGCATGACGCTCTGCACGTCGTCGTTCAGCCGGATCGAGACGGGGCCGGCGAACTGCGTCGGCCGCACGCTCGCCTGCAGTGCGTTCAGATCGAGCTTCGCGACCTTCAGGTCGAACTGCCCGCGCTTGCCCATCAGCGCGCCGCCGCCCGTGACGGTCGCTTCCTTGAGCAAACGCACATTGAGGTTCGAAATGCGCTGCGCCGTGGCGTCGAGCCGCACGTCGGCACGCGCGTCGATCAGCGGCAGCAGATGCGCGTCAATCGAGCCGGGCTTCGCGTTCACGATCGACACCTGGCCTTGCACCGCAAAGCCTGGCGAACCATGGGCGGCGTGGGCTTGCGCCTGAGAGGCTGCGTGCGGCGCGCTTGCCGCACTCGCGAGGACTGCCGAACTTGCCGCACGGCCTGCTTGTGGCGAGCTGGCCGAACTGGCTGCACGCGCAGATTTCACTACGCTCGCCGAACTGGCCGCACGCGCTGATTTCGCAGCGCTTGCGGAACTTGCAGTACGCCCTGACTTCACCGCGCTTGCGGAACCCGCCGAACCCGCCGCCGTGACCGTGCTCGCAGCCGCCACGGCACTTGCCACATCCACCCCACTCGCCGGCACCACATGCCCCGCCGCGTCCCGCTGCACCGGCTGCAATTCCGCGCGGACCGCGAGATCGGCCAGCGGCGCGCCGGGCGCGAAGGCTTGCGGATTGACGTGATCGAAGACCAGTGTCGCGCGCTGCAATGGCACTTCCGCGAACGGCGTCGCCTCGACGCGCGCGTGGCCCGTCAGCTTCATCCCCGATGCGTCGAGCTCGGCAATCAGCGTTTCGAGCGAACCAGAAAGATGCGCGCGCACCTGCACGGCTTCGTCGTTGACCTTGCCCGAATAGCCGGCGTCGCCTGTCAGCGGAAACGGCCGTACGCCGTCGAGCTTCGCCGCGGCCGTCACCGCGCCGAACGGCGTGTCGAGGCGATCGACGGACGCTTCGTGATGACGCCCATCGCTGCGCCCATGAAACAGCAGCCGCGCGTATTCGGAGGTGGATGCGCCCTCATGCAGAATCAGCTTCTCGACGCTCAGATCGCGCACGGCCAGTTGCAGCGGCAGACGCAGATCCTTCGGCAGACTCATCGGTTCGGACTTCGACGTGGACGGCGCGATGCGCGCATCGACAGTGCCGATATGCAGATAATCGACGACGAAACGCCACGGCTTGTCGGACAGCGCCCATTTCCCGTCGATGCGGTCGACGCGAATATCCGTGCCGCTGCCGTCGAGGCTGCGCCAGCGCACGTCGCGCATATGCAGCCCCGTCGCGATCGCGCCGCCGTCGAGCTTGCCTTCGAGCTGGCCGTGCAGCAGCTTCACGGCCGTCTGCCACGCGTACGCGGTGCCGCGCTCCGTGACGATCACGCCGTACAGCAGCCCGCCGACCAGCGCAACGAGCACGGCCGGCACGGTGATCGCCCACACGATCTTCGTCCACAAACGCCGCCGCTTCCTCGGCGGCGGCGTGTCCGAGCCATCCGGACCACCCGGCGAAGGGCCGCCCGGCGGAAGGCCGCCCGGCGGCTCTCCGCCAGGCGGTGCGCCGCCGGACGGATGCTCGGATGGGTTTTCGGATGGGTCCGTCGTCATGCTCAAAAAGTGCCGTCGATTCAGTGTGATGTCAGAACGCGATACCGAGCGTCAGATACGGCCGCACGCTGCGGTTGCGCGTGCCGTACGCGATATCGATGTTGACCGGGCCGACGGGGCTGCGCCAACGCGCGCCCACGCCAACGCCCGGATAGAAGACTTTCTCGCCCCACGCGTCGGTGGCCGTGCCGATGTCGAAGAACGCGGCCGCGCCCCAGTCGCGGTTGAACCAGTGCTGATATTCGGAAGTGGCCGTCACGAGGTACTTGGTCGGCAGAATCGAGCCGCCGACGTTGTTACCGATGCTCTGATACCCGTAGCCGCGCACCGAGTTCGAGCCGCCCGCGCGGAACAGCAGCGACGCGGGCACGCCGCTCGACGGCCCGCTCGTGAACACGCCGCCCAGCTCCGCGCGAAACAGGACGAGGTCGCGCGCGCCGACGGGCACGTATTGCTGGCCGCGCGCATAGCCGCGAATGAAGGTCTGGTCGGTCGCCACGCCCTTGACTGCAAAGCCCGCCTCGACGCGAATCAGGTTGCCCGAGCGAGGAAACAGCGGGTCGTCGGTATTGCGGCGGGTCCATGACCACGCGGGCACGAGCGCGCGGCTCGTGGTCGGCGCCTGGGTATTCTGGTCCAGCCTGTCCTGGTAGTAGAGCAGCGAGTACGCGTAGTCGATGTACTGCGAGGTCCGCGTGCGCTGCACGCCCGCTCGCAAGCTGTAGATGCGCGTGTCAGACACGTCGGTGCTGGTGTACGACACGAGCGCGCTGTTGGTCCAGCCGCGCGCGCCCGGCGGCATCGCAAGCGTCACCTGGCCGTACTGCTGGATCTGGTCGAGCCGGCCAGCGACGGTAAACGGCCAGGCCGCGCCAAACGTGTCGAGATACGAATACGAGCCCTGCACATGCGCGCCCGTGTCCGTCGAATAGCCGACGCCGCCGCGCACGCTGTTGTACGGAAACTCGCTGACCTTGACGTGCAGGGGGGTGTCGAGCGGCTTTTCCGTGTCGTTGCCGACATCGATCGCGACGCTCGCGTAGTACGGCGTGTTCTGCAACTGGCGCTGCAGCTCGGTCACGCGCTGGACATCGTAGACTTCGCCCGGCGAGATCGGATTCACGTTCCTGACGATACGTTCGGGATAGCGCCGCGTGCCCTCGACGTCCATCTGGCCCATCGTGAACGTGGGGCCGCTGTCGTAGGTGACGGACAGCTTCGCGTCGTGCGTGCGCGGATCGATTCGCGCTTCCGAGCGCGCGATCTTCGCGCCCAGATAGCGGCGCGACTGGAGCGCCTTGAGCGAGGCTTCCTTCGCGTCGTCCCAATCCGACTGCGTGAACGGTTCACCCTCGTGCAGCGAGAACGCAAAGCGAGTCTTGTTTTCCTGCTCGGGGTCTTCCGTCAGCACGGGGCCGCGAAACGACAGTGAAATCGACGAAATGGTCGTGCGCGGGCCGGGATCGACAGAGACGCGCACCACCTTTTTGCCGTCGATGGTGCGCACGTCGGTTCGCACGACGGGCGTGAAATAGCCTTGCGTCGACGTCAGATCGCGCACCTGCTGCGGCGTCGCCGTCACGAGAAAGTCGAATTGCTCGGGGCTGATGTCCTCGCGTTTCGCGAAGCGGGAAATGTCCAGATGCTCTTCGAGCAGCTTGCGCAACGAGCGCGGCTCCGCTTCCACGTCGACCTCGTAAGTCGGCTTCGCGCGCGCGGCATGGGCGTGCGTCGTGACGAGCAGCAGCACGCAGAACCCGCACGACAGACATGCACGCAGCAGCATCGCCGCAAACGATGCGCGCTGCATCACGCGACAGCCCGTCACGGTGCTTTCGTTGCGATGCTTGCGCGACCGCTCGATGGCCCACCCCGCCAAACACGACCTCCGGCTCTTATTGACCATTGTTGAAGAATGCCGACACCCGGCCCGCCTGGGCGCAGGGGGAACGAGCGCTATTTGAACACATCGGCGGCGCCGCGCCATTTACGGGATACGGCGCTGCACGTGGCCCTGCAACGGCACGGTGCAACGGGCGCCCGCCTTGGACGCCGCCGGCCGCCCACGGTTCCGCCGACTTTTCGCTTGGGGCTGGCGAGCTTGCGGTAAAATCCTGTTCTGCACGAGCGGCCCCGCGTCATCAGCACATCGGGGCGCCGTCATCTTCATTCACGGACGTCGAGCCATGTATCAATCGGATATCACGCAGTTCCTGAATCAACTGAAGCAGCAAAAGCCCACTCTGGAAGAAGAGCAGCGCCGCGGCCGCTCGCTGCTGTGGGACAAGCAGCCGATAGACCTCGACGAGCGTGCATCCAATCAGGAAGCACGCGTGAAGCAGAACTCGTACGTCTACTACCAGAACTTCTAAGTGACGACCGCCGACGAGGCCCGCGCCGCTTCGGGACAGCCCGACGCAGCGCTCGCCGCGCCCGCTACCGACTCGACGCCCAACACCGTCGACGGCATCGCTTTCGCTCGCCTGTACGGCGAGCCGCTGTTCAAGCTGCCGCAGGATCTCTACATCCCGCCCGACGCGCTCGAAGTCTTTCTGGAGACGTTCGAAGGCCCGCTGGATCTGCTGCTGTACCTGATTCGCAAGCAGAACTTCAACGTGCTCGACATTCCGATGGCCGAAGTCACGAACCAGTATCTCGGCTATGTCGAACAGTTGCGCAAGACCAATCTCGAACTCGCCGCCGAATATCTGCTGATGGCCGCGATGCTCATCGAGATCAAGTCGCGCATGCTGCTGCCCGTGAAGAAGGCCGACACGGGCGACGAAGCGGAAGACCCGCGCGCCGAACTGGTCCGCCGTCTGCTCGAATACGAGCAGATGAAGCTCGCGGCGCAGCGTCTGGACCAGTTGCCGCAACTCGGACGCGATTTCCTGCGCGCCGAGGTGTATATCGAGCAAAGCATCACGCCGCGCTTCCCCGACGTGAACACGGACGACCTGCGCTCCGCGTGGGCCGACGTGATCAAGCGCGCGAAGCTCGTCCAGCATCACAAGATCTCGCGCGAAGAGCTGTCCGTGCGCGAGCACATGAGCGTGATCCTGCGCAGGCTGCAGGGCGCGCGCTTCATGGAGTTTTCCGAACTGTTCGACACGACGCGCGGCGTACCCGTCGTCGTCGTGAACTTCATCGCGATGCTCGAACTGTCGCGTGAATCGTTGATCGAGATCACGCAAGCCGAGCCGTTCGCGCCGATTTACGTGCGGCTGGCCTATCTGCCGGCCTGACAGGCTGCCGGCCGCGCGCGGGGACGTCATTGCAGCACGCCTTCTTCCCGCTGTCGCAGCCGTTCACGGAACCGAAACGAAGCTTTCCGGACGCCGTACCGCATGGCCTCGCGTGGCTTACCCAGCCCGCGCTGCGTTTCAATATCCGGAATTCCAGGCGTTTACCCCGCCGCCCAAACTCGGTGCAGCACGACAATAAATCCACTACAATCCCGCGCTCGAAGCCAGCCTGCCGGACGGCCTGCGCCGGGCTTCAGATGGATTTCCCGAAAATGCGCGCACCGTCGCGTGAACGAGACAACCGCGAGCCTCGCTGCCGCCTGCCGGCGGTCGGCGTGACTCACAACATCGCCCGATCATGAAAGTCATCAGCTCGATCCAGGAATTGCGCGACCAGTTGCGCGGCCAGAACCGCACCGCCTTCGTGCCGACGATGGGCAACCTGCACGAGGGCCATCTGTCGCTGATGCGCCTCGCGCGCCAGCACGGCGACCCGGTGGTGGCGAGCATCTTCGTGAACCGCCTGCAGTTCGGACCGAACGAAGACTTCGACAAGTATCCGCGCACCCTCCAGGACGACATCGACAAGCTGCAGAAGGAAAACGTCTACGTGCTGTTCGCGCCGACGGAGCGCGACATGTACCCGCAGCCGCAGGAATACCGGGTGCATCCGCCGCATGATCTCGGCGACATCCTCGAAGGCGAGTTTCGGCCCGGCTTCTTCACGGGCGTCTGCACGGTCGTGATGAAACTGATGTCGTGCGTGCAGCCGCGCGTCGCCGTGTTCGGCAAGAAGGATTACCAGCAGTTGATGATCGTGCGCGCAATGACCGAGCAGTTCGCGCTGCCGTGCGACATCATCGCCGCCGAAACCGTGCGCGATGCCGACGGCCTCGCGCTCAGCTCGCGCAACCGCTTTCTGAGCGAGGCCGAGCGCGCCGAGGCGCCGATGCTCGCCGTCGCGCTCGCCCGCGTGCGCGAAGGCGTGCTGTCGGGCAACCGCGACTTTGCGAAGCTGGAGCAGGAAGCTGTGGCGTCGCTGGCTGTGCGCGGCTGGAAGCCCGACTACATCGCGATCCGCAAGCGTTCGAACCTCGTCGCGCCCGCCGCGCACGAGCTCGACGCGCCGCTCGTTGTGCTCGCCGCCGCGAAGCTCGGCGCGACGCGCCTGATCGACAACCTTGAAATCTGACGCCCAGAAGGATTAGCCATGCAACGCAACATGCTGAAGTCGAAGATTCACCGCGCAGTCGTCACGCACTGCGAACTGCACTACGAAGGCTCGTGCGCGATCGACGAGAACCTGCTCGAAGCGGCGAACATCGTCGAAAACGAGCGCATCGACATCTGGAACATCAACAACGGCGAGCGCTTCTCGACGTATGCGATCAAGGGCGAGCGCGGCAGCGGCATGATCTCGCTGAACGGCTCGGCGGCGCGGCGCGCGCAACTGGGCGACCTGGTGATCATCGCGGCGTTCGCGAACGTCGACGAGGAAGAACTGAAGGCGGGCTGGAAGCCCGATCTGGTGTTCGTCGACGAAAACAACGTGATCAAGGGCAGCCGGGACCACGTGCCGACGCAAAGCTGGAGCTGATCGCTCCCGCTGCCTGAATCATCTGCACGACATCACTAAAGGCGCTTGCGACAAGCGCCTTTAGTCTTTCTTGCCGCCCCCCTTCCCGTGCGCGGCCTTCCCGTCGACCCACGACGTGATCGACGCCCACTGCTCCAGATCTTTTTCGACCCGGCTCTTCGCGACGTCCCACAGCGTCAGGCCGTGCGCCGCGAGCTGCACGTAGTTCTGCGTGTCGCGCAGATAGCCGAGCACGGGCAGATCGAGCCCTTCGACGAAACGATGCAGCTGGTCCGCCGACTTCGTGCGCGCGTCCACCCGCATGCCGACGACGCCGATTTCGATTGCGCCCTTGCGCACGGCTTTCTCTTTGGCGAGGCGCTCGAGAAATTCTTTGGTTGCGAGAATATCGAAGATGGACGGCTGCAGCGGCACGATCACCTTGTCCGCCAGCGACAACGCCACATTCAGCCGGTTGCCGTGCAGTCCGGCAGGCGTGTCGATCACGGCCTGCTCGAGGCCTTTGGGCGGCTTCGCCGGCGCATCGGGGTCGACCTCCCAGGTTTCGATGGCCGGCAGGGTTTCCGGACGCAGATCGAGCCATGCGTGCGCGGACTGCTGCCGGTCGAGATCGGCGAGCGCGACCCACTGGCCTTCCGCCGCGAAATAGCCAGCCAGATTGGTCGACAGCGTGCTCTTGCCCACGCCGCCCTTTGGATTCGCCACCACGATCACCGTCATGAATTCTCCCGGGAAGATGGCTGGCGCTGGCCAGCCGGTTTGCCGCTCGACTTCCGGCCCGCCCGCGCGTTGCGGCTCGCGGCGACGGTCCGTGCCGTTCCGTTGCCTGTGCACGCGGCAGGGCCGATTGGTTCCAGGCGTTGATAATATCGGCAAAACCCGTCCGGCCGAAGTCCCTACGCGCTTGAGGGACGCTTCCAGCCCCTTTTTTCGAGAATCATGACCATGAGCAAACTTCGCAGTGAATACACGATCGACCGGCTTCACGAACGCCAGAAAGGCTCGCTGCCGGGCTTGCTGGGCGTGCGCGTCACGGGCCTGGAAGAAGGCGTGCTGACGGCCGAACTGACCGTGCGCAGCGAATTGCTCGCGCCGAACGGCTACCTGCACGCGGCCACCGTGATCGGACTCGCCGACACCGCCTGCGGCTACGCGTGCCTCGCGCATCTGCCCGACAACGCACGCAATTTCACGACGATCGAGCTGAAGAGCAATTTCCTTGGGACTTCGACGGAAGGGACGATCCGCGCCGTTGCAAAGGCCGTGCACCTGGGCCGCAGCACCCAGGTGTGGGACGCGACCGTGACGGCACCCGACGGCAAGACGATGGCGCTGTTTCGCTGCACGCAGATCGTCTTGTACTGAGAGTTGATGCACTGAAATGACAAAACGGCGCGAGGCGGAAATGCCTGCGCGCCGTTTCAATTGTTGGCTGGCGTTGCTGCGCCAGCCGTCTGCTGAAAGATCAAGCCGCCTTGCGTGCCTGCCCGATCGACGCCGCCTTCACGCCGCCCACTGCATACAGCCCATTGCCGAGCAGCGACTGAACGATGAGCGTGACCGCCCAGAACGCCGGGTACTCCCAGCCGCCATGCGGCGACGCGAAGCCCCAGCCGTTCGGCAGATGCACCGACAGCGCGCCGAGCATGAACGGCAGCAGCACCAGCGCGACCCAGCGGACCTGCACGCCGAGCAGCAGTGCGATGCCGCCGGCCAGCTCGACGAAGGCCGTCAGATAGCCGAGCCAGCCCGGATAACCGATCGATTGGAAGAATTGCGCCGTGCCCGGCAGCGTGAAGACGAAGATTTTCTGCAGGCTGTGCGCCAGGTACAACACGGCTAGCGCGACGCGCAGGATCGTGGCGGCAAGCTCGGGTTTGCTGTCGACGGACGGGTTCATGTCGGTTCCTTGGGATCGGGTTTGACCGCGCGGAATGCGCTGTCGATGGAACGGACTTTATTCGAACCGATGCGTAGGAAAAATCGTCTTGGCGGCTTAGATTAATTCCTGTTGAGAACGAATCAACCGACGGCCGCCCACAACCGCTTCAAGTCGAGATGTTCCGCGAGCGTATCGGCGAGGCGCTCCAGCGACGCTTCCCGCAGCGCCGGATAGTCGATCGCCTCGGCTTCCCTCAACCCCGCCCACGCGAGCAGCGACGCGCACGCGGCGGGCGTGTCGAACAGGCCGTGCACGTAGGTCGCGAGAATCTGGCCATCGGCGGAACGGGCGCCGTCGGGGCGCAGGCCGCCCGTCTCGTCGGCGAGCAACAGCGCCGGCGCATCGAGCGCGAGCCCTTGCGTTTCGCCCATGTGAATCTCGTAGCCCGCAATCGCGGCAGCCTCAGTCGCGAGGCGTCCCGTCACGTTCTTGAGCGTCTTCTCGCGCGTGAGCGTCGTCGAAAAGTCGAGCCAGCCGAGCCCGGCCACCGTCGCGGGCGGTCCTTCGACGCCATACGGGTCCGCCACTTCGCGCCCAAGCATCTGCATGCCGCCGCATATGCCGATCACCCGCCCACCGTAGCGCAGATGCCGTTGCAGCACGGCGTCCCAGCCCTGTGCGCGCAAAAATGCCAGATCCCCTGCACGTTCTTCGAGCCGGGCAACATGATCAGATCCGCGGGCGGCGGCGTGCCGCCCGCGCGCACGTAATGGAAATCGACTTGCGGATGGGCGCGCAGCGCATCGAAATCCGTGTGATTGCTGATGTGCGGCAGCACGGGCACGACGACGCGCAGCATCTCCAGACCTTCCGCATTCGCCGCCCGCAACTCACGCGGCAGCATGTCTTCGGCATCGAGCGTAAGGCCATGCAAATAAGGCACGACGCCGAGCACGGGCTTGCCCGTCTTCGCCTGCAGCCAGTCGAGCCCCGGCTGCAACAGGCTCACGTCGCCGCGAAAGCGGTTGATCACGAAGCCGCGCACGCGCGCCTGCTCGGTCTCAGACAAACAGGCGAGCGTGCCCGTCAGATGCGCGAACACGCCGCCTCGATCGATGTCGGCGACGAGCACGACGGGGCAATCGACAGCCTCCGCGAAACCCATGTTCGCGATGTCGCGCTCGCGCAGATTGATCTCAGCGGGACTGCCCGCGCCTTCGACGAAGATCGTGTCGTACGACGCCTTCAGCCGCGCGTACGATTCGAGCACCGCTTCGAACGCGATGGGCTTGTAGTCGTGATACGCGCGCGCATCGAGATTCATGCGCGCCTTGCCGTGGATGATCACCTGCGCGCCGCGGTCGCTGGTCGGCTTGAGCAGCACGGGGTTGAGGTCGGTATGCGCGTCGATGCGCGCGGCCACCGCCTGCAATGCCTGCGCGCGGCCGATCTCGCCGCCGTCGACGGTCACTGCGCTGTTGAGCGCCATGTTCTGCGGCTTGAACGGCGCGACCCGCGCGCCCGCGCGCCGCGCGAGACGGCATAGACCGGCGACGAGCGTGCTCTTGCCCGCATCGGATGTCGTGCCTTGAATCATCAGCGTGCCGCGCGGCACATCGAGCGATTCAGACGAAGCGTCGGGAATGGAAGCCACAGGGTGCGCGAACAGGGTGAGAGAGGAAGCCCGCATTATCCCATCGCACTCGTGCTGCCGCGCTTGAACGATGGGACAGTCGGTACAGTCGGTACAATCACGCGATGATTTCCCGCGACCTCACCTTCGTCCTCGGCGGCGCGCGCTCGGGCAAGAGCCTGCACGCCGAACACCTCGCGAGCGCGAGCGCGTTGCCCGTGACCTATGTCGCGACGGCGCGCATTGGCGACGACGAGTTCGCTGCTCGCGTCGCGCGTCATCGCGAACGACGGCCCGCGCAGTGGGCCTTGCTCGAAGCGCCGCTTGATCTGCCACAAGCGATCGCGTCGATCGATCAGCCGGAGCACTGCGTGCTGATCGACTGTCTGACCTTGTGGCTCGCGAACCTGCTCTGCCCTGCCGACGGCTCGCCGCCGCTAGCCGATTACCTCGACCGTTTCGCCGCGCTCGAAACGACGCTCGTGCGGGCGCGCGCGAAGATCATCGTCGTCAGCAACGAGATCGGCCTTGGCGTCGTGCCGCTCGGCGCGACAACGCGTCTGTATGTCGACGAACTCGGCCGACTGAACCAGCGCATTGCCGCGATTAGCACGCAAGCAACGATGATGGTCGCGGGCCTGCCGCTGCAACTGAAACCCGCGAGCCACGCATGATGCTGCTGTCCTTGCCGCTTGTCGCGACGCTCGCCACGGCAGCCGTCGCCGTCGACAAATGGCTCGGCGAACCGCGCCGCGCGCATCCGCTGGTCGGCTTCGGCAAGCTCGCGGCGAAGCTCGAAGCCGCGTTGAACACGGGCCGGCGCGGCCGGCTGTTCGGCATTCTCGCGTGGCTGCTTGCCGTCGCGCCGCCCGTTCTGATCGCCACATGGCTCGTGCTGACGCTGCCGCTGATCTGGTCGTGCGCGCTGCATGTCGCGCTGCTTTACTTCGCGCTCGGCGCGCGCAGCCTGCACGATCACATCGAGCCGATCGGCCGGGCGCTCGCGAAACGCGATCTCGCGCAGGCGCGCGTGTTGACGGCGCGCATCGTGTCGCGCGAAACATCGCACGCGGACGAAAGCGCGCTGTCGCGTGCCGCCGTCGAGTCAGCATTGGAAAACGGCAACGATGCAATCTTCGGCGCGCTGTTCTGGTTTGCGATTTTCGGCGGTCCGGGCGCGCTGGCGTTTCGTCTCGCGAATACGCTCGATGCGATGTGGGGTTATCGCACGCCGCGCTATCTGCGCTTCGGCTGGGCGGCCGCGCGTTTCGACGATGTGCTCAACTACGTGCCAGCGCGGCTGACCGCCCTCAGCTACGCGCTGCTCGGTGACACGCGCACCGCGCTGCAATGCTGGCGTGAACAGGCGCCGCGCTGGGACAGCCCGAACGCGGGACCCGTGATGGCATCTGGCGCGGGCAGCCTCAATGTGCTGCTCGGCGGCGCAGCGGTCTATCACGGCGTGATAGAACAGCGTCCGACGCTCGGCGCAGGTCACGCGGCCAGCGCGCAGCATATCGAGGCGGCGCTGATACTGGTCGAGCGCAGCGTGATCCTGTGGCTCGCCATGTTCATCGCGCTCGCGCTGCTGAGCGTGCCGTTTCAGAGTTAGACGATGACGCAAACCATTCAGCACGGCGGCAATCTGCATGAAGCGGCGCGCCGCTATGAGATCCCTTATGACGCGTGGCTCGATCTGTCGACGGGGATCAATCCGCACGGTTACCCGGTGCCGCCCGTTCCCGCCGATGCATGGCGGCGTCTGCCCGACAACGGCGACGGCTTCGCTGAACGTGCAGCACGTTACTACGGCGCGCCGGACGCATCGCATGTGTTGCCTGTCGCGGGAAGCCAGGCGGCGATCCGCGCGCTGCCTCATCTGCTTCGACAAGGCACGGTCGGCATTGCGCCGCTGACGTATGGCGAATACGCGCCTGCGTTTGCGCGCGCCGGACATCGCATCACGACACTCGACGTCACACGTTTGGCGCTGCCCGACGACATCACGCATGCCGTCGTCGTCAATCCGAACAATCCGACGGCCGAGCATCTGCGCGCCGCGACGCTGCTGCGATGGCATGAAACGCTGAGCGAACGTGGCGGCATGCTGATCCTCGACGAAGCATTCGCCGATGCGATGCCGTCCGAGTCGCTTGCTGCGCAGACGCATCGCGAAGGACTCGTCGTGCTGCGCTCGCCTGGCAAGTTCTTTGGTCTCGCGGGCGGGCGCGCGGGCTTCGTGCTGGCGTGCCCTTCACTGCTCGAATCGCTCGATGAAACGTTGGGTGCATGGACCGTCAGCGGCCCGGCGCGCCATGCCGTCAGCGCCGCATTCGCTGATACAACATGGCAGCACGACATGCGCGCGCAGCTTGCAGGGGAAAGCGCCCGTCTCGTTGCGCTGCTGTCGGCGCACGGCTTCATCGTGCATTCGACGCCGCTCTTCGCATGGATCGCCGACACGCGCGCCGCGCAACTTCATGATGCGCTAGCAAAGCAAGGCGTCTGGACACGCTTCTTCGCCGATCCGGCGAGCGTGCGCTTCGGCCTACCGGCAACGGAAAACGAGTGGACTCGCCTTGAAACCGGTCTGCATCACGCGATGACGGCGCTATAAGAACGATGCGACTTTCCCGCTCACTTCGCGCACTAACCGCAAGCTGCACGCTCGCCATCACAGCGCACGCGCATGCGGCCATCACCGTCGTCGACGACACAGGCGCGACCGTCATGCTAGCGCAGCCCGCGCAACGTGTGATCAGCCTCGCGCCGCACGTCACGGAAATGATTTACGCAGCGGGCGGCGGCGCGAAGCTCGTCGGCGCAGTCGCGTACAGCGACTATCCGCCCGCAGCGAAACAGGTGCCGCGCGTCGGCGACAACAAGTCGCTCGATCTCGAACGCATCGTCGCGTTGAAGCCCGATCTGATTGTCGTGTGGCGGCATGGCAATGCGCAGCGGCAGACCGACCGGCTGCGCGAACTGCACATTCCGCTCTACTTCAGCGAGCCGCATCGACTCGACGATATCGCCGTATCGCTGACGAAGCTCGGCACGCTGCTCGGCACGTCGTCATCCGCCGACGCGGCGGCGCGCACTTATCGCGACGAGATCGCGCGGCTGCGCACGCGCTATTCGACGCAGCCAGTCGTCAGCGTGTTCTATCAGGTATGGGACGAGCCGTTGATGACACTTAACGGCGAGCACATGATCAGCGATGTGATCGCGCTATGCGGCGGACGCAACGTGTTTGCGAAGCTCGAACCGCTGGTGCCGACGGTATCGACGGAAGCGGTGCTAGCCGCCAATCCCGAAGCGATCGCCACGGCCGCGCCCGGCGCGACGCAGCCCGACCGCCCGCTGCCGTCGCTCGACAAATGGAAAGCATGGCCCGGCATGACGGCTGTGGCGCGCAATAACCTGTTTGCGATCGACGGCGATCTGATCAATCGCCCCGCACCGCGTCTCGCGCAAGGCGCGGCGCAACTGTGCGAAGACCTCGACGTCGCGCGCTCGCGCCGCGCGGGCCACTAAACGACGTCACGCGTTCCAGCGCACGATCGACCATTGCTGATTCGTGTCGTCGCGGCGCAACCAGACGCAACCCGCCATATCGATCGACCATGTCAGGCAGCGCTCCACGGGCAACCCGAGCACGGTCGCCGCGATCACGCGCATCACGCCCGCGTGCGTGACGACATACGCCGGCGTCAATTCGCGCGTCTGCTGGAATACGTCGAACCACGCGCGCACGCGGCTCACGAACTGCTCGACGCTTTCACCGCCATGTGCGCGCGCGCCTTCGAAATCCTCAGCCCACGCATCGAGCAACGCGCGATCGATATCGTCCCAACGTTGCAACTCCCACGTGCCGAAGTCCATTTCCTTCAGACTGTCGTCCACGCTATACGCGCAACCGAAATTCGCGGCGAGGGCGGTCGCAACCGTTGCGCAGCGAGTGAGCGGACTCGACAGCAGCACGCGCGGCGCGGGCACCTGCAAGGTCGCGAGACGCACGGCGACGGCAGCCGCCGACGCCTCCGGCGGATCGGCGAGCGCCACGTCGCTCTGGCCGTAGCACACGCCCTCTTGTACGGAAACAGCCGGGTGTCGGATCAGAACGATATCCATGCGAGTCCCACCAGGTAGATGGCCAGTTCGAAGATCTGCTGCGCAAAGCCCAGGCAATCGCCCGTATAACCGCCGATGCGTCTGACGAAATAGCGCCCCAGCATGAAACGCAATACGACGAGCACGAGCAGCGCGATGCAACCGGCACGCCACTGCGGCCAGAACAGCCACGGCATACCTAGAAAGATAGCGCAGCCAAAAGCATTGCGTGACATGCGCTGCGCAACGGGCTTGGCCTTGCCTTCCGCCCGCACGTAGTCGAGTGTGACGAGATAGCTGATTGCGCAGGCGCGGCTCGCCGCATGCGCCGCGATCATCAGCCACGCCGCATAGAGCGGCGGCAAGGCGGCAAGCGTTTGCCACTTCAATGCAAGCGCGACCATCAACGCAATCGCGCCGAATGCGCCGATGCGCGAGTCATGCATGATGCGCAGCGTATCGTCGCGTGTATAGGCGCCGCCGAACGCATCCACGCAATCGGCCAGCCCGTCTTCGTGGAATGCGCCCGTGATGAGCAGTGTCGTCGCCATCGACAGCAACACGGCGACGCCCGGCGGAAAGATGCGCAGGGCAGCTATGTATACGATAGCGCCCGCCGCGCCGACGAGTGCACCGACCAACGGAAAGTAACGCGCTGCCGCGTTCAGATAATGCGGCTCGTAGCCGACCCAGCGCGGCACGGGCACACGCGTGAAGTAGCCGAGTGCCGTGAAGAAATAACGCAGTTCATTCATCGCTGGTTCGACGCATTTTTTTCATCACAGTTCTCTCGCTTCGAACGCCTCGATTGATGCACGCGCCGCGCATCATGCATCGCGTTGCGCGACGCCTGCCGACTCGAAGCTCGCCATTTCGTTGACGAATGCCACGGCTGCGCGCAGCAAAGGCATAGCAAGTGCTGCGCCCGTTCCTTCGCCCAGGCGCAGATCGAGTGCGAGCAGCGGCACCGCGCCGAAGTAATCGAGCATGCGGCGATGGCCCGCTTCGTTCGACGCATGCGCGAACACGCAGTAATCGCGCACGGCAGGCGCGAACGCATCGGCCACCAGCAGCGCGGAGGTCGCGATAAAACCATCGACGACGATCGTCATGCGTGCTTGTGCCGCCGCGAGATACGCGCCCGCCATCATCGCGATCTCGAAGCCACCGAAGGTTGCGAGCACATCGAGCGGATCGTTCGATGCCGGGTGAAACGCGAGCGCCGCCGCCAGCACATTGCGCTTCTTCACGAGGCCGGCATTGTCGAGACCCGTGCCGCGCCCGACGCAATCGTCGATAGGCACGCCGCACAGGCGGCTCATCAGACACGCAGCCGACGACGTATTCGCAATGCCCATTTCGCCGAAGCCGATCACATTGGTGCCGAGCGCCGCGTGATGACGAACACGGTCCGCGCCCGCGCGCATCGCGGCGAGGGCTTCGTCACGCGTCATCGCGGGCTCTTGCGCGAAGTTGCGCGTGCCACGGGCAATGGGGATATCGACGAGCTTTTCGTGCGGCGCGAACTCATGGGCGACACCGGCATTCACCACTTCGAGTTCGAGGCCCGCAACGCGGCTGAACGCATTGATCGCCGCGCCGCCCGCGAGAAAGTTGAGCACCATTTGCGCCGTCACCGCTTGCGGATACGGACTCACGCCCGCGTTCGCAATGCCGTGATCGGCGGCGAACACGATCATCGCGGGACGTGTGATGGTGGGCTGCGTGCTGCGCTGGATCATGCCCATCTGGCGCGCGAGCGCTTCGAGCTGGCCGAGACTGCCGGGCGGCTTGGTCTTCAGGTCGATAATGCGTTGCAACTCGGCGCGCAATGTCTGGTCGAGCGGCTCGACGATGGGCAGGGAATGCGAAGTGGTCATATTCGTGTATGCGTGAAGAGTTCGGGTCATGCGTGTTCAGTTGCGAGACGCTGCGCGCAGCGCCGGAATCAGCGCTTCATCGTCGCCGTCGCGGATCAGCACCAGTGGGTAGCCGAATGCGCGGCTGGCGAGTTCGGGCGTCAGCACGTCGCGCGCAGGTCCCGCATGCGCGGCGCCGTTGCCTTCCAGCAGCAGCGCGTGCGTCGCGAAACGCCGCGCGAGATTCAGATCGTGGCACGAGAACATCACTGTACGCCCAGCACCGCGCGCCCATGCGCTCAATGCTTCGAGGCAATCGATCTGATGATGCAGGTCCAGATGCGCAAGCGGCTCGTCGAGCAGCAGCAGCGGCGCGTCCTGGCATAGCACGGCCGCGAGCGCGACACGCTGCCGCTCGCCGCCCGACAGCGACAGCACATCGCGCGCAGCGAAGTCCGCGAGACCGAGCGCATCGAGCGCCGCATGCGCGGCTACGCGATCCTCGTCGCGCTCCCAGCCCCAGCCGGCCAGATGCGGAAAACGGTTCAGCAGCACGATGTCGAGCACGCTCGCGCTGAATGCATCGTGCGATGTTTGCGGCATCAGCGCACGGCGCTGGGCGAGGCGCGCAAGCGACCATGCGCTCACATGCGTTCCGTCCAGCTCGATGTGTCCTTTCGCTGGACGCATGAGACCCGCGAGCGTCGAGATGAGCGTCGTTTTGCCCGCACCGTTCGGTCCGGCGATGCACCAGACTTCGCCCGGATAGAACGTGTGCGTGAAGGCATCGAGTAACGTGCGCGAGCCGGCGCGCAAGGTCAACTGGTCTGCGTGCAGCGTGGCATCGGCGCTTGTGCGTGCGTTCATGCGTGCGTTCATGCGCGCCTCCGTCGGAGCAGCATCCACAGGAACACGGGCACGCCGATCAACGCGGTGATCACGCCAACGGGCAACTGCGCGGGCGCGATCACGGTGCGCGCGATCAGATCGGCACCCATCACGGCAACGCCGCCGCCGAGCGCCGCTGCGGGCAGCAGCATGCGCTGATCGTTGCCGAACGCGAGACGCAGGATGTGCGGCACGACGAGCCCGACGAATCCAATCGTGCCGCCCGTCGTCACAGCGGCGGCAGCGGCGAGCGATGCGACCAGGTAGACGCGTAGCCGCGCGCGCATCACGGGCACGCCGAGCGCTTGCGCCGCGGCGTCACCGCGCAGCAGTACATTGAGTTGCGGCGCGATGGGCACGATCGCGAGCAACGCGACGCACAACGCAGCGAGCGCGAGCCACGGCATGCCGCCGCCGTTCAGATCGCCCGTCAGCCAGAACAGCATGCCGCGCAGGCGGCTGTCGGGCGCGATCGTCAACAGCAATGTGATGACGGCGCCCCACCCCGCTGCGATTACCGCGCCCGTCAGCAGCAGACGCGGCGATGCGTCCTGCGGCTCGCCGCGCCACAGCGCGCCGCGTGCAAGACCGAGCACCAGCAGGATCGACACGAACGCGCCGGCGAACGCCGATGCATCGACGATCCACCACGCGCAGCCCGCGATCATCGCGACCAGCGCAAAGCTCGCCGCGCCGCCCGACACGCCGAGCACGTACGGCTCGGCCAGCGGATTGCGCAGCAACACCTGAAGCAACGCACCCGCGAGCGCAAGCAATGCGCCGCAACCGAAGCCGGCGAGCGCGCGCGGCAAGCGCAACGTGCGAACGATCTGCGTGGCGAGATCGGACGATACGTCAGCCGACGGCAGCAACGCGTCGAGCACGCGCGACGGCGCGACGCTCACGCTGCCCAGCGCAAGCGACGCCACGAAGACCGCGAGCGCCGCGATACCGAGCGCCGTCCAGATGGCGAGCGCGCGCTTCGCGCTCATGCCTCGCGCGACCTGGATCGGCTGAGATTGCGGCTGACGTTGCACGAGTCCGCTCATCGCGCGTCACTGCTGTTGCCAGCCGAGCGTGATATAGGCGCCGCGCCTTGGCGTGTTGTACGTGTAGGCGAGTTCATAGTCCTTGTCGAAGAGATTCTGGATTTGCGCGGCCACGTACCACGCCTTTGTGACGTTGTAGCGCGCGGACAAATTCACGATGCCATAACCGCCGAGCGCCGTGCCGCTGTCGTCGCGTTCGCCGCTCACAAGCCATTCGCCGCCCACCCGCCAGCTGCCGACATTGCGGTTCGCCGTGAACGACGCGAAATGACGCGCGCGACGGTTCAGATCGGTATGCGTGTCTTCATCGACGGGATTCTGGAACGTCAGGGCCGCGCGCACATCGGTCTTGCCGACATGGCCCTGCCACGATCCCTCGATGCCCTGCACTTTCGCATGCCCCACGTTCTCAGCGACGTAGATTCCCGGCGTGGTCTGCACATAGTCGATCAGGTTCGTGTAGCGCGTCTGGAATGCCGTGAGCTTCAGCAGGCCGAGCGCATCGGATGCGTACTGCAATGCGGCCTCGACGGAATGGCTGTGCTCCGGTTGAATGAGCGGATTACCGCTGTACGGGAAGTACAGATCGTTGAAGCTCGGCGCGCGAAATGCATCGGACCAGCTTGCAGTCACCTTCCAGTGCTCGTTGAAGTCGTAGCCATAGCCCAGATAGTAACTGTTGGCTCCGCCGAAATCCGAGTACTGGTCGCGCCGCAGGTTTGCCTGGATCTGGCTGTTGCCGAAGCGCCCCGTGTAGCCCGCAAACCCCGAGTTCACGTGACGCGCCGGCGCGCTGTACTGATTCGAGTCGAGCGTCTGGTCGAGATGCTCGTAGCCCAACTGAAGCTTTTGATCGCGCGCAAACGTGAAATCGTTTTGCCACGTGTACTGCCGGTTGTCCGAATCGTAGCGGTACAGATAGTCGCCATTGACCGACGTGTTGCTGCGATCGTTGCCCGTCGCGACGACGAAGCGCGTCGTCCACCAATCGGTGAGCTTGCCGTTCGCGAAGGCCGAGGCCGTCTGCACCTTGCTGTGCAGATTGTTGAGATCGGTGGGCAGGCCGAAGGGATTGTCGAAACTGTCGTTGCCGTTCGACTGGAAGTAGCGCAGGCCAATGTCCCACCGGTCGTTGAGCTTGTGGCGCAGCGACGCGCTCACGCTCTCGTTGAAATAGCCGTTCGCGTTCGGATTGACAGGCGCGAGCGCCGGGTCGATCGACGAGAAGCCGTCCGTCTTCGCGCGCGCGAGCGTGATGCTGAAGGTCGTGCGGCCGTCCTTGTCGAGCGCGCCGTCGACGCCCGCCGCCTGGCGCTGCGTGTGATAGCTGCCGTACTCGACCTCGAAGTGAAAACGCGGCGGATGATTGCCGCCTTCCTTCGTGAACACCTGCACCACGCCGCCGATCGCGCCCGAGCCATACAGCGCCGACACGTTGCCGTTGACCACTTCGACGTGATCGATCTGGTCGAGTGGAATCTGTTCGAGCTGCGCGTTGCCCTGGCTCACGGAGTCGACCCGCACGCCGTCGATCAGCACGAGCGATTGCGTCGACGACGCGCCCCGCAAGAAGAGACTCGACGTCGAGCCCGGCCCGCCGTTGCGTACGATCTGCGCGCCGGGCGCGAACGCCAGCAGGCCCGGCAAATCGCGCGCGCTGCTGTCCGCGATGTCCTGCGGGTCGAACAGCGTGGTCTGCGGAATCGCGTCGGCGAGCCGCTGCGCGCGACGGTCAGCCGTGACGACGATGGGCGACAAAGTCGTGGGATGGGTCGACGACGCAGCGCCCGTCGCGTCCTTGTCCGATCGATCCGTGGATGTGGCGGATGGGTTCGCCTCGTCGGCTGACTGCGCGCTTGCAGCGAGCGGGACTGAAGCGAAAGCGATCACGGCGAGCGCTGCAAGCGGCGCGCGTCGGAAGTCTGGACACAGCGGGCGCGGAAACACCTGGCGCAGACACGCCGGGTGGACAAACACGGAGGTGAGCATCGAAAGAGTCCTGTGGGCCTGTGCGCGGCCCGCTCCTCGTGGGCCGATGCCTGTACAAGGAGCGACACGCTCCTTGACTCCGGCCGGTATCCGGGCTGACGACTGGCCGACCCGCCTTCCCACGCTTCATGCGCAGTGGCGCTTCGCACGGCATCGGCTCTCATGGATGGCTCGACGCGTGCATGGGTCGACCTGCAGGAACTGCGGTCGTTGTACCGTTGCGAGGACAGCGCAGGTTGGCTCGTCCGGGCGGACTTCGCTCCCTGCTTCCCGTTTAACTGCGCGCGGCGCGATACCGCGCGCGGGCACCAGAGTGCCGCAAGTGTAGAAGTGGCGTACACACGCGTCAAGAAACGCGAGGGTGTCGCAGGGACGATGAGCGTGGACTTTTAAAAAGAGTCCCTTTTTCAAGGGTAAAAATGCGTGAATCGCGACGAGACACCTGGATAATGCGGCGTTAAAGCGCTACTGTTACGTCCTGAAACGAGACAAATGCCCGAGCGTGCGACATTCCGCGCTAGAATGCCATGTCTTTAGAGGACGCAGCACATGCTCACCGAACTCGAAACACTGTCACAGAACATCGGCCGGCTGATCGAGATCAGCCAACGCTACAACGAAGCGCGCCTCGCACTCGAAGAACAGCTCGCACAAGCGCGCGCCGAATGCGAAGCGACCCGCGTAGAACTCGAACAGACTCGCGAAGAACGCGCCGCATTGCAAGCGGAGCGCGATGCGCTGTCCGCGAAGATCGACGACGCTCAGGTGCGTCTGAACGCCATCCTCGAGAAGCTGCCGCGCGCTCGCGGTCATGAGCCCGACAATCAACTCGATCTCCTCGCGCCCGAGCAGCAGGCGCAGGCCAATCACGACGCGAACAACGACGCGACCCGCCACGGAGAAAACGCATGACCACGAAGCAGATCGAAGTGTCGATCCTCGGCCAGCCCTATCGTCTCGCCTGCTCGGCGGAAACGGAGGCGGCGCTGCTCGAAGCGGTGGCGCGTGTCGATGCCGAGATGTCGAAGATTCGCTCCAACAGCAACGTGCGCGGCCAGGATCGTATCGCCGTGATGGCGGCATTGTCGCTGGCATCGGAACTGCTTAGGCTGCAAGCCAGCGTGCGACACGGAGAATCATTTCCCGCCGAAGAAATCCGGCGTACAATGCACCAGATGAATGAGCAGCTGGGCACTGTGATCCAACAGTACAGCAGCGTGCAGTAAAGAAAATTCTGGTGGGCTTGATTGTTCTGCGGTCGGGCCCATGTTGTAGAGCAAACGTTTTAAAGCTTCCCTGCCTGGTTCGCCAAGGTCATATATTCCTTGAACCAATGCTATGTGCACGGTTGCGGAAATTTGTAGCACGGGTGTGCGCGTCACTCTGTCTGATGTACCCGAAGTGCTGCTAACTGCGACCAATTCTGAACCTCAGGTTCAGGATGCCGGCCTAGCGGCTAAGGCGGGGACCTATACGAACGGCATCGGACTTTGTCCGATGCCGTTTTTCTTTGGGCGTGCGCATTGCGTTGGTTGGCGCGCACCGCGTTGCGAACCGTTTGAACCCGACTGTTCGACGAAGACTTCTTTCTACTTCACGTTCAATCCGACTCATGCGCTACTGGCTGATGAAGTCCGAACCGGACGAAGCGAGCATCGACGATCTCGCGAATGCTCCGCAACGCACGCTGCCCTGGACGGGCGTGCGCAATTATCAGGCACGCAACTTCATGCGCGACATCATGAAGGTCGGCGACGGCGTGCTGTTCTATCACTCCAGTTGCCCGGAGCCGGGCATTGCGGGCATCGCTGAAGTATCGTCGACGCCCTACCCCGACCCGACCCAGTTCGATCCGAAGAGCCCGTACTACGATGAGAAGTCGACGCAGGAAACGCCGCGCTGGACGCTCGTCGATGTCGTGTTCAAGAAGAAGATCAAGCTGATCGCTCTGGCGGCGTTGCGCGAGCATCCCGAGGTTGCCGACATGCGTGTGCTCGCGAAGGGCAACCGTCTGTCGATCACGCCCGTGACGGAGGCGGAATGGACGTTCATCACGAAGCAGCTTGCGAAGCGCGCTGCATGAACACGTGATGAATACGCGAGTTCGCGTGACATTCGAGCATTCGCTCGGGAACCAGACGACCCTTTCAGGCGCCTAACCGCCTCGCAAGCGTCATGCCACGCGCGCCGCGCGACTGCGTCTGGCGACGTGGATCTCGACGCATGCATGCATAACCTGCTCAACGAAGGAGTCGAACAATGACCAGAAAATCCGCGCTCGTATGGGCGCTCGCGGCGGGCGCCTGCGCGGCGCCTGTTGCACTCGCGCTCACGTCCGTCGCGGCCAATGCGCAAACCGTTGTGCAGCAGTATCAGCCGGCCGGCGTGCTGTCGCTGAACGCACAGGCGAGCGCCGATGTGCCACAGGACGTCGTCGATATCACGCTGTTCTACGAACAGGAAGCCAGCGATCCGTCGTCGTTGACGGGCACGTTGAACCAGCATGCCGACCAGGCGCTGCAAAAGGCCAAGGGCGTGAGCGGTGTGACGGCGCGCACCGGTTCGTTCTCTATCTATCCGTCGACGGATCGCGACGGGCGTATTTCCGCGTGGCGCGGGCGAACGGAGATCGTGCTGGAGTCGCACGACTTCGCGGCGGCATCGAAGCTCGCGGGGCAATTGTCGTCGATCATGCAGGTTGGGAATGTGCAGTTTTCACTGTCGCCGGAGGCTGAGCGCGCTGCCGGGCAGAAGCTGACGGGGCAGGCGATTGCATCGTTCAAGCAGCAGGCTGCTGCGGCTGCGCAGGCTTTTGGGTACAGCGGCTATACCATTCGCGAAGTGAATGTCGGGCATAGTGGCGGCGTGCCGCCGCGGCCTGTCATGATGATGAGCATGCGGTCGGATGTTAGCGCCAAGGCGGCGGCGCCTGTGCCTGTTGAAGGTGGAACGTCCACCGTGACGGTTAATGTTTCAGGGTCTGTGCAGATGAAGTGATTTTTTTGTCTGCGACGCTGGGGTGGTTTGCTTGTGTTTTTTGCTGGCATCCGCGCTTTGCCTTTGCGCTTCCAGCGTCGCCCCTGTGCATTTGCCTTTCGCTGGCATCCGCGATTCGTTAGCGTGCTTCACGCGTCGCCCCTGTGCGGGGCGGCACCTACTTTTCTTTGCCACCGCCGCAAAGAAAAGTAGGCAAAAGAAAGCGGCTGACACCGCCAACATTTCTTCTTGCCTGAGGGCCCTCAACCGGTCCCTCACTTCACACGGCAACCACGTGACTCATGCTTGTTGCCAGCGCTCTGATTTGACATATCACCCGCTTCACGTGCCCCGCGTCGCGACATGCCGCGCCAGATAATCCACTGCCGCCCAGGTGGCAAACTGTGTGTAGGTTGTCGCGTCGTATAGGGTAGCGCTCTTACAGGGTGGAACGCGTGCGCTATCGGTCCGGAGTGAGGTGTGTGAGGTGCTACGGCCTACACACAGTTTGCCACCTGGGCGGCAGAAAACATTCGCTACCGCGAGCCTTTGTGGGGGTGTTTGAAGTGGGTGAGGCGCTCATTCAGCGCGTTGGCAACGCAGGCAAACAAGGACGCTGCCGTGTGAAGCGTAAGACCCTTTGGGGCCCTCAGGCAAGAAGAAATGCTAGCGGTGTTAGCCGCTTTCTTTTTGCCTACTTTTCTTTGCGGCGGCGTAACTATTCAGCGGTAACCAGAGGCGAAACGACGACTCCTGTAAAGGCCAGGGCGAGCGCGTCGATCAGCGAACGGCTCTGCTTGCGTAAGGTGGCAAGGTAGGAGCGGATCGTGCAGAACGCCTCCATACCCGATTCCGAGCGGAAGCACCCGGAGATCTTCTGTTTGAGTTTGGGCATGCGGATATCGCGTTCGGCCTGGTTGTTGTCGAACGGTACGCGGTGATCGGCAATGAAACGCCACACCTCATCGGCATACTTGTGAAGCCGTGTGAGCAGGTTGCAGGTAAAGCTTTGCCTGATCCTGCCGCGGCGTTCCCGGCGCCCGGACTCACGTGCCTGCTGCGGATTGAGCTTGCGTGCCTGGGCGATCAGGGCGCGGCTGCGCCGTGTGTAATAGCGTTGGCGCGCCTGACTCAGCGCGGTGTTTCCTGCAGCCTGACTGAGGTCGACCTCGCGCTTTGCCTGGCAAAGCAGGTCAATCATCTGCTGGGCCCAGCGTTGCTGCGTGGACTCCAGGACAAACACCAGTTCGCGCAGATGATGAGCATTGCACAGCGCATGCTCACACTCATAGCCGGCATACGGCCGCCAGCCGTCATGGACCGCGACTCCCGTAAAGCCGGGAAGAATGCCGAAGCTGTCCAGCGCCTCGCTGCCGCGCTTGCGGTGCGCGCCATACCAGCTCAACGCGTGCGTCGAGGCGACATGCAGCCAGCGGGACTCGCGCCCCACGCGCATGCAGCTCTCATCGAAATGCACCACGGGTTGCCCGCGTAGCGCCTGCCGGATCTGCTCAACGGCTGGCACCAGTAACTGCGCGGCCTGATCAATGCTGTGCTGGACGGTTCCCGTAACCACATGCAGACCAAACAGGTCCTTCAGCGCCTGGGCGGTGCGCGCAACCGGCAACTGCTGGTATTGCGTCAGATAGACGGCTGCGGCGCGAATCTGGGGGCCGTACTGAACCGCCTGGCTCACGCCCTTGGGAAATGCGCCCGAGTGATGCTTGCCGCAGCGGCACTGCGCGATCTGCACGCGATGCTCGGTCACCTCAAAGCGCGTGGGTGGCAAATCGATCACCTGACGGCCTTCGGGCAACACGGCCACGCGGGCTGCTGCGATGCGTTGGCCACATGCATCGCACACCAGCGCCACCGGGTGAATCTCGATGTGATCGGGTTGCGCGACGCGTTTGAGCGTCTTGCCCTTGTGCCCCGGTTGCGCGCCAGGCCTGGCCCCGCTCGTGCCGCGCAATGACTTCGGCTTGCGCCTTGGACCATCGCTTGACGGCGGCTTGCTGGAGTTATGACTGTCCTTCTCAAGCTTTGCCTCGAGCTCGTTCAGACGCCTCACCAGATCAACGATGAGTGCGTCCTTCTGCTCCGGTGTCAGGTCCTTGAGGTCGGGCATCTTCGTCATGTCCCTCACTATGCACAGCCTGGTAGCAGTTTACAAGCGCTGAATAGTTACGCGGCGGCAAAGAAAAGTGGGTGCCGCCCCGCACAGGGGCGACGCTCGAAGCGCAAAGGCAAAGCGCGGATGCCAGCAAAAAACACAACCAAACCACCCCAGCGTCGCAGACAGAAAAAAAGCACATCAACCTGCATTAACAGCCCGCGCAGCCCCCCTCCCATTCCGCCGATAAGCCCACACCAACATCAGCACCCCAGCAATAACCATCGGCAGCGACAGCCACTGTCCCATGGACAGCCCAAACGCCAGCAGCCCAAGAAAATCATCCGGCTCACGCGCAAACTCAACCGTAAAGCGCGCAAGGCCATAGCCAATAAGAAAGACAGCCGAAGCAGCCCCAACAGGCCGCGGCTTGCGCGTAAAGAACCACAGCACAAGAAACAGCACGACACCTTCAAGCGCGATCTCATACAACTGCGAAGGATGCCGCGGCAGCATGTGATATTGCGCAAACACCTCACCAAGATGCCATTGCGCGGCCTGCGCCGGATGCGCCGCCAGCCAGCCGGCATCTTCATTCGCGGCACCGGGGAACAGCATCGCCCAAGGCGCATCGGGCGACGTCACCCGCCCCCACAACTCACCATTGATGAAATTACCAAGCCGCCCCGCAGCAAGACCAGTCGGCACCATCGGCGCGACGAAATCGGTCACCTGCAGCCACGTGCGCTTTCGCTGCCACGCGAACAACACCATCGCCAGCGTCACGCCGAGAAAACCGCCATGGAACGACATGCCCCCTTCCCAGACCTTGAAGATGTCCAGAGGATGCGCGAAGTACCAACTCGCCTTGTAGAACAGCACATAACCAAGACGCCCGCCGAGTATCGTACCGAGCACGCCATAAAACAGCATGTCGTCGATGTCCTTCGGGGTCCAGCCTTGTGCCGCGACATGCGGCAAACGCAGCCGCAACCGGCCCACGACGATCGCCATGACAAAGGCGACCAGGTACATCAGGCCGTACCAGCGGACGGCCAGCGGTCCCAGATGAATGGCGATGGGATCGAAATTCGGGTGAATGTGCATCGTATCGTTATAGGGGTTCGGTAATCTGGAAACTCAAGCGCATTGGACGCGCCGCGCCGCAAAGGGTTCGCCGCTAGCCGGCCAGCACATCGGCATGAGCACGCACGATGTCGATGAAACCGGCCAGCACAGGGCTCACTTCCGCCGTGCGCCACACGAGCCCGGTGACGACGGCGGGTACGGCCTCACGCAACGGACGATACACGACGCCCGTGCGCCGCAGGTTACGCAACGATTGCGGCACCAGCGCGACACCCATGCCCGCGGACACCAGGCTCACGATCGTCTGCATCTGGATCGCTTCCTGGCCGATGTGCGGCGTCAGGCCGGCCGCGCCGTAGCAATCCATAATGATGTCATAAAAGCCTGGCGCGAGACGCCTTGGGAAAACGACCAGCGGCGTGTCGCCCGCCTGCGCGAGGCTCAACGGCTCGTCGCGCCATTCGGCCACGCCCGCCCCGCTCGCCGCACCGCCTTCTGTATCGACCTCGATACGCGCCGCCATCTCCGCCGACATCGCGATCACCAGCGGCTCGCGCGCCAGCGGCAACCACGACAGCTGCGACGCGTAGCGCGGCGGCAGCGGCCCGATCACCAGTCCCGCATCGACACGCCCCGCGACCAGCTCGTCGATCTGCACGTCGCTGGTCGCTTCGAGCAGTTCGAGCCGCACGCGCGGATGGCGCGAGCCGAACTCGCGCAACAGCGGCGGCAACAGCCCGTAATCCGCCGTCGACACGAACGCCAGCGACAGCACCCCCGCCTCGCCGCGCGCAAGACTCTGCGCCAATGGCCGCAGCCCTTCCGCGCCCGCCAGCAGCCGCCGCACCTCGGGCAGCAGATCCGCTCCGACCGACGTCAGTTCGACGGAGCGCTTGGTGCGCGCGAACAGCTCGACGCCCAACGTGTCTTCGAGCGCGCGGATCGCCTGCGACAGCGGCGGCTGCGTCATCGACAGCCGCGCCGCCGCGCGCCCGAAGTGCTTCTCTTCGGCGACGGTCACGAAATAGCGCAACTGGCGGAGATCGGGGACGGCAGGCAGGCTCATTGATACATTTTACGACCTAATCGATGCTGAATAATATATTGGACATTCTTTTGCAGAAACTCCATTCTTGCCCAACGCGCCCGAACTAGACTAAAGAACCCGCGCTGGAACCGCCCAGGCCGTTGCGCCGCAAGCGGGAAGCGAGCCGATCGGCGCGCACACCAAAACAACTGGATGGAGCTCCCCATGCCGTACAACCGTCGTTCGAAGAACATCACGCAAGGCGTCGCGCGTTCGCCGAACCGCTCGATGTATTACGCGCTCGGCTACCAGAAGGAAGACTTCGACAAGCCGATGATCGGCGTCGCCAACGGCCACTCGACCATCACGCCATGCAACGCCGGCCTGCAACGGCTCACCGACGCCGCCGTCGAAGCCGTCAAGCGCTCCGACGCAAACCCGCAGACCTTCGGCACGCCGACCATCTCCGACGGCATGTCGATGGGCACGGAGGGCATGAAGTACTCGCTGGTTTCGCGCGAAGTGATCGCCGACTGCATCGAGACCTGCGTGCAAGGCCAGTGGATGGATGGCGTCGTCGTGATCGGCGGTTGCGACAAGAACATGCCGGGCGGCATGATCGGCCTCGCGCGGATGAACGTGCCGGGCATCTACGTGTACGGCGGGACGATCAAACCGGGCAGATGGAAAGGCACCGACCTGACCATCGTGTCGTCGTTCGAAGCGGTCGGCGAGTTCACGGCGGGCCGCATGTCGCAGGAAGATTTCGAAGGGGTCGAACAGAACGCGTGCCCGACGACGGGCTCGTGCGGCGGCATGTACACGGCCAACACGATGAGCTCATCGTTCGAGGCGCTCGGCATGTCGCTAATGTATTCGTCGACGATGGCGAACCCGGATCAGGAAAAGGTGGATTCGGCGGCGGAATCGGCCCGCGTGCTGGTCGAAGCCGTCAAGAAAGACCTCAAGCCGCGCGACATCATCACGAAGAAGTCGATAGAAAACGCCGTCGCGCTCATCATGGCGACGGGCGGCTCGACCAATGCCGTGCTGCACTATCTGGCCATCGCACACGCGGCGGAAGTCGAGTGGACTATCGATGACTTCGAGCGGATGCGCAAGAAAGTGCCCGTGATCTGCGACCTGAAGCCGTCGGGCAAGTACGTCGCGACCGACCTGCATGAGGCGGGCGGCATCCCGCAGGTGCTCAAGCTTCTGCTCGATGCGGGCCTGTTGCACGGCGACTGCGTGACCATCACCGGCAAGACGATCGCTGAAGAACTGAAGGACGTGCCGGGCAAGCCGCGCGCGGACCAGAAAGTGATTTATCCGATCGACAAGGCGCTCTACAGCGAAGGCCATCTCGCGATCCTCAAGGGCAACCTCGCGGAAGACGGCGCCGTCGCGAAGATCACCGGCCTGAAGAACCCGGTCATCACGGGCCCGGCGCGCGTATTCGACGACGAGCAAAGCGCGATGGATGCGATCCTCGCCGACAAGATCCAGGCGGGCGATGTCGTCGTGCTGCGCTATCTCGGCCCGCAAGGCGGTCCGGGCATGCCGGAGATGCTCGCGCCGACCTCGGCGATCATCGGCAAGGGACTCGGCGAATCGGTCGGTCTCATCACCGACGGGCGCTTTTCGGGGGGCACGTGGGGTATGGTCGTGGGTCACGTCGCGCCGGAAGCGTTCGCCGGCGGCACGATCGCGCTCGTGCAGGAAGGCGACTCGATCACGATCGACGCGCACAAGCTGCTGTTGCAACTCAACGTCGACGACGCCGAACTGCAACGCCGCCGCGGTGCATGGAAGCAGCCCGCGCCGCGTTACACGCGCGGCGTGCTGGCCAAGTTCGCGGCACTCGTGAAGCCGGCGAACAAGGGCGCTGTCACGGACTGACGCGGCGCAGCATCGCACGTTGATGCAAACTACGCTTCGATAGTCAAAGGGGCACACGGATCGCCGTGTGCCCCTTTGCTCTTATAATGCGTCCACCACGAGCCGGGCTGAGTTACCGGCGGAGACCATAATGAAATCGAAGTCGTATGCGGCATTCGTGCTGGCAGGCACTTTGGCATTCACCGGCACGGCGCGCGCGCAGGCGCCAGGCCTTGCGTTAGCGCAAAAGCAGAATTGCATGAGCTGCCATTCGGTCACGCGGCAATTCATGGGACCTTCGCTGCACGATGTCGCCGCTAAATATGCGCCGCGCAGCGATGCCGTCGTCTATCTCACGCGCAAGATCATGGAAGGCAGCGCGGGCGTCTGGGGACCCGTGCCGATGCCAGCCAATACACAGGTCACGCAGGACGAAGCGATGTCGCTGGCAAGCTGGATTTTGACGCTCAAGTAACGCGTGCACCCACGGCTTATTTGCCCGTCTACTTGCCGGTCGTCGAATTGCCGAGTTCTTCGCGAATCGCCTCGCGCACCCAACTGAGCATTTCCGTTTCCAGCGCGAGCGCGACCTCGCGCGTGATCTGATTGACGAGCCAGGTCGTGTGATCCTGGAATGCGTCGCGGCAGCGCGCCTCGATCAGATTGCGGCCATCCCCTTTCAGATAGGTCGCGAAACGGCCGCGCAAACGCTCGGCCAGCACGTCGGCATCGTAGTCGGACTTTGCCGCAGGAGGCGTCATTGCGTGCTCTGCCGGTGCCGTCAGCGAACTCGGCAAAGGCGGCGCGACATACTGCTCGGCCGTCGAACCCGAGCTGAACTCCGCTTCGCCCGGCACGAACTGCGCAGGCTCGCGCATCGGCGCAAGCGGCGATTCGTAGATGGAATCGAGAACGGGCACATCGTCATCGGGGACAGACGGCGTTTGCGGCTCCGCATGTACGTCGTGCGGCGCTTCATGCAAGTCTTGCGCGCCTTGCGCAGCCGCATGCTTGCCACGCGCATGCGAACCTTCATGAGCATGCGAGCCGCTGCGCTTCGGCCGCTTCGCCTTTGCGTGCGGCTCATGTGGCACATGCGGCGCATGCGGCTCGTGGCCCGTCACCATCACATCGGTCAGAACGGGGATGTCTTGATCGGAAGAGTCGGAAGATTGGGACACGAAAACACTCCCTTTAAAGATCGGACGAGCCGGTTCTGCGCGAATCGGACAAGACCGCGCATCGAGCGGACAGAACCCGTCAGGCGCCCTGTTTGTAGTTATTCAGAGCATAGCCGCGATCGCGGTAGAAGCGATAGCGCTCGCGTCCCGCGGCCAGTTCGTCGGGCGCGTTGCCGACGATTTCCAGCAGGCGCTCGAAGCGCGCGAACTGCGACGGCACGGTCGCGCCCAGATTCAACAGTATCTGATGATGCGGCACGTCGTCGAGCGACGATGTCAGCACGACGGGCGTCTGCGCCGCGAGCGGACTCCCCGCGAGGCAGTGCGGGATGAAGTCGAGTGGCGAGAAGGTCCACAACTGCTCGTCGAACGCGCGCAGGCGTGGCGGTTCGGCCAGCACGACGAGCGGCTGGCCGGCCTGATACGCCTTGCGCACGAGACGGCACGCATACTGCAGCGAATCGCCGACGTTCGAATGAAAGTCGATGCGTGTCATCGGCGATCCTGCTCCACTGCTTGATGCGCGACCGGACTGCAACGCGTCATTGTGCAGCGCGGTCGATCAGGAACTGCGACAGCAGCGGCACAGGACGGCCCGTTGCGCCCTTCGCCGCGCCGCTCTTCCATGCGGTGCCCGCGATGTCGAGGTGAGCCCACGGGTACGCTTCCGTGAAGCGCGACAGGAAGCACGCCGCCGTCACGCTGCCCGCCGGACGTCCGCCGATGTTCGCGAGGTCCGCGAAATTCGACTTCAGCTGGTCCTGATACTCGTCGTCGAGCGGCAGGCGCCATGCCGGGTCGGAGGCTTCCTTCGATGCATCGAGCAGTTCGCCCGCGAGCGCGTCGTCCTTCGAGAACAGGCCGCTGTTGTGATGGCCGAGCGCGATGATGCAGGCGCCCGTCAGCGTCGCGATGTCGATCACGGCGGCCGGCTTGAAGCGTTCCGCATACGTCAGCGCGTCGCACAGGATCAGGCGGCCCTCCGCGTCCGTGTTCAGCACTTCGATTGTCAGGCCCTTCATGCTGGTGACGATGTCGCCCGGCTTGGTCGCGTTGCCGGCGGGCATGTTCTCGCAGGTCGGAATGATGCCGACCACGTTCAGCTTCAGGCCCATCTCAGCAACGGCACGCAGCGTGCCGAGCACGGAGCCCGCGCCGCACATGTCGTACTTCATCTCGTCCATGCTGTCGCCGGGCTTGAGCGAAATGCCGCCCGTGTCGAACGTGATGCCCTTGCCGACCAGCACGACGGGCGCAGCCTTCGCGGAGCCGCCCTGATACTGGAGGACGATGAACTGCGCCGGCTCGACGGAACCCCTGGTGACCGACAGGAACGAACCCATCTTGAGCGCTTCGAGCTGCTTCTGGCCGAGCACTTCGACCTTCAGCTTCCAGTCTTTCGCGAGCTTCTTCGCGGTCGTTGCCAGATAGGTCGGCGTGCAGACGTTGCCCGGCAGGTTGCCGAGGTCCTTCGTCAGATCCATGCCGTTCGAGAGCGCCACGCCCTGCTTGAGGGCCACCTTCGCGAGCTTCTCGTCAGCCGCGTCGACGCTGAACACGATGCGCTTCAGCGCGCGCGTGCTGTTGTCCGGCTTGCTCTTCATCTGCGTGAACTTGTAGGTCAGCTCGCGCAGCGCGACGATCGCGGCGCGCACGGCCCAGTCAGACGAGCGCTCCTTGACGGGCGCCTGAGCCAGCGTGAACGTGACCTGCGTGATCTTCGTGCCGAGGATTGCGCGCCACGCGGCGCGCACGGCGTCGCCGTAGGCCTTCTGCGTGAACGCGTCCTGCTTGCCGAGACCGACCAGCAGCACGCGCGACGCGCCGATGCCCTGCACTTCATGCAGGAACACCGTGCTGCCCGTCTTGCCGTCCATGTCGCCCGCCTTGATGATGCGCGTGAGCAGACCCTTGGTGGCAGCGTCGATTTCCAGCGCCGCGCCCGACAGCGTCTGCGATTCGAACACGCCGATCACGATGCAATCCGATTTTCCGGTAAGGAACCCGTTGGTCGAGCCTTTGCTCCAATCACAGGCTTTTATGCTAAAGTCCATCGCGCTTGTCCTCGGATAAAATCTGGGCTTAGGATGAAAGCCGCAATTATCCGCTATTTTTCCCGCGGCGGCTGCACGAAGGCGTGACGGGGCTCAACCCCACTGCCTGTCGGAGCGCGCCCTCTCCTCATCAACCATGATTTTTGAACGCTCTCTCCAGCGCGAACTGGCGTATACGGCTGGCGCCGTGTTCATGGTTCTGCTCACGCTGGTCCTGACGACGATGATGATCCGCATCGTCGGCTTCGCGGCGTCCGGTGAAATCGACCCGCGCGACGTGCTCGTGCTGATTGGTCTGACGGTCATCGGCTACCTCGCTATCATGCTGGTCGCGACGCTGTTCGTGTCGATCCTGTTCGTGCTCACGCGCTGGTACAAGGATTCCGAAATGGTCGTGTGGCTCGCCTCGGGCGTAAGCCTCACGCGTTTTATCAAGCCGATCGGCCTGTTCGCGACGCCCATCATCATTCTGATCGCCTTCTTCGTGTTCGTCGGCTGGCCTTGGTCGAACCAGCAGAGCAAGCTGATCCGCGCGCGCTTCCAGCAGCGCGACGAAGTCTCGCTGCTCGCGCCCGGCCAGTTCCGCGAATCCGCTACGAGCCATCGCGTGTTCTTCATCGAGAAGATGTCGCCCGATCAGGGGCATGTCGAGAACGTGTTCGTCACGAGCACCGAGGGCGGCAAGGTGAACGTGGTCGTGTCGAAGAATGGCCACACGGAAACGCATAAGAACGGTGACCGCTTCGTCGTGCTCGAAAACGGCCGCCGCTATGACGGCGAGCCGGGCCACCCCGACTTCCGCATCATGGAGTTCGAGCGCTATGGCGTGAAGATCCAGAGCCAGCCGGTGGTCAGCACGCCGACCACGACGGGCACGCCGACGCTGGACCTGTTCCGCGATCCGACCCGCCAGAATCTCGCTGAATTCGCATGGCGCGCGGGCCTGCCGTTGATCGCGATCAACCTGATGCTGCTCGCCATCCCGCTCGCGCACCAGAATCCGCGCCGCAGCCGCACCATCAACCTCGTGATGGCCGTGCTGATCTATCTGACCTATTCGAACCTGCTGAACGTCGTGCAGTCGTGGATCGAGCAAGGCAAGATGTCGTTCGGCGTGGGCCTCGTGGGGCTGCATGTCATCGTGGCGCTGGTCGTCGCGTTCATTTTCTGGCTGCGGGTGCGCAACCGGCCGCTCTTCACTCGGGCGACGTTCAGCCGGTCGAGCCGTCCGGCGCAGGGAGCGTGACCCATGCGCATCTATGAAAAGTATTTCGCGCGTCAGGTTTACCTCACGTTCATCTTCATTCTGTTCGCATTTTCGGGTCTGTTCTTCTTCTTCGACCTGATCAACGAGCTGAACTCGGTCGGCCACGGCAATTACAAGTTCCAGTACGCGGTGCTGCGCGTTGCGCTGCAGACGCCGTCGCGCTTCTACGAAATCATTCCCGTCGCGGCGTTGATCAGCGCGATCTACGTGTTCGCGCAGATGGCGGCGAATTCCGAGTACACGATTTTCCGCGTGTCCGGTCTCGCGACGAACCAGGCGCTGCGATCGCTGCTGAAGATCGGCATTCCGCTCGTGTTCCTCACGTACATCATCGGCGAAGTGGTCGGACCGTACACGGATCAGTTGTCGGAGCGCGTGCGTCTGGAGGCGCTCGGTTCGTCGGTGTCGAGCAACTTCGAGTCGGGCGTCTGGGTGAAGGACACGCTGACGGCGCGTGCCGACGGCGAACAGGTGACGCGCTTCGTGAACGTCGGGCAGTTGCAGCCGGACGCGACCATCTCGAACGTGCGCATCTACGAATTCGATTCGAAGTTCCGACTGTCGAACGTGCGCATCGCGAAGTCTGGCTCGTTTCAGCCGCCCGGCCACTGGCTGCTGAAGGACGTTACGGACACGCAACTGATCGACGTCGCGCAGGACGCCAGCAAGCCCGCCGATGCGCTGAACCCAGTGTATCGCGCGAAGCAGGTGACGCTGCCTGAATATTCGTTGCGCTCGGAACTGACGCCGCAGATTCTGTCGGTGCTGCTGGTCGCGCCGGAACGGATGTCGATGTTCAACCTGTTCCGCTACATCCAGCATTTGACCGAGAACCATCAGGACACGCAACGGTACGAGATTGCGCTGTGGCGCAAGATTCTGTATCCGTTCGCGGTGTTCGTGATGCTGGTGCTGTCCTTGCCGTTCGCGTATCTGCATACGCGCGCCGGGGTGGTCGGCATGAAGGTGTTCGGCGGGATCATGCTCGGGATGAGCTTTCAGCTGTTCAATACGCTGTTCTCGCACATCGGGAATCTGAATACATGGCCAGCGCCGTTGACGGCGGCGACGCCGGGGTTGATCTATCTCGTGCTTGGGCTCGTTGGGCTCAAGTGGGTTGACAGGCATTAGGGCGTTTTCTCTGTTCTCTGCGAGGCGGTATGGGATCTCATGGCTTGGTGCTGTTTGCGCATGGCGCGAGAGATCCTCGCTGGGCCGAGCCTTTTGAGCGGCTGCGCGCCCGTTTGCTCGCGTTGCGCGGGGAGGCCGCTGGGCCGGTTTCGTTGGCGTTTCTCGAGCTTATGACGCCTGGTTTGCCTGAGGCTGTGGCTGCTCAGATCGCAGCAGGAGCTTCTGTTGTTACCGTTGTGCCAGTTTTTTTTGGGCAAGGTGGGCATGTTCGGCGAGATCTGCCGGTGATTCTTGAGCAATGCCGTAGCGCGAGTCCTTCTGTTGAGGTTCGGTGTGCTACTGCTGTTGGCGAGGACGCCGATGTTATTGAGGCGATTGCCAACTATTGCCTGCGGCAGGCTTTGGTTTGATTTTGGTTTTTTTGGATTTTTTGGTTTTTGGTTTGTCTGCGACGCTGCGGGTGGTTTGTTTGGGTTTGCGCTGGTATCCGCGCTATGCCTTCGTGCTTCACGCGTCGCCCCTGTGCGGGGCGACGCGTGAAGCAAGCTAACAAAACGCGGATGCCAGCTCAAACACAAGCAAAGCAAAGCAAACCAAACCGCCCGCACCGCGAAGGCGCCAACGCGGATGCCAGCAAAAAACCAAACCCACCCCCAGCGTCGCAGACAAAAAATCACTTCATCACATCAAACACGATCCGCGCAGCCTCAACCACAACTTCATCGCGCGGCAGCGTCTGTTTAGGCATCACACCAGTGAAATAGACAGCGACAACAAAAGGCGCCGCCGAAGGCGGATAAACGACAGCCACATCATTAGCCGTGCCGTAATCCCCGCTCCCGGTCTTATCGGCGACCAGCCATCCAGAACCCGGCACGGCAGCCCGAATCCGAGCCGCCCCGGTAACATTCCCAAGCATCCACGCCTTCAACTGCTCGCGTTGCTGCGGCCCGAGCACATCATCGGCGAGCAGAAGCTTCTGCACATCGAGCATCATCGCCCGTGGCGTCGTGGTATCCCGCATATCGCCCGGCACGGACGCATTAACCTCAGGCTCCCCACGCAACAGATCAAACCACTCATCCCCAATCGAAAGCGCGAACTGGTTCAACACTTCCGGTCCGCCGACAGCCGTCAGCAATAGTTTCGCCGCCGTGTTATCGCTGTGCTGCAGCGCCGCGGCACTCAGTTCGCCAATCGTCATGCCCTCGCCCACGCGCCGCTTCGTAACAGGCGAGTTCGCGACGAGATCGGCGTCATCGTATCGAACACGCTCGTCGAGCAGACTCCGTTCGGCCATGCTGCGCTTCAAAACCAGCGCAACGACAAGCAGCTTGAACGTGCTGCACATCGGAAACCGCTCCGACTCGCGATAGCCGACATACGACCCATCCGCCGTATTGAGCGCGGCGACACCAAGGCGCCCACCGCTCGACGCTTCCAGTTTTTCAAATCGCTCGCGCGCGGCGAGATTGACCGAGACAGACGAAGCCGGCTGCGCACGCACGCCGATCACGGGACCGGCCGCAAGCGCAATCAGTAAAGAACGACGCAAAGAAGAAAAAGGCATGAGTCCAGTTTGAATGCAAGCGAAAGGAAATCTTAACGCAACGCACGTGCCTGGCTCGCTGGCGCGCGGAAAAGACAATCGGCCGCATTCACTCACGCGAATGCGGCCGACCAATTGAAAACAGCGGCAATAGAACCTTAAGCGACTCGCAACTCAGCCTGACCTTGCTCCACAGCCGACTCAGGCTCGCTGCGCGCGACCCGCTCGGCAAACGCGTCGCCGATCATCAGCAGTGAGGGCTGCGACGCGTCGAGCCACAATTGCGCATCGCCAGCGGCAAGTCCATCGAGCGTCAGCGTCAACATGCGCTCGCGCGGCGTCGAGCATGCTTCGACAATCGCAACAGGCGTCGAGCCAGCACGCCCCGCGTCGATCAGTTGCTGGGCGATCTCGGGCGCACTGTCACGGCCCATGTAGAACACCAGCGAATCCGCGTTCACCTGCTCGCGAATTTCGGCGGAATCCGGCGCGCGGCTGTGCGTCGCGAGCGCCACACTGCGCGACACGCCGCGCAGCGTCAGCGAACGCCGCAGCGATGCCGCGCTCGCCAAGGCCGCCGTGATGCCCGGCACGACTTCATAGTCGATGCCTGCCGCTTCGAGCGCGCGCATCTCTTCATCGGCGCGCCCGAACAGCATCGGATCGCCGCCCTTCAGCCGCACCACGACGCCGTGCTCAAGCGCGGCATCGACGATCTGCTTGTTGATGAAGTGCTGCGCCGTCGAGCGCTGCCCGCAACGCTTGCCCACCGCGATCTTGCGCGCATGCGGCGCGTAGTCGAGCATCGCCGGCTCGACGAGCGCATCGTGCAGCACGACATCGGCGAGTCCCAGCAGCCGTGCGCCGCGAACCGTGATCAGGTCCGCAGCGCCTGGCCCGGCGCCGATCAGATACACCTTACCCATTTGCTCCCGCTCCGTCCGCTCTCGACTTCAAGCGGAGAAAGAACGAATCATGCCGGCCGCGACCGTATGATGCGTTGCTTCGTCGATCAGCACGAAAGCGCCCGTGCCCGGATGCGTGTCGTACTCGTCGGCGACGATCGGCTTTTGCAGCGTCAGCGACACGCGGCCGATATCGTTCATCGCCAGCTCATGACGGTCCGTCGCATGCGACAGCGTGTGCACGTCGAGCACCTGCTGGATACCGCCGATCCGCGCGAACACCGTGCTCGTGGTCTGCTTCAGCAGATACTTGCGGGCCGTCGACAGCGGCGTTTCGTCGAACCAGCACAGGTCCGCTTCGAGCTTCTTCGCCGGTTGGACGGCACCCGTTGCCAGCACGAACGTATCGCCGCGCGACACGTCGACGTCTTCCGCCAGGCGGATCGTCACCGTCTGGCCCGCGAATGCGCGGTCCACCTGCGCCGTGCCGCCCGGCACGGGCGCGATGATCTCAGCGACGGTCGCCTGACGGTTCGCCGGCAACACGACGATCGAATCGCCGAGCTTCACTTCGCCCGATTCGACGCGGCCCATGTAGCCACGGAAATCGTCGGCCTGGCTGCCGTCCTGACGCGCGACCCATTGCACCGGGAAACGCAGTCCCTGATGCGTCGGCAGTTCGACGGGCAGTGCTTCGAGCACGTCGAGCAGCGGCTCGCCCGCATACCACGGCATGCGCTCGCTCGCCGTCACGATGTTGTCGCCCTTCAGTGCCGACACGGGCACGAAGCGCACATCAGCGAGGCCAAGCTGGCGCGCGAGCGTAACGTACGCGTCGCGGATCTCGTTGAAGCGCGCTTCGCTATATTCGACGAGGTCCATCTTGTTGATCGCGACGATCACATGCTGCAAACCGAGCAGCTTGACGATCGCGCTGTGGCGCTTGGTCTGCGGCAGCAGTTGCGCGACACCGTCTTCGAACGTGACGCGTGTCGCGTCGACGAGAATGATCGCGGCGTGCGCCGTCGATGCGCCCGTCACCATGTTACGCGTGTACTGCTCGTGGCCCGGCGTGTCGGCGATGATGAACTTGCGCTTCGCGGTCGCGAAGTAACGGTACGCAACGTCGATCGTGATGCCTTGCTCGCGTTCGGCTTCAAGGCCGTCCGTCAGCAGCGACAGATCGATTTCGTCGCCGACCGTCCGCTTGTTCTTCGCGCGCGACAGCGCCGACAGTTGATCCGACAGCACAGCCTTGCTGTCGTACAGCAGGCGGCCGATCAACGTGCTCTTGCCGTCGTCGACGCTGCCTGCCGTGATGAATCGAAGTACGCCGAGGTCTTCAGGTTGATGAATGCTCATAATCTTCTTACCCCGTGCCTTAGAAATAACCTTGTTTCTTGCGCGTTTCCATCGCCGCTTCCGACGTCTGGTCGTCCATGCGCGTCGCGCCGCGTTCCGTGATTTCCGTCACGGCCGTTTCGGCGATGATCTTTTCCAGATCGTCCGCATCGCTTTCGACGGGGCACGTGCAGCTGATGTCGCCAACCGTACGGAAACGCACCAGCGCCTCTTCGCTCGACTCGCCTTCGCGGATCGGCGTGAGCGGCGTCACGGGCACGAGCAGGCCGTTGCGGCGCACGATCTCGCGCTTGTGCGCGTAGTAGATGGACGGCAGTTCGAGGTTCTCGCGCGCGATGTACTGCCACACGTCGAGTTCCGTCCAGTTCGAAATCGGGAACACGCGCAGATGCTCGCCTTGATGCAGACGCGCGTTAAACAGGCTCCACAGTTCCGGGCGCTGCGCCTTCGGGTCCCACTGGCCGAACTCGTCGCGGAACGAGAAGATGCGCTCTTTCGCACGCGCCTTTTCTTCGTCGCGGCGCGCGCCGCCGATCATCGCCGTGTAGCCATATTGCTCGATCGTTTCCAGCAGCGTGACGGCTTGCGCGGCGTTGCGCGAATCCGTCTCGCGGCGCAGACGCACGGTGCCCTTTTTAATCGAATCTTCGACGTGGCCGACCACGAGCTCCGCGCCGATTTCCTTCGCGCGGCGATCGCGGAAGTCGATCACTTCGTCATAGTTGTGACCCGTGTCGATGTGCACGAGCGGGAACGGCAGCTGCGTCTTGCGGTTCGCGCCAAGGCCGAACGCCTTCAACGCGAGCGCCAGCACGACGACGGAATCCTTGCCGCCCGAGAACAGCAACGCGGGTTTGCTGCACTCGGCTACGAGTTCGCGCAGGATGTGAATCGACTCTGCCTCGAGCCAGTCGAGATGGTCCATCCGGTTCGCCGTGACGTTCAGCGGGTTGACAGTCGAATCGAGCGTCGTGCTCATGTTCAGGTCCTTCGTTGGTTCGTGTCGCATGATCGGGTTCTCACCAGATGTGTGCGACACGAGAAGATTCAATCGAAATCTGCTTCTGCGTTCGCGTGCCGCTCAGTGGAGCGACGACGCGTTCTCGCCAATCACCGTGACAGGAATCGTCGTGATGTGCAGCCCGCATTCCTTCGTATCGCGCGACTCCCACCACCAGCGCCCTGCCCGGCTGTCTTCGCCGGGGCGTACGGCGCGCGTACACGGCTCACAGCCAATGCTCGGATAGCCGCGCGCATGCAGCGGGTTCACGGGCACGTCGAACGCTTTCAGGTACGCCCACACATCGGCTTCCGTCCAGTCGGCGAGCGGGTTGTACTTGCCGATATTGCGAGCGTGATCCTGCTCTTCCTCGTGCAGTTCCGCGCGCGTCACCGACTGCTCGCGGCGCTGGCCCGTCACCCACGCGCCGACTTCCGACAGCGCGCGGTTCAGCGGCTCGACCTTGCGGATCTCGCAGCAACGCTTGCGCAGATCGATGCTTTCGTAGAACGCATTCAGGCCATGCTGCGCGACGTATTCATCGACGGAATCCGCCAGCGGATGAAACTGCTCGATCTCGTAGCCGTAGCGCTCGCGCACGCGGTCGATCATGCCGAGCGTTTCCGCATGCAGACGGCCCGTGTTCAGCGAAAAAATGCCGATCTTCACGCCGCGCGACAGAATGGCGTGCGTGAGCAGCATGTCTTCCGCCGCGAGGCTGCTCGCGAGCTTGACCTTGTCGTGACGCTGCGCGATCGAATCGAGCAGCGCGTCCAGACGCTCGATCTTCGCTTGCAGCTCAGCCGTGATGCCCGTTGCGCTCGTCATACCGACGCCTTCTGCGCGGCAGCGGCCGCTTCACGATGACGAAAGAGTGGCGAAGGATCGTCGAACGCACCTTGATACTGGACAGTGAATTCGGTGAACGCCTTCAGCGCGTCGTGGATGTCCTTGTCTTCGCGCAGTGCGTACGCGTTGAAGCCGCAGCGTTCGTAGAAGCGCAACTGGTCGCGCAGCACGTCGCCGATCGCGCGAATCTCGCCCTTGTAGCCATAGCGCTCGCGCAACAGACGCGCCGTGCTGTAGCCGCGGCCGTCGCGGAACACCGGGAAGTCCACCGCGATCAGTGCGAGCTTGTCGAAGTCCGCGCCGATGTCGGCGGGTTCGCTGTCCGGCGCGAGCCACACGCCGATTTCCTGCGCGCTGCGCGAAGCCGTCAACTCGTCGCGCGACGCCTGCCACAACGCGAACGGGACGATCACTTTGCCAGCGGGCAATGCGCCGACTTCGGGCAACGTGCCGTCTTCGGCTGCGCGGATTACCGTGAAGTCGTCGTTGACGATTGCGCGGTCCTTGATAATCGATGCCATCTGCTAATCCTTGTTCCCGTTACGCGTGAGCCGGCTGACGCGATGCGTACACGCGTTCCTTGAACGGCGCGAGGCCGATGCGGTTGTACGTGTCGATGAAGCGTTCGCCGTCGATGCGGTTTTCGACGAACGTATCGATCACCTTCGACACCACGTCCGGCATTTCTTCCGCCGAGAACGACGGGCCGATCACGCGGCCGAGCTTCGCGCCGTCATGACCCGTGCCCTGCTCGCCGCCGAGCGACACCTGGTACCACTCGGAGCCGTCCTTGTCGACGCCCAGCACGCCGATGTTGCCGACGTGGTGGTGACCGCACGAGTTCATGCAGCCCGAGATATTCAGCGACAGGTCGCCGAGGTCGTAGACGAAGTCAGCGTCGTCGAAACGTTGCTGGATAGCCTGCGCAATGGGGATCGACTTCGCATTCGCGAGCGAGCAGAAATCGCCGCCCGGGCACGCGATGATGTCGGTCAGCAGACCGATATTCGGCATCGCGAAACCTTGCGCCTTGGCCTTTTCCCACAGCGCGAACAGGTCGCGCTTCTTGACGTTCGCGAGAATCAGGTTCTGTTCGTGCGATACGCGGATTTCGCCGAGCGAGTACTCATCAGCCCAATCGGCGACGGCGTCCATCTGCGTATCTGTCGCGTCGCCGGGCGCGATGTCGCGCGGCTTCAGCGAGATCGTCACCGACGAATAGCCCGACACGCGGTGCGGGCGCACATTGCGCTCGACCCAGCGCGCGAACGGCTTGCTTTCGAGCAGATGCTTTTCGAACGACGTGTCCGTGTCCGGCAGCTTTTCATACGCGGGCGGCGCGAAGTACTGCGACACGCGCGCGACTTCCGTTTCCGTCAGCGTCGACGGGCCGTCCTTCAGGTGTTGCCATTCTTCCTCGACCTGCTGCGCGAACTTCGCGGGCGACAGCGCCTTCACGAGAATCTTGATGCGCGCCTTATACAGGTTGTCGCGGCGGCCGTAGCGGTTGTACACGCGCAGCACGGCTTCGCAGTACGTCAGCAGCTGCTGCCACGGCAGGTCTTCCTTGATGATCGCGCCGATGATGGGCGTGCGGCCCAGACCGCCACCCGCCAGAATGCTGGCGACCACTTCGCCTTCGGCGTTCTTCTTCAGATAGACGCCCAGATCGTGGATCTGCACGGCTGCACGGTCTTCCTTCGTACCCGACACGGCAATCTTGAACTTGCGGGGCAGCCACGCGAATTCAGGGTGGAACGTCGACCATTGGCGCATGATTTCCGCCCACGGACGCGGATCGACGATTTCGTCGGGCGCCACGCCCGCGAACTGATCGGCCGTGATGTTGCGGATGCAGTTGCCCGACGTCTGGATGCCGTGCATCTGGACGGACGCGAGCTTGCGCAGGATTTCAGGCGTTTCTTCGAGCTGGATCCAGTTGTACTGGATGTTGGAGCGCGTCGAGAAATGGCCGTAGCCGCGGTCGTGCTCACGCGCGATCGTCGCAAGCATGCGCAACTGGTCGCTGCGCAGGTTGCCGTACGGAATCGCGATGCGGTGCATGTACGCGTGGCGCTGCATGTACAGGCCGTTTTGCAGGCGCAGCGGGCGGAACTCTTCTTCGCTCAATTCGCCCGACAGACGGCGGCGAACCTGGTCGGCATATTGCGCGACGCGTTCGTCGACGATGGTCTGGTCGTACTGATCGTATTGGTACATTCGGGGACCCCAGGGTTTGTTCGTCTCACACGACGCGGCGTTCCGGTTACGCCGCGCTTCGGATTCGTCTTCATCAGTCTGCTTTGAGCGAGACGGCGACCAGCCGTTTAGACGCATCGCTCATTTGCTAATGACAAAAACAGATATCCATATTGGAAAAACTGGACAAATCGTAATAAACTCGCCTTATATTTCAAACGACTAAAAAATTCTTTTGATATGCGGCGAGGTTATATATGAACCTGCATCAGTTCCGCTTCGTGCGCGAGGCCGTCCGCCAGAACTTCAATCTGACGGAAGCCGCCAAGGCACTGTATACAAGCCAGCCGGGCGTCTCGAAGGCGATCATCGAGCTGGAGGACGAACTGGGCGTCGAAATCTTCACGCGGCACGGCAAACGCGTGCGCTCGCTGACGGAACCGGGCCGGATCATTCTGGCGTCCGTCGAGCGGATTCTTCAGGAGGTTGAGAGCCTGAAGCGAGTCGGTAAAGATTACGCGGCGCAGGATCAGGGCAACCTCGTGATCGCCGCGACGCATACGCAGGCGCGCTACTCGCTGCCCGCCGCCATCGCCGAGTTCAAGAAGCGTTTTCCGAAGGTGCACCTTTCGATCCTGCAAGGCAGTCCGACCCAGGTCGCCGAACTGGTTTTGCACGATCAGGCGGACGTGGCAATCGCAACCGAGGCGATCTCGACCTATAAGGAACTGGTGTCACTGCCCTGCTTCACCTGGCACCACCTCGCCGTGATGCCCGCCGATCATCCGTTGCTGGAGCGCAAGCTGCTGTCGCTGGACGATCTCACGCAGTATCCGCTGATTACGTACGATAACGCGTTCGCTGGCCGTACCAAGATCAACGAAGCATTCCGCCTGCGTGGCCTGCACCCCGATATCGTCCTCGAAGCGATCGACGCGGACGTGATCAAGACCTACGTCGAACTGGGACTGGGCGTCGGGATTATGGCCGACATCGCGTTCAACGCCGAACGCGACCGCCATCTGCGCGCGATGCCCGTCGGCCATCTGTTCGGCAGCAATGTGACGCGCGTCGCGCTGAAACAGGGCGCGTATCTGCGCAGCTATGTGTATACGCTCGTCGAGCTGCTGTCGCCGAACATGAACCGCAAGCTGATCGAGCAGGCGCTCAAGGGTGATCACGAAACGTACGAGCTTTGAGGTTTTTGACCCGCCATACCTGATCCGATTAACAACGAACGGCCACGCTATCTGCCAGGAGATCTTTCGCATGTCGTCGCACAAGAACAAAATCAAACGCACCCTGATGCGTGCCGCCGCGATCGGCGCGCTGTTCGCCGCCGCCGCCGCGCACGCGGACATCAAGGTCGGCATCGACCTGTCGAGCACGGGGCCTGCCGCCACGATCGGCATCACCAGCAAGAACGCGATGTTGATGTGGCCGAAGACGATTGCCGGTCAGAACGCGCAGTACATCATCCTCGACGACGGCTCCGATCCGGGCAATGCCGTACGCAATATCCGCAAGCTGATCAACGAGGACCACGTCGATGTGATCGTCGGTCCCAACATCACGCCCGCCGCGATCGCCGCGCTCGATCCCGTCGCCGAGAGCCAGACGCCGATGATTACGCTGATTGGTTCGGCGAGTGTCGTCGAGCCGCAGGAAGGCAAGAAGGTCTGGGCGTTTAAGATGGCGCAGACGGACAGCGCGATGGCCGACGTGATGACGCGCTACATGTCGAATCACAACATCAAGACGGTCGGCTTCATCGGTTTCGCGGACAGTTACGGCGACAGCTGGCTCAACGAGTTCACGAAGTTCGCGACGCTGCGCCACATTCAAGTCGTCGCGACCGAGCGCTTCAACCGCACCGACGCGAGCGTCACGGGCCAGGTGCTGAAGCTGATCGCGGCGAAGCCGGATGCCGTGCTGATCGCTGGCGCGGGCACGCCGACGGTGCTGCCGCAGCGCACGCTCGTCGAGCGCGGCTACAAAGGCGCCATCTATCAGACGCACGGCATCGCGACGCCGGAGTTCATCAAGCTGGGCGGCAAGGATGTCGAGGGGACACTGTTTCCGACACAGCCGGTCGTCGTGGCGCGCACGCTGCCTGCCGATCATCCGGCGAAGAAGGCCGCGCTTGCGTTCGTCAACGCGTACGAAACGCAATATGGGCCGAACACCGTGACGCAGTTCGCGGGCGATGCGGCGGGTGTGTATCCGCGTTTGCAGGATGCCGTCGCGCGCGCGTTGAAGACGGCGCAGCCGGGCACGCCGGAGTTTCGCGCGGCGTTGCGCACGGAACTCGAGCACGCGCATGAACTGGTGGTGCCGAACGGCGTCGTGAATACGAGCGCGAAGGATCACGTCGGGCTCGATCAGCGGGCCAGCGTGATGGGGATTATCAAGGGTGGGAAGTTTACGTATTTGAGTCAGTGATCGCTTTGTGATCCTGGCTCGACGTAGCGGCGAACGGGGCGCGCGCCGCCCCGCCGCCTCGCGATCAGCTACGACAAAAAACTGATCGCCTCATCGATCACGCTGCGCCAGTCGCCCGTCAGCGTCTGACGCAGCGGCTTCAGATTCGCCATCCACGGCGACGTATCGCCTTCCACGCCCCAGCGCCATTCGCTTGCCACATTGAGCGGCACAATTGTCAGCTTGCCGAGCATCGCGCTCAGATTCGCGACGCCCGAATCGACGGCAACGACGGCATCCAGTTGCTCGATGCACGCAGCCGTCTCCGCAAACGATTTGATCCCCGGCCCGTACACGCTGATATTGCCCGACGGCATCCCCGCGAACTGCTGTACGGAAGGATGATGCAGGCTCACGAAATGCCGCTTCGCTGCGACGGACGGATGCATCACCAGATGATCGATTTCCGTCAACGGCAAGCTGCGGCGGATCGCCGAGCAGCGCATCACCGCGCCGACCTCATGCGCGTGGCGCTGGTTGCAGTCCCAGAAAATACCGACCAGCGATTTGCTCGGCTGCGCCGCGCGCAGCTCGCGCGCCCATGTGGCGGCGGCTTCGCGCTCCGCTTCAGGCGCGCGCAGATAAGCGGGGAAAAACGGCGACGGCAGCGGCACTTGCTGCGCGGCGAGCAGCGGCAAATGGAGCAACGTCGCGTGCAGATCGGGGGCGAACTCGCGAACCTGATTGACCAACTCTTCAGGCAACGCGTCATGCTGACGCAACGGACGCGGCGCGCTCACCACATGGCAATCCGGCAGCGACGCCTGCAACAGCGGATGCAACTGCGCATCGCACGTAATCATCATCTGCGCGCCTGCTGCCCGCCATCGCGCCACATTGGCAAAGAACAGGAACTGATCGCCGAAACCCATCTGATGCGTAATCAGCACGCGCTTGCCGCGCAAATCCTGTTCGCCCGACCACGGCGCAATATCGGCCGGCTGATAATTGCCGCTGTCGCTGTCATTGCGCGCGAGCCACGGTTCGAAGCCTGCGGGACGCGCGGTGCGCAACAACGCCTCGCCGTACAGATGCTCGGCCTTGCGCGCAAACCAGTCGCCGGCCGCGGCAGCCGTGCGCCATGCGTCGTGCAGCATCGGGATGCCGCGCTCGACGTCGCCCGACATCACGAGACTCTGGCCGAGGCTCATCTTGTAGTACGCGGGCTGCCACGGCAGCGCCGCATAATTGCGCCACGTCGCGACGGCATCGAAGTGCCGGCCGAGCAGCGTCAACGCATACGCGCGCCAGTTGACGAAATGGAGATCGCGCGGCTCGATCGCGAGCGCGCGTTCGGTATAGCTCAGCAGCTCGTCGTCACGCATGTCGTGCAGCAGCGCGACGCAGACGGCTCGCAGCTTTTCTATATCGTCGGGCGCGTGGGCGAGCGCATCGACTGTTTCCTGGACTGAAGGCAAGGCGGGCATTGTTTCGACGTTCTACGCAAATGGCGGGACATCCGCCGGATCGCGGCGCGGCCGCAGACCGGCGCGCGAGTATACGTCGTAGAATCATGCAGCAATCTTAAAAACTCAAGCACTGCACGGCACCATCGAATCATGCGCACGACCCGAGCCATCCATGCCGTCGAACGGCTGAAGACCCGCAGCGGCAATCCGCGCTTCGCGGCGGTCAGCCTGTCGGGCGGACTGTTCTATCTCGTCGACAAGTCGAGCGGCACGGACCAGAAGGTGTCCGATCCGTTGCCGCTCGATGACTTCGTCAAGTTCGTCGACGGTTTCGGCCCGCCGAAACCACGCAAGGCAAGCAAGCTCGATCTTGCGTTCGAAGAGCAGATCAAGCGCAGCAAGAGCTAGCACCCCGCAGCTGTCAGCCGTTCTTTACGCGCGTGTAGGCAAGCTGATCGTTGCTTGTGAAAACGGCATCGATGAAACGCAGCCCCGCGACGCCGTCCTCGACGGTCGTCAGCAAACGGCTTACGGACGGCAGAGGCAAACCCGCGTCGATGGCTTCGATCTGCAACGCCGCATCCTGGTAGAGCTGCGCGAACGCTTCGAGATAACCCTCGGGATGACCTGGCGGCACGCGCGTTGCGTGCCGCGCCACGTCGCTGCCGACGCGCCCGCGCGTGAGCCTTTGCGTCGCGCCGCCCAACGGCGTGAACAGCAGTTCGTTCGGGTTCTCCTGATCGAATGCGATGCCCGCCTTCGTCCCGTAGACGCGCAGACGCAGTGCGTTTTCCGCGCCGCTCGCCACCTGGCTCGCCCACAGCATGCCGCGCGCACCGTTGTCGTAGCGCAGCATCGCCTGAATATGGTCGTCGACCTGGCGCCCTTCGACGAACGTATGTAATTCAGCGGCGATCTCGATAGGGAGCATGCCGGTCGCAAACGCCGCCAGGTGATACGCGTGCGTGCCGATATCGCCAAGACATCCGGCGCGCCCAGCCTGCTTCGGATCGGTGCGCCACACCGCCTGGCGGTTCTCGCCCGTCAGTTCGATTGGCTTCGCGAGCCAGTCCTGCGCGTACTCGACCTGCACGACGCGCACCTCGCCCAACTCACCTGCTTCGACCAGCTCGCGCGCATGGCGCACCATCGGATAACCCGAATACGTGTGCGTCAGCGCAAAGAGCCGGTTCTTGTCGCGCGCGAGCTTCGCGAGCGCCTCGCCTTCTTCGAGCGTCATCGCGAGCGGCTTGTCGCAGATCACGTGGATACCGGCATCGAGGAACGCCGTCGCGACGGGCGCATGCAGATGGTTCGGCGTGACGATCGACACGGCGTCGATGCCGTCGTCGCGTGCCGCTTCGGCGCGCGCCATCTCGTCCCAGCTCGCATAACTGCGTGCGATGCCGAGTTCGTCGGCGCTCGCCTGCGCGCGCTGCGGGTCGGACGACAGCGCGGCTGCCACCAGTTCGAAGCGATCGTCGATACGCGCCGCGATCCGATGCACCGCACCGATAAACGCACCCTGCCCGCCGCCGACCATGCCCAGCCTGAGTCTTCGTGTCATCGCGATGTGCTCCTGTTCGACAGCCGGCGTCAAAGGCCGAGCACGCGTTTCAGTTGCGCGTGGTCCGCGCCGCTGCCCGCGAAGTCGTCGAATGCATGGTCGGCCACGCGAATGATGTGCCGCTTGATGAACTCGGCGCCTTCGCGCGCGCCGTCTTCGGGATGCTTCAGCGCGCACTCCCATTCGAGCACGGCCCAGCCCGGAAAATCGTTTTGCGCCATCTTCGAGAAGATCGCGCCGAAGTCGATCTGTCCGTCGCCCAACGAGCGGAAGCGCCCCGCGCGCTCGACCCAGCCGCTATAGCCGCCATACACGCCTTGCCGCCCATTCGGACGAAACTCGGCGTCCTTCACGTGAAAGGCCTTGATGCGCTCGTGATAGATATCGATGAACGCGAGGTAGTCGAGTTGCTGCAAGACGTAGTGACTCGGATCGAACAGGATGTTGGCGCGCCTGTGGTCCTTCACGGCCACGAGAAAACGTTCGAACGTCACGCCGTCGTGCAGATCTTCACCCGGGTGCAGTTCGTAGCAGACATCGACGCCCGCTTCGTCGAATGCATCGAGGATGGGTGTCCAGCGGCGCGCGAGTTCGTCGAAGGCCGCTTCGACGAGACCGGCGGGACGCTGCGGCCACGGATAGATATACGGCCACGCGAGCGCGCCTGAAAACGACACATGCGTGTTCAGCCCGAGACGCTGCGATGCCTTCGCCGCCCACTTCATCTGCTGCACGGCCCATTCGGTGCGTGCCGCGGGATTGCCACGCACGTGCGGCGCGGCGAAGCCGTCGAACAGCACGTCATACGCGGGATGCACGGCGACGAGTTGGCCTTGCAGATGCGTCGACAGTTCGGTGATGGCGACGCCCGCATCGGTGACGACGCCCAGCAGATCGTCGCAATAGTCCTGGCTCGACGCCGCCTGTTCGAGGTCGACGAGGCGCGGATCGGCGGGCACCTGAATGCCTTTGAAACCGAGACTCGCGGCCCATTGCGCGAGATGCGCGAGGTTGTCGAACGGCACCTTGTCGCCCATGAACTGCGCGAGAAAGATCGCCGGCCCTTTGATCGTTTTCATCGTGCTGCTCCCGATGGATATCTGCGTCGAACCGGCGCCGCCTTGCGCGTGTCTTTGTGACGATCACGCGAAAGGCGGCGGCGGGCTAAAGCACGTTTTCGATCAGAACGGCGAATCCGGGAAGTAGAATTCCTTCGCGTTCTCCTTCGTGATCAGCACGGAAGGAATGATCGTCGTGGCGGGCAGCTTGTCGCCTTTGAGGCGCGCTTCTGCCGTGAGCTTGATTGCGTCGTAGATGAACTTTGGCGAGTACGACACATCGGCCTTGATGAGCGGCGCGCCGTCCATCACGTTCTTGACCATGCCTTTCGAACCCGCGCCGCCGAACACGATCTTGATGTCGGTGCGCTTGGCCTGATCGATTGCCTTGATGACGCCGACGGCCATGTCGTCGTCGGCCGCCCAGACGGCGTCGATGTGCTTGAAGCGCGTCAGGTAGTCCTGCATCACCTTGAATGCGTCGTCGCGGTTCCAGTTTGCGTATTTTGCGTCGAGGATCTTGATGTTCGGATAGGCCTTCAGGACGCCTGTGAAGGCTGTCCAGCGTTCGTTGTCGAGGGTTGTGGGAATGCCGCGTAGCGCGACGATGTCGCCTTTGCCGTCGAGTGCTTTTGCCAGATATTCGGCGGGGATCTTGCCGAAGGCGGTGTTGTCGCCGGCCACGTAGGCGTCTTGTGCGCTTGTGTCCGTGAGACCACGGTCGACCACTGTTACGTAGACGCCCTTCTTTTTCACCTGTGCGACGGGTTGGGTGAGGGAGGCTGATTCGTACGGGAATATTACTAGCGCGTTTATTTTGTTGACCGTTACGAGGTCTTGCAGCTGGTTCGCCTGTTCCGGCGCGTTGGCTGCCGTTTTGACGATCACTTTCAGATCGGGGTGGGCTTTTTCCAGATCCGCCTTTGCCTTGTTCGCCCACCAGACTATGCCGCCTGTGAAGCCGTGATCGGCGGTGGGGATGGCTACGCCGAGGGTGACTTTCTCGTCGGCTTGCGCGGCGCCTGTGCCCAGGCCCATTATGCTCAGCGCCAGCATCCCGGCGCCAACCGCTCGAATCATCTGCTTCATGGCTATGTCTCCTGACTGGATGGTTTGGTTCTTTCGGTGTTGAAACGCTGTTGCGACTGCTGGTTTGGTCTGGTTTGGTCTGGTCTGGTTTGGTTTGCGCTGGCATCCGCGCTATGCCTTCGCGCTTCTTGCGTTGCCCCTATACGTTTGCCTTTTCGCTGGCATCCCACCCTGCCCCCGCAAAGGCAAACGCGCCACCTCAATCACCTCCGCCCCCGCTGCAAAAACGCGACAACAATAATCACAATCCCCTGCACAGCGGCATTCAAGTACACGCTAATAATGCTAGTGAGGTTAAGAATATTGGCAATGACCGAAAGCAGAACCGCACCGATGACGGTACCCACAACCCGCCCTTCACCGCCCTTGAGCGCAGTCCCGCCAACCACAACAGCGGCAATCGCCTCCAGTTCCCATAAAAGCCCGGTAGTGGGCGTCGCCGACCCAAGCCTCGGCACATACAAAACCGTCGCTACGCCAACACAAACCCCAAGCAACACATAAGTAACAATCTTCACGGTATCAACGCGAATCGCGGCATACCGCGCGACCTGTTCATTGGAGCCAATCGCCTGCACATGTCGCCCAAACGCCGTTCGATTAAGAATCAGCGCACCGCCCGCCGCGACGACGAGAAACACCCAGATCGGCACAGGCACCCCAAACAGACTCGCGTAATAAACCGGCCCATAAAGATCGGAAAGATTGTTATCGAGCGTCAAGGCACCACCGTCAGCAAGCCAGGTCAGCACAGCGCGAAAAATACCCAGCGACCCCAACGTGACGATAAAAGGCTCGATCCGCCCTTTGGTGATCAACAACCCATGCGCGCATCCAAACGCGCCGCCAAGCACAAACGCACTCGCAATCCCGATCAACACAATAGTCAGAGGCGCAAGCGCATGTCCGCCCGGCGCAGCGGCAAGCGCATTCATCAACCAGATCATGCTGCCCGCGATCAACGCCGCCATCGATCCAACAGAAAGATCAATCCCACCCGAAATAATCACAAACGTCATGCCGACAGCAATGATCCCAATGAACGACGTGCGCGTCAGCACATTCATCATGTTGTCGACAGTCGCGAAATCGCGATTGAGCAGCGTCCCCGCAATGCACAGCACGATCAGCCCCGCCAACGGCCCAAGCCCATGCAATCGATGCGCAATCCGCATCGCGCGCCCAACCGGCGCGGTGTCAGTGTGTGCCGGTCGCATGAGCGATCAACTCCTCTTCGGTCAGATGGTCGAGGCCAAGCGTCGCCTGCAGGCGCCCCGCGCGCATCACGGCCACGCGATGGCACAGGCCGATCAGCTCGATCAGTTCGGATGAAATGACGATCACGGCACGCCCTTCGGACGCAAGCCGGTGGATCAGAAAATAGATGTCGCGCTTCGCGCCAATATCGACGCCGCGCGTCGGCTCGTCGAGCACGATCACATCCGGATTGGGCTGCAGGAATTTGGCAAGCGCGAGCTTCTGCTGGTTGCCACCCGACAGCATCCGCGCGCGGCTGCCCAGATCGCCCGTGCGGATGCCGAAATCGCGTACGGCTTTGGTCAGCGCGTCGCGTCCCGCCTTCAGATCGAGCAGCGGCTTCGCATAGCGTTCGAGTGTCATCAACGTCAGGTTGTCCTGCAGGCTCAGGTTCACGTGCAACCCCTTGCCCTTGCGGTCCTCGCTCAGATACGTGAGACCGCGCCGCATCGCGTCGCGCGGGCTGTGCAGATCGGCCTTGCGTCCGGCGATTTCGATCGTGCCCGAGGTGCGCTCGCGCAATCCGATAATCGCCTCGAATGCTTCCGTGCGCCCCGCGCCGACGAGTCCCGCAAACCCGAACACCTCACCCGCGCGCACGTCGAAGCTCAGATCGTCGACCCACTCGGGCACGCTGAGATGCTGCACGTGTAGTGCGATCGGCGCGTTCTGCGCAGGCGGTGTCTTGTCGGGGAACATATCGGACAGTTCACGCCCGACCATCAGGTTCGCCATCTGCTGACGCGCGAGCAGCGCCGTCTCGCTGCGCGCGACGAAGCGGCCGTCACGCATCACGATCACTTCGTCGGTGAGGTGCTCGACTTCGTCGAGCTTGTGCGAGATGTAGACGATGGTCACGCCATCGGCCTTGAGCTTCGTCATCAGCGCGAACAGGCGCTCGGTCTCGGACGGCGTCAGCGTCGCCGTCGGCTCGTCCATGATGAGCAGCCGCGCGCGCCGCGAAAGCGCCTTCGCAATCTCCACCATCTGCTTTTCCGCGACGATCAGATCGCGCACCTTCGTGTCCGGATGCTTGTGCAGGCCGACCTGCTCCAGATAGCGCTTCGCTTCGCTACGCATCGCCGTGTCGTCGACGAACAGGCCCTTGCGCTTCTCGTGGCCGAGATACATGTTCTGCGCAATCGTCAGATGCTCGGCGAGATTGAACTCCTGGTGAATCAGCACGATGCCCGCGGCTTCCGCATCGCGCGAGCCATCAAAACGCTGCACGTGGCCGTCGATCAGCACCGTGCCTTCCGTAGCCGTCTCGTAGCCCGCGAGGATTTTCATCAGCGTCGACTTGCCCGCGCCGTTCTCTCCGAGCAGCCCGTAGATGCGCCCCGGCGCGAGATCGAAGCTCACGCCGTGCAGCACGCGCACGGGGCCGAAGTCTTTGCGGATATCGTCGAATCGGACGGCGAGGCTCATCGCGGCTTCCCTCTCAAGCGCTCTTTCTGACCACGAGCCGATGCGGCAGCAGCACGCCCGGCACCGTGTCACGCGGATTCGCCAGCCGTTGCAGCAGCAGGCGCGCGGCCGTCTCGCCGAGTTCGCGCATCGGCTGCGCGATCGTCGTCAAGGGCGGATCGATCTGCGCTGCAAGCGAAATGTCGTCGAAACCCGCGACGGCGACATCGTCGGGCACGCGCTTGCCGACACTGCGCAAGCCCGCGATCACGCCGATCGCCAACGTGTCCGACACGGCGAAGATGGCCGTCGGCGCGTCGGCGTGCGTCATCAGCAGCGCGGCCGCCGAGGCGCCCGCTTCGTAGTCGAGGCTGTTCACGTTCTGGCGCCAGCGTTCGTCGGCCGCGATGCCCGCGTCGCGCAATGCGTCCAGATAGCCTTGCTGGCGCTGTTGCGCGTACAGGTAGTGATCGTCGGAATTGATCAGCGCGATGCGCCGGTGACCGCGCGCCAGCAGATGGCGCACGGCGTCGCCCGCCGCGCGGTAGTTGTCGATGCCGACGTACGGCACGCCCACGGACGAATCGAACTCGCAACACGCCACCCACGGCAGTGCGTTCGATTCCTCGGCAAGCGCCTGTTGCACGGTAGCCGGGTCGAGGCAGATCGCGCCGTCCGCCCGGCGGCGGCGCAGCAGGTCGAAATAGCTGCGCTCGCGGCCAGCATCCGCGCCCGTGTCGCACAGCAGCATGAAATAGCCGTGCTGGCGTGCCACGGAATCGATGCCGCGAATGACTTCCGCATAGAACGGGTTGCCGACGTCGGGGACCATCGTCAGCAGCAGACGGCTTTCGGCCGTGCGCAGATTGCGCGCCAGTTCGTTCACGCGGTAGCCGCTCGTCGCGACGGCGGCGAGCACCTTGTCGCGCGTCGCGGGGCGCACGTTCGAATGCCCGTTCAGCACGCGCGACACCGTCGCCACGGACACACCCGCCTGCTCGGCGACGCCCGCAATCGACAGCCCTTCCGATGCGGCGCGTGCCGAGCCCCGCATATCGGGCTCGGCCGCGCCGGACGGCTGTGCTTGCGGGTCACGTTGCGACGGTTTGTCCACCGGTTCTTGCCCCGAAAATGTAATCGATTACATTTTTGGTCGACACGGACGCGAATCGCAAGTGTCATCTCGTAGGGACTTTCACCGAGACGCAGTGCGCAACGAAATCCGTCTGCCCGCAGCGGACCTGCCCGCAACAGGGCAGCATCGGCGCGTGGTTTGGTACAATTTCGCAGTTAACCTGGTGACACCCGGCAGTAACAGGGCAGTAACAGCCCAGGCAACATCCAATGGGAGCAGTGGTCCCCCAATACACCCGCTGCCCGCGTCTCAACCACACCGCCGAATTGATCATGAACATCGAACAAGCGCGTTTCAACATGATTGAACAGCAAATCCGTCCGTGGGAAGTGCTCGACCAGGACGTGCTGAATCTGCTGTCGATCGTCAAGCGTGAGAACTTCGTGCCCGCCGCGTATCGCGAGCTGGCGTTCGTCGATTTCGAAATTCCGCTTCCTGCCGGCCAGCACATGCTCGCGCCGCGCATCGAGGCGCGCGTGCTGCAGGAACTGGCGGTGAAGAAGCACGAGAGCGTGCTGGAGATCGGCGCAGGCTCGGGTTACATGGCCGCGCTGCTCGCGCATCGCGCGCAGCATGTGCTGACGGTCGACATCGAGCCGGAACTGGCCGGGCTGGCAAAGGCGAACCTCGCGGCGAACGGCGTGCTGAACGCCGAAGTCGCGACGGGCGACGGCGCGCGCGGCTGGGGCGCGGCTGCCCCGTACGACGTGATCTGCGTGTCGGGCGGTCTGCCCGTGCTGCCGCAGGAAATCCTCGAGCATCTGAAGGTGGGCGGCCGTCTTGCCGCGTTCGTCGGCACCGCGCCCGTCATGAAGGCGCAGATCATCACGCGCGTTGACGAGAAGCAGTTCCGTATCGCCGACGTGTTCGAAACCTACGTCGAGCCGCTGCAGAACGCCGTGCACGCGCCGCGCTTCAAGTTCTAGGTACCACGCGAGACCCACGATGCAAAACCTGACCGCTTCCGCCCTCGCCGAATGGCTCGCTGATCAATCCCGCCCGGCGCCCGTGCTGCTCGACGTGCGCGAGCCGTGGGAAATCGAAACGGCGAAGATCGCCGGCAGCGTGTCGATTCCGATGCGCGAGATTCCCGCGCGCAGCGAAGAACTCGACGATGACGTGCAGATCGTCTGCATCTGCCATCACGGCGCGCGCAGCGCGCAAGTCGCGATGTTCCTCGAATCGCGCGGCCACAAGGACGTGTTCAACCTGTATGGCGGCATCGACGCATGGTCGCGCCAGGTCGATCCTTCCGTGCCGACTTATTGAGCGTCTTTCGCGTCACTTTGCTGCATTGACGCGCCGGTGATTCACCGGCGCGTTTTTGTTTGTGCGTTCAGTTTTGCTCTGCGGCACACTGCATCAGATGTTTCCTTCGTAGATTCAGAAATCTCAGACGCGAACCAGGAACATTACTACGCCATCCTGATTATCCATCGAACAACATAGCGTGTTTCCTTTCAAGGGCACGACATCATGAAGTCGATCAGGATCGTGGGGATGTTGGCGTTGCTGTCGCCAGTCGTCTGCCACGCAACACTCGGCGCAGCGCCGTCGCCGGATGCGCGCATGCCGCAGCCCGCGCTGCGCGCCGCCGCTTCCGGTGCGACGTCTTCGCCGTCCTATACCGTTCACGAATCCAGAACCGCCGATGGTGTCACGGTCCGCGAATATGCTTCGCCTGCGAACGTCGTCTTCGCGGTCACGTGGCAAGGGCCGACACGTCCGACATGCGGGCGCTGCTCGGCAGCTACTTCCCCAACTTCGTCAATGCAGGACAAAGCCACGCGCGTGGCACGGGTCCTCTGATCGGGCGCGACGGAGAACTGCAGATCGAATCGGTCGGACATCAGGGCGCCTTCGCGGGCCGCGCCTACGTGCCGCGGCTCGTGCCTGCCACGGTGAAGGTGGAGGATCTGCAATGAAGCCGTTCTTTTCGCATTGCGCTTCCAGTAGCCCGCTTCTCGTCGTGCTGCTCGCGGCCAGCGTCGCGCTGACCGCTTGCGGCGGCGGAGGCGGAGACGACAACGGCTCCGGACAGCCCGTGACCAATAACGCGCCCGTCAAGCCGGCGGGGACGGCCGTCGTCCCCGCCGGTGCCAGTATGCCTTCCGGCGCCAGCACGCCTTCCGGTGCCAGCGCGGCTCAACCCGCGAGCGCGCCTGAGACCGCCAGTACGCCATCGGCAGCGAGCACGCCTGCCGCCGTCACGCCAGCCAGTGAGGCGGGCACACCCGCCAGCAACGACACGCCGCCCGCCCCCGTCGCCGACAACACCGTGCCGATCAGCGTCAACTTCGACGACACGGTCGGAAGAGTCGTGAACATGCCTACGACAGCGTGACGTTCTGCGTGCCGGGCAAGCAAGGCGCGTCACAGTGCGCGACCGTCGATCACATGCTGCTCGATACAGGTTCGGTCGGCGTGCGCGTCATCGCATCGGCGCTAGGCTCGGCGTTCCCGGGCAAGCTGCCGATGCAGACAGGCGCCACCAACGACAGCACGGGCAAAGCAGCCATCACGCAGTGTGCGCTGTTCGCGTCGGGCTATACGTGGGGTTCTACGCGAAGCGCCGATGTCACGATCGGCAAAAAGACGGCGAGCGGCATTCCAGTTCAGGTGATCGGCGATAGCACGTACGCGGCATGGGTGCCCAACGACTGCACGCCGCGTGGACGAGGCTTGAACACGGTCGCTGATCTGGGGGCGAACGGGATCATCGGCATTGGGCATCTGGCGCGCGACTGCCCCGAAGCCGCACAGACCCCGCAGGTCGCGAATTACTACTACTGCCCGACGCCCTGGTCCTGCACGGCTGCGAGCGTACCGCTCGACAGGTAGACTGCGAACCCCGTCCCCGCCTTCGCCACCGACAACAACGGCACGATCATCCGCCTGCCCGCACTTCCACCGATGGGTCAGGCGAGCGTCACAGGCGAACTGGTGTTCGGTATCGGCACGCGTGACAACAATGCGTTGCCCGCCAGGCCGACCATCCTCGTCGTGGGAGATCGCGGGGATTTCACGACCAGCTACAAGACGCGCGCGATGATGAGTGTTATCGATAGCGGCTCGAATGGCCTGTTCTTCCCGGATGCGTCGTTGCCTGTGCAGAACTACTGGTTCGCCCCTGCCGCCGTACAAAGCCTGAGCGCGACGGCCTTCTCGAATACAGGCAACACACAATCGACGATTCCGTTCTCGATCGCCAATGCGTCGACGCTGTTCAACCTGGGTTATGCCGCGCACGACAACCTCGGCGCTCCGATGAGCAGCATGTTCCTGTGGGGCTTGCCGTTCTTCTACGGCCGCGACGTCTACACGGCGTTGAGCGGCATGCAGGCCGGCCCGCAAACGGGGCCTTACGTGGCGTTCTAAACGGCCACTGGCTCTGCCAGAAGCGGCACTAACAAAAACGGCGGACAGGTCACAACTCTGTCCGCCGTTTTCCATTACGCGGGCCACGCTCAATCAGCTTCCTTCGCCCGCCGGGCGGAACAGCTCATCGATCTGCGCCTCGCCGATGATGAGCGGCGGAGAGAACGCCAGCAAATCGCCCGTCTAGCGCGCCATCGCGCGGCTCCAACTCCACCCGCCGACCAGCCCCACTCAACTGTCTTTTCAACATAGCCAGTCGCACGTCCGTGCACAACAGCGCAGCGGCGATGCACCGGCGTCGCGCCCACGACTCTGAGGAATCGCGGCCCGCGCTCCGTTGCAGCGCGGCGCGCACCTGAACGAGGCGCACGCCCTTGCAGTGCACCGCTTTCGCGCCCAAAGCGCATAACGCCACACGATACCGCACCGCCAGCGAGCCGCATTGCAGCAAGCGAAGCGTGTATTGAAGCGGCTCCCGCGCAGTTGGCATATGCCTTGCAGTATCCGGCCGGCAAGAGCCTGCACACATAACGCAAACAAGGATTGGACGCACGCCGTTCGTCCGCCACTCACCACCCATCTATGGCAAGGGGAAGCACATGAAACGTCGCAGTCTGCTGAAGCTCGGCTCCATGTCGGGCGCGCTCGCGCTCGCGGGCAAGGTTCCTTTCGCGCATGCCCAGTCGGGCAGCGGCCCGATCAAGGTCGGCATCCTGCACTCCCTGTCGGGCACGATGGCGATCTCGGAGACGTCGCTCAAAGACACGGCGCTGATGACGATCGCCGAGATCAACGCGAGCGGCGGCGTGATGGGCCGCAAGCTGGAACCCGTGGTCGTCGATCCCGCGTCGAACTGGCCGCTGTTCGCCGAGAAAGCCCGCCAGTTGCTGACGCAGGACAAGGTCGCCTGCGTGTTCGGGTGCTGGACGTCGGTGTCGCGCAAGTCGGTGCTGCCCGTGTTCGAGGAACTGAACGGCCTGCTCTTCTACCCGGTGCAGTACGAAGGCGAAGAAATGTCGCGCAACGTGTTCTACACAGGCGCCGCGCCCAACCAGCAGGCCATCCCCGCCACCGAATACCTGATGAGCGCGGAAGGCGGCGGTGCCAAGCGTTTCTTCCTGCTCGGGACCGACTATGTGTATCCGCGTACGACGAACAAGATCCTGCGGGCGTTCCTCAAATCCAAGGGCGTCCAGGAGACCGACATCCAGGAGGTCTACACGCCGTTCGGCCATAGCGACTATCAGACTATCGTCGCCAGCATCAAGACCTTCTCGCAGGGTGGCAAGACGTGTGTGATCTCCACCGTCAACGGTGACTCGAATGTGCCGTTCTACAAGGAACTCGGCAACCAGGGGCTGAAGGCCACCGACGTGCCCGTCGTCGCGTTCTCGGTCGGTGAAGAAGAATTGCGCGGCATCGACACGAAGCCGCTGGTCGGCAACCTCGCGGCATGGAACTACTTCATGTCGGTGAAGGGCCCGGGCAACACGAAGTTCAAGGAGCAATGGGCCGAGTGGGTCAAGTCGCAGAACCTGCCGGGCGGCACGAAGCGCGTGACCAACGACCCGATGGAAGCGACCTATGTCGGCATCCACATGTGGAAGCAGGCCGTCGAAAAAGCGAAGAGCACCGATGTCGACAAGGTGCGCGTCGCGATGATCGGCCAGAAGTTCGCGGCGCCGTCGGGCTTCACGCTCGAAATGGACGGCAACCACCACCTGCACAAGCCGGTGATGATCGGCGAGGTGCGCGCGGACGGCCAGTTCAACGTCGTGTGGAAGACCAAGACGGCCATTCGCGCGCAGCCGTGGAGCCCGTATATCGCGGGCAACCAGGGCAAGCCGGATGTCGTCAGTTCGATTCCTGAGTTCCTGCGCCGCCGCTCGCGCGTCGCATAACGTGGCATGAGCAACGTGCCGGTGTGTCGCAGCAGTTGGACGCACCGGCTTGCGCAGCGCGCCGATGTTTCGCTTCGCGCGACACACCCGGCGCGCCTGCCTGCAGGCTTCTCACTCAAGACCACTATGGCGTACTCATTTTCCACGCTCGCTTCGCTCAAGGCACGCTGCGCTGACACGCTGCGCGGCATGGGCGCACGCGTGCGTATTGCCGCTGCATCGTGTGCGCTGGGCGCGGCGCTCGCCGTGCTCGCGCCCGCGAGCGCCCACGCATTGACGGCCGAAGAAGTCGCGCCGCTCGCCGGCGACGACTTCGATGCGAAGTCGGCCGCCATCGACAAGCTGATCGCGAATCACGACGCGCCGTCGCTCGCGCTGCTGAAGGCGCTGTCCGAAGACAGCGCACTCGCCACCGATAACGGCAACGTGCTGATTCAGGACAACGACACCGCGCGCGATGCCGTCACGGGCAAGACCGTCGCCGCCGGCGACGCGCAACCGGTCACGCTGAACAACCTGCTGCGCTCGAAAGTCGCGGGCGCGCTGTCGGGCCTGCAACTCGATTCGACCGACCCGGCGAAGCGCGCCGCCGCGATCACCGCGCTGCTGCAAAGCCCCGATCCGTCGATGAAGCCGCAAATCGACGCAGCCCGCGCAAAGGAAACCGACCCGACGCTGAAGAAGCGCCTCGACACGCTCTGGGCGATGACGGCGCTGCACGACACCGACGCCGCGAAGCGTCTCGAAGCGGTGAAGCTCGTCGCCGCGCGGCACGATCTGGACATGTACGAACTGCTGCGCCCGCTCGTCGCGAAGAAGCCCGACGGCACGTTCGCCGAAAGCGACGCTCAGGTGCGCGAGGCGGCGCAGACGGGCATCGACGCGCTCGATTCCATCCAGCGCCGCAGCGAGATCGCGGGCACGCTGTTCGCGGGGCTGTCGCTCGGCAGCGTGCTGCTGCTCGCCGCGCTCGGCCTTGCCATCACCTACGGCCTGATTGGCGTCATCAACATGGCGCACGGCGAGTTCCTGATGATCGGCGCGTACGCGACGTATGTCGTGCAGAACCTCGTGCAGCGCTACATGCCGGGCGCGTTCGACTGGTATCCGCTGATTGCCGTGCCCGCTTCGTTCGCGGTGGCGGCGCTGGTCGGCATCGTGCTCGAACGGCTCGTGCTGAAGCATCTGTACGGACGACCGCTCGAAACGCTGCTGACCACCTTCGGCGTGAGCCTGATCCTGATCCAGGCGACGCGTATGCTGTTCGGCGCGCAAAACGTGCAAGTGGTGAACCCGTCGTGGATGAGCGGCGGCGTCACGGTGCTGCCGAACCTGATCCTGCCGTACAACCGGCTCGCGATTCTCGCGTTCTCGCTGATCGTCGTCGGGATTGCGTGGGCCGTGCTGACAAAGACGCGGCTCGGCCTGTTCGTACGCGCCGTCACGCAGAACCGCCGCATGGCCGCGTGCGTCGGCGTGAAGACCGCGTATGTCGATTCGTATGCGTTCGCGTTCGGCGCGGGCATTGCGGGGCTGGGCGGCTGCGCGCTGTCGCAGATCGGCAATGTCGGGCCGGACCTCGGGCAAAGCTACATCATCGATTCGTTCATGGCTGTGGTGCTGGGCGGCGTCGGGCAGCTGGCGGGCACGGTGATCGGCGGCTTCGGACTCGGGCTGGTCAGCAAGGCAGTCGAGCCGTTCTGGGGCGCCGTGCTGGCGAAGATCGCCGTGCTGGTGCTGATCGTTCTGTTCATCCAGAAGCGGCCGCAGGGCATGTTCGCCCTGAAGGGCCGCAGCGCGGAGGCATGACATGACATCCGCGACTTCTCCCGCTTCCACCTCCGTCGATGCGCGCAGCGACGCTCCGGCGAGCGAACGCGAGCGCCTCGAAGGCTTCGCGCTCGGCTTGCCGCCGCGCCCTGCCCTGCTGTCGCGGCGCGCGTGGCAATGTCTGATTGCGCTGATCATCGCGATCGGGCTGGGTGTGCCGTTCACGGCGCTGGTGCTGCCGGAAACGAGCGCATTCCATTTGTCCGCGTATGCGATGACGCTGACAGGCAAGCTGATGTGCTACGCGATCTCTGCGCTCGCGCTCGATCTCGTCTGGGGTTACTGCGGCATCCTGAGCCTCGGGCATGGCCTGTTCTTCGCGCTCGGCGGCTACGCGATCGGCATGTACCTGATGCGCGCGATCGGCCATGACGGCAAGTATGGCAGCGACCTGCCCGACTTCATGGTGTTTCTCGACTGGCATCAGCTGCCGTGGTACTGGGAAGGCACGCAGCATCTCGGGTACGCGCTGTTGCTCGTGGTGCTGGTGCCAGCCGTGATCGCTTGGGTGTTCGGCTTCTTCACGTTCCGCTCGCGCGTGAAGGGCGTGTATCTGTCGATCATCACGCAGGCGATGACCTTCGCCGCGATGCTGCTGTTCTATCGCAACGAGACGGGCTTTGGCGGCAACAACGGTTTCACCGATTTCAAGCGGATCGCGGGCTATCCGATCACGCATGCCGGCACGCGGACCGCGCTCTTTCTACTGACGTTCGCGGTGCTCGTGCTTGCGTTCATCGGCGCGCGCGCGATCGTGACGTCGAAGCTCGGACGCGTCGTGACGGCCGTGCGTGACGGCGAGACGCGGTTGATGTTCCTCGGCTACAGCCCGCTTGCGTACAAGCTGTTCGTGTGGACGGTGTCGGCCGTGCTGTGCGGGATTGCGGGGGCGCTGTATGTGCCGCAGGTCGGCATCATCAATCCGGGCGAGATGTCGCCGGGCAACTCGATTGAAATGGCGATCTGGGTGGCGGTCGGCGGGCGCGGCACGCTGATCGGGCCGATCATTGGCGCATTCGCGGTGAATGGCGCGAAGAGTTTTTTCACGGCTTATTTTGCGGAGTACTGGCTGTTCTTTCTGGGGTTGATCTTCGTGCTCGTGCCGTTGCTACTGCCGAACGGAATCATGGGGCTATTCGAGCTCGCGACACGCAAGAGGAACCGCTGATGAACGAAAACCCGACGGTTCCTGACCTTTCTCTTCCTGAAGAACACGATGGCCGCGCGCTTTCCGGCGTGGCGTCGATGGGACGCGTGGTCACGCCTGGCGAGATCGACGTGTCGCACGGTGCGATTCTTTATCTGGAAGACGTGACGGTTTCGTTCGATGGGTTTCGCGCGTTGAACGCGTTGTCGCTGTCGATCGATGTGGGTGAGTTGCGATGCATTATTGGGCCGAATGGCGCCGGCAAGACGACCATGATGGATGTCATTACCGGGAAGACTTCGCCCGATTCGGGCAAGGTGTTTCTCGGGCAGACGATCGATCTCACGCGGATGAATGAGCCTTCTATTGCCCGTGCCGGGATCGGACGCAAGTTTCAGAAGCCGACTGTGTTCGAGCAGCATCCTGTGTGGGAGAACCTCGAACTCGCGATGAAAACCGATAAGGGTTGGTTTGCGTCTTTACGCGCGAAGCTGGATCGCGCGGCTCAGGCTCGGATCGAGGAGACGTTGTCGCTGATTCGTCTCGAAGGCGAGGCGCTGCGGCCCGCGGGTGAGCTTTCTCATGGGCAGAAGCAGCGGCTCGAGATTGGGATGTTGTTGATGCAGCAGCCTGCGTTGTTGTTGCTCGATGAGCCTGCGGCTGGCATGACTGATGATGAGACTATGGAGCTAGCTGCTCTTCTTAACCACCTGCGTGGGACTTGTTCCATGATGGTTGTTGAGCATGATATGGAGTTTGTAGCTGCTTTGGCCGGTGAGACCGGTAAGGTTACTGTGATGGCCGAGGGCCGCGTGCTAGCTCAAGGGACGCTTGAGGATGTTAAGCGCGATGCGGCTGTGGTTGAGAGTTATTTGGGGCGCTAGTTTTGGTTTTGTCTGCGACGCTTTGGGTGGTTGGCTGTGTGATTTCGCTTGCATCCGCGATTTGTTAGCCTGCTTCACGCGTCGCCCCTGTGCGGGGCGGCACCTACTTTTCTTTGCCGCCGCAAAGAAAAGTAGGCAAAAGAAAGCGGCTCACACCGCCAGCTTTTGTTTTTGCCTGAGGGCCCCCACAGGGTCTTACGCTTCACACGGCAATCACATGACTCATGTTGGTTGTCAACGCTTTGAATGAACGTCTCACCCACTTCATACACCCGTACACGTGTTAGTGGCAGCGAATGGTATGTGCCGCCCAGGTGGCAAACTGTGTGTAGGTTGTCGCGTCGTACAGGGTAGCGCTCGTACGGGGTGGGACGCGTGCGCTATCGGTCCGGAGTGAGGAACGTGCAGTACTACGGCCTACACACAGTTTGCCACCTGGGCGGCGGTGGACTATCTGGCAAGGCATGCAGTAATGCGGGCGCGTGAAGCGGGTGAGGCGCAGCGCAAGAGCGTTGGCAACGAACGCGAACAGGAAGGTTGCCGTGCGAAGTGAGGGACCGGTTGGGGGCCCTCAGGCAAGAACAAGAGTTGGCGGTGTGAGCCGCTTTCTTTTGCCTACTTTTCTTTGCGGCGGCAAAGAAAAGTAGGTGCCGCCCCGCACAGGGGCGACGCGTGAAGCGCGAAGGCAATGCGCGGATGCCGGCGCAAAGGCCAAAACACTTGCCGCTCGGCAAAGAGCAGAAAAGGACACACAAAATGCTAGAAGTAGAAAACCTGAACCAGTACTACGGCGGCAGCCACATCCTGCGAAATGTGAAGCTCACAGTGCCGGACGGAAAACTAACGGTACTGCTGGGGCGAAACGGCGTAGGCAAGACCACGCTACTAAGAACCCTAATGGGCGTAGTCCCCATCAAGACCGGCGAAATCAAATGGCGCGAAACGCCGATAACAAAACTCGCCCCTCACGCGCGCGTAGCGCAAGGATTAGCCTACGTGCCACAAGGCAGAGACATCTTCCCGAGACTAACGGTGGAAGAAAACCTGCTAGTCGGCGCAGCCAGCAAAAAGGCCCCCAAGAAAATCCCAGACCGGATCTACGAACTATTCCCTGTCCTGAAGGACATGAAAGCCCGCCGCGGCGGCGACCTCTCCGGCGGCCAGCAACAACAGCTCGCAATCGGGCGAGCACTCATGAGCGAACCGCAACTGCTAATCCTCGATGAACCCACAGAAGGCATCCAGCCGTCCATCATCCAGGACATCGGAAGAACCCTCCGCCAACTCGTCGAAGAAATGGGCCTGACCGTCCTGCTCGTCGAGCAATACTACGACTTCGCCAAAGCCATCGCCGACCGCTACTGGGTCATGAGCCGCGGCGAAATCATCGCGGGTGGTGAAGGCGCCAACATGGACGACGACGGCGTGCGTACGCTCATCGCGGTATAACGGCGAGACCCGGTTAACTGCTATCCTCGCCGCATGTCGCTTCACGAACACCACGCTACGCTCGCCACCATCGACGACCCGTCGCACGCCCTCTGGCGCGCGCGGCTCGAACTCGGCTTCGCCAGACACGGCGACCGAACCACCCTCGCCCATCGTTTGCACGAAGGTCCGTTGCGCCTGCAACGCCCGCTTTACCCGGAAGGGCCGTCCATCTGCCATGCCGTCATCGTGCATCCGCCCGGCGGCGTCGCGGGCGGCGACCGGCTCGATATCGACATCCGCCTCGATGCGAATACTCACGCCGTGCTCACCACGCCCGGCGCGACCAAGTGGTACAAATCGAATGGCCGCACCGCGCAACAGCGCATCGCAATCCGCGTCGGCGCGAACGCCAGGCTCGACTGGCTGCCGCAAAACAATATCGTCTTCGATCACGCCAACGCTTCGCTCGACTTCTCATTGACGCTCGACGAAGGCGCCACCGCGCTCGGCTGGGACGCGACGCAACTCGGCCGGCAAGCCGCGGGCGAAACCTGGTCGGCGGGACATCTGCGAGCTGTTTCGCGCATCGTCGGCGCCGATGGTCAGCCGTTATGGTTCGAACGCGCAAAGCTCACCGCCAGCGATCCGCTGCGCGATGCGCCTCAAGGTCTTGCGGGCTTCCCCGCGTTCGGCACGCTGTGGGCCGTCAGCCCGCAATGCGACGACGCGCTCGCCGAGGCACTCACTGCCCAGTTGCCCTTCGACGATTCGATTCGCGCCGCCGCCTCGTGCGTGTGCGACGGCGTGCTGATCGTGCGGGCCGTCGCGCGATCGATGGAAACGCTTCAGCATGCGTTGACCCAGTGCTGGCTGCACTTGCGGCCTGTCGTGCATCAGGTCGACGCAAAACCCTTGCGCCTCTGGACAACCTGAGCGAATCGCTTCGCCGCACCATCTTCGGGCATTGCGACGCGCCAACGTGGTGCAACAGCGCATGCAAGCCACGGGAAAGCCTTGCTCGGTCTGCATGGCATAGCCCTTGCTGCTTATGGCGCCTCGCGAGCGCCGCTTCGACGGCGCGTTGCGAAGTCCGCTAAAAATCACACGCCGAAGCTCATCGCCAACATGACCCAAACGACCGCCCATCGCCCGCGCCGCGCGTGGCTCGCCGCCCTGCTGCTCGCGCCGCTCCTGACGCTCGCCGCGCCCCTCGCCCACGCCGACACGCTCGACAACATCACGAAGGCAGGCGTCCTCAAGGTCGCCGTGCCCGAAGACTATCCGCCGTTCGGCTCGGTCGGTCCGGACCTGAAGCCGCAAGGCTACGACATCGACACGGCCGCGCTGCTCGCGAAGTCGATGAACGTGAAACTCGAACTCGTGCCGGTGAACAGCGCGAACCGCATCCCGTATCTGCAAACCAACAAGGTCGATCTCGTGATCTCGTCGCTCGGCAAGACACCGGAACGCGAGAAGGTCATCGATTTTTCGACGCCGTACGCGCCGTACTATCAGGGCGTGTTCGGTCCCGCCGACATCAAGGTCAGCAATCCCGCCGATCTCACCGGCAAGACGGTCGGCGCGACGCGCGGCGCGCTCGAAGAAATCGCGCTCACGCAGATGGCGCCGAACGCGACCATCAAGCGCTTCGAAGACAACAACGCGACGATCGCCGCGTTCCTGTCGGGCCAGGTGCAATTGATCGCGGCGGGCAATATCGTCGCCGCCGCCATCCTCGCAAAGAACCCGCCGCGCCGCCCGGAACCGAAGTTCGTCATCAAGAACTCGCCGTGCTTCGTCGGCATGAACAAGAACGAGCCGCGCCTGCAACAGAAGGTCGATGCCGCCATCGCGCAGGCGAAGCAGGACGGCACGCTCAACGCGATGTCGAAGAAGTGGTTCAGCGCGCCCTTGGCCGCCGATCTGTAAGCAGCGCGTCGGTCGGGACTGGTATCGTGAGTCAATGCAGACGAAGCGTTACCGGTAGCATCGTGAGCGCGACCCGCCATAGAATCGTCGACGCGGCGCCCCGCTAATGCGGGCGCCGCCCGACAAAGCAAACGACAAAGCAACCAGCGAATGCGATGAAGCTCACTCCACGCGAAAAAGACAAACTCCTGATCTTCACGGCCGCGCTGCTCGCGGAACGGCGCCGCGCACGCGGCCTCAAGCTCAACTATCCGGAAGCCGTCGCGTTCATCACGGCAGCGCTGATGGAAGCCGCGCGCGACGGCAAGACGGTCGCCGAAGTGATGCACTACGGCACCACGCTGCTCACGCGCGACGACGTGATGGAAGGCGTGCCCGAGATGATTCCCGATATCCAGGTCGAAGCCACCTTCCCCGACGGCACGAAGCTCGTGACCGTCCATCACCCTATCTCGTGACGAGGCGCGCATGATCCCAGGTGAACTGATTACCGACGACGGCGAACTCGAACTCAACGCGGGCCGCGCGACCGTCACGGTCACGGTATCGAACACGGGCGACCGGCCCGTGCAAGTCGGCTCGCATTACCACTTCTACGAAGTCAACACGGCGCTCGCGTTCGATCGCGAAGCCGCGCGAGGCTTCCGCCTGAACATCGCGGCGGGTACCGCCGTACGCTTCGAGCCGGGCCAGGAACGCACGGTCGAACTCGTCGCGCTGGCGGGCGACCGCGTCGTCTATGGCTTCAATGGCAAGGTAATGGGCAAGCTCTGATCGCTGTGCTTACGCGCGAACATTCGGGAACCTCTCAAACATGACATTACGCATTGGCCGCCGCGCATACGCGGAAATGTTCGGCCCGACGACGGGCGACCGCGTACGCCTCGCGGATACGGACCTGCTGATCGAAGTCGAACGCGACTACACGATCTACGGCGAAGAAGTGAAGTTCGGCGGCGGCAAGGTGATTCGCGACGGCATGGGCCAGTCGCAGCGCGTCGCAGCCGATGTGGTCGATACCGTCGTGACGAACGCGCTGATTCTCGATCACTGGGGCATCGTCAAGGCTGATATCGGCATCAAGAATGGCCGCATCGCGGGCATCGGCAAGGCGGGCAACCCCGACATCCAGCCGGGTGTGACGATTGCGATCGGCGCGGCGACGGAAGTGATCGCGGGCGAAGGGATGATCGTGACGGCGGGCGGCATCGATACGCACATTCACTTCATCAGCCCGCAGCAGATCGAAGAAGCGCTCGCGAGCGGCGTGACGACGATGCTCGGCGGCGGCACGGGCCCCGCAACGGGCACGAACGCGACGACCTGCACGCCGGGGCCGTGGCACATGGAGCGCATGCTGCAGGCCGCCGATGGCTATCCGATGAATCTCGGCTTTCTCGGCAAGGGCAACGTGAGCCAGCCGCAGCCCGCGCTCGAACAGATCGCAGCGGGCGCGATCGGCCTGAAGCTGCACGAGGACTGGGGCACGACGCCCGCCGCGATCGACAACTGCCTCTCCGTTGCGGACGACACCGACACCCAGGTCGCGATTCACACCGACACGCTGAACGAAGCGGGCTTCGTCGAAGCGACGGTGGCGGCGTTCAAGGGCCGCACGATCCACACGTATCACACGGAAGGCGCGGGCGGCGGTCACGCACCGGACATCATCAAGGTGTGCGGCGAAGCGAACGTGCTGCCTTCATCGACGAATCCGACGCGCCCCTATACCGTCAACACGCTCGACGAACATCTCGACATGCTGATGGTCTGCCATCACCTCGATCCGTCGATCGCGGAGGACATCGCGTTCGCCGAATCGCGCATTCGTCGCGAAACGATCGCAGCGGAAGACATCCTTCACGATCTCGGCGCGCTGTCGATGCTGTCGTCGGATTCGCAGGCGATGGGCCGCGTGGGCGAAGTGATCATCCGCACGTGGCAGACCGCGCACAAGATGAAGGTGCAGCGCGGCGCGCTGCCCGAAGACAGCACGCGCAACGACAACTTCCGCGCGAAGCGTTATGTCGCGAAGTACACGATCAACCCGGCGCTTACGCATGGCATCGCGCATGAAGTCGGTTCGATCGAGCCGGGCAAATGGGCCGATATCGTGTTCTGGGAACCGGCGTTCTTCGGCATCAAGCCCGCACTGATCCTCAAGGGCGGCATGATCGCGATGGCGCAGATGGGCGACCCGAACGCGTCGATTCCGACGCCGCAGCCCGTGCATTACCGCGAGATGTTTGCGACGCGCGGCGGCGCATTGGGCCGCACGTCATTGACGTTCGTATCGCAGATGGCGCTCGATGCAGGCGTCGCCGAGCGTTATGGCTTGAGCAAGCGTATCGTTGCAGTGAAGAACTGCCGCAGCGTCACGAAGGCGCACATGATCCACAACGCGTGGCAGCCGTCGATCAGCGTCGATCCCGAGACGTATCAGGTGATCGCCGATGGGCAGTTGCTGACCTGCGAGCCGGCAAAAGTCCTGCCGATGGCGCAACGCTATTTCCTGTTCTGAGATGCGAACGATCGACAAACTGCTGGGCGCGCATATCAAGCTCGCGCCCGTTCTCGTCAAACGCGCGCCGACGCTGACGCTGGCGTTCGACGCGCGCTGCAAGAGCCGTCTTGCCGCGACGCTCGATAGCGGCGAAGAGGTCGCGCTGCTGCTGCCGCGCGGCACCGTGCTGCGTGATGGCGATGTGCTCGTTGCCGATGATGGCGGCCTCGTGCGCGTGGTCGCGGCGCCCGAGTCGGTGCTGGTCGTGCGCGCGCCCGATGTGCTGACCTTGACGCGCGCCGCATATCACCTCGGCAACCGGCATACGCCCGTCGAGGTCGGCACGGATTATCTGAAGCTCGAATACGACCCGGTGCTCGCCGATATGCTCAAGCGCCTGGGCGCACTCGTCGATCAGGTCGAGATGCCGTTCCAGCCGGAGACGGGAGCGTATGGCGGCGGGCATCGGCATGGGCATGACGAGACCTTCGCCGAGGACTATGCGCTCGCGCAGCAGGTGTATGGCGAGCATCATGGGCATGCGCATCACGATCACGCCCATTCGCACGGTCACGCTCATGACCACGATCACGGTGACTGTGATTCGTCGTGCGGTCACGATCATGGTCACGGTCATCATCATGCGCATCGCTGAGCTGACTGCACTGCTGCATCTCGCGTCGCCGGCTTTGCCGATCGGCGCATTCAGCTATTCGCAGGGACTCGAAGCCGCGATCGAAGCGAAGCTCGTCACCGATACCGATACGGCGTGCGCCTGGATCAAAAGCGGCCTCTCGAATGTGCTCGCGCATGGCGAGTTGCCATTTCTCGCGCATCAGATCGAACGTTGGCGCGCGCATGATGCCGCTGCGTTGATGCTGGGCAACCGCGAGTTTCTCGCGAGCCGCGAGTCGATGGAGTTGCGGCGCGAGACGGAGCAGATGGGCTGGTCGCTGCGGCAATTGTGTGCATCGCTCGAATGGGGCGATGCGGAACGCCGCGCGACGCTTGCGTCGATCACGCCGATTGCGCAGACGACAGCCTTCGCGTTCGCCGCGTTCGCGCACGACGCTGCCACGGATGCCGCCCTCGCCGCGTATGCGTTCAGTTGGGCCGAGAACCAGGCGGCCGCCGCGTTGAAGGCTGTGCCGCTCGGTCAGCTTGCAGGGCAGCGGATCATCGTTGCGCTGCGCGAGCCGATCGATGCCGCCGTCCGGCAGGCGCTCGCCACTTCACCCGATGACATCAACACATTCGCGCCGCAACTCGGCATTTTGTCGGCGCGGCACGAGTCGCAGTATTCGCGGCTCTTTCGCTCATAGCCATCTGTTTTTCACGATTTGCTTTTCACGGTCAGAACATGAACGCTCCTCATCCGATGCATCGCACGAAGAAATTGCCGCCGCTGCGCGTGGGCGTCGGCGGGCCCGTTGGCTCTGGCAAGACGACGCTGCTCGAAATGCTGTGCAAGGCGATGCGTGACAAGTACGACCTCGTCGCGATCACCAACGATATCTATACGAAGGAAGACCAGCGCCTGCTGACGGTGGCGGGCGCGCTGCCGGCCGAGCGCATCATGGGGGTCGAGACGGGCGGCTGCCCGCATACGGCGATCCGCGAGGATGCGTCGATCAATCTGGAAGCTGTGGACCGGATGCTTGGGCGTTTTCCTGAAGCCGATATCGTGTTTATCGAGTCGGGCGGCGATAACCTGGCTGCGACGTTCAGCCCCGAACTGTCGGATCTGACGATTTATGTGATCGACGTCGCGGGTGGGGAGAAGATTCCTCGCAAGGGTGGGCCAGGCATTACCAAGTCTGATTTGCTTGTGATCAATAAGACGGATCTTGCGCCGATGGTTGGTGCCAATCTCGATGTCATGGCTTCGGATGCCGCCAAGATGCGCGGCGAGCGGCCTTTTGTTATGTGTAATTTGAAGGCGCTTGCGGGCCTCGATCAGGTTATTGCGTTTATTGAGAAGAAGGGGTTGTTGAAGGTTTGAGGCTTTTTCGTCTGCGACGCTGGGTCTGTTTTGAGGCGTGTCGCTGGCATCCGCGTTTTGGCTTCGTGGTTCACGCGTCACCTACACAGGGGCGACGCATGGAGAGGGCAAGCCATATCGCGGATGCCATAACAACGATGGCGACAGCAACAGCTCAAACCGAACCGCGACAAGATCCTCTGCCAGCTAGCCGGGCAACAACGTCGTCAACACGTTAACAGTCCGGGCAGTCGCCCCTCGATGCCGTGCAGCGAAAGCCGAAGCCGCCCCACTCATCGCCACACGCCGCGCCTTGTCCTCAAAAAGCTCACGCAACACGCGCCCAAGATCCGCTGGATCCTTCACCTGCACACAAGCCCCAGCAGCAACCGCATCCGCCGTCGCCTGGGTGAAGTTGAACACATGCGGCCCGATCAGCACGGGCACACCCACACCACATGCCTCGATCAGATTCTGCCCGCCCAACGGCAGCAGACTGCCGCCAATGAACGCCACATCGGCCGCAGCATAGTAAGCACCCAACTCGCCCATCGAATCGCCGAGCAGCACCTTCACATCCCGCTGCAAATCAGGCACAGCAAGTTCGCCAACAGCAGCCGCGCCCGCAGGCGCCCATGCCGAGCGTCGAACGCACCGCAAACCCTTCTTCTCGACCAATGCCGCAACTTCATTGAAACGCTGCGGATGACGCGGCACGAGAATGAGCAGCGCATCGTCAACGCCAAGTGCCGCGAACGCCTGCAACACCAGTTCCTCTTCGCCCTCGCGCGTGCTCGCCGCAACCCACACAGGGCGCGTACCGATGGCCGCGCGCCACGCATGCCCGCGCGCCGCCAGTTCCGGGGGCGTGCTCATGTCGAACTTCAGATTGCCGAGCACGGCAACATTGCGCGCGCCCAGCGCGGAGAGCCGCGTCGCATCCGACGGACTCTGCGCCAGCACGCGCGCAAACCCGCCGAACACGCCGCGCGTCGCACTGCCGAACTTCGCCGCGCGCCGGTACGAACGCTCCGACATCCGCGCATTCGTCAGCACGAGCGGCACGTCGGCGCGGCGGCATTCGTCGATCAGCGTCGGCCATACTTCCGTTTCCATCACGAGACCGACGGACGGCCGCCAGGCCCTCAGGAAACGCCGCACCGCGCGCGGCATGTCGTACGGAAGATAGCAACGCAGCACGCGATCGCCGAAGATCTGTTCGCCTGTCGCGCGGCCGCTCGGCGTCATGTGCGTGAGCAAAATGCGCGCGTCGGGCCGCGCCTTGAGCAGCGCCTCGATGAGCGGCTGCGCCGCCCGCGTCTCGCCGACCGACACCGCGTGCACCCAGATCAGCGGCGTATCGTCCTCCGGCACGCGCCCGCGAACGAAACCGAAACGCTCGCCGATATGCTCGCGATAGCCGCGCTCCTTGCGCGAACGGATCAGAAGACGCAGCACCGCCAGCGGCGCGACCAGCCACCACAGCGTGTTATAGATGGCCCTCAGCATCGGGCCTCCATGCGCGGCATCAGGAACGGCATCGAGACAGCCGCGCCGGCGGCGCCTCGCACTACGTTCGCAGGAAAAAGCAGCGCGCCGCTCAAACCAGCGCCCTGCCCTTCAGGCGTTCGAGAATGCCAAGCGGCGCGCACTCCGGCTGCGCCATCGACTTGACGGGCAGGAAGAACGTCTGCTCCATCATGAACTGGCCGGACATCACCGCATGCGACGTCTGATCCGAGAAGCACACCCACACGCAGCCGGGCGGGAACGGCATCGTCACTTGCGGCGACGCCTTCTGGTAGTCGAGATCGGCCTTCATGCCGTCGTGCAGGTTCAGCATCAGATGGTCGTACTCGCTGCGCGGCGACTTGGTCACGTGCAGCAGATTCAGCAGCCATGCCGAGCCGGGCATCTGCGGCTTGATACGCGGCAGGAAGCGCTTCGCCATATCCTCGAATGGCTCGCCGACGCGCCACACACGCGGCGCACCGTTCGGATTGATATTCGTGAACACCCGCAGGATGCGCTCGCCATAGTTGGGACGCGACGGGAATGCGTCGACGTGCAGGCGGCTATCGTCCTTGCGCCACGACGTCTCGCGCGTCTCCACCTGATGCAGCCGCAAGCTGGTCGGCGCGACGCGCAGCTTGCCCTTGTACTCGGGAAACAGCCCGTCGACGAGCGATCGCGCATTCGATTGATAGCGCGCAATCAGCGCGCGCACGGCCGACTGCGTGACGGCATCGCCCAGCACGCCATGCAGCGCGCCGCCGTTCGGCTCGAGACTGATGTTCTTGCGGTTCGGATCGGCCAGCGCGGGATTGAGCAGCGCGCGTTCGCCGCCCTCGATCGCAAAAGCGAGATTCGGGAAATACAGCACCTTGCCGCGCTCGACGCCCGCGAGCAGCGTCTCGCGCGGCATCGACAAACCCTGGCCGTGCCAGTCGGCGCTCGGTACTTCGATGATCTGGGATTCGTTCATGATCGCCTCTCGAAAGCGGATAAAGCTGGGCGCACTTTGCGGCCGACGGTGACTAACGTTCCATGAAGGCCGCCACCGGGCATCCGGCATCGTCCTGATTATGGGCTTCGGGATGCGTCGACCGGCTGCTGGCGTCGCTCGCGCGGTGGCACCCGGCATCCCTGGATGCCCGCGCCGCCATTGCCGCACCGCGTCACAGCAGGCCGAATTCCGCCAGCGCGGACTTTACCTGCTGCAGCGTCGGCGGCTGGCCAGCCGTGCCGAGATTCACGACGTTCGGCGACCAGTAGCCGCCCGTGCGCCATGAAGTGGCGAAATTGTACAACTCGACCGTCGGGCGCTTCAGCGCGGCCGCGATATGAACCAGACCTGTATCAACTCCGACCGTCGCCGCCGCTCCCTCGATCAGGCCGACCACGGCGGGCAGCGACAGCTTCGGCGGCACGATTGCGGCTGCGCCGAACTCTTTGGCAAGCCGCTCGCTCGTCGCACGCTCGGCGTCGCTGCCCCACGGCAGCACGATCGACGCGCCTCGCCGCACGAGCGACTGGCCCAGTTCGATCCACGCGGCATCGGGCCATTGCTTGTCCGCGCGAGACGTGGCGTGAACGAAAACCACGTAAGGCACGGGAAGATTCAGTTGCGCTTCGGACAACGCGAGCGCCGCGCGCTGCGTGTCGAGGCCGAAGTCGATCTCGTCAGTGGGCTGCGGTGTTGGGTCGCCGAGTGCTGCCGCGACCAGTTGCCGCGTGCGCTCGACCACATGCGTGCGCGGCGGGATGGGCACAGACCGGTCGTAGAAGAAGCGCACGGGCCATTCGTAGCCCGCGCCGTCCGTGCGGTTACCGAGACCGACGAGCGGCCCACGCGCCATCTTCGCGACCCACGCGGTCTTGATGAGCCCCTGGCAGTCGATCACGAGATCGTAGTTTTCGGCGGCTAGCGCGCGGCGGAATGCGCTGATTTCACGCCAGTTGTCGACGGAGAGGATGCGCTTACGCCAGCGCCGCAGCGACACGGGAATCGCGCGCCGGACGCCTTCGACCAGTTCGACCAGTTTGACGAAGGTCTCTTCGACGAGCCAGTCGATCTGCGCATCGGGATGGCGGCGGCGGATGTCGGCGATGGCCGGCATGTTGTGGACGACGTCGCCTAGCGACGACACTCTCACGATCAGGATCTTTTGCGCGCTCAAGAATGGGTTGCCGGGCTGTCCCGGCGTGAAGATGCGTTTGAAGGAACGCAATTCTAGCGCGCTCTCCGGGGACGCGCGGATTCTGGGTTTTTTGGGTTTTTTGTGTTTTTGAATTTGCGACGCTGAATTGGTCGGCGGCCCCGCACAGGGGCGTAGGGCGCCAGAGTATATGGACCGTCGCCGCGGCCATGTGACCGAGCGACATAGTTGGTGCGCCTGGCGTACTGCTGCGAACCACCCTTTACACGCGTGACATGGTGAATATGAAACGCTGTGACTGCCCGGAAGCACACGAGTGGAGCTGACGGGCTATAAGAAGGTCGCGGTCCACCGGTCGAACTCCAGGCGAGTCGTAAGCTGTCGCAAAGTAGCAGCGTTGAGCGTCCGTGACCGGACCCTTCTCCGCTGCTCGCGCTTCCTGGCGCAGAACTGCAGCTTTCTGAGGTCAAGCGGTCATCTGAGTGGGTCGACCGAAGTAAGCGGCAGCACGGCATGCTGTTAGCGTCGCTCACACGCCGTGCCGCACTCCCTATTTCCACTTCGAGCCAAGCGTTTCGAGTCCAGCTTTCTTGAGGTCATCTGCCACCATCACCACGCGAAATTCGCAGTCGGCATTGAATGTAAGAAACCATGGTTCCGCGAATTTTGGAATCTGCGACGGCTCCTCAAGGTTCACGACGAGGATTGCTCCGCGTGTTCCGTTCTGCTCGGTAAAGTAGGCGGCTTCCGGCTTCATCTCTGCGAGAATCCTCTCCATTAGCTCACCGATGGAGCCATCACGCACAAAAGCGTTGAATGGCTCGTGAGGTATTCGTATGTTGAGGAGCATGCGCATAGTCTTCCTCCTTGACTGGGTCCGAATGGACTCTTCAAGAATAGGAGTCTGTCGCGTTATTGGCTGTGACTATTCAACAAACCAGCAAAGAGCAATTGGTGGCGTTCACATGCGTTGCTGAGCGTTCCACGCGCCGGCGTTCCCAGGAGCGATGGAAGCGCTCAACCGTAGCTGGCCCAGATGTCATCCGCGTATTGAATGGCCGTTTGCTGAGCGGAGCGGTCATCTGAACGTCCAAGCCGCGCGGCGGACGAATGACGCTTCATGGGCCGACTGCTGTCCGACGCGGTCGGCAGAACCAGACCCTCTTCTGTAGCTCGGCACTTGTCCGGCCCGCTGTCCCTTCCTGAAGTAGGGTCGACGTTGCGGGCTGGCCGAAGGCCAGACCTACCAGCCGCGAAGGCCGTTCGCCAAATCCTAAGCTAGCGCATTCGGCCGCCAAAGTCCGTGCCAACCGAAAAGGGGCACGCGACGCTCTCTGAGCGACGCGTAGACCTGTATACGCCGTATGCGGCGGACCCTCTGGCAGGCTGTCTTGCTGTTTGACGAGACGAGCGTACGGCTTGCAGAGTCTCGACTAAGATTATTTGATGATGCTCTTGATTCCGCAGCGATAAAGGGAAGGTATCGATTCCGCTATGAGGGGAGGCGCAAATGAATGAGCGACAAAATATTCAGTTGGTGCAGCAAGCATACGATGCTTTCAGCAAAGCCGACATCGAGGGCGTCCTGAAAACCCTCGCCGAAAATGTCGACTGGTTCATACCTGGACCTGAGATCATCCCGTTCGCCGGGCGAAGGCACGGTCCTCAGGAGGTCGCGGAATTCTTCAGTACGCTTGCTGCGACCCAGACTGCCGAACGATTCGAGCCCGTCGATTTTATTGCCAGCGAGGACAAGGTTGTCGTCCTTGGCGTGCAGCGCTGGCGCGTGAATTCGACTGGCATGACGTATGAAGATGAGTGGGCTCACGTATTCACAATCGAGAACGGAAAAATCACGAAATTCAAGGAATACCATGACACCGAGGCTGAAGCGGCGGCTCATCGACAATAGAAACACTGGCGTACCTGTAATTAAGGCCTGACAACGGCACAACGGCGTTCGGCTAGCAGACCCAAAAAGGGGCGGCGACGTGGTTCTCGACTCCCGTACAGCGGCGATAAGCGCGGGCGAGATCAGGTACTGTTGCAGGATTCTTCCAACAGCCAGCAAGTATTCGATTACCCGCTGCTAGTTCGACAGTGCCCTTCGGCGCGTCGATCCAACGACTTGGCGCGCCGAATCTGACCATCGACAGCGCTACCGTCAGCGCGCTCTCTCGCAGCCTGAATAACGGCACGTCCGTCGAAGCCGAAGCCGAAGCCAATGGCGAGGGTATAGTGCTGTGGTCCCGCCGGTATCGTCGCGAATCGTGACAACGGGAGAAATTGTATGAAGGCAATTCAGGCTATCAAGATCACGGGCGGCGCGCTCGTCGTTGTCGCATCGCTGAACGTGCACGCACAGGCGAGCGATGCAGCTGTCGAATCGGGCGCCATCGCGGCATCAAGCACCAAGGAGCAGTCCAAGGCGACCAAGGCTGCCGATCGAGCGTTGCAAAAAAAGGTGCGCGGCGCTCTGGCGAATGCGAAGGGCATTACCGTCGCCAACATCACAGTCCGTGCGCGCGGCGGCGCAGTCGTGCTGCAAGGCTCGGTGCCGGAGCCAGGCCAAATCGAGCATGCTACTGAGGTCGCAAAGAGCGTGGAAGGTGTGACCTCCGTGAAGAACGCACTGACGATCCGCCCGGAAGGAGGTATGTAACCCATTCAGCAGGACTACGCCCGCACTCGACCTGAAGTGTGCGGAAGTCCGCGTCCGCGCCACAAGAAAAACCGGGTCAGCAAGGGGGAAACGTCATCCGGCCCCGCCTTTGCGTATGGCAACAGGCGGTAAGCGGCTGCCATGAACTGCTCGATCTGCGGAATCTGCTGTGGGGTAAAGCCGACGCCAGAACGTCCGACCGACGAGGTATGTGAACAGCGGGTTGTGGCCGACTGCTGTCCGACGCGGCCGGCAAAAACCGACCCTCTCCGGTCCTTGGCAGTATCAAGAGGCAAATGGCAGCTTCCGAGTGTACAGCGGCCGTCGCTATTACTGGTTCGGCCGACGAGACTTCGGTTATCCATGCCTTCCGCACCGCCTCCGAAGTAGTCGACGAAACCGGAGTTCGTGTTGTCTCGAGTCATCCAAAGAACCATCACTGGCTCTCGCTTCCGATGCAGCTCCAGTTCAGCATCATCGGAGGCGTCAAGTGCTGCCAGACGCCGCGTACCGTTCTTATACCGCTCCGGAGTCAGAAGCGGATCATCCATTGCACACGAGCACGATCTTGCCTGTCACGCCCCCGTCGCCGAGCAGCTCCTGCGCGCGTCGCGCCTCTGCAAGGGGAATGAGCTGCGCGACTAGTGGCACGATTTTCCTCTGTTGCAGAAGACCAAGCAAGGCAATCAAATCCTGTCGAAACAATGCGGGGTTCAGCCGTTTGAGCCACTGGATGCTGTAGGGGATCACCCGTTTCCTGCCCGGCAAAAGCCAGCTGCCGGCAATGTACCACCCAAAAATGGCGATTGCACGTAAGCGATGACGACCACCTTGACGACCTGAAGCTAATCTACCTCCGCGTAGAGAAGAGGTTAAGCCATATGCGACTACTGTCCCGCCAGGACGGAGAACCTTGCGGGATCGCCAAATGTGCGTACCACCGATCCCTTCAAAGACGACGTCTACGCCGTCCCTTGTGAGCCGCTGAATTTCTTTGACGAAGTCGAACTGCTGGTAATCAATCGGGATACCGCCCAGCTCTGAAACGGCCGAGGCCCCACGCAATGAACAGGTACCGTACATCTCCAGCCCGGCGAGGCGTCCAAGTTGCAATAGCGCCGTGCCGACCCCGCCGGCAGCGCCGTGGATCAATACGCGCTGGCCCGGTTTGACCTTTGCAGAATGATGGAGCATCTGGTACGCCGTCACATAGTTCAGCACGAGGCTAACAGCCTCGGCAGCATCTAACCCGGCGGGCACCGGAACCAGTTCATCTTGCGGCAGGCACACGTACTGCGCGTACGCGCCACTGATCGGCAACGCGGCGATCATCTGGCCAGGTTCGATTCCCGAGACGCCGCGGCCGAGCCGGTCCACCACGCCAACCAGATCCCACCCGGGCGTGAAAGGCAGCCGAGGCGTTTCAGGGTGGATGCCTTCGCGCATCATCAGGTCGGGCAAGCTGACACCTGCATCCAGCACTTGCACCCGCACCTCGCCATCCCCCGGCTCGGGGCACTCCTCCTCAACTACCCTGAGTGCGTCGGGACCACCGTAGTGAGTCACTACGATACGTGTGTGTCTCACAAGCACATTCCCCCGCTTGCCGAGTGCCCGGTCCCGCGAACGCGAGCAAGATGTCAAGGCAAGTCAGCGACATTCCGAATTCAAAGTACCCGCCTCCCTTCGCGCCACTTTGATGCAGATCATCTTTTCAAAAGAACAGCGTTGCAGCCGTCTTGCCGCCCGCATCTTGCTAGCCGCGGCCCATGAGGTATCGGCCGCCCTGGGCCCGGCGACGCTTACTTCATCGTTGGTGGCGAGATTCTGGGGGCCGCTGCTTGCGCGCTGATCAGTCATCCGAATGTTCGCGCGAATGCGCGGACCAACCGTGGCAAATGGCCGGGCTCTGCCTCATGCAAGCGGACATACGCGGGCTGAATCTCGCAAAGCCGCAACCGGGGAACACGCCAAGTTGCCGCCCTTCCACTGGACACGCGTCAACCTCTGAATGCCATCCCGGAGCGATCGGTCGGCGTGCCGGCGCCATTAGCGTACGGTGCCGCTGGACGAAATGCCGGAGAAGGTACCTTCGACGAAAGTGCGATGCATGGATTCGGCGCTGACAGTCGTCTAAGGCTTGACTGAACCCGGGAGTGTTCGAGCAACCTCAGACGACCTGAGCGCGGCCTCGTGGCGCCCCATGCCAAACATGCTGAGTGCGGCGACGAAGGTGGGTATCGCAACCAGCACGAACATGATGGGCAGGCCCAGATGCATGGCTAGCAGCACTCCGCCAATCATCGAGCCCACGATCGAACCCACCCGGCCAATGCCTAGCGCCCAGCTCACGCCGGAGGCGCGACTGGAGGTTGGATAGTAGGCCGCCGCCAGCGCATTGGCGCCAGTCTGCGAGCCTCCGGTTCCAAGACCAGCCCCAAAGACTGCGAACACCAGCATCGGCAACGACGAAGCGATGCCGATGAGCAGGACAAACACGGTGGCAACAAGGTAGAAGCTTGCGAGTATCAGACAGGGATTGTGCCTGTCCATCAGGCGGCCGATCAGCACGGCGCCGACCGTGCTGCCCAAGGGCAGCGCTGCGGCGATCAGCGCAGTCATATCCAGAGGGACGCCTGTGTTGTTAATGACCGTGGGCAGCCAGCTGGTGAGCAGGTAGTACACCAGCAGACTCATGAAGAAGGTGAGCCAGAGGCAGACGGTGCCGACCATCACGCCGCTGCCGAAAAGGTTGCGGACGGGAGAACCCGTGACCTTGTTCTCGGGGACTGTGAACACCGTATGGTCGAGCACTTCCTGTGGCGCTATGCGCCGGAGCGTGCGGGCCACCTGCGCCTGCATCCTGCCGGACAGTGCCAGGTACCGGACAGACTCGGGCAGCAGCCATACCAGAACCGGCACCAGTACCAATGGCATGGCCCCGCCGAATAACAGCACGCCCTGCCAGCCATTCAGGGGAATGATCCGCGAGGCGACCACGCCCCCCAATGACCCGCCTAACGTAAAGCCGCAGAACATGCCCGTCACCAACAACGAGCGCTGTTTCTCGGGACCGAATTCGGATGTGATTGTGATGGCCGTCGGCATGGCTCCGCCAAGACCGAGGCCGGTCAGGAATCGCAATAGTATGAGTTCGCGCAGAGAAGTCGCGTAGGCGGACCACAGGCACATGACACCGAAAAACGCGACTGAAAGGCAGAGTATGGGCTTGCGCCCAAACCTGTCGGCAAGCGGTCCGAACAGGAGCGCGCCTACCATCAGACCAAACAGGCCGCCGCCGAACACAGGCGCCAACTGAAGCGCGTTCAATGCCCATTGCTTCCTGATGGCAGGTGCAATGAATCCGGCGCTTGCCGTATCGAAACCATCAAACGCGACTGTCAGGAAACACAGCGCGACGATCAGCAGCTGATACGTCGACAGCCTGTGCGAATTGATGAAGTCCTGAACGTCGACCGTTCTGATTGTTGCCATGGCGTTCTCCCTGTAGCCGCTAAACCCAGGCCGTCTCTTTGACAAGGGTGCTGGCAGGAAGCTTGTCCCGCGAGGTCTCCTGGCTCCGCCTCCGGTAGCCTTGGAGGTTGCTCTCGCGCGATCAGCGATGGACCTGATCGCGCGTCAGGATTGAAACTCTGGAATGTCGGGTTTGGCGCCCCACATGCAAAAGCCGGTGGAATCGAACGGGAACCGGCGGGGACAGTAACTCGCTTCCTCGTCCGGCCTGATCAGACGAACGCCTGTCGAGTATTCATAAGTCATTCCATCAGGCCCCTCGAAGTAGAGAAAGATGGCGCCCGACGTCGGATGCCGCCCTGGCCCGAACCGAATGGGTATGCCCTGTTCACGCAGGGTGTACCAGGCGCGCATGAGGTCGTCGATGCTTGCAACCTGGTGATTGATATGTTGAATGCCGGCGAACGGGGACGGAAAGAGAGCGATCCGGTGATGTACCTCGTCGATTCTCAGCAGCGGTGCAGGTCCGATCCAGTCGCTCACGCGCGCATTGCACAGTTTCGTCCAGAAGATCTCGTCACGTCCGGGATCACTGGTGCGCAGGCCGACGTGGCTGAAGCCGGTGATTCCGGCGTCGCGCGACGGAAAATAGCGACGGCCGCTATGCAGGGCGCCGAACACCAATTCGATCTGGTTGCCCGATGGATCCTTGAAACTGATGAAGGCGTGTACGCGACGTTGATCGCACTCGTCTCGACTGCCGGCGTGTACGCGGAAGCTATTCTGCTCTAACACCGCGCCCGCCTGTTCGAGCGCCTCGTTCGTGACGACATCGAATGCAATCGTCTGGTCATTCGGATCGCCCTCGAAGTAGACCAGCGTGTGATCGCGCTCATCCGAGCGCAGGTAGGCCCACCCACCCTCGCGGCGCACCAGCTGTAATCCAAGGATATTGGCGGCATACTTCGCCGCGGCGTCGATGTCACGTGTACCGAGCCGAACATACCGGAGTTCGTGCAAATTGATCATGAACGGGACCCTGCGGTTTGCCTATCTCCAAGGATAGGCGGCATCCCCCCGTGCGTGCCCAATTTTCGTGGCTGCTCGCCTTGGGCCTGCTAAGGCGGACGAGACGTTCGGGCGTCCGCCCCGGCACACCGGCCAATGCCTCAAGTTGGCCGAAGCCCGCCCGATGGCTCATTTGTGCAGCCGAGTTGGATGGCGTGCCGCATCCTTGACGCGTTGTCTCCAGCCACCCGGCGCAGACGACAGATGCGCAGATCCAGCGAAGCGTGCCCGTCATTCATGTGCGCCGCGTATCTCCAGGTCACTCCTCGTCAACGGTTGATTTGTATCAATCGCCGGATGACCCGACGGTACACGATAGGAATTTCACGAACCGGAGGGTGAGCCATGAACGAAGAGATCAAGGAAAAGATCCTGTCATTGCTGGAGCAGCACCGGATCATGACGATCGCCACGCTAAGGCCAGACGGCTGGCCGCAGGCGACGACCGTCGGGTACGTGAGCGAGGGATTGACGCTCTATTTCCTCTGCAGCCAGGAAAGCCAGAAGGCGGCCAATCTGGCCCGCGACGACCGGGTTTCCCTGACAATCGACCACGACACGTCAGATCTGATGGCCATCACTGGTCTGTCAATGGCAGTGCGAGCACAACTCGTGACCGATCCTGCCGAAGCCGAGAAGGTCATGCGCATGCTTCCACTGAAGTATCCGGACATGCATGCGCTGTCGATGCCAATGCCGTCTCCTGACGAAGTTCGGATTTTTCGTGTGACTCCGACAGTCATCTCGGTGCTCGATTATTCGCAAGGCTTCGGCCACAGGGATCTTTGCACTTGCGGGTCTCCCTCGGTATCACAAAAGTAAAGCTCCATGACCCGGTGCAGACATGGCAAGCCCAGGTGGGCAACCTGCGCTGAAGCTGGCTGCCTTTACGCATCGATTGTTTTTGTGATCGGCTTCGCCCTTGGAACGATTCGCGTACTGCTGCTTGTGCCGTGCCTGGGCGAGACGGCCGCCGTATCGCTCGAAGCGCCATTCATGCTTGCCGCGAGTTGGAACTTGTCACGCTGGAGCGCGAAAAGACACGACGTGCTGACAGATACCGCCGACGCGTTGCTGATGGGCGCAATCGCCCTGACCGTATTGATGCTTGCGGAATTGGGCACTGCCGTACTCCTGTTCAAAAGGACGGTGCTCGAATACTTTTTCGGCTTTGGGTCTGTGCATGGCGCGATCGGCCTCGCGGGCCAACTTTGCTTTGCAAGCTTTCCATTTCTGCAGGCGTCTGGCAACCGGATCGCATCCAGCAGGTGAGCGCGACGGCAACCGGCGTGGCTTTCGAATCATCTCGCCGGCAACGGCTGGCTTGGCGCAAAGCGCTACAGCCAGCGCCGCACATGGGCGCGGTAGCAGCTATAGACATCGCCGAACTTGCGCTCAACGAATGGCAAAGGCACGAGCCGACTGGGGGCGAGCCCGGCAAGCACCACAACCGCCCACGCAATCGGCGGCCGGATGATAACGTTCGCGATATCGGTCGTATTAGCCATGGCAGGACTCGGTCATAGCAAACATAGCCTCGACGCATCTGTCGATGCCGGGGCCATTGCCAACAGGATGACGGGCCGGCGTACGACTGCTTTCCCTGTGCCGCGAAAGGCGCTCTCGACCCGTCCGAGACAGATGACCTGCGAGCGCTGCACATCCGCTTTCGATATCGGAACATTCAACCCGTCGCGCTTTTGAGCCGTTCATGGGCCGCTCATGCAAACGGGATTGCGCGACCCGATACGGAAAAAATTACTCTTCGTTACAAAGGCAACCGGTCGGCGCTTGCACCGCCTTATACAAAGGTTCGAACAGGAAGGGGCGCCCTCGACGCTTCGCGCGCAGCCGAAACTCCTTGGCAGTTGCCCTTCTTGGCCTGCCCCGGCGGACTGAACCCATTGCCAGGGTCGCCTTGCGGCTGCACGGCCACGCCGTGTTCGGCCGGTACGTACCCGGCACATCCGGCCAGCGTGCGAGCGGGGAAAGGCCAAAGCAAGGATGACTTTTTTCGTGATCATCCCGGCAAAGAGGGGGCGTAGCCGCCCCTCCGTCCGTACTGCACTCTGTTAGAAACTGAAGTTCACGTTGGTCTTGCTTCCGCCCGTAATGTTAACGGCGGTCGATTGCGTGGCGCCTGAGGCCGCATCGGCTTCGATCGTGTATTGGCCTGCCGTCGCCGGGCTCAGGGCGACGGGTAGTGTGCCGTTATAGGCGCCCACCATCGGTGCCGCGACGGGTAGGCTCGTCGTATAGCTGCCCGTATCGAGGTTCGCATTCGCTGATGCGATCTCGTACGTGCCCGCCGGCGTGGTCTGAAGCGCACGCAGGCTTGCATCCGCCGACGCCGTCACGGTGCCGCTCACTATATTCATCGCTGAGACGGGAAGCGTGATCGGCTGGCCCGCCATTGACACGTGCGTCGTAGTGCCAACCACGACAGGCACCGACGTAATGATCCCCGTCGTCTCGTTGGGTTGCACGACCACGATGTCGTAAGTGCCGTTGATCGAACTTTGGAGCAGCGTCGAGAACACGAAGTGGCCTGTGTTGTCCGCCACCGTGCCGCTCACCACCTTGCCGTTCTGCTCGGCATACACAGTAGCGCCCGCTTCGGCCGCTGCGACGTAGCCGTCAATCATGCCGGCGACGGTCGTCGGCGTGGCGGTGATCACAGGCTTCAGCGCGTAGGAGCCGTTGCCCTTCTGGACAACCGACTTGCAAGCGTTGAAGTCGAGCACGAGATCGACCGTAGAGTTTGCGGACACGTCAAATGGGCGAATGATCTTGAGACCGCTTTGGGTCGCACTTGGCGTCGCGAGCGGCTGTTCGTTGGTCGTTCCCGACACGACGACCGAATTGGCCGACGTGTTACCCTGGTTCGGGGCGAGGACAAGCCGCACCTGCTGATACTGGCCCGCGGGCAGCGTCGCCTGGCCGAGCGTCGCCATCGTGCCGTTCGTGAGCGAAAGTAGATCGACCTTCTGCGGGGTAGCGAGCGTGATGTTGGTCCATCCGCTGTCGTTGTCGCCCGCGGTCGAGCTTGCATTGATCCTTACCTGGCTCACCGTTACGTACACATGGTCGAAGCCGCAGGAGGGCGCATCGGTCATCTGGACATTGACAGTGCCGGTGGGGGTACCTCCGTTATTGCTCTCCCCTCCACCGCCGCAGGCCGCGAGAGCGACCGACGCGAACATGGCAACTATGAGTGTTTTTCGCATGCCGTTCATTCAACACCTGATGTTTTGTCTGTGGTGCGCGAAGCATACGTTCGGCGGACTGCAACCCGTTTTGTGACTTTGCAACAATCCGTAACTTCTTCTGCTCGCCGTCGCCTTTTGCATCATGGACTCAAGAATGACCGTTACCAAGCGAGTAACGGCCGCCCGGATGTCTGGGTCATGGCTTGGGCGAACGGCTCTTCCTGGCCGAACTGTGCCCGAGACGGCCAAAGGCCTGAGTCCAAGCTACGCAACGTGCAGGGGACCGTAGCCGACCCACTCCGGTCAGATAACTTTCTTCAAACCGGTCAGTCAGCCAAATTCATGGTTTGCGAACCGGAATGCCAATAAGCGGCCGTTGGCGACCTCACCCAATCGGCCAGGAAGAGACGATGGAACTGTCGCGCCGAAGGACCGAAATCGGTATCGAAGCGAACATTCGTGTTCGCACAAATGTGGCATATTTGCGGCATCGGCCAGAATCAGTCGCTCGATTGCGGCACCAAAAATCTTTAAGTTGCGCTGGGCCGAACTCCAATTGCGAAAAATTAGCCATTGTCGGGGCAACGGGGAAATGGACCGCAAATATGTTCTGGTTGGATTCGTATTGACGTTTCTCGCAGGCTTCGGGATTGGGCACCATCGGACGGTCGCTCGGGAGACGGCGTCCCGAACGCTAAGGGCGATGCCTGCTGTCCCCGTCTGGAGAAATCCTCAATGTGTGACGGCGAATATTAAAGAAGAACAATATTTTGAAATCGCCGCCTCGACTCTGGAACATGTAACACCGAACTCGCCCGATTGGCTCGCCGGGGGAGCCGAACACGCGCTCAGTGACGACCTGTATCGTGGGAGTCCTGGGCAGCCTAGAACGAGGGTGTGTACTCCAGCAGGGATTTATAACCGTGTTGCCGCGGCGTTCGCGGGAAGCGCCCTCAACTACAGATTTGACCGCCATGAGTTGAGGCTAGCCTCCCATTTGCAACCTCCGCCCGCTAAAGTCGTCGATGCCGTGGCGCGAGTAGCGTTTTTTCCACGGCCGTTAATCGACGACGATAGCGGTGGACAAATCGACGGCGATATTCGGCCATATGCAATGACCGTTCTGGCAGGCTTTGGACACGAATCGGCACGATATGCAGCTGAAGCTTTTGAACAGATTTCCAGCGAGAACTCGCTTGGCACTGGCGCGGCGCAAGTCGCAGCGTCCAGTGGACAGCCGGGTGCACTCTCGCGGATAGAGTCTCTTATGAATCAACTTCTTGCCACGGTCCCGGACGACAAACCGATACCACTAGCGACTCGCGACCGACTTTATGAGCTGTCTTGGGCAATCGCTTTTTCAGGTGAATCTGCAAAAGACCACGTAGCTCCGGTTATTAGGCTTATGGGGAGGCACGTGCAAAGTGGTGCGCCGCCGTTCGGAGTGGTTAGTCTTCATCCGAAGAGGATGTGCGAAGTTATGTCCAAAATCTATGACAACAGCGAGCGTGTGAATCGCGAGTTCTCGTACTGCGCGGACGACGCTCCATTGGAGTCGTATCCCCAAGGGGCATTCGCTTTCGCACCGGCGCACAGCAGTGAGACACGATGAGTGGCGCTTGGCTTGTTGGCGGTCACCCCCTGACGCGTGCGTCCGCTGACGTCTAGGTAGCGGACGTTAGAAACCTCTCGTGCATTGACCGCTTCGGGTCGGGCTGCGTCTGTCCGCTCTTCAAACTCATCGTTGGAAAGCGGCCAGTGGAATGCAGCTGCCCGGAAGCGGCCAGTCGGCAGCGCGTACTCCCGACCCGCAAGAGACAGTCGTCGCACGATGAAGCGGCCATTCAATACGGCCTGCTGCCCCTAGTTGCTTGCCGGGCAAGGAATCTACCGGAACGTTATGAAGGCAGCATGTATCGCCAGTTCGTACGACTCTTCGCTGAACCCCGGGTTTTCCAATTTGAATGCGATTCGTTCTTCTTCGTATGTCCGCTTGGCCTCTGGATACCGAAAGAATGCTAGCCCTACGGCCTCCGCACCTTTCCACATCCGTGCTACCAAAGTCAAGGCATGCTCATATGCAGGCTGGCTCAATTCGGGCAACACGTCCGACAACTCAAGCGTCGGCGGGCGCTCCGACCGTGGTCCCCAATTACGCTTCCACTTGTTGTAGTAGAAGAACAGGAACACCGCATCTAATAACTGTGCGGAACGTACTTTGCGTATGTACTCTGCCCGTTGCTTTGTCTGGTCCACTCGTTCTCCCGAACCACGGTTTGGAAGCGAACTCTTCGTAATCGAGACTTTCGGTGGTCGATTGTCCGGCATTAGTACTTGGCGTCCATTGACCGCTCCTGGCCGAGGCGGTGTGAAAACGCGCTCTGTCTGAGGCCTTCTTAAAAGTCGACCCTTCAGATCGCCGCGTAACGGGCTGGCGGCGACTCGGGAAGGGTAAAGCGACACTCGAAAACCGAGTACTTTTGTGTTTTCACACGGCCTCGGCCGACCGCTGGCCGACCGCGGTCGGCAGAAGTTGCCCCTTAAAGACATCCGATTAGCCTGAAAGACAGACATACGTTCACGCCGCGTACCGTCCTCAACCCAAAAAAGCCGCCAAAACCCTGAAGTCGTCACTGAGCTTTCATAGCGGTGTTCTACGTGAACCGGGACGAAGAGCGGCGCGCCGGCATCAAATTCACACTTTTGTTTCTCGCGACAAAACGTATTACGATCGCAAGACAACAGTCCTTCGGGCGATGACTTATCGATGATGTGAACGTGACCCAGCCAATATCAATGGAGACAGGATGAACGTCGCTAAGAACGAAGTGCCCTGGAAAAATGCCCAAGATGCCATGGAGTGCAATTTCGCACTGGGGCACCTTATTAGAAACCTGCCGGCACGGCTGAAGATTGACGGTCGCATCCATGCGGAAACCTACATTTCAGCTGTCGGTGCAATCGCCGGCTACGCCGCGCAACGCGCGCTGTTCGCCGAGAGCCCACCTATCGTAGGGAGCAACATCAATCGTGCTACCGTGACGTCCGGTGAACAGTATTGGTTCGGCGATGCTCTGAACCACATGCTGGTGCCCAAAACAGAAGCCGATGGAAATCGCTGTGTTTGGTCATTAGCGGCAGGCGGCGCACTGAGTTCAGGCCTGCAGCCTCAGCAGATCCCAAATCTCGATGCGATGTTTAAACACGTCGCGTCGACAATTGGCGGGGCCAATGAAGGGAAATCTTCAGTTCCCCCTTGGCATCAGGCCCATCTTTCGGCAAGGAACCTTCTGAAAGCGGTCTGGCCTGTAGCCGTCATTTGTTTTTCAGGAAAATTTCCTGGTGCCAGTCATGAGTTCGGCGCGGCTCCCGTGGTGAGATGGTCTGCGATCGCCGCGCAAGCTTCTAGTCGCCCAATTCAAGACGTGAAAAATGTGCTGCCACCCGACGTTGCGTTGACATTGCTAATGGAATCCGCGATCTATTGCAGCAAACTTGACCAGTCGACTATCGAGACAAATTAGAACAGTTCGGGCTCCTGGCTGCCGACAGATTGTCGCGGATCTGTGAGGTGTTGCCAAAGGACCGTTCTTGGCCGCGTCGAGGCAATGCCACCAGCGATTTGCTCGCCGAAGACCGGCCATTTAGCGTGGGCGGACGAGACATTGGATATCCGAATTGGATGGCGGCCTCGACCGACCGGTTGTGGCCGAGTTTGTGTGAAAACGCAATGATTGCCTACACTGAATCAACGCACTGAGCCTAGGTGACTCATGAAGCGATGCGTTGAAGGCGATGATCGCAAGCAGGTCGCACTACTTCCCGAATGCGTCGATGGCTACATCGGCCAGGACAACCCGGTCAGGATCGTAGACGTCTTCGTGGATGAGCTAGACCTCACCACGCTGGGCTTCAACGGTACGACACCCGCAATGACAGGCTGCCCGTCCTACCATCCGGGCGTGATGCTCAAGATCTACATATACGGTTATCTGAATCGGATACCATCGAGTCGGCGACTGGAGCGCGAATGCCAGCGCAATGTCGAGCTGACGTGGCTGACGGGTCGTCTCGCCCCGGACTTCAAAACGCTCGCAGACTTTCGCACGCGACAACGGAGCGGCCATTCGCGATGGCGGCGGTAGTTTCAGGGTGCCGACGAATTCCACCAGTATTCACAGTCGTGCCAGCCACACTACAAAGTGCCAGGGTCATCCGTCAGGTTGTTCGTTTCCCCGGTGTAGCTGTTCATGCGACTCAAAGTGCCGGGCAGCGATGTCAAAGGCCTGGTAGCAAAGCGGCTTTTTCCAAGACCGGACAGCGGACATGGCTGTGCAGAATACCCCGTCGTGTCTTGTGGCGCAGAGATACATGAATAGCGGTTCCGCCACCCGACCCCAACACGGGCTCAACAAGGTACGATGCGCACTTCACAATCTCTTCGCGGTCGAAGTGTGCATATCCATGGTCCTAAGTCGAGCTATTCGTTATCGAATGCGATCGACACAAGTAGCAGCAGGACGGACGACCAGATGAACAGATCGCCGAACAGATTGGACGTGCCTAATCCAGCGCCTGCCATTGCACTCGACAGCCAGAAAGTGAGCGCGCTCATCATGAGCACAGCATGATGAGGGTAGCATTGCGTCGCTTTGCTTCTGCTGCTGCTTTCTTCGCGTCGCTAGACATCATCGAGTAAGCAAAAAATAGTCATCGATTTCCGCATTGCGCGTGAATGTGAAAGTTTCCACGTCCGCGCGGGGCGTGTCCGTGCGCGAACGCATACAGCGTCGTATCGAAAGTGACTTTCATGATGTTCCCCCTGGGCCGGTATTCAGTAAGGCAAGATTCGGCCGAGGGTGTGTGAAAACGCATCGATCGCCTAAACTGAATCAACTCATTGAGAGCGGGTGACTCATGAAGCGATTCGTTGAAGGCGATGACCGCAAGCAGGTCGCACTACTTCCCGAATGCGTCGATGACTACATCGGTCAGGACAACCCGGTCAGGATCGTAGACGTCTTCGTGGATCAGCTAGACCTCACCACGCTCGGCTTCAACGGTACGACACCCGCAACCACAGGCCGCCCGTCCTACCATCCGTGCGTGATGCTCAAGATCTACATCTACGGGTATCTCAACCGCATACCATCGAGCCGACGTCTGGAGCGCGAATGCCAGCGCAATGTCGAGCTGATGTGGCTGACGGGTCGTCTCGCTGCGGACTTCAAGACGATCGCAGACTTTCGCCGCGACAACGGAGCGGCCATCCGCAACGTCTGCCGGCGTTTCGTCGAATTGTGTCGCGGACTGAAGCTGCTATCCAGTGACATGGTGGCGATCGACGGCAGCAAGTTTAAGGCTGTGAACAGCCGTGACAGGAACTACACGCTAGGCAAGATCGACAAGCGTCAGCAGCAGATTGAGGAAAGCGTTCAGCGATATCTTGACGCGATTGAAACCGCAGACCGCCCGGGCGGGTTTCGATGTGAAGACCGTGCGCCTGTACGAGAAGATCGCCCGGCTGCGGCAGCAGATGCGAGAGCTCAACCAGATCAAAAAACAATTGGTCAAGCAACCGGACCGGCAACTGTCACTTACGGATCCGGACTCCCGCTCCATGACCAGCGGAGGTAAAAGAACCGGAACGGTTGGCTACAACGTGCAGGCCGCCGTAGACACGAAGCATCATCTGATCGTTGAACACGAAGTTACCAATGTCGGAGGCGATCACGGGCAGCTCAGCAAGATGGCTGTGGCGGCAAAGGAGGCGATGGGCAAGCCGGGACTAAAGGTGCTGGCTGACCGGGGCTACTTCAGTGGCCCCGACATCCGCAAGTGCGATCTCGCCGGTATCACGGCGTATGTCCCGAAACCGCTCACCTCGGCATCAAGAAAGAAAGGGCTCTTTACCAAACGAGACTTCATCTACCTTGCCCGGACCGATGAATATCGATGCCCTGCCGGCGAGCATGCAATTCATCGGTTCACGACCGTTGAGAATGACATGACCCTGCGGGTGTACTGGACCAGCGCCTGTCCGCGTTGCCCGCTCAAGGAGCGATGTTCGCCCAGCGACTATCGACGCATCCGACGATGGGAGCACGAACATATACTGGAAGCCATGCAACGTCGTCTTGACCGCAAGCCCGAGGCAATGACCATCCGTAGAAGCACTGTCGAGCATGTCTTCGGTACGCTCAAGCACTGGATGGGTGCCACCCACTTCCTGACCCGAACGCTGGGGCGAGTGAACACCGAAATGAGCCTTCAGGTGTTGGCCTACAACATCAAACGTGTCGTAAATATACTCGGGGTTGCCAGAACGATTAAGGCGATGAGGATGGTTGGAAACCGAGGCCCCGAGGGGCATGTCACCCTCAAGACGGTACATTAGGGCAAGTCCGACGTGGTCAACCGCGGATAACCCAAACTGCGCCTTACCATCAGTAGCGGAAAACAGTTTCCACACAACCTCGGCCGAACTGTGCCCGAAGCGGCCGAAGGCCTGAGTCCAAGCTACGCAACGTGCAGGGGACCGTAGCGACCCATCAGCGCCGTTCGGTCGAGCGCGCCAGCCACGGCCGTTCTCCGAGGAATTGCGGCCATTCAGACTGATTCCACTCATTGCGGAAGGCGTTACCCAACTCGTCGAATTATGGCGGATGCGTAGCCTTCCGATGCGTTGGGAAGCACCTTTGAGCCGAAGCGGAACTGTCCGTTTACTGCGAAAGGCAATTACGCACGGCGCAATCGGCGGCGGCGTTGCCCGCCTTCAGCTCTGCGTCCACACTGGTTTGTCCAGCAACGGCGCCTGCTATCGCTTGCCCCACCACGGATCCAAAAGACTGGAACGGCATCACGGCGGCCACGGGCACCTCTGCGTTTCTGTCGCTCGTCGCGGACCGCGGTGGCGCCGGACGTGTGCATCGTGATCGGCCTGACGAGCATGAGCGCCGCGTGCTCGCTTCGCTCAGACGTTCCTGTGCTATGGCGAGCGCGCCGAACTGCATCGCCGGGCGGGCGCGCAGTACGGCGCGGTGCGGCGGCGTCTCGAACCGATCCATGTGGCTAACGCGTGCGGACATGACACGCGCGAGCTCGACGCGGTGCGCGACGAACTCGATCACATCGCGCAGAAGGCGCCGCATCTGCCGCGCAGAGCGGCGGGTGCGGCGCAACGAACGTCGTTCGTGAGATCGGTTGCCGGCTCGTCGTGACAATGTCTTTTCGCGTTCAGAGCATACGCGGATCCTGCGCCTTAGGAACCGGTTGCCCAGGCCAAGGCACCGGAATTTGCAGATCCTTCAGGATCGCGGTGACGCCGGGCCACGACGCCGGAATGGACGGTGGCAATGGACCGGGGTTGCCGTTCGGGGGAAGGGTGATCGTGGCGATGCCGCCGCGAATGGAGGACATCGCGTCGCGGTGCAGGGTGTCGGTGCGTGGCAGATCGTTGATGCTCAGCGTAGTCATGGCTCGTCTCCTGGCAAAAGTAAGGTAAATGGCGTGAAAGTCGCCACCCGGTCTTTCGCATGGGGCGTGCCAATGAGCGTGAAAGAAGCCGATTACCGGTTTGCGTCGAATTTATGGGCGGATACAGCTTGCTCGAAGTCGAATCCGCGCGTGTGTTTGCCTAACGCGATGGACGCGAACAACAGTCCAATCCTTCGATGTCGGCAAACGCCAAACATTTCAGGAGCCTTCGGAGGAGCGCGCGCGCGCGTAGTCAGGCGCGCGTTCGGCTGATGCAACCCTCGCGCGGCGCGGCCGCAGGATATCGACGACCGCCATCAACGAGAGCGCGACAACTGCGAGAAAGACCATCGTCCCAATGATTTGAAGCAAAGCCATGTTGACCTCGTACAGACTAAACTTGCTTTGTCGGAAGATCTGATGGCTTCGAGTATGCGTGTTGCGGCACCCGTCCAATGTGGCGATAAGGCAGGGCAAATCGCCTCTGTTCGGCGCTTGAGCGCGCCGGGCACGGCGGAAGCATTTCCGGCGCGCCCTCCGGTGCGGTCCAGTACAGCTTCACAGTAGGCCGCACAGGCTCACGAAGCCACTGATTCGCCGCATACATTACGGCCCGCTTGACACCCGTCAGCCCCATGATGTGCCGGCGATACAGATGCCGGTAGCACGAAGCCGCGAACCCGCCCTTCACCGAGTTAGCCAGCGCCACGTAATCGACATTGACGCTGTCGTTTGTGCCGAAGTCTGCGCCATACTGAGCGGCCTGTAGCGAAGAGATGGACGCACTCGGCGGTTGTCGACGATGACAAGCAGGCGGTTGACCTCTTGTACACCGCATCAATGAAGATTTATGGATGCGTCATGAATGAGCCGTCACCCGTAAAGCCGACGATATAGCGCGGATGTTCGGCACAAGCATTCACCAGTATGCCACTCGATACGAAGCCCATATATGACGCGCCGCTCTCAGTGTATGTCTAGTCGGGCTCTCGTCTTCGACAATCCGGAAGCCGTTGGCCTGTCCAACGTCATCGTCGAAAAGCTTGACCGCTTCAAGCTGAATTGCGACCTGTGCAACTGCGTACAGCGTCATCATGCGACGATCGGGGTAAAGAATCGCGGATGAAAACGGGCTTACGGTTTCGGTGCGCGGCTTGCGCACGCTCGCGTCGCGTCTAGTTGAAAGCGCGAGAAGCGGAGTGACGCGCGGCTTGTGCAAGCGTAGTGTTTGCTTTTGCTCGGCTAGACGGCAATCATGCGGATATGGCACATGGTCTTGCTTTTAACGATTTTGACCGCACGTGCGGCGCAAGCCTGCATTGGACGCTGCGACGGCATCTGAATCGGGAACGCTGAATGAACGGCTCAGCGATAAAGCCAGCGACAATCAACGCGTGAACGACTGCAGGGTGCCAGTGAATCAACGCGGGCGAAGAAACGCCCCGATTGCAATACAGGCTTCAGGCAATGAAGTTCGTGAGATGCCGATTGATTGTCTCAGGTGCTTCGTCGCCATTATTGATTTATGACTATGGCGGCACCGACGGCGTGTACCTGTGCCTCTGCACGAAGCGCCCCAAGCTGATGCGACTGACATGCCCTCGAAGGTCCGCGGTGTCGCACGGAGCTGCCGTTCGAATGTCCGCTTAATCGCGCAGACGAACGTCAGGTGTTGACACAAGAGACATTGGATAGAGCCAGGCGCAATGAAACGGTCGCTACCCTCAGTGGGCAAAGCCTGTACGGTCAGTTCGCCGAATGCTAGACGTCGATTTTTGTGCGCCTACCGTATGGTAATCGCAAATGGAGCCGCCCGGGGAGTAGGTCTGTCCGTTCCAAACGCACTTGGCGGCCGGATCAGGAGACCGGACAGGCGGACTTGCTGCGGCCGCAGCATTCACTGTCTGCCTTGCTTTGAGTTGGGCGCGCAGATCGGATATCGTTTCTTTTTGCTGTTCGCCAACCTGCCGAAGTTTTTTGATCGCTTCTTTATCAGACGCGCTGGCTTTTTGCATTTGCCGAATCCGCCATATATCTGCGAGTGCAGTTTTCGCATTGATGCAAGCGATCGTTGCGCGATCTTGCATGTATTGTCCGAATTCCGGCGTTGTTTTTTTATCGAAACTCGGAATATGCAACTCGTATTGCAGACCTACGACTCCTTCGTTGTACGCGAAGCTACCCTTTTGAAGCTTATTTCGACAATCTGACTGCAACATTTCCATCCTGTCGGCGGATATCCCTTGAGCGCCGCCGAACATGCTTTTGTCAATGCTCTTTCCACCCAGGCAGAACAGAATCATTACCGCCCTCTCAAGCGTTGAGCCGTAGCCATCGCCCAAAGCCACGCAGGTCCGGCGGATTTTTTCATCCGTTAGTGAATATTTCTTCTCGAATTGCGCAATCCTCTCTTTTGCGTCACCTTCGTCATCGGCCATAGCTTCCGTGCACGCGGCGGCGACTATAAACAAAAGCAGAAGAGCATGCTTTAGTAGTGCCGGATTCTTCATCATCGATGACATGTTTTCCTCCACCAGAGACGTCGGACAGACGGATTCTTTAGTCAGTTCGCTCTGTGGCCGTTCATCGGACGCTACCCTTTATCGGTTCGTACATGTGTGGCAAATCACACATTCCGATCCGTTAACTGTAGGGCTTCTTCAGTTCCCTCGACCTCGACATCGGCCGCGGGTCACTGGTCACTGGTCGCTGGTTGCACTCAATTCAGCGACGACGTTCTTCCGGAAGTCCTCCGTCCGTTCCCAAAGAGATGCGGTCATTCGAATGGCCGAGGACTTAACTCGACGAACGGCTGGTAGTGGGCCGTTCCCTGCCGTCGCCGGGGGCGGCACCGACGGATGCGTGCCCGCGGCGAAGCGTGCTGTTATGCCGAATTACACGACATTTTTCGTGTCTAACATGAGGTTGAAACTGCCGCTACGCCAACACTACGCTTATAGCGATCGCGCGGTTCCCGCGCGCTTCACAAATGGGTCAGTTTCTGTGAGCGTCAAAGCAGCCGGTCCATCCAGCACCGCGTTCGAGTCGGCGTCTGCGAGTAAGGCATACCGCATGCTGCATTTCCCGTTCGGCGGGACGGCCTACCCGCGCGATGCGCATCGCCATTGAAAGTCGATTTCTTCAGGCACGAGGGAATAAGCGTCGATCAATCGCGTTATCTATCGCAATGGCAGTCTGACGATCGGAGCGTGATTCGTTGTCCGATCCTGCTTGCGCCCTGTGCCGGCGCTGTCGGTATGTGCTTTGACGGATCCCGCGGCACTGGAATGAATGCCAGCCACCAAGCCTGGAGTGATCTTGAGTCACGACATAGTTCAACCCGGATGGCTGCGGATTACGCATTGGATCAACGCGAAGTCGCGCGCGACTGGCGGCATCGCACCGCTAGCGTTGCGCCAATTGGATGCGTGGAGATGCGCTATGGAAAACCTCACGAGAACTCGCCCGACGCTTACTGTGTTGGTGCTCCTGCTGGCTGGATGTGCCGTCGGCGGCGTGCCACAAAGCGGGCCGCACCTGAGCCCAACGGAGTGCCGCGACTTGGCCGCACTTAGAAGCAACGCGCCTCCGACGATGGCGCAACACCACAGCAAGCTTGCGGCCCTCAGGAAAGCGGGCTACGACCCGTCACCATGGTACGACGACCCATACTACCCAGAGGATCTACAGGCGGCGCAGCGCCTGGTCGACTATTGGTTCGAAACGGAGTGCCAGCAGTTTCAACCCGGGTGAGAAGCTCCGGAGCCACTGCGGACATCCGTGAGGCCCGCTTCGGATTGATTTCCTGTCGTTTTGACCCATCACATTCCAAACCACGGGCCGACTTTTCCAACACAATCCTGTGCACTGCGGACTTTCGACTGTCGCTGATGATCGTCTGATGTGGGTCGAGAGTACTCATTCGCTGACACCGACCGAGACATTGGTGGCCATGTCTCAAATCGGCCTACCCCGGACTGATGTTGTACGACAGTGTTGTCCGCCGTCGATATGATTGCATTCGGCGGAAGGCGACCCACTCCGGCCCTCCGACTCAGCGAGAAATCAAAGGCAGTTTCCGGGGGTACAACCGCCATTCACTCCGGCACATCGGACGGCGCGTGATCGGTCGATTAGGGAAATTCGGACATCGAGCGATAGACGGCGTCAAGCAGCACGGCCGGTCAGCGACAACTATCTTGGCCGGTCGACGGGTGTAGTTGTCGCTGGTTAAGAGGCCATAGTTGTCGCTCCTTCTTCGTAGTTGTCGCTGGGTAATTGTCGTCGGCGCACGCTCTGTTTGTCGCTGGCCTTACGGCGGCGATAGCTCTCAACGTTCAGTTCGAAGATCGTCGAGTGATGCACGAGCCGATCGATAGCGGCGATGGTCATGCCGGGGTCGGGGAAGACATCGTTCCAGCCCGAGAAGGGCTGGTTGGCTGTAATCAGAAGGCTTTTGCGCTCATACCTCTCGGCGATCAGTTCGAACAGCACGCTGGTTTCGGCCTGGTCCTTGCGCGCGTACGACAGATCATCAAGGATGATGAGATCGAAGCGATCGAGCTTCGCAAGTGCGGACGGCAATTGCAGGCTTTGGCGCGCAGCCTGCAACTTCTGGACGAGTTCACTGGTGCGCGTGAACAGCACCCGGTAACCGGCGTCGATCAACGCATGGCCGATGGCCGATCCCAGATGACTCTTGCCGGCGCCAGGCGGCCCGAACAGGAGAATTGTGGCGCCTTTCTCCAGCCAGGACTCCCCAGTTGCCAGCGCCGTGACATGTGCTTTCGAGACCATTGGCACCATACCGAAGTCGAAGGTGGCGAGCGTTTTGGTCGGATCCAGATGCGACTCAGCACGGTGCCGCTCGATGCGTCGTTTGGCACGTTCGGCCAGTTCGTGCTCGAGCAGCGCGCTGAGCAGGCGCGCGGCCTGCCATCCTTCCTTGTCTGAACGCTCGGCGAACTCGGGCCACAACCTGCCGATTGTTGGCAAACGCAACTCGTTGAGCATCAGGGCCATGCGGCCGTTGTCATGGGCGGGTGCATTCATGCCGCCACCTTGTGGAGCAATGCGTCATAGACTGCGACAGGTGGCATCTGAACGACCACCTCGGGACACAAGGTTTGGCGTGGCGCGAATTCGTCGCGCAACTGCTTCAGATCGGGCAGTTCGCCTGCTTCGAACAACGCGTCGAGCCGCTCAGCGAGTACGGCCTCTACGCCGTGGCGGCCCGCGAGTTCAAGCAGGCCTACCATGATCTTGCAGGCTTGGCGTTGCGTCAGTTGCGCCTCCAGCCGCTCCCAGGTTCGACGGTAAGCCTCGCGGGGAAACAGTGCGTCACGAAACGCGAGCCCCTTGAACGCCTGAGGTTTGCGCCTGAGCGAGTCGATGAAGTGGCGGTAATCAAGTGCGTGGCGGTTGTCGGCAGCACGGGTGCCTCGTGAGGTGCTGTGCACCAGTGCGCCAGACAGGTAGCAGTCGAGCCGGTCACCATAGATCCGCACCTTCAGCCGGTGGCCGATCAGGCGCGACGGTGCACTGTAGAGGATGCCGCGCACGGTAAATGTGCTGCAGCGGGTCACGAGTGCTTCGTCCTCAACGAATTCAGTGGTACGACGTTCAGGCAGATCCCGCAGTTGTTCGCGCTCAATGCGAAACGCAGCGGCGTTGCGCCGGTTTCGACGCATTACCACCTCACGTACGAATTCATCGTAGGCGGGCCGGTCAGCGAAGTCGCGATGGCCTCGAAGCATCAAGGCCTGGTCGACAGCATCCTTCAGATACCGATGCGAGGACTCCACACTCCCGTTCTCGTGACCCAGACCGCGATTGTTACGCGTGCCCTCCATGCCGTAATGATCGAGCAGAGCTGCGTAACGCGTCGTGAAGTCCTCCTGTTCGGTCAGATTCCTGAAGGCGGCCGACAGACTGTCAGTGCGATGTTCACGCGGGCAGCCTCCCGCCTGCCATAGCGCGTTCTGCAATCCGGTCGCGAGGGCTTCGAAACTCTCACCACCCTCGACTACGTTTGCATACTCCCAGCGTGAGAACGCCAGCACGAAGTGATACAGCCGGTGGCCAAACGGGGCGCCGCCGATCGTCACGCACAGCTTGCTCATATCGGTGAAGTCCGACAGTCCGCGCACGCCGGGCTGATGCTCCTGAGGGAAGAACACTTCCTGGGTGGGGCCCTCAAGAGCCCGCCACTGGCGAATACGCCGTTCTAGCGTACGTCGCATGCTATCGGGATAACGATCCGGATGATCATCCTGCAGTTTGCGCAGGATTGTGATGCCCATCAGGTGGGGCGCGTTGCGCAGCAACGGCACGACTTCGCTATCCCAGACCTCGGCGAACGGATCGGGACGGGTCCGCCACGAATGCCGTGGCTTCTGGGATGGCAAGGTTGCATCACGTTCGATGCGGCGTGCCGTACGCACGCTGATGCCGGTCTTGGCGGCCGCCACTTCCTGCGAATGATGTTTGCGCTTGTTCATGTAGAGACGAACCTGTTGGTCGGTGATGCGGGTTCCAGACATGAGCTGACCGCTTCTTCTTTAAGCTTCGATCAGCCCATCCTAAAGCCCCGCCGACACAGCGCTGCCGGTGGCTCGTCGTCTCCGGCGGCTACGCCGCCTGCGACTCCTCACCACCGGCCAAAACAATCGTCAACGACCGGCCAAGATAATTGTCGCCGCCCAGAGCGATCCATTCCACTGCGCGAAAGGCCGCTGTGCGAGCGTGGCATGCATCAGGTCGGGCTTGCAGTGCTAAAAGCCGGCATTGCCCAAGCGTAAGTCTCTGCGCCAACCCTTTCCGGCGAGCACCCGGTATAGGCGCAGAAGTGCCGAAAGTCATCCATCGCCGTGCGCCCGAATTCGTTCGTCCCTAACGGACGATCAGTCAGCATCTTGGCCAGAATCTCGCCAGGTTTTCCGAAGCTCATGGCCACCTCCATTGCTGCCGGGTACTGCGATCTGCGCCCACGCGAGCGTCTGCTACAGCCGCGTTGCATTTTGAATTTGCAGTTACACAGCCCTATAACCGCTTGATGCATTAGGACTGTTGGACATAAACATTGCCTTAAACCGCAGCAAGACTCTCCTCCGTTTTGTCAACTGGCGGTTGCCAACGGAAGAGCCGACGGAGGTTCTCCCCCTGAAAGGCGAGTAGTCCCCATCGTGTGTTTGCGATTTGCATACTCCACATCGTCAAGATGTGGTTACGACTCCAGTAGCCTTTATATTTTTCGGAGCCGGCACCGCAGTCAAGGTCGAGCTGATGTTCGAGCGCCCATTTAACGCAATGCTCTGTCGCAATGGCGCCGGGCGACTGCCGCGAGTAGGCGGGATCAAAGCCCCCTATAAGATCGTCCACACAGGTCTTGCCCAACCCTAAAATGTTCACCGCAAGCGGCGCGCCATCGAGGCTGACGACCACGAGTCGCGCAATGACTTCGCCATCGGTCTGGTTGAGCAAGGCGACAAGAAAATTTCGATATTCCATTGAGTATAACCATGCCCCCTTTTTGTCCACGCGATCGGCCCACTGGCGCTTGCAGTGAAACATCCAATCCACCAAACGAGCATTTTCCTCGCCGTCCTCGGGTCCAAGAAAGCGAATTCTCACATCCCCCTTTTTCGACAGGCGCCGTTCCAGTGCACCAGGCTTGTTTTTGAATAATGTTCCAAGCGACGAGCTAAAAGACCTCCAATCGGTCTCACTGCGCAACATTGCGACCGCCACTGGATGCACCGTCTTCGTTACAACGCCTCGCTTCCTCGACGCCAGTTCAAACAATTTGGAATCAGCATTCAGAAACGGTAGGAGGATGATATCGGCGCCGCATCGCTTTTGGACCGCGGACCACGCGCGTTCAATCGCCTTCCGAGCCGTCGGTCCGTCCTGCACAAGGATGTTCGTATAGTCCGTAGATTCGCTCGCAAGCGGACGCACAACCGTCCAACAGAGCTTCCGGTACACGACGAGCGGCCATACCATGACAAGCCGACCTTGCTGGCGCAAGGTGATGCAGCATAGTTTCCTGCCGCGTGGTTGGGCGACCTTGGTCCAGCACAACCAGCATGCTGCGAAAGCCTGGTGGTAGCGGCCTTCCGCTCTTGACCAGAGCTCGTTCCATTCCGGTTTCAGGGCACGAAACTCGACAGGGTCACTGACAATGTCAAGACGCAAATTCGGTTCATCCATATGTTCCTCGGGTGGTGCCACTGGTAGGCCAGCTCGATAGAAATCGTCGTTTGTAGCAAGCCGGAGGCGCCAAGCAGGCAATACGTAAGGTGCAATCTTAGGCAAATGAAGATTGGATTCCAGTGCAAGCTTGCGTGCTTTGTGCGGAAACTCACATAGCCATTAAACGATTACCCGGATATTGCTACAGGTGGATGAACCAGATGATGGTGAGAGGTTGAGCGCATCACTCAACAAAGCAGGGCACGCGGGCTAATGCCGTTCACTAGCACTGAACGGCATTTTTGCTTTTGATGCGGGAAGGTGTTGTAAACGCGGCGCCGAGCAGTTAACTTTTCGGCGCGATGCTCTCCAGTCACCTGACCTTCCTGCTCGAAGCGCAACAGCCGGCCGACCTGAGCCGGCTGGCTGAGCATCTGCCCTACGAGTGGATCGAGCGCGCGGTGCAGGCCACGGGCGCAGCGAGTATCCGGCGCCGGCGCTTGCCTGCTGAGCAGGTGGTCTGGCTGGTGATCGCACTGGCAATGTACCGCCACTGGTCGATCAGCGAGGTGCTCGACGGTCTCGATCTGGCCTTGCCCGACGAGGCCGCGCCGTTTGTCAGCAAGAGCGCGGCGGCGCGGGCACGCCAACGCATCGGCGAGGCACCGATGGCCGGTAGTGCTCGTAGTCAGGGACTCGGCTAAATCGAAAGGAAAACAGGAATCCGACTCGCTCGTCACGCCCTCGGGCGAACCGCAATTCGTGCGCGTCGACCGCGATTTCGTCGGGATGCTCGACAAGGAAATTTTCGATCGCTTCAGCGCTAACGCGCTCATGCGTTTCGACGACGTCGGTGACGCAAATCACACCGTCACGCGAGCGCTTGTGCAGACCGATTCCGGACCGGTGCTCTACGACTTTCGCCATCATCCGCCACTTGTGCAGCGCTCGGGTAAGCGAATGACGGTCAACCGCGTGTTCTGGCGAGACGATGAAGTCGTGATGCAAAGCTCGCAGGGCTGGTTCCGATTCAAAATCGGCGTGTTGATGAAGCTGCAGTCGTCTACGACGATTTACCATTGAATGCGCGCGTCCTCCGAACATACGCTCGCCAGCGACGACACACACCAGCTCGGCACGCAGCGCTGTCGAAAAATGCCGGCATTGTCGACGATCATGCCGAGGTGCTGCGCGGCTGTCGTCGCGATTGCGGTTGCAATGCCGGCCCGGGCCGATGCGGAGGCCGAACGCACAGGTTCCCAACTGACCGATGACGCCATCCTCAGCACATGGCGTGCCTTGCGCGCCGTCGATTGCGCCCGCTGCCATGGCAAGGACTATGGGGGGCTGGCGGCACCCTCGATTGTTGAGTACGTGCGTACTCAGAGCCGTGAGATGTTTGACCGGATGGTCCTTGACGGCCAGCCGTCACGCGGAATGCCTGCCTATCGCGACAACCCCTCGATCGCTGAGCGCATCGACGATATCTACCGGTATTTTCTCGACCGTGCCGACGGCACCATCCCCGCCGACCCGCGGCCTGCGGCCTGCGGTGTTTCGCAAGAAGTCTTCGCGCAAGCAACTGCTCGAGTTCTTTGCCACGTTCCACCCTTGTACCGTCGTGATGGAGGCTTGCGCCGGCGCACATTGGATGGCACGCAAGATCGGCGCGTTCGGACATATCGTCAAGCTGATCTCACCGCACTTCGTGCGTCCGTTCGTTAAGAGCAACAAGAATGACTTCGTTGATGCCGAGGCGATTTGCGAAGCTGCGTCGCGACCTTCGATGCGATTCGTAACGCCGAAGACGGAATCGCAGCAAACTCTTCTGGCACTCCATCGGGTTCGCCAGGCTTTCGTCCGCGATAGAGTGCGTACCACCAACCAGATGCACGGATTCCTTCTAGAATTCGGGATTAGCCTGCCGGTCGGTCATGCCGTTGTAAAACGCCTTCCTTCAGTACTGGCCGAGCATCCACTGCCGCCGCGTCTGGTCTTGATACTCGAACAACTGCATGCGCACTTCAAATACCTTTCCGAGCAGATACGCGCTATCGAGAAGGAAATCGAACGTCAACTCGCCGATGATCCGATCGGTCAGCGTCTGTTGACAATTCCAGGTGTCGGACCTGTCACGGCAAGTCTGCTCGCCTCGGAACTCGGTGATGGCAAACAGTATCGGTGCAGTCGCGACTTCTCGGCGTCGGTCGGACTGGTGCCAAGGCAATACAGCACAGGGGGAAGGTCAAACCTGCTCGGAATATCCAAGCGCGGTGACAAGAATCTCCGTCACCTGCTGGTCCAGTGTGCTCGAGCATTCATGCTGCGCCTGGACAAACAACATGGTCGGATCGCCGACTGGACTCGCGCAATGCTGGCGCGACGCCATTCGAGCGTGGTTGCTTGTGCGCTCGCCAGCAAGCTTGCGCGAGTTGCGTGGGCGATGGTGACCCATGACGCGGTGTTCGAGCGACAAGCATCCGTTACCGGCGCGTGACGGACGTAGGGTCCACGGTTTAGAGTCAACCCATCAGGTTTTGCGACTGCTGATAATTGATGACGTGAACGGCCAAACGGCCTGACGGACACCCTGGAAGGTTAACCAGCTTTTAGAAGCTGCTCCTGTTATATGGACCGTCAGGCGCGATTCTCATCGTGGCGCGAGGACTGTTCCTCACAACGACGCCGGATAGATTTGTGCAAGCCATCCACCCATCAAGATCGCTGTTGCAAAAACGGGGGTGACCATAGATTAACCTTTTCATTGTTTCGACGACGAAAAGGAAGCTAAACCCATACTCGACGACGAACTTTGGGCACTCATCGAACCGTTGCTGCCCCCTCCCAAACCAAGGCGAAGCCGTTATCCGGGGCGCAAGCCGCTCGATGATCGTGCGCTGCTCACGGGCGCATCCTGTTCGTCCTGCAGACGGGCCTGCGCTGGGACTTGCTGCCGCGTGAGATGGGCTGCGGCAGCGGCATGAGTTACTGGCGCCGTCTGCGGGACTGGCAGGCTGCCGGCGTCTGGGACCGACTGCATGAAGTCCTGCTCGCAAAGCTGCGCGCGACTGACCAGATTGACTGGTCCCGTGTCGTCGTCGATTCCTCCTCGATTCGCGCAGTGGGTGCAGGTCAAAAACGGGACCGAATCCCACGGACCGCGCGCGACCCGGTTCAAAACACCATCTCATCACCGAAGCGCAGGGCATCCCGCTCGCGGTAATCCTCACTGGCGCCAATCGTAACGATGTTACCCAGCTTCACCCACTGGTTGGCGCCATCCCTCCCATTGCTGGCAAGCGCGGCCGGCCGCTTTCGAAGCCCCGCATTGTTCAGGGCGACCGGGGCCACGATCATGACAAATACCGCCGTCCACTACACGCAGCCGGCATCGTGACTGAAATCGCCCGACGCGGCGAGCCACACGGCAGCGGACTGGGCAAAACACGCCGGGTTGTCGAGCGCACCATTTCATGGCTCCACAACTTTCGACGACTGCGCATCCGCTTCGAACGTCTCGCATTCATCCATGAAGCCTTCATGAAAATCGCCTGCTGCATCATCTTCTGGCGAAAACTGCAGAACTCATTTTGTTAACGCTTGTAAAGGTGGCCATTCAACCGTCGGCTCCGCACTGCCCACTCGATGAGGTGTCCTGCCTGTAGAGGGCATCTCAACCGGCTTTCCTATTTGCACCAGAACCGCAAATAGAGGCGGCCTCGTGTTGAAAGCGGGAATGCAGGTGCCCCGCGAAACTGATGACGGCGCAGGGAAAGCGGTGGCCTTGACAGAGGGGCCTCGGGCGTTGCACTGCCTACGTGCAACGGCCCGACAACACCACCCTGAACAGCCAGCCCCGCTTCCATCGCTTACTGTCGAGTGATTATGGCGTAACCGAGCATCCCAACGTGCAGGTGTTGTTCGAGTACTGCGCCGCTTTGATGCCCCAGTTCTTTCCGATGATAGTACGGCTAGGAACGTTAGCACCTTTGAAACCCTGTGCGTTGCTCTTGCCCGACACCGTGTTGTTACGCACGATATTAGTGGAGTAGTCAGCGTTCCCTGCAATACCTCCCGTCAGCATCACCGACGACGACATGAGGGGTGCGCCATAGCCATATACAGCGTTGATCGTGTTGTACTCGATTACGTTGTGACCGGTCGCCTGGCTGGTGTTGTCGTTCTCGATGCCTACTGCGCAGTCGGTCACCGTGTTGTGTCCGATGTAGCCATTGGTGTGAGCAACCAGCACCGGACCATAGTAGCCGCAGCTTGAAAACGTGTTGTAGATGATCTGGTCGCCGCTACCGCCATTGGGCGAGCCGTAGGTCTGGAACATTGACTGGCCGAAGAACTGCTTGAAGCTGTTGCCTGCCAGGAAGAAGTTGCTGACAGGACCCTTCGTTTCAACCGGAATATCCCAATGCCGCGTGTCGTTGTCGTAGTACTGCGGGGCCACAGTATTTGCTCCCACGAAGTTGCACTCGACGATACTGTCATTCGTATAGGCATTCGTACCGTTGCCGATCAGGAACATATTGTAGTTGTAGCCCGTGTTCCGCTTGAGGATGGTCCCCTGGCACTGAATGTGACGGTTGCTTGCTCGCACATTGACCGTGCCGTTGATCACACACGTGCCGGCAGGAACCAACACGTCGCCCGCATTGACCGCCTTCTGGAACGCAGCCGTGTCATCCGTTACGCCATTGCACTTGGCCCCGTAAGTAATCGGGCTAACCGGATTGACCAGTGCGGGTGGCGTGTATCTGGTGGACGCAGCCGCTGCAACCGTGGCGGTGGCGGCGGTGGTCGACTTGACATAGCACGCTTTCACATAACCGACCGCAGGATCGGCCATCGCGCTATCGTCACATGGCACGCTGCCGCTATAGGTGCCGTTCACTGCATACATTGCCGAAGGAGAACTCGGAGGCCATGCACCATAGAGCACGCTTTGCGTGCCGGAGAAAGTACAGGTGCCATGCTCGTCCGCACACTTTGTCCACGTCACGCCGTTGACGGTAACGGTATCCGGATTGCTCGCTGCATAGCCGGTTGAAACAAATGCAAGCGAGAGAAGAGAAAATAAGAAGTACTTAATGTGTCTCATTCCATTGTTCCAAAAGTTAGATATGAACTTACTTATAGTGGTGACAGGATGAATCTGGGGAATGCGTGACCGTGTTCATCGCTGATGAAGCGATGTTTCAAAATCGGTCGGAAGACGCCGTCAGATATGGGCGTGCGGACGCCTCTGGTTGTCAGATTGCCAGATCTGTTGAGTTGCAACAGTTAGCACAAACAATTAGTACTACAAATTAAAAATTAGTGCAAACACCTCATCAGCAAGGCCCATTAGTTAACAAACCCTTGGATTGCACCACCGGAATGCAATACAGGACAGTGAGACGCTCCCGCATGCTTCGACTGCGACACGTATCGATCGACCTCCATCAAGCGTCGATGATCCGCCTGCCACGCGTGCGGCAAAAAGCCGACGATAAGATTACGCACGCCGGCGGCCTGAACGCGTAATGCGTCGGAAGACTTACACCAGACAACCGGCCACTGCAAATAAGACAATCGACTCCCAAAGTCAGCCATTGATTTAGGCCTGCTGAAAGTCAGATTGGATTTACTTCTTTCAACATTTCATGCTCGCCGCCACGGGACTGCAAGAACCGTTAGTTCCCACCCACGTTGTCGAGCCACATACATAGATCATGCCGCAATAATTGCGGCATTCTTCTGACACTTACGGTATAATTTGCGGCCGTCCTGCAGTTGAGATTATATGCATTTTCCCCCTTGTAACGCAGGTTGAAATCCTGCGGATAAGCACTAACCCGAACCACATCGGGTCATCTAGCCAAGAATCGCCTATCTGATCCACGAAATTAAGGCGCCCGTCCGTGGTTTAACGTTAAATTAGCGAAATGTTTTTTAACAACACCGGGTTGTGGCTTGACAACTTTATAATGACGTGGAAAGTAGGTTGGAAAAGTGCGCCGACGATATCAGTTTCTCCCTCCACATTGTGACAATCTGACAAGAGATGCGAGTGTTCGCTGCGCTTTTTGCGATATGAAATACAGATTGGAGTAAGGGTCGATAAGCAAGGTATTTGCTTATATTGAGGTCGTCGAATTGATTAGCAGTGGACCGATGGACCCGACTCGCGCACGTCAAATGTCCATTGACAGTCGTGTGTATGACTTCGATCCGCGCCCAAGAAGCCAGGCGTACTAGAGGGTCTCGAATCGCAGCATCGGTTGCGTGCGTCACTTGATCGCCACATCAAGTTCGAGGCTACATCATGCTCAGCTTCCCAAATTTCGGGAATGGTCCTCGGGCGAATGTTCCTTGTCGACAACCCTTTCCGACGTTTCCGATTCGGCGCGACACCCCGTAATCGCCGGCGCATCGCGCTCGGACGCGAGCGTTGACGAGCAAACGTCGAAACAGCGCCGCTGACGATGGGATACTCGACGGTACGGAACGCGAGACCCTTTTACGACGAAACAGCCGAATGGACGGGTGTCGTGTACTCAAAGATAGCGCCGCTGAGTACATCTGCGCGCGCCCACAATCGACCGCCAAGTGCTTCGATGATTGCACGGCAGATCGATAGACCCATCCCCAAACCGGTAGTCTTTGTCGTATCGAACGGCTCAAAGAGGTACTCGATATGCCCGGGCGCGATACCAGGACTGGAATCGCACACCGTCACCGTGACGACATTCGGCTCACTCATGGAGATCGCGGGTGATCGTAATGCTCGGGTTCAAGCGGTTCCGGAACGAGGCCCTACCCTCTATGGCATCGAACTGACGCATCGCATTCGCAAAGGCCACTTTCGCTTTCACGAGAGAGCACCTCAAAGATATCACCTCGCCCTCGATCTGGATGGCGCTTCTTTCAGCTCGTTGAGGTCTCGGAAAAATCGGCGATTTCTCGCCTGAGTACCCAATTTGCACCATGTATAGACGACTCCCTGTTGTCAAGCAGTCTCCGTTCTCTGAACTTGGGTCGAGGTTGCAGCCATGTATTCGGGCTCGGTTCACACAGCACTCACTGCCGGCCCACGATGAATATCCGCGAATGGGTACCCCATCACAGCCTCGGACCTGGTTGCCCTTGGTGCAAAGCGGGTTTGGCCCACCACGGTCCGACCGTTCTGTCATCGAATGAAGTCTGCTCAAGCAACCTCTGGAAGGTGAACGCTAATGTCGTGGTAATAGCTGGGGGCTGCTAATCCATCGCGCTCGATCGCGCGGGAACATGGCCGGCCTGATAGGCCTGATTTCGTATCAGCATGGCCCACGCCGTACGCGCATTCTTTGCCGCGAGCGGCGGCAATGTTTTTGTGTCGGCGTCGACACAGTTTCATCAGCCAGGAATCAGCCATCTCGGGCTTGAGGGCTGCCAGCGGATAACCGCGCGGGCACCGTGAATCAGAAGGGATCGTAAAGCCGTATCGCCGCGCTTGCTGATACCCAGCAAGCGCGCAGTGCCACCCGAGGAATGCTGGCGTGGGACCAGACCCAGTCATGCAGCGAGTTCCCTGCCGCTGCGAAAGGCGTGGGCGTTGCCAATGGAGGCTGCCAGGGCCGATGCCGTCAGCGCCCCGATTCCGGGTGTTGTTTCCAGAAGGGAGGCTGGCCGATCTGGCTTTGACGATGACACTAAATAGTCGGGCCTTAATAATTCGCTTTAGTCGGCCGTTGCCCTCACGGCTGGAAGACCACAGTGATTGAGCGGTTGAGCAAAGCGATCAGAACAAGGACGCAGAAAAGCCGCAGCTTTCTGAGGATCATCCGCAGGTTATGGCCGGCGCCGCACAGCACTGCGTGAATCGCGTCACCGAGCGCACCTTTGAGCGGTTATGCAGCACGAGCAGGGAGCGGATCCAAAAGGGAAGTCCTTATAGGTTGGTGTGCGCGGTGCGCTCCTTGCGCAGGCGTTCGAACTCGCGGTGCAGGCGCCGGTCGTCTTCCTGCTCGGGCGTCGGGATGCGTGCAGCCGCCCATACCCGTCGCTCGCCGGTGAGATAACGCATCAGCATGGACAGCAGCTTGTCGCTGTCAAGCCGGTCCGTCTTCGCGCGACGGGCACGCCGGTTCATCTCGATACTGGCCGAATCCACCACGAGATTGGCAATGGCATGGCCTGTTGAGTCAGCCAGCGGTGCAGCCAGAAGCCGTCGCGCCCCGCCTCATAACAGCTGTAGACGGGCGCGTCGGCGCTGAGGTGGCAGGGCGCCCTGGCTTTCGCGATGGCGGTGAGGACCGCGGTAGTTTCGCCTGCGGCGACAGTACAGCCGCTGGGCGCGCGCTGACATCACCCAGTGAGAGCTTCCAGCTCTTCTCGCCCAGTTCAAAAAGGCCATATACACCCGGCTGCCTGCCCTCGTATTCTGCCCACGGAGGGCTGTGCGAGACGCGTCCATTTTGCGTGCCCCTTTGGAGAAAACGAGTCTGCGAATCCCGTTTTACTCCGGCGGGCTTACTTACACAGCCCTCCCATAGCATCTCAGAACGGCAACTTAGCGTCAGCCTTCTCAGCCAGAATCACGCGCCGAAAATCTTCCTGAATCCGCTTCAAAGCCGCATCATTGTCGGCCTCAAACCGCATGACAACGACGGGCGTCGTATTAGAAGACCGCGCGAGCCCGAACCCATCCGGATACTCGACGCGCAAGCCGTCAATAGTCACAACCTGATCGGCGTCAGGAAACGTCGCACTCTTCTGCAAACGCGCGATCAGCTCAAAATTCTCGCCTTCCTGAAGCTTCAGCTGCAGTTCCGGCGTGGAATGCGAATTCGGCAGGTCATTGAGCAGCTTGCTCGGATCCTGCACGCGCGCAAGAATTTCCAGCAACCGCGCCCCCGTGTACAGGCCGTCATCGAACCCATACCAGCGGTCCTTAAAGAACACGTGGCCGCTCATTTCGCCCGCAAGCGGGGCGCCTGTTTCCCGCAGCTTCGCCTTCACGAGCGAGTGGCCCGTCTTCCACATCAGCGGCTCGCCGCCCTTCTCCTTGACCCACGTCGCCAGATTGCGCGTGCACTTCACGTCGTAGATGATCTGCGCGCCCTTGTTGCGCGACAGCACTTCTTCGGCGAACAGCATCAGCTGGCGGTCCGGATAAATGATCTGGCCGTCCTTCGTCACGACGCCGAGGCGATCGCCGTCGCCGTCAAACGCGAAGCCGATCTCGGCGTCCGTTTCCCTCAGTGCGCGGATCACGTCCTGCAGGTTTTCCGGGTGCGCCGGGTCCGGGTGGTGATTCGGGAAGTTGCCGTCGATCTCCGTGAACAACTCGACCAGCTCGCAACCCAGCGCCTTGAACAGGCGCGGCGCGAGACCGCCCGCGACGCCGTTGCCCGTATCGACGACGAGCTTCAGCGGCCGCGCGAGCTTGATGTCGCTCGCGATGCGATCGAGGTACGCATCGGCGATGTCGTACTCCTGATACGTGCCGCTGCCGCTTTCGAAGCGGTTTTCGGTGATGCGCTTGTACAGCCCCTGAATCTGTTCGCCGTAGATGGCTGCGCCGCGCAGCACCATCTTGAAGCCGTTGTAGTCGGGCGGATTGTGGCTGCCCGTGACGACGATGCATGAATCGACGCGGCGTTCGCCGCCTTCGAGCTTGAGTGGCACACTGGCCGCAAAATAACCGACGGGCGTCGGCACCATGCCGACGTTGACCACGTCGACACCCGCTGCGCGCAGTCCGTCCGACAGCGCCAGGATCAGTTCGGGACCCGAGAGCCGGCCGTCGCGCGCGACGACGACGGCATCGCCGCCCTGCGCGCGAACTTCGCTGCCGAATGCGCGACCGATCGAACGCGCGGTCTCGGCGTCGAGGGTCTTGCCGATCACTCCGCGGATGTCATATGCCTTGAATATGGATTGCGAGATCATGGATTGGCTCACTTACGTGCAATGGAAAATGTGGTTGACACAGCGTGGTCATGGCACTGTGCCTTGCCGGAAGCGGTCCGGATACAACTTATAATTGCGCTTTTCAGCGTTGCCTTACTGGCACCATTCTAATGCTTAGACGCCCCGGGCTCACAAAGTTGCCGCATCGCTGGTTCGGCTGGGCACGCCAATTTACAGACTATATGCACCTCCCGTGCCCGCAGACAGCAGACGGTCGCCATGCGCATGCCAGCGCTTAAGCGTTTCACGAATCCGGACGTCACGCGCGCTGTCGCAAACCTTGTCTGGCTTGGCCTCGAGCGCCTCACGCAGATCGGCGTGGCGATCGCGATCAGCGGCGTGCTGGCGCGCTACTTCGGCCCCGATGTGTTCGGCAAATGGCAATACGCCAATACGCTTTTGCTCGTCCTGTCGCCGATTACATGGGTGTGCGGCGCGGAGATTCTGGTGCCGACCATCGTCCATCGTCCGCCTGAGCAACTCGGCACCGTGCTCGGCAGCGCGTTTGCGCTGCGGCTCTCGGTGTCGGCCGTCGCATTGCTGCTGACCTGGGCGGGAATCGCGGCGGGCTTCACCGATCCCGTCGTCGGCGCGATGCTCGCCGGGCTCGCCGTCACGATGCTGTTTCGCGAGCCATTCGTCGGCGTGATCAACGCGTGGCTGCAAAGCATGACCTACAGCAAGCCGCAACTGCTCACCAGCATGACGACAGCCATCGCGAAGGCCGTGGTCGTCTGGCTGCTGGTGCGCGCCGCCGCGGCGCCCTCGCGCTTCGGCTGGCTGTGGGCGCTCGAATCGGCCGTGATCGGCGCGGTGCTGATCACCTATTACATGCAAAGGCACGGCGGCAAGCTCGGCTGGCACGTCGACCGCGCGCTCTTCCGCCACTTCGCGACGGCGGGCACGGTGTTCTGGCTCGGCCTGATCTGCATGTACCTGTTCCTGAAGCTCGACCGGCTGATGCTGGAGCGCGCCATTTCGTTCGCCGATCTCGGCCGCTATTCCGCCGCGCAACAACTGAACGAAAACTGGATCACGCTGGCGCTTATGCTGGCGCAAACGCTTGCGCCCGCCTTTGTCTACCGCGTTCAGGACGCCGCGCAGCTGCGCCGCAACATGTGGCGGCTCACGGCGATGACGGCAGTCTTGATGATCGCAGGCGCATTCGTGCTCGATCTCCTTGCGGGCTTCATCATCCGCCGCGTGTTCGGGGCGAACTTCGAAGAAGCCGTCGATATCTTCCGCTGGGCCGTGTGGCTGTCCGTGCCCGCCGGCATCGAGGCAATCGGCAACCTGGTCATCCTGAAGTATCAGGCGAAGTTCGTGTTGCTGTCGAAGTGGCTGCTAGCGCTCGCCGTTGCCTGCGTCGTCAATCTGCTGGCGATTCCGCGCTTCGGCACGTATGGCGCGCTGATCGGACTTGCACTTGGCTATCTGGCCGCGGCGTCCATCAATTTCTATTACATCCGTTACAAGCTGCGTCCATGACGTCTTTTTCATTCACGCCGCCCATGGCCGCCTCGCTCGACGACGTCGCCGTGCTGATGCCAGCCTATAACGGCCAGGCCGACGTCGAGCGCACGCTCGCGTCGTTCAGCGAGGACGCGCGCGTCCACGTGCTGATCGTTGACGACGGCAGCACGCCGCCCATCGTTGCGCCCACGCTGCCGAACATGTCGATCGAAGTGCTGCGCATGTCGCAGAACGGCGGCATCGAGCGCGCGTTGCACGCGGGTATCGAAGCGCTCGCGGCGCGCGGCTTTCGCTACGCCGCGCGTATCGACGCGGGCGATCTGACCGTGCCGCAGCGTCTTGCGCGACAGCGCGCGTATCTCGAAGCGCATCCGCGGGTCGCGGGGCTGGGCATGTGGACGCAAGTGGTGTCGCGCGACGGCCAGCCGCTTTTCATGCTGACGCCGCCCGCCGAGCCGCGCGTCATCCGGCGCGTGCGCTTCATGCGCGCGTGCTTCGTGCATCCGTCGATGATGCTGCGCGTCGATGCCGTGCTCGCCGCAGGCAACTATCGCGAGGCATATAAGGCGGCCGAAGATCTCGATCTGTTCCTGCGCCTGATGGAGCGCCACGACTGCGCGAATCTGCCCGAACTCGGCCTGTATTACGAGCTGAACGAAGGCGGCATCAGCGCGACGAAGCGGCGCCGCCAGATCGCGTCGACGCTGCGTTTGCAACTGCGCTATTTCAACGCGCTGAATCCGTTCGACTGGCTCGGCCTCGCAAAGAACCTGCTGCACTTCGCCACGCCATACAAAACGCTTCAACGCGTCAAGAAGCGGCTCTACGCATCGCGCGCGAGCCTTTGATATCCACATGATCGAACCCGCATCGCAAGCATGAAGCAACCCATCGAATCCGCCGGCGCGCTGCGCATCGCGCTCGTATGCAACACCGCGTTTGCGATCCACACATACCGGCAAGGGCTGATACGAACGCTCGTCGCGCGCGGCGTCGAAGTGACGGTGATCGCTCCGCGTGACCGCACCACCGCTCTGCTCGAACAGATGGGCTGCCGCTGCATCGAGTTCCACGTCGCGTCGAAAGGCACGAATCCGCGCGACGATCTGCGCACGATGTGGTCGCTGTACCGGCTGTATCGCGCGATCCGTCCGCATATTGTGTTTCACTACACGATCAAACCGAACATCTATGGCTCGATTGCGGCGAAACTGGCAGGCGTCGATTCGGTTGCCGTGACGACGGGCCTCGGTTATGTTTTTATCCAGAAGAGCCGCGCCGCGCAAATCGCCAAGCTGATGTACCGCTTTGCATTCCGTTTTCCGCGCGAAATATGGTTCTTGAATAAGGACGATGAAGCAGCGTTTCGCGACCAGAATCTGCTCGCGCATCCCGGGCGGGCGCGGCTGCTGCACGGCGAAGGCGTCGACCTCGAACAGTTTTTCTTCACGCCTCGCCCAAGGCGTGAAAATAACCATCAGACATTTTCTTTTGTATTAATCGGCCGCCTGTTGTGGGATAAAGGCGTGAGCGAATATGTCGAAGCAGCGCGACAGCTGCGCGCGAAGTATCCGCATGCGCACTTCCAGTTGCTCGGGCCCGTCGGCGTCGACAATCCGAGCGCGATTTCGCAGGCCGAAGTTGACGCGTGGGTGCGCGAAGGCGTGATCGACTATCTGGGTGAGGCGCATGACGTGCGTCCGCTGATCGCCGCCGCCGATTGCGTCGTACTGCCCTCGTATCGCGAAGGCGTGCCCCGCACGCTAATGGAAGCGTCAGCGATGGGACGGCCCATCGTCGCCACCAACGTGCCGGGCTGCCGCGAAGTCGTCACGGACGGTGTCAACGGCTTGTTATGCGAGGCGCGTAATGTTGGCAGTCTTGCTACGAAGCTGGCGCAGATGCTCGACATGAGCGACGACGAGCGTCGCGCGATGGGCAAGCGCGGCCGCGAGAAGGTCGCACAGGAATTTGACGAACGCGGTGTCATAGAACGGTATAAAGGCCTGATTCAGCAATTGACAGGCATATCACTCTAAAGGGAGCTCAGCATGACCACGAAGGGCACGATTCTGGTAACGGGCGGTGCAGGCTTTATCGGTTCGCACACGTGCGTGGAACTGCTCAACAGCGACTACGACGTGGTCGTGATCGACAATCTCGTGAACAGCAAGCGTGAATCGATCGCGCGCGTCGAGAAGATCACGGGCAAGAAGGTCGCGTTCTACGAAGCGGACGTGCGCGACGAAGCCATCCTCAACACGATCTTCGACAAGCATCCCATTACGGGCGCGATTCACTTCGCGGCGCTGAAGGCGGTGGGCGAATCGGTGGCAAAACCGCTCGAGTACTACCGCAACAACATGGACGGCCTGCTCGTGCTGCTCGACGTGATGCGCGCGCGCAATGTGAAGCAGTTCGTGTTCAGCTCGTCGGCAACCGTGTATGGCGTGCCTAAGAACTCGCCGATCGATGAAACGTTCCCGCTCTCGGCTACGAATCCGTATGGCCAGAGCAAGCTGATCGCCGAGCAGATCTTGCGCGATCTCGAAGTGTCCGATCCGTCGTGGCGCATCGCGACGCTGCGCTACTTCAATCCCGTCGGCGCGCACGAAAGCGGTCTGATCGGCGAAGATCCGGGTGGCGTGCCGAACAATCTGATGCCGTATGTCGCGCAGGTCGCCGTCGGCAAGCTCGAAAGACTGCGCGTGTTCGGCGGCGATTACGACACGTCGGACGGCACGGGCGTGCGCGACTACATTCACGTCGTCGATCTGGCACGTGGGCATATTGCGGCGCTCGACGCGCTCGTTAAGCGCGATGCGAGCTTCGTCGTCAATCTTGGCACGGGCCAGGGCTATAGCGTGCTCGAGGTCGTGAAGGCGTTCGAGAAGGCCTCGGGCAAGCCCGTGCCGTATGAGATCGTCGCGCGGCGCCCCGGCGATGTCGCGCAATGCTTCGCCAACCCTGCGAAGGCGCTCGACGTGATCGGCTGGCAAGCGCAATACGGCATCGAGCGCATGTGCGCGGACCACTGGCGCTGGCAGGCGCAGAATCCGCGCGGCTTCGAATGATGCACAGGCCGCATGGCACGCGGAAGGCGTTGCCGCATCCTGTGATGGCTGATGACTCGCAGCTGTACCTGCTACGCCGTCCAGCGACAAGCAGTTAACTGGACCCACAAAAAGCGCTGAATGTCCGGCCATGCGGGACCGGAAGTTGTCCGGCACGCGAGCATCGTGTCGGCCCCGGTCCCTTCACAACGTCTCTGGCCAAGGATCTGCACGCACGGCAGGCTGCACACGCGTCATCAACTACGCGTTGAATGTGTGGGAGCTCATGCAAGAATCGCGAATTCCGAAGGGGATGGACCGCTTTCCACGTTGAAAACCGGAACTCGGGTGATCTGATCGCAAGAATAACGATATGGCGATCGCGGGTCCATTCAGGCAAGTCTTTCGTGCAGCCAGACAAGCCACCAACGCCACATGGGCACCTGATAATAAAGCTGGGTGGTCGTCACTGACATACAGGTGGCGATCTCGACATATTTCCCTGCCACCATCCCGAACCGTGATTTCGGAACTTCGTCCTCTTCCCATTGGCACCACCAGCTTTTCGTATCGCTCACAGCACAGAAGGGAAAGCGCTGCGGTTCACCTGGATCGTCGACCCTCCAGTACGACACTGAGTGCTGATCGGCCAGAACCCTGTAGGTCATGGGGACATCGGTCTTTTCGTTGCCGGGGCAAACGCCGCTGACCGGCTTGCCATCACAAGACAACATGTAGACGGTCACTTCATTTCCATACGGCAACAAGGACGCTGACCCGTCGGGAACAAGTCCAATGCCTGAGGCGATCACGATAGAACCAACAAGTCGATTCATTATGTAGACGCCTCCGTCAGGCTGCGCGGCATCGAACAGTCCACCCCAGTCGCCCACCACGTATTGAAGGGCATCGTAGCATTGCGCGGCGACCGCAAAAACGGGTGAATGTGAGGAACCGCACGCTCAAGGTTAAAGAAGCATTGCGCGAAGGTCGGGGGCGGATTAGATCACTGCGGTACCAGGCTGCGCGGCGCACGCCCCGTTGCGCATGCGGCGGCTTCGGCGTGGACAATCAGGGCGCGAGTGCCGTGGTGATTCCGTAATCACGCCAGGCGCCGCGACCGTCTTGCCTGAAACGGTAAAAAGTACATTTCCGGAGATGTGTCGCGCCGGCTGAAGGGACTGAAAACAACTCGCCGCTCAAGTTCTTTGACGAGCTTTCCACATAGAGGCGATGCGAAAAGTGAACAAAGGGAAACGGGCCGAATGCAGACGATTGTGGGAGCCAGTATCGGGCCTGCGTTTCGGGGCGTGGCACCGCCCTTCGCCTGCGCCCGAACGTCCCAGGCCCACTGATGCAGGGAACTGCCCGTGAAACCTGGGCACTGCACGCAAAAACACCCCAACGCCGGACCAGTGTCCAACGTTGGGGTGCAGTTCTAGCCCCGCCCGCCCTGCGTGGGTCCGCGGGCGCGAGCCACTACGAACTGATTACTTCGTAACCGTGCATCCCGAGACGCAGGTATTGTTCGAATACTGCGCCGCTTTGATGCCCCAGGACGTGCCGATGATGGTACGGCTCCCAATATTGGCGCCACGGAAACCCTGTGCGTTGCTCGTGCCCGACACCGTGTTGTTACGCACGATGTTGGTGGAATAGTTAGCGCTTGCCGCCACACCGCCCGTGAGCATCACCGACGCAGTCATGTCAGGTGCGCCATAGCCATATACAGCCTTGATCGTGTTGTACTCGATCACGTTGCCGCCAGTAGCCTGGCTGGTGTTGTCGTTCTCGATGCCCACTGCGCAGTCGGTCACCGTGTTGTGGCCGATGTAGCCGTTGGTGTGAGCAACGAACACTGGACCGTAGTAGCCACAGCTTGCAAACGTGTTGTACATGATCTTGTCGCCGCTGCCGCCATTGGTCGCAGCGTAGGTCTGGAACATCGACTGGCCGAAGAACTGCTTGAAGCTGTTGCCCGCCAGGAAGAAGTTGCTGACCGGACCGGTCGTTTCAACGGGAATGTCCCAATGCCGGTTGTCATTGCCGTAGTACTGCGGGGCTGCCGTGTTTGCGCCCACGAAGTTGCACTCAACGATACTGTCGTTCGTGTAGGCGTTTGTATAGTCGCCGATGACGAACATCTGCATGTTGTAGCCGGTGGTCCGCTTGAGGATGGTACCCTGGCACTGGATGTGTCGGTTGCTCACGCGCACATTGAGCGTGCCATTGATCACGCAGGTACCGGCAGGGACCAGCACATCGCCCGCATTGATCGCCTTCTGGAACGCAGCCGTATCATCGGTCGAGCCATTGCACTTTGCGCCATAGGTGATCGGGTTCACCGGATTCACCAGTGCCGGCGGCGTGTATTGGGTAGCCGACGACGTGGTCGTGGTGGACTTCACATAGCACGCCTTGATGTAACCAGCAGCGGGATCAGCCATCGCGCTGTTGTCACACGGCACGCTGCTGCTGTAGGGCCATTCACTGCGTACATGGCCGATGGCGAGTTCGGAGGCCATGCACCATAGAGCACGCTTTGCGTGCCCGAGAAACTGCAGGTGCCGTGTTCGTCGGCACATTTCGTCCACGTGACGCCGTTGACGGTAACCGAAGCCGGATTGCCCGCTGCATGCGCTGCTGAAAAGAAGGTCAGCGAAAAAAATAGAAATAAGAAGTACTTAATTTGTCTCATTGATTTCGTTCCAATAGATCTGAAACTCTTTACGGATGAAAAGGAAGAACCCATCGAGCACGCTCGACGCTGATGATGTGAATATCCGCAGGTCGATACCCCCAGATACTTACGCGCAAGGACCGTCGCATGTTGAGCCAGCCAGGCAGACCCGCCAACCTTATTGAACTCTCAACTTAGTAGTCCTCAACGCGTGCACACAAACACCTCCTCGATGAAGTTCCGTTTAGCGAAAAAACCATGGATTGCATCAACCGGATGCAGTGCGGGATCGTGCAGATCTCCCGTATGTGCTCGACCTTCGTGACGTACCGTTGACCTTGCCAAGCGTCGATGACTCGTCATTCACACGTCCGGCAAAAAAGACAGACGCATCAGGTTGTGCACATCGGCGACCCGAACGTGTAACGCTCCAGAGAGCGACGGCACACACCCGGGCGCACTGCTGACAGACAATCAATCCTCTAATTTGACCCTTACACTTAGGCATACTAAAAGATTAATTCTGCTTTCTTTTATCTTTCACCTTCGGCTCGCGCGAATGTTCAATCGACGGGGCCGGCATAAGCTCTAGCTTCTCCCGAAGCTAAGCATCCGCTTAGCCATACGATATCGCCAAGTGCCTGATCGGCCCACACAGCGGTCGAACCGCGTACAAGAGAGCGGCAATGCAGCATTTACCGAACCCTTTTGAACTTCTAGGTAAGATTTGCGTGTGGCTTGAAAGAAACCAAAGTATAAACGTTTCATTGTTGAAACGCTGACGGCAATCACGTCGGTTAAGGACTAACCCGAAGATGATTCGCCAACTTGGTCAATACTCACCTATTCGCTTGGGAAAAATAAGGTTTCCGTTCGCGAGCCCTAGGTGAATTGGGGAAATCTTTTTTGACAACCTTGAGAGGGACGCTTGACAACTTAAGATTCGGCTTTAGAACGCCTGTTCGCAGACGATCGAACGTTGGTTCCGACCCCGACTGAAATCAATCGCGCGGACGGAGATTTGGCCCCGCCCCGAAGTCCTCGCCGATGAATAAGTATGTCCATTCACATAGGGGATTATACCGAAAGATCAGACGAAATCCACCCCTCTGGATACAAGCCTCGCCTCGCGCGGTTCTATCGCTGAGCGCAAACAATGCAACATCCCACCATCGCGCACTCTCGAGAGGTGCACGCAGCTTGAACAGGTCGAGCCGGCCACGTGCCAGGGTTGTGATAGATCGACAGCGTAATGAAGAGAGTTCCGTGGCGCGCGGTTCGCTTTGCGAATCGAGTTGCCCCTCTTTTCCTCGAACAATGCGCACGAGAGTACCGTACGCTTTTTGATCGAGCGCACAGCAAATCGCGTGTCAACGAACAATCGATGTATTTGCACTCCTTATTTCTTGACCAAAAGCGTATCTTCCGTACCCGCAAAGCGATCTGCGATTGAAACAATGCCGCACTGCTTCGTTTGCTGATGCCGGTATAAGAGGCAGATGCCGGCGTTCGAGATGGGCTCAGCTATCCGGAACCGGAAAACTCTAAAATTAATTCAAGAGACCTCTTGCGCGCATGATTTCAAAGATAGCCAGGCTCGGGTATCGAAATTCATGAAATAGAGGAATTCCAGAAAGGATGCCTATTCATCGAAAGAATGCTCGATTCAATGTTGTGTGGGGCAGCGAACATTGAATATGGAGACTCCGTGACAGATTTATTCAACATCGACCTGCACCAGAGGCCGACGCCCGTTGCAACAGGTAAGTAAGGACGGGGCAACGACGGAAGGGCATCATGGCACAACCGCGTGCTGTCGATGACGACACGATCAACCTTGTTCACCCGTTCGAAGGATTGCCCGAGCTCGCCGTTGCAAACATTCATCCTCATCTGGACCCGGTCGGAATATGGACCATAGGCCGGGGACATGCGATTTCTCCCGATGGTCGTTTCGTTCGAGGAGACGCCGGTCTGGATCAAGTCTAAACAATCATCACGTGTTCGTACGTTGCCGGACGGCTGCGGCGGCACTGGGCCGTCAGGACGGTCGCTCTGGCAAACGCTCAGTCCCTGCGATCTATCCAGCAGAAAGACAATCCGTCCGCGGCGTCCTGATCAGTAATCGCCCATGCTCTATGCGTTGACCGTATCAATGTGACAACGGAGGTGACTATGAACCGGTGCTTTGCATGTGACACCCTGGTAGGCATGCCTTCGACAGTCAACCCGCACGCGTCGCTACTGCGGATCCGGGCAGAGGTCGTTGGCCCACCTGAGCACACGGTCACCCGCTATGTCCAATACTGCTGTAACGTTTGCGGCTCATGGATTCATCAGAACACACTGGACGGTTCTCCAGCGGGTCTCTGGTCGGTCGGCCGTTCAACTCAAACGGGCGTTGAAAACAACGCATTCCAGATGATGCACCGGCGCGAGCGTTGATTACAGTAAGCTCACCGAACTACGGATCGCCCGACGCGTTGCTTCGCCTCGGGACGGAACACCTCGCTACCTCAACCGAACGATAGCGTCGATAGCGCCTGTCAAGACAGGATCGGGGGGGCGAGCCAGCATGCGGATAGCTCAAGAGCGACGAATTGCCGGCGGGCATGCCAGCGCATGCGAGAACGCGCGCACCCCATCCGCCATGCTCCGCTATGATGCACGCGATGCTCCAGGCCAGCCATCCCTCCGTGGCTTTTGCCTTATCCCGAGTAACGGAGTAGTTGGCATTTTGCAGGATACGCCCCCAGTCATAATCGCAGCGATCAGGCGTATAGGGCATCGTCCCGCCCCCCGGCGTAAATGTCAGCTCCCCGAAAAATATCTGATCGTCACACGAATAGAAATCTACACGCACGTAACCAAGCCCATCGGCCAGCGCCATGGCTACGCTGCTGAGCTCTTCCCAATTCGGCGGTCTGGGCACTGCGCGTTCGCTGCGCGCGTAGTCGCCCCAGGCCAAGTCAAGTCTGTTCCACCGGGCGTCGTAGACATCGGCGCGAGGCGTGCCGAAACGATCGGAAATGATGCCCGTGTAAATGACCGGACCGTCTGGACCGCGGCCGAACATGTGCATCTTGTAATCAGACGGAACGGTGCCCGCCTGGTCGAGGAGCAGGGTTTCAAAGAAGATCCGGGGTTGAATGCCCTTGTAGTGCTGTTCACGCGCCACCCGATAGTAGTCAATGCTCAACCATCTGCCGGCGATCCGACGGAGTTCTTCAAACGATCTTTTCGACTTGTCCCAAACTACTTCAACGAAGTTGGAGCCGTGATTCGCTTTCATCACAAACGATGATGGTAGCGAGTCGAAAACGTCTTTCGTAAAAACATCGGGCGCCGCGAGCAACGGAATAAGGTACCTCTCCCCGATGCGTTCCCTTACGTATTCGCGGACCCTCAACTTGTCGGCCAGGCTGCTCCAGCGCGGATCCGGTTGCAGGCATCGCATCAGGATCATTTCGTTGAACGCCTTCGGACGCTTCATGTTCGGAAACCGCCCGATTCTTCGACGATGTGAAAAGGCCAGATACAGGTCATCGGGCATAAGCGACGCTGCGCCTTTGAGAACCCGACGCGTGCTTTTGAAAAAGAGGTTGTTCATGGCTTCATGTCTCCCCTATGCGTCAACTGTTTTCCCGGGCAACAGAAAATCCCGGATGTCTCCACCAGCACTTCGCCTGCATATTGTTCAGCGCAGCAAACGCCCCGAACACAAGACCAGATTTTCTGCTCAACGCTTCATGGCCTGGTGCCATGTCGGGGCAGCGCACCGGCCTGCTTTTTGGAAATTCGATGTCGAACAGGTTACACGACACTCTTTCCGACCAATCTTCCTATGTGTTGCCAGTGGCGAAAATAACCGAGATTCTGGCGCAGAACGACACGCGCCCAAATGTAAAAGAAGGGGGCGGCGTCCGCAGATATCCGCGGAAGCCGGGAGTTATTCCGCTGTCTTTCGAGGCTGCAAGCCTGATGATCTCGTCCCGCGCCTTGAAGCGCAGCAGCGGAATGCGATATAGGGCACCGGGTGAGATCGACTCTATGCACGTTCAATTTGTTATCGGCAACCTTAGCGACTATCACATACCACGCTACCGCGCGCTCGTGCAGCTCGCGCTGCGACAAGGATGCAAGGTATCCCTCGTAGAGCTATTCGAATATTCGAGCTTTTATGACTACCCGCAGAGCAATCGCACGACGTTCCTTCAGGATGTGCCGTCCGACATGGTTACAGTCTTCAAGGGTACCGCTGCAGGCACCAAGCATTGGCTGACGGTGGCGGCCCGGCTCCGCGTAATCGTGGGTGCCACACGCCCCGACTTTGTCATCACGCTCGGCTACAACACCAGCTATTCGATTTACCTATGTCTGCTCAGGACGCTGACGCGTCGATTCAAGCTGGTCTACATGTCGGACTCGAAGGCTGACGACGGAAAACGGCACCGACTCAAGGAAGCCTTGAAAAGAATCCTCGTCTCACGCTTCGATGGTGCACTCGTGGCCGGTGAGAAACATCGTCGATACGCCGAATCGCTCGGCATTCCCTTGCACCGATCACATATCGGCTTTGATGTCATCGACGTTGCGTACTTTCGCGACGCCGCAAAGGCCGTACGCGCACACGCCGACAGCGCGCGACACCGCTTCGCCCTGCCGTCACGATACGTGCTATGCGTGAGCCGCTTTGTCGAGCGCAAGAACGTGCCGCTCGTTCTGGAGGCGTTCGCGTGCTCGGAGCTTGCGCAACAGGGGGTGTCCCTCGTCCTCGTCGGCCAGGGTCCGCTGGAACAGACGATTCGTGAAAAGATCGCTGCGCTCGGGCTAAGCGAGCGAGTCCTGATCTTCAGCGCGATTCTGAACTGCGACATGCCAGCCTTGTATGCGCTCGCAGACTTCATCGTGCTCGCTAGCGCATTCGACCAGTGGGGGCTGTGTGTCAACGAGGCTATGGCCGCCGGGCGGCCAGCGATCGTGTCGCGGACCTGTGGCTGCGCGAACGAAGTTGTGCATGACGGCATCAACGGCTTCATTGTTCGGCCTGGCGACCGCGATCAGCTTGCAATGAGAATGAAGCAGCTCGCCGAGGACCATGCGCTTCGCGAAGATCTCGCCCGCAATGCGGAATCAACGATCCGTGACTGGACCCCTGAGCTTTTCGCCCAAAACGTGCTCGCCCTCACAAACGTGATCCTGAAGCGCAACGACGCCTACGCAGGCGGATAGCTGGAAATTAAACAAGAATTGTCTACTCCATACCACCAGAAATTCCATTCGTTTTTCTAAGCAGGTGCAAGTCACAGTGCCACGATTGATTGCGATTTCAAGGATACGTTTCTATGGGTTTGCGAATTCTTCATGCCATCATCACCGTCAATCCGGCATATGGAGGGCCTATTGAGGGGATCATTCAGGCGTCTCGCGAGCATCGGCGCATGGGAAATTCGATCGAGATCGTTACGCTCGATGGACCCGACGAGCGCTCACTCGCTCAGTGTGAAGTCATCTGTCATCCCGTCGGCCCGGGGTTCGGCAAGTACAGATATGCTCCGAGGCTGGTCCCGTGGCTGCGGGCCAACGCGCCGAAATACGACCTTGTGATTGTCAACGGAATCTGGAACTACATATCGTTTGGCGTCTGGCGTGCGCTACGCGATTCGGGGATACCTTATTTCGTATTCACGCACGGGATGCTGGACCCGTACTTCAAGCAGCGCTACCCGTTAAAGCACTTCAAGAAGATGCTCTATTGGCCATGGGCAGACTACCGGGTTCTTCGCGATGCCAATGCCGTGTTCTTTACGTGCGAGGAAGAACGTCTATTGGCCCGCCAATCGTTTCGCCCATACCACTGCAACGAGCATGTCATCAGCTACGGCACAGCAGGTGCCGTTGGCAATCCGGACATGCAACGCGAACTGTTCCTTTCGAGGTTTCCGCATTTGCGCGGCAAAAGAAATCTCCTCTTTCTTGGGAGAATCCATGAAAAGAAGGGAATCGACCTTACGCTGCAGGCACTGGCTCAATGCATACAAGACACACCCGAAGACAAAATCAACGATGTGCGACTGATCATAGCGGGCCCCGATGACAGCGAGTACGCGAGTGCGGCCAAAGCCCTGTGCAACGAGTTGGAGTTGACAGAAAGGGTGACATGGACGGGATTGCTCGACAACGACCTCAAGTGGGGTGCATTCCTTGCATCGGACGCATTTGTGCTCAACTCGCATCAGGAGAATTTTGGGGTTGCTGTGGCGGAAGCGTTGTCTGCGGGGCTCCCGACGCTGATTACTGACAAGGTCAACATCTGGCGTGAGATCGAGCAGTCTGGCGCAGGATTCGTGGACAAGGACGACCTGGCAGGGGCAGTCTGCTTGTTGCACCGCTGGCTGGGCGCTTCGCGACGCGAGTGGGCTGACATGCGCACGCTCGCGAGACAGTGCTTCACTTCCCGGTTTCATATCGCTCGGTCCATGCAATCCTTGCTCGACGCGCTTGCCATCTACACGGTGCAACAGGGCTCAACACGTGTGGCTGCAGAGGCGCAGCTTGAACTGGACGAAAATTTTTAAAACGAGGCACTGAAAACCCGGGCAAAACCTCCCTGCGCAAACTGTCGTTGACGCTTGCCCATGCATCGGACGAGCGCAGGTAACTCCGCATCGGAACCGGCATTCAAGCGCCATTCGCGCGACCACGGTTAGCCGTTTCCTGGTCTGACCTGTGCCCTATTCCGGTCGCTCGAGCTTTGCTTTGGTGCTCTGATCCGCAGCAGTTGCTTTGCAGAAACTGTGCGGGAGGGAACACGCCAGGTTGTAAGAGCGTTGACTAGATTTTCTCGCGCCCCACAATCATCAATTACGGAGAGGTGCCCGACTGGCTAAAGGGGGCAGACTGTAAATCTGCTGGCTTAACGCCTACGTTGGTTCGAATCCAGCCCCCTCCACCAGATCCCATGGCGGCCATGGCGGTACCGTGGTCAACCAGACTTGGGGCGGCAGGCGGCGTTGGAGCAACGTCGAATCGTTGGTCATTCTCTCTCCTGCCAAACTGACGTTTGTCGCTCGTCGATCATCGGCGACGTCGCACTGCGACGCTTCAATTGCCTTGACAGGCAACACTACTGCTAAAAAAGCCGCGCATCGGCGCGATTGCCGCGCTGTAGAGACAGTTGAGTCGGATCGCACGACGGCTGAAACCCGTGGCAAGCCCACCGTTCGAACGCGGATACGGGCCCAAAATTCAATGCGGCCGGGCGCAAGCGATTGATGAGACTGCGCTGAAGCAGCTTTGCGAATTTCTCGAGAACACACTGCTTGAGATGCCTCCTTTCTTCCTACCAAAAACAAGCCGTCGCGTGATACGAACTGCGTGCTCCAGCTTGTAGACATCAAGCAAAAAGAAAGGTACCTTTCTACGCCATGGGCGCTAGTCGGCCTCATCGGCTTCAGATAAAGACTCTCGCCTTCCGCGGAAGATTACAAGTTTTCGGGAGCAACTCGTGATGCACACCATAACGTTCGAAGTCGTTCGCGATATCGACAGCTTTTGTGCCATGCAGCCCGAGTGGGACGATTTGTGGTCTCGTGCCGGAGGCGAGTACTTTCAGTCGTACGCGTACTGCCATGGCAGTCTCATAGCGGAGGCCGCAGGTCGACGTCAACTCCACTGCATCACTGCAAGGCGCGAAGGTCGGCTCGTCGCGCTCTGGCCGCTCGTCACGTCGTGGAGAAACTGCTGGAAATACGCCAGTCCGCTTACGCCGCCCAACAGATCGCCAAGCGACATCCTGGTCGCGCCCGATTGCGACGTCCGTCAGGTAGCGATGGGTGCATGGCGAGTAGCCCGCAAATCGACGCAGGCCGACGTTTTCGAGTTCTGGCGCATCAACTCGAGTTCGCCACTGCAACGCTGCCTGATGCGCGATGCCGTGGCGCACCGTGCGACCGAGGAACGCACGCCCTATGCCGCATTGAGAGGCCAGCATGATTGGGAAGCGTATTGCCGCTCGCGACCGGGCCGCTCGAAAACCCGCCCGGACTATCTGAAACGGCGGCTGGCCGCGCATGGCGAATTCAATGTCGAGATGCTCGACTCGAATGATCCGCGCATTCCGTCGCTAGTCGAGTGGTCTGCTTTGCGAAAGCGCGAATGGGCACAGCACAATGGCATCGATAGCCCGTGGATCTATTCCCAATCAAGTAGCAGGTTCTGGAACGGTCTTCTAACGAACGCTGCTTATCAGCCCGGCGTGTTTCACCTGTTTGTACTGACACTCCAGGGAAAACCGCTTGCCGCGAACGTCGTTGCGATAGGCGCCACGCGCGCGTATCTATTGACGACGACATACGACCTGAAGCATGCGAACCTGTCACCGGGAACCGTGCTCGTCGATGATTGTGTCAAATGGGCATTTGACCGAGGGCTGGATTTCGACTTTGGGCCGGGCGAGCAGCAGTACAAGTCGTCGTGGAGTGGCGGCAACTCATACGTGACATCGTCATGCCTCGTCCTTCCAACCTGGTGGGGACGCGCTGGTTATCTCGCGAAGCATGGTATCTGGCATATGCGAGCCATGTTCGCACAGATCACCGGCAAGCATACGCCGGCGCAAGGCCCCGCGAGTGCACCGTCGGCATGATGGCCACCATGTCACAGATGATCTTGATGTGGAGTGGGCTGCGGTCGTATGGCGGTCGAACTGAGCCTTGCTTCACCAAGTCGGGGACATGAGGACACCAAAATGTGTCGAACAACGCCAACTCGATCTCACGAGCGTCGAATGGCGCATCAGCGTTAATCTCTGAAAGCGGCGGCACAGATGGGTCCCGAGTTGCGTTCCAAGCCCTGACCTCGTTCGGTCAGCAAATCCCATTTGACCATGGCGAAAGAACTCGAGCTTGAATACCTCGTCCCGGTTACTGTCGAGCAGCGAAATCAGGCGAATAGGTTCCTCCTCGAGTTCGAGTCTTTACGCCCCGTCACTGGCCGATTGCACGCGTGCCGAGCACGGATGTCCACCCGGTTTGAATGGCGGTTGCACAGCCGCAACGTGACGCTCGTAGCAGAAAGACAGCGGTGTTAATGGTTCAGCTCATGGGACCACCGGCCGCCCGTCAATCGGGCCGGCCAGCGGCTGTGAAAACCCTCGTCTCGTCGACTCCCGTTATCTTCACCTCACCTGGCAGGGCCAAACGGACTGGTGAAAGAACCCGCAGGCGGCAGAGCAAAAAAGCCCGCGTTGTGAGGCACCACCGCGATGTAAGCGATCCTGTTGAACGATGGTCCCTGTCCAGGGTTAGCGGAGTCGCTAAACAAGACACGTTTGCCTGTTCGAGGGTCCACACGGAACAGATTGTTTCTCCCTGTCGCCGGGTCGACAGCGCCCACGAATATTTGTCCACAGTCCTGCAAGACGTCGCCGGCAAGGTTTGCGCCCAACGGTCCCTGGGCGGGGTTGTCGAAATCACTGACGACTGTGCGGTTTCCGCTTTTCGGATCGATCCTCAGCAGCAGATTCCTTGGAGAGGTTCCCCCTGAATTGGCCAGGATCGCTCCCGAGTGTTCCACAGCGAGACCGCCTGAGTTACTCAGATCAACGACGGCACCTTGTGCCGGGTTGTTGAAATCGCTCAAAAGCGTCCGGAAACCCGTGACAGGATTGACACGAAAGATTCCTAGCTTGCCGCAACTGCCATTAACGCCGATAAGGATCGCCCCTTTACCCGCCTCACCAGGGTGCTTCGGGTTCCACTGGGGGGCCTCCAGGGCGAAATCGGTGATCCCGCAGAAAGATAAGTCCCCCCCTCCCTGAGACGGGTCCCAGAGGAAGGTGACAGTGACGCGTGTGTCGTTCCGGGGGTCGACGCGCACCACGGCAGGCGCGACGAACGCTCCCTCATCGTTGACGAAAACCCTGCCGAAGGCGTCCACGGCCGCGCCGTAGCCGAAGTTGCCGTCACGGCCCTGATGCCAATCGCTCACGAGGATGCGATGACCGGTGCGAGGATCAACACGGAGAATGCCGACGTATGGACCGGTGACAAAGATCTGTCCCTGGCCAATCGCTACGCTGACCGGGAGCGAGCTTGGAGCAATGACAGGACCCTGTGCCGGATTGGAAAAATCGCTGATGACCGAACGCACACCCGTCGTCCCGTCTACCCGGATTAGCTTGTTGGCGCCCCAATCGGTGACCAGAATGTCGTCGCCTTCAAGGGTGACTGCCTGAGCGGGGCCGCCTGTCAAGAGCAGTCCACCGAGCAGTGCAATGCAACCGGCAATGAGGCGCCGCCTGGCAGGCAGGAATATTGATGTTGAACCTGCGCGATACACGCAAGCCCTCAAGAGCATGGCCCACTTCGCTGCCTTTTTCATCGCTTTACTCCATTCTTCATTGTTTAAGGAGTGGCCGCGGAGGTGAACAATGACCTCGATAATGCACGGATCCGTCGGGCAAGCTTCGTCCCGGGAAATGGCGCGCGGTCTCGCAATTCAAGAGGCAAAGTAAACGCGCGCCCGCGGCATCGCGAGAACGCCTATTCGCGCCGATGTCGACAATCTTTTGAGATGGTTTTGCAAATCGCGGAAAAGATGCCGTGAGCACTGCATCCCTTAAGTAGTGGAAGATAGGTGGCTGGACAAAAAGAGGCACTGAGTAATTGTCCCAACGGAATTCCGGCACATACTGTGCGGGAGCGCATATTCAAGTCCCTTCCAAAATGCTTGGCCTGTTCCTCGCCTTAGTATCGGTCCCAGGGCACGCACTGCGAACAGTGCTTTTCCTGAAAATCAATCGCAAAAAGGAAGCATGAAGTGCAACACCCTGACTCGTTTAAGTACTTCCCTTCACTAAACCTTGTGTTGCACTTCAAGTTTGAAACCACCCATATATAAACACTCATGTCAATTGTTGCATTCCATTTAATCGTTAGAGAATCCGGTAATTAATTCTGTTCCACACCAGGCATTGATGGGGTCCAAAACAAGTGTTCTTTTCTCCCCCATTTGTGAGAAGCCACTCCAATGTGCGGTGGTGCGCACAAGGCGGGAATTTGGAATTGACCGCACGTAGACAGCACCTAGAGTAGACGACGTCATCATCGCGGATAGCAACCCAACCCAGCCGCTACTTCTCGCTTTGTTGGCCATTTCGGGTCCAACGGCGAGTGCACTCACCAGCATGCAATTCTCTGCGACTATTGCAGCCTCTCGGGCATGCTCACTCCGTTCCTCCGCCATCGATGATAAATGCGAACGCGGCGCTGCAGGCATGCACCGCTCTCATCTCCGGGTGCACGCCTTTCAGGTGTGAATGAATTAGTTCGTTTTTCTAAAAGGTGATTCCATGGACGACGCCAATTGCGATTTCAGTCCCAGGAGAAGCAAACTGTCAGCCGCTATCGTGCTCGCCGGCCTGGCCATCGCGCCAGGCGCTCAGGCACAGACTCCGACCGACTGGCCCACGTTCGGCTGGGACGCCCAGCGCACCGGGTACAATCCCTTCGAGAAGGTACTGACCACATCGAATGTTCCAGGCTTGCGAGCACACTGGGCGACCGACCTTGGCGGCCCGATCCTCACGCAGCCGACGGTGGCCGCCGGCGTGAATGTCGGAGGCGTGTCGACGGATGTCGTCTACGCCGCAACGCTTCAGGGGAGCATATTCGCGCTCAACGCCCACACGGGCGCGATCATCTGGCGTCGGGACTTCGTGCCCGTGCAAACCAGCTGCGACGATTTCTCAGCATCCGGCGGCAAGGTGGGCTTCATCGACACGCCAACCATCGACCGCGCGCACAACCGGCTGTTTATCGTGAGCGGCAGGGGTGCGCTGCACTCCTTTGACCTGTCGAACGGTGCCGATAGTATGACGCCCGTGCAGGTACCTGACGCGGCGAACTTCCTGAATACGTTCGTCTACGGCAGCCCGACGCTCGTTGGCACGTCGCTGTATATCGCGACGGCCAGCGCCTGCGATAGTGGCCGGCCGTACCGTGGACAGGTCGTGCGCGTGTCGGCCACCGACGGGTCAATTCTGCAGCGCTGGTTCCCGACTGCCGCAAACGTGGATGGAGGCGGCATCTGGGGGGCGGGTGGCGTATCGGCCCTGGCTGATGGGACCTATGTGTTCGTATTGACGGGCAACGGATTCTCTACCCCGGAAAACGCCGGATATGCGGAACACGTTGTCAAGCTCACCACGAACCTCGTAGTAGCCCAGTCCGACTCGCCGCCTACGTTGCAAGCTCAGGACCGGGATTTCGGTGCGACCGCGACGCTTTTCCAGCCGATTGGCTGCCCACCGATGCTCGCGGCCTACCAGAAGACCGGTTATCTGTACATCTACAACCGGGCCGCAATCTCCTCCGGTCCCATGCAAACGCTGATCCTGTCCCAGCCTTCGGGTGACACGATTGGACAGCCAGCATATGACCACAATCAGCTTTATATTGTGGCGCCGCAGGATTCGCCCACCAACTTCAATCGCCGTGGGCTCCTTGCGCTATCCGTCAGTAACACCTGTTCCCTCAGCATCAAATGGCAGCAGCCGGTCGGCTCGACGGCGTCCTTCTATAACCCGGCCATTTCGCCCGTCGTCGCAAACGACGTGGTGTACTACGCCGATGGCATAGCAAGTCAGGTTTACGCGATGGACACAAAAAGCGGACAGATACTTTGGAGTACGGATAACATTCCCTCTTCTGACAGGGTTACCGGCTCTATCCTCACGTCGCCGACGGTTGTGAATGGGCAGCTATTTGTTGCGGGCTATGGCGATCACAAGCTTCACGCGTTTGGCCTATAGCGCTTCGCGCGCCGGCACAACTAATGAACGCGTTGCGTCATCGCGGTTGAGGCGCAATAGCGGATGGCGTGGTTCCCGGATGGGACCCGCCATTGAAAATTCTGGAGTCGCCACCATTGCGCGCGCAGGCACGCAGTCTTGCGGCTTCTGTCGGGCAGCTCAAGCCGGACTGAGTCTTCGCGGAGTCGTTATTGTCGCGTGCGTGCCGTCAATCATCAACATAAACGGCACGCGCGACCTAAATGCGCGAACAAGTTGCTTCAGGGTACCTTCGGGCCCGGAGGTTTCCCTGAGGTAGTGCGAACGCGTGATGCTCCTTGCTGCCATCCTACGGCGTACCAATGCTCACACGAGTTGCGCGAATCTGCTCATAAGCTGGGTGCCGTTCAATCGCCTCGCCACCGCGGCTCGCATGCGTGTCATGCTCGAGGGCTGTCTGGTCCGGCACCAGCAAGGCGAGGCTCCAGCAGACCATGAACAGTAGCACAGCGACATTGAACAGCTTCTTTAGTCCTGTCATTTTTCCACCCCGCAAATGACGTATGTCTCGACAATGCCTTTCGACACCTCGTCATTGAAAATCACTGCCGCAGCGGCCTGAGCGCCCACCCGGGTGGCAAACGCCTCGAAGAACCTGGTAAACCTTTCCTGTAGCACGAAGTGAATATCGGCGGCGGACGATTGCGGCGTGATGACTCCATCTGACCGCATCGCCGCTATTGTTCTTCCGATATGGTCCGCCAGGTTCTCCAGCAACTGCATGGGCCTTGAGAGATCGTCCATCACCGAGACCAGGTGCTGCATAGCCTTGAACGTCTCAGGCGTTTGCGAATAGAAGGACTGCACTGACACACCTTTAACACCGAACATTGCTTCCCCCGACGCGCGGCGTAGCACGCGTTCAGCGTTTTCTCGTTGATTGAATTCTGCTTAAAGCCACTTCATCGAGCTTCTTTGTATTCGGCGATGCTCAGCAATTAAGAACAGGAATCAGACCGCAAACTTTCTGTCATTGACCTAAAGCCGAGCTCGGTCGGTTGAAATAGCACAGACTGTGCCAAATAGCGATTTTCTGTAGGCAGGCCGCAGATTATGTACAAACACCAGCTTTTCCGTCTAAATCGTTTCATTTGCGAAACGTGTAAATGCGCAGTGAATTCCCCAACGGCCTGAAAAGTGACGCATGCCGATCCTGATTCGCAAATGCCACGAGGCTTCGGCTAGATAAAGAGCTTCCTTCAATATCGTGATTCACTTCTGAAACACGGTTCCCGCTCGTCGCTATCCACGTCCGGACGGGAAGCCTATCGGGTCTCGCGAAGAACTCTTCGCGGCATAAACCGCCCGACGAGGCGACTTTGCAACCAAAGCACCTGCAAGCAGGCATTCACGCAGCGGCACTTCCGTGTACCGATCGTTTCAGCCCTGAAACGCGCGTCACGGAGCGCCGCTCCCATCGCAACGAAGAGGGCGCCTGCGCTGCGCTCAACCATCCTCTGAAGCGTCGGGCCGACAACTGCATTGGGTGCATGCGGTTCCGCGAGACCACCGACGAATAGGTCCACCTGACAGGAACGCTCCAGGCGAGAGAACAGGCGAACAGACACGGTGAGAAAAATGAGCCATAACGGCCCTGCCGTTGCATGCCGCCCTTGCCTTCCCCTTCTAAAGTTTCACGCGCAATTGCCGAGAAGCCGGAAACGACTGGCGTTGCGCCCAAGCGCAGTTCGCGGGTCTTGTAAAATAGGCGGCTACCAATCGCGACCGCGGCGCCCGGCGCGGTAGAAATTACCTGATGGCGCCAAAGATCCAATCATGAAGAATTTCTTTAACACGGACCTCGCCCGGAGCTACGGGTACGGAATGGCTGTCTACATTGCTGCCCAGACTGCTGCTCTTCAACGCGGTATCGATGCCACCAATATGCAGCGCAAGGTCACCGGCCGCCGTCTGCTTGAGGACGCAACCGTCGAGGAGGTGATTTCGGCGCTGCATAGCAATGGGACTTTGCCCACCGCACCGGGTATGGGTGGCGCGGATCTTTCCGACGCGGACGCCATCAGGTGACGCGTTCCGGTTTCGTTGATGAGTCGGGCGAGCAATGCCTTGCTCCGTGTCGCGCGTGGATAGGCTCACGGGGCGGCCCATCACGTCGTGTCAGGGTGCCCCGCGATGAAGCTGGTGAACGCGTTATAAGGTTGACTCAATATGGCACTGTCGATCATCAGGCCGAAGGTCTCGTCTCCGCTATCGAGTTCGTAGTACATCACCGACTGGATGTTTTTCGCCTTTCTGGCCACAAAGTAGCTGGCAAGCTGCGTACTGATGTAGCTCGCCCGATATGCCGCTGACTTTTCGGGTCCCGTGTTCCACTCGGTGAGCAGGAACGGCACGCCGTAGCGGGCCTGGCAGTACGTAGGCAGATCGAAGCCCGGACCCGCACCATCGGAACCGATATTGAGGATATCGCCGTAGACTTCGAAGTTGTGCCATGTCGTCATGTCCCAACGTACAGCCGGATGGCCGCCCGTTCCATCGGGTTGCATGCCGTTCCACAGCGCGTCGGATGCGCCGATGTCGGCCACAGTAAAATTGACGCCGCACTTCGCCGCTGGTTGCACGGGCCGTTGACGTTTTCACGGAAATGCTCCGGAGAAATCAATCCGCTCAGCATAGGCCTGACTGACGGCGACCTGTATTGGACTTTGGTCCAATAAGGGAACATTCGATCGATCTGCTTACTTCGCGCATCGGCACGTAGATCCGCGTGAATGCAATCAGGGCAGGTTCACCCCGTCGTGCTGGCGGGCGGCTCGGGAGCGCGCCTTTTCCTCTGGCGCAGCCGCGCTCCGGCTGCGTTTTGACGACATGCGGCGCGGGCCGGTTGGTCGCACCCCACGCCGCCTTGCATTTGCGCCGCACAGTCAGTTGCTTCCTAGACGCGAAAACTCACGCTCTCTGCTGACCACGACACCACGGCCATAAAAGCGCGTGAAACAACTTCCTTGGCGCTTCGCCCGAATCCAGTCCGACGTCCGGAAAACGGTCTTGCGCTGGCTGCCGAAACGTACCAAACATATGATCCCAGATAAGAAACATAGCGCCAAAATTTCTGTCGTAGTCTGCTGGATCGCGTGAATGATGGAGTCGATGAACTTGCGGATTGTTCAGTGCCCACGGATAACGTGCCGGCGCAAATCTGACGTTCATATGCACCAGGTTGTTATTCAATGCGAACACGATCGCAACTGCCACACCAACACTCGGCGGTACCTTGAGCAACACCCCAACCAGCGGATAAAGACAGGCTGATTTGATTAACGGCTCAATCCAGAAATTCCTGTAAGTCACCGTGACATCAAAATGCTCGGCGCTATGATGCAGTTCGTGCATTTTCCATAACAGCGGAAACCTGTGCTGGGCTCGATGAAAGAGATATTCGATCAGGTCAGAGATCAGGAGAGCCGAAACAAAAGCTAGACACCATCCAATAGGGCCTGCTGGAAAAGCAATCCGTCCTTCGCCCAATGTGCGCGTCATGGTGAGCGATATGCCGGCCACCATGGGTTGAATCATGGAGACCACCGCATTGCTGACCAGCGAGTACCGGATATTGAACTGGGCATGCGACGGTGCAGAAGGCCGCGCCTCGCCCAGATACCGAACTGCAATACGTTCGCCCCATAACGCCAGGAGGAGGCTCAGCGCGAGCAACCCGAGCGACACCAAGACTGGCGACAAGATAACAGCGCACTGAGAAAGGGCACTTATCGATGCCTCCTTCGACATGTTTCCCCCGCACTTGCAGCACAGTTAATAACCCTCAATGGCGGCCTTATTCGGAGTGTGCGTACTACACCGCCTCGTTATCGCGATTGACCGTCCTCGGGTATCTTCCTTTCCGCACGCTCCTCATTCGCCTTTAATCCAACAAGCCGTCAATCGCCGAGGTCGGTTTCATGGCAACTGCATATCGATAACGTTCAGAAAAGTCCCGGCAAAACACGATACTGCACCTTGCTTTTGTACGTGCGATAAAGCGTGTCACTGCTCAAAAGCCGTTCCTCCCGCACGATTCTGCACGCCTGCAATACGAACTGCCCCCCGTATACCAGCACGTTCTGGATGCCGAAGTTCGAAAGCAGGAAGCCGATGTCTGCGATGAAGTAGCCGAGATACATCGGATGTCTCACGAACCGGTACGCACCTGTCGAAACAACGCCGCGGTTCGCAGGCAATATCCCGAACGAGCGGCGCAGCGAAGCCTTCGCATAGATCTGCCAGCATATCCCGGCAACCTGCAACGCCGCGCCCACCCATTCCGGCAGGATCTGTACTCCCGACCCGAGTCGAATCGCGAGAAAGTAATATGTGGCGCCCATCGAAGAAATGTACGCAAACGGCGTCCAATCGCGCCGGACAGGTACACGTGAGAACAGCGACAGACCCACCGTGAAGCACTCCGCGACCACTAGTAGTAGTAACGTGATGCGCCCAGGTTCAGCAAGCCAGTGGATGATCGCTGCATAGCTGAAAAGACCCAGCATCGTCGCCGCACATGCCCGCGCCAACACTTCGAACAGCGCATCCATCGCCCCTGGAGAAGACGCGGCTGCGACGGGTTCCGGACGTGCCGCGGATTGCGCTTCCGGATCACAGCCTTTATCGACGATCGTACTCATGCCCCGTGCCCCATAGTGGTCCGTGTTTTTGTCGGGCTCCGCCGGATGAATCTGGTCATCCTCGCATTGCCTTTATGCTGCTTTTCGCTTGACTGATGCTTGTCAGACAGACTGATCACCTTTCAGATGGTCGTCAATGATTTTCAGCACCCCGCAAAAATACCTTCGTATGCTCTTCAGTTCATCGTAGCCAAGCGTGCCATCAAATTCGGCAAGGTGACGGTTGACCGGCTCGAAACAGGCTGTGATCGCTGCCCGGCCGCCCGGAACGAAACGCAACAAGATGCGCCGCCCATCGGTCGGATCAGGCTCACGTGTTATCAGCCCCGCTTTTTCGAGATTCTTCAGGGAGCTTGTGATACTGCCCGGAGATAGTCCCGTAAGTTTCGATAGCCGGCCCGGCGTGACCGGTTGCACTTCGTCCGAATAGGCGACTTCGAGGCATTCCAGGTCGGTCACGTTCAGTCCCAGCTGGTCCGCCACAAACTGGTTGAAGGCCGATAGCTTGATGCCCAGTATGAAGCGCAACCGGACGAGATCCACGCGTTCGATAGAAGCAGGTTTCATGGTTCCCCTCCAACAGTCACTGCGACACCGAGCCGTCTGGGTGGCCGGCGAGCGTCGGCAGCAGCACGCGGAGGACCTGGATGAAAGCCGGACCGAGCAATACCAGCATCAGCGTCGGAAAGATGCAGAACATGAGCGGAAATAGCAGTTTCAGCGCGATCTTTCCGGCGGCCTCTTCCGCCTTGAGCCGGCGCTTGAGCCGCAGGCTTTCCGAATGCACGCGCAACGAATCGGCCATGCTGGTGCCGAAGCGCTCTGCCTGGATCAGCATGGCGACCAACACTTCGACCTCCTCGACGCCCGTGCGCATTGCCAGGTTCTTGAGCGCCGTTTCCTTGCTCCAGCCCGACCTCAGTTCGAGGAGCACGAGTTGGAGTTCGTCGCTCAGCGTCTGGCTCTTGACATGCATTTCGTCGGCCACTTTCATCAGCGCAGCATCCAGGCCAAGGCCTGCCTCCACACACACCGTGAGCAGGTCCAGCGCATCGGGAAAGTCCTCGAAAATGGACTGCTTGCGCTGGCGCACCCGGCGGGTGAGCACAAAATTCGGCAGGTAGTAGCCAATGCCCGCAACCACAAGCAGCAGGAACAGAAGCAGTTTGCTCTTTTCGTTCGACAGGTACGGGCCGACCGTCACGAGGAGGATAAGGGGCAGCCCCATCACGAGGACGGTTTTGGCGGCAAAGTAAGCCCCGGGAGCCGACTCGCTGCGCCACCCGGCGTGCATGAATTTCATGCGCAGCGCCGAACTTTCCCAGCCCTCTTTCGGAATCGAGAGTTTCGCAATCGGCTTCGAAGCTTCCGCAATCTTCTTTACCCATTGAGCCTCGTCGCTATTCGTACCTTGCGCCGTAGGCTGTTCGTTGTTTGTGAGCTTGCCGAGGCGGCGATTGATCGAGTTTGGCATCAGCAGTGCCATCACGCCCAATGAGACAAGGGCGACGATCGCGAATACGGCGGCCAGCAATAACAGTTGTTCTGTTTTCATGGCGGGCATGGGATCGACCCATCCTCAAAGAATAAAAATCACACGCTTCTCTCAAACATGGATACGGATGATCTTGCGCATCCAGACCACGCCGAGCACCATCATGACGAACGCCCCACCGATCAGCTTGATGCCCGTCGGGTCGGTGTACAGCACCCGAAGGAAGCCCGGATTCAGGATCGAGATCAGGAACGCCACCACAAATGGCAAGCAGCCCAGAACCCAAGCCGACAGCCGCCCTTCGGCTGACAGCACTCTCACCTTGCCGAGCAGTGCCAGCCGGGCGCGAATGATCTGGCTGATGTTGCCGAGAATTTCAGCGAGGTTGCCGCCGCTCTCCCGCTGGATCAGGATGGCGACCACGAAATAGCGCAGGTCGCTGACCGGTATGCGGTTGGCGAGCCCGCCCAGTGCGTCATTGAGCGACACGCCGAAATTGATCTGGTCGAACGTCGTGCGAAACTCGCTGCCGATCGGCTCAGGCATTTCATCGCCTACCATGCCGAGCGCCGACGAGAACGAATGTCCGGCCTTTAGCGACCGGCCGATCATGTCGGCCGCCTCAGGCAACTGCTCCTCGATCGCCTTCAGCCGCTTCTTCTTGGCGCGATTCACCTTGAACGGCGCAATCATGCCGGCGATCAGCATGACGGCAACGAGCACCAGCGGAGGTACATAGACCACAAAACCTATGGCGCACACCATCAATGGCGGGACCACGGTGTACGCAACGAACTTTCCCATCGACCAGTTCAGCCCGGACTGAACCAGCCAGCGGTCCACCATCTGGATGCGCGGCACCCACAGCAGCATTCGGGTCAATAGCGGCGATCCGCTCAACTCACGCTGCTTGAGAATGGACATCGCCGGATCATTGCCGTTTCCGCCGGCAGACATCATGCGTATCCGGCTTTCGACGCGCTTGGCCTCGCTGCTGTGGCGGCTGTTCCACCACAAATAGCCCGCTTCGATCAATAGAACGATCGAGAAGAACACCAGGATGACGAATCCATAGAATAGAAAGTTCATGTCCAGATGCCTCGCAGTGACGCAGCCGTAGCCGCCTTCCGCTCTTTGTTGTTTCGTGCTTGCATTGAGCGGCCTATACGGGGAATTGCCTCGACGGGTCATACAGCGAATCGGGCACGGCCACGCCGAATGCCTGCAACCGCTCGGAGAACTTCGGCCGCACACCCGTCGCGCAGAAATGCCCGCACACCTTCCCGTCCTTGTCGACCCCGGAGCGCCGGAACGCGAAGATCTCCTGCATGTTGATGATGTCGCCTTCCATTCCGGTAATTTCCGAGATGCTTGTGATCTTGCGGCGCCCATCCGTCAGACGCGCGGCCTGTACGATGACACCAATTGCCGAGCTGATCTGGTGGCGTGCGGACTTCTGCGGCAGATTCAGCCCGGCCATGCCGATCATGTTTTCGAGTCGCGTCAGCGCATCGCGCGGCGTATTGGCGTGGATCGTCGCGAGCGAACCTTCGTGACCGGTGTTCATGGCCTGCAGCATATCCAGGGCTTCCGCGCCGCGCACTTCGCCGAGGATGATCCGATCAGGTCGCATCCGCAGGGCATTACGCACCAGCGAGCGCTGGGTAATCTCGCCTTTACCTTCAATGTTGGGCGGACGTGTTTCGAGCCGCAGCACATGCTCCTGACGCAACTGAAGCTCAGCTGCGTCTTCGATCGTGACGATCCGCTCATCGGACGGAATGAAGCCCGACAGCAGGTTGAGCATCGTCGTCTTGCCGCTACCCGTGCCGCCCGAAATCAGCACGTTCACCTTCGCGGCGGACAGCGCTTCGAGCACATGAATCATAGGCGGCGTGACGCTTTGATACTCGATCAGATCTTTCACGCTCAGCGGATTGACGGCGAACCGGCGAATGGACATCAAGGGCCCATCAATCGCCGATGGCGGAATGATTGCGTTCATCCGCGACCCGTCCGGCAGACGCGCATCGACCATCGGGTTCGATTCATCGACGCGGCGGCCCACGCGCGAGACGATCTTCTCGATTACCTTCATCAGATGCGCGTCGTCGTAGAACGTCACGTCGGTCAGTTCGAGCTTACCGCGCCGTTCGACGTAGATCTGACTGTACGTGTTGACGAGAATGTCTGAGACGGTTGGATCGGCCAGCAGCAGCTCGAGCGGCCCGAAGCCGAGCATTTCGTCGCGCACGTCGCGGATGAGGTGCCGCCGCTCAACCTCGTTGATGGGGATGTTGTCCTCTTCAACGATGCGTTCGACGAGTTGAGCGAGCTCATACTGTATCTGGTCGTTCGACAGACGCTGCAGCTTTTCAAGTTCGACGCGATCGATGATCGCCTGATGAACGTTCCTCTTGAGCTCCTGATAGGCTTTTTGCGCCATTTTCGTGCGCTGCAAAGCCCGGTCCTGCGCCGGTGCGTCAGCGTGTTGGGAAAACTGCTCGCGCAAACTCATCACGTTGTCCATTCTGGTTCTCCTGTATCGCTCCGCGTAGGGTTCAGGCTCTGCTCAGCGCCGGCCGGCTAAAGAACTTCTGCAGGATGCCGCTGCTGCTCCGCGAATTCGCTGGCGGAGGCGAAAGACTGTGCACCAGTTCGCTCAGTCCTTTCGCGACGCCGCTCGATTGGGCAAGCCGCAAAATCGGCACCCCCTGGTTGATCGAGGCTGACACGGATGCCTTGTCTTCGGGAATGACGCTCGCCACGCGCAGGCCCAACGCTTTCTCGAGTTCCTGCAGCCCTACGGGCCCCTTCTTCTCATAGCGGTTGACCAATACGCGGACCTTGTCGCCGCGATAGTCGAGCGAACGGAAGATCTCCAGCAGCCTGCGGCCGGCCCGCAAATACGGCAGGCTCAGTTGCAGCACGGGGAAGATGTATTCGCTCTGATCCAGCGCGACGATCGACACATTGCTGAGGCTCTGCCCGACATCGAAAATGACGAGATCGTATTGAGGGCGCGCGAGATTCAGAATGCGCTGCAGATGCTCGGGCTTGATCTCCTTCGCACGCGCCGGGTCGGGCGCGCCGGCCAACACATCGAAAGCGTCGCTGACTCGCGTCAGGCATGCTTCGAGGAAGGCGGGATCGAGCCGGTCGATTTGCGTGCTGACATCGGCGAGCGTAGCGGGCGGCGTGATTTCGGACACGAGGAATGCCGCTTCGCCGAACTGAGGGTTCAGATCGATCAGCAGCGAGCGCTTGCCCGCCGTCGAGGCTGCAAACGCCAGGTTTGCCGCCAGAAAAGACGTGCCGCTTCCGCCCTTGCAAGACACGAATGAAATAACCCGCCCGTCGCGCCGCGCGCTATTCGTCTTGCGGGCGATACGGTCGACGGCATGCCGCAGGCCGTCAGGATCGGCCGGCCACGGCTGGACATCACGCACGCCTGCGCGCATCGCGCGAATGAGCAGGTCCGCGGACGGCGACGGCGTCAACAGCATGCAGGTCAAGTCGGGATGCTCCGTTGCAATGGCATGCAGCGCATCGAAGTCCTGTTGCGTCGGTTGCGCGCCGTCGAATATCAGCATGTCGACGCCATCGAGCGCCCCCTTGTTCGTGCAGAGATCAAGCAAGCCCGCCGTCGAGATCCTGACGCGATGGTGGGAATCGCCCGCCTCGACGACCCGTGCGATCGCGTTCGCGTGCGCCGGATCGGATGAAATCGTGAGAATGTCGATCATTTGTTTCTTCCTGTCATGAGCGATGATCTAGAGGCAGGTCGGATTCGTGCCGCCCACGCTGCTTAAGCTTTCTCTTGGCAACGTCGTCGAGAATGGCGGCATCATCAGGTCGAATGGTACGAAGGGCACCATCGTGTTGACGGAGACGTTGGTGATCGCAACCGTGACCGACGTGCACGACGTGGCGTCGCAGCCCGACGGCAAATACGTCACCGTCACATTGGCGGGCTTCAGAATCGGCAATAGCTTCCGCATATCCTTGATCACCGGATTGCCTGTTGTCTGGCTGGCGTTGATGTCGCACACCACCGCCACGCGTGCGCCCATCCGCGTGGCTTCGGCTGCCGTATTCCAGTAAAAGAGCACACGCCCCATTTCCATCACGCCGATCAGCAGCGTAAAGAACACCGTCGAGACGAGCGCGAATTCGAGGGCGGCTACGCCTTTTTGACGGCGCGCGCCGGGCAGACGAAGGATCGCTGTCTTGTTCATAGCACTTGCCTCATCACGCAGCTGATATCTCCGAAGACCATATTGCCCAGATTGAAGAACCCGGTGATCTGGTTGTACTGGTATCCCTGGATGCTGACCTCGATGAGATTGATGGTCTCGGCGGCAGGGTTGGTTTGAACGTTCTTGTACTGCCCGCTGCAGCCCGTTGTATTGACCTGGTCGCAGACCACGACCATGTTTGTCGTCAGGCCAGTCACGAGGGGCGTGCCTGTACAGCCCGTCGTGCCGTAGACCGCAAGGCACTGGGCTTGCGCAAGCGGATAGTTGGTCGTGTCGGTCGGGTCATAGGCCGACAGCAGGCGCGTCGCATCCCGCACCGACTTCACCATCGTGTTGTACTCATAGAACGCGTGGCCGAACTCGGCGATGCCAAGCAGCAGCGTGATCAACGGAATGGCCACGAGCCCGAATTCGACTGCCACGGCGCCTCGCATGCGGCGCAGGGATCGGCGGTGATAGCGCATGAGGACGCTCCTATTGCACGAGAACGGGTACCATCGGCCCGATGCCAGCGGACGTGCTTCCCGGGATGCCCTGTGTTGCGCAGGGCGAATCCGGAGCGCTCGCGTCACCGCGATACTCCAGCCAGATCGTGCCGCTGAGATAACTGCTGATGTTTTTCTCCATCGGATGAAGCATCAGCACGCACGCCCATGACTTGATTGCCGATTTCTGGGTGCCACCCTGTAATGCACCGCAGTCGACCACCGGTACAAGCGCCAGCCGCCGGTCGGAGCCATTGTCGTAACCGCCTGTTTTATATTTGTTGAGGACCAGATTCGTCCCCTGGTAAGCGTTGCGACCCGGCCGCTGGTTGTCGCGGAAATCTGGGAATACATTCGAGCCCGGCACCTGGTTTCCTTTAGCATCCTTTGTGGGCACGTAGGAGTAGCCGGTGAAATCCGGCACACCGGTGGGGGTGTCCGGCGGAACTTTGAACGGGTTCTGGTAAATCCCGAAACGGGTATTCCATGCGCCGTCTATGCTCTGGATGTTGCCAGTGTGGCCGACATTGGTACCGAGCGTTGGCAACGAGCACTGTCCTGAACCCGTGAGTAGCGCTTTCATGTCGGGCGTATTCTGAAACCCGCTGTTCGGATCGCTTGGATCAATAGGGTACGCGACCCACATGAAGTTACCGCTCAACTGTTGGTTACTGTCCGAGCCAATCTTGCTGGGCAACCATTGTCCAATCGCATAAGGGCTGCCTGCAGGAGGCTGGCAGACGCCAACGGGCAACGCGCACGTGGTCTGCGATTGCGTGGTGGACGCTACGGCCGTCGCGGCAACAGCCGACTGACCGAGCGTGGCATTGACCACCCGCATGAACCAGTTGGATATACCAGCGCGCCTCACCGTACAGCGCACGAATCCGATCTTAGGCACATCCGACAATGCGTACGCGCTCTTGTTCAGATAGGAGCCGGCGAACTGCTTGCTGAACGTGACATCGATGTTGGCCGACGCCACGTTCTCGCTCTGCAGCAACACCCGATTGGTCGACCCCACCGTCAACCCTGCCGCCTCGGGCGCATCGAGCGACACCGCCTTGGTCAGGTCACGTGCCGCTGCCAGTGCACAGGCGTCCGCGGCATTCGACAGTTCGCTCTTCGCAATGTAGAGCTTCCCCAGATCGAGTGCGAGCCCGGCGAAGCCGATCAGCACGGCGAGCGTCAGTGCGACGATGATCGCCACGATGCCGCGCTCGCCCCGCCGAGCCGCTCCACGCATACCGGAATGATTGACGCGATGCATGACGATCTCCCGCATTGGTTGCTTTTACCGGCCGCTGTTTCCGTTTCCTACACCGATGACGTATGCACCCTGTGTTGTGACGGGATGCGAGAAGGACTTGTCATACGTCGCCATCGCCGACGCAGCGGACTTGCCATCCATACCGTCTGGGGCATGTTCGCGTTCGCCGGCATGCGGATCGATGATTTGTGCCTGTGTGACTGCTTTCAGCGCCTGCCCGATGTGTGCGTCCCAGATGGGCGTGCTCGACATGCAGCCACCGAGTGCGATGCAGACCGGGACGATGAGCGCTGCCCGACGCGTGAAGGCAAAAGTTTCGAGTTTCATGAGATTCCCCTTCATCAGATCAGTGGTCCCGCGCCGGGCTCGACGCGTCGGCATTCAAGACGTCCTGTTGAGCTACGCGCGCGGCAATCCTTCGGGCGGCACTTTCGATGCGCGCCGCGTTCCCGTCCGTCGTCGAGCTCTGCGCCGAAGACTGGGCGGAGCCCAGCGTGTTTGCCGGGAGCCCGTCAGTGCCGGACGCCGACGGCTGCGCAGACGTGTCCGACGTGGGCTGCGGCTCGTTCGGCGGCACGACCGCTGCAACAGGCGCAGTAAGCGCCTGAGGCGTGGGTGTGGGTTGTTCCTGAGGTGCGGGAGCAGTTGCCTGGGGCACAGGAGCGGCTGCCTGAGGCGCGGGAGCAGCTGCTTCGGGCGCGGCCGCTGCCTGGACCGCAGGAACGGCTGCCTGGGGCACCGGAGCAGCTGGCTGGCGTGCCGGAGCGACTGCCTGGGGCGCAGGAGCAGACGACTGAGGCGCGGCGGGTGCCTGTGGCGCAGGAGCAGGAGCGGGCGACTGCGTCGGCTGCGCATCCGGCGAGGTGCCCACGGGCCTGCCTGGCGTCTTGCCGTGGTGACCTTCCATATTGCCCGTCGCATAGACTTCGGCCTCGTTCACGTGCGAGAAGCTGTCCGTCGGCAACGGATAGTTCGCGATCTGCATCGGCTTCACGAGGTGCGGCGTGATGACGAACACGAGTTCCGTCAAGTCCGCCTGGAAACTCGTGCTACGAAGCAACGCGCCGAGAACGGGCACTTCGCCCAGACCGGGAACGGCTTTCAGCGCGCCCGTCACGTTGTTGCTCAACAGCCCGCCGATTGCGAACGACTCGCCATCGCGCATCTGGACAACCGTCGACGCACGACGCGTGTTGATGAGCGGCAGGATCGAAACGCCCGACGAGCCGGAAGCCGATACCGTCACACCCGTGGGCGACAGCTCGGACACCTCAGGCGACACCTTCAGGCTGATCCGCCCTCCCGACAACACGGTCGGCGTGAACCTGAGCCCGACGCCGAACTCTTCCTCTTGCAGCGTGATGCTCGATACACCGTTGCCGCTGCTCTGCGGAATAGGAATGAAGATCTTGCCGCCCGAGAGGAACGTGGCTTCCTGGCCGCTGATCGTCACAAGGTTCGGCTCGGCGAGAATCTTGACGAGGTTGTCGGTCTTCTGCGCATCGACGGCGAGATTGAACGGACGGTTGTTGGCCTTGCTGACGGCCAGCGCGCTCGTCACGCCCGCGAGCAGGTTGCTCACCAGCGCCCCCGTCCAGGATCCGAAGCCGCCCTGGATGTTGACTGCCGCACCCAACTGGTTGATCAGCGACTTTGACACTTCGGCCACCTTGACTTCGAGCATCACCTGCTGCGGCGAGTCGACGGTCATCATGTTGATCACGGTGGCCGCATTGCTGTTGCTCGAACTCTGCTGACTCGAGCTCGACATCCCGTTGCCGTAATTCGCGGATGAGGCCTGCTTTTCCTGCGTCGGTTGCGAGTTCGCGAACGCCTGCGCGATCGTCATCGCCTGTTGCGCAGCGGGCGCACTCGACACGGCACCGGCCAGCACCAGGTTGCCGGCCGCCGTCGACGCACGGATGCCGCGCTCCTCGGGCATTAGCTGCGCGAGTGCCTGCTGCAAGCCATTCGCGTCCACATTGACGCTCACGTTGATCATCTGGCACGAGCCGCTCTTGCCTTGCACAATCATGTTGGTCGTGCCGACGGCCATCCCGACGACATAGAGCGTGCGGGGCGACACCAGCGCCGCCTGCGCGATCGTCGGATTGCCGAGCGTGCGGTTGCGCGCAGGCTCGAGCAGGGGCACGAGAACCGATTTGCCGACGGCCACGTTGACGGTCGATTCGTCACGGATCTCGCCCGTGCAGCTCGGGCCGCGCAAAGGTAAAGGTCCGTTTGCGACACCAGCGGCACCCGCGGCGCCGGCTGGTACCCCTCCCATCGCGACCGTCATGGGCATCCCACCGCGCCCCCCTGGCAAGGGCGGAGTCGCGCCGCGCGCCGCCATCGCCGGATAGCCGATCGCTTCCTGCGCCTGGACAGTCTGCGTCCCGACGAGCCCGAAGCAGAGAATCGCGGCGAGCGCCTTGCGGCCCAATGAGTAGCGGTCTGTGTTGCTACCGCGCGAGAACCCCGATTTCGTTTTCATTTGGTCATGCTCCCCTTACCCGATATCTGCAAGTCGACACTTGCGTTTATGCCTTGTTGTGCCTCGCCCGGCGCCCCCGACAGTGGCTGCGCAACCGGTTAGAAGCATTCGACACTGCCCATCACACCCGACAGGACGCCGATGCAGTCGCGCGGCGCGGCGGGACGCGCTGCGTAGTGCGTGCGCACGCGGTGTACGGGCGCCGAGGGTGCCGACGCAGCCACGGGCGCTTGCGTGCCGAGGAGGGTGAACTTCGTTGCGCCGTCCGTCGCCAGCGTGGCGGTGTCGACCTGATTGCGCAGCACGAGAGACAGCGTGCCGACGCTGCGCGCCAGATCAAGCTTCTCTGCCTGGTCGGGCGTGACTTCGAGCGTGACAGCATTGACGACTTTGGGCTTCGTCTCGTCGCGGCCGACTTCCTGCGCGACGGCCAGCACCAGGATCTTTTCGAGCACGATCTTGGAGATGCTGTCGTCCTTGTTCGAGCCCTTGCTGCTGGCGTTCTCCTGCTGCGTGCTCACGATGATGTCGACGTAGTTGCCAGGCAACGCGAAACCCGCCACGCCGATCACGTCGTTGACGCGCACGGTGATCGCGCGCCGCCCCTCTGAGATCACCGCCGACAGACCGCCCACCGTGCCAACGGGCGTGAGCTTGCCATCGAGGATCGGCTCGCCGCGCAGCACGCTGTTTTTCATCACGCGCCCGTCGAGTTTCTGCGCCTCGGTGAACGCGCCGGGCGGAACGCTGCCCGACGGCCAGTCGATCATCTTGATGAATTCAGGATTCAGTCGCTGTCCGAGATTGATGTCGACGGCCGCAACGGCGACCTTGGCCGTCATGCCCGACGATCGTTCCACCAGCCAACGCGATGCCATGGCCACTGCACCAAGGCCGGCCACCGCGGCGACCAGCAGCATCACTAAAGCGCGTATGTTCTTCATGTTGAGTCTCCCGAGACCTGACCTGTTTCCTGATTAGGGCTTCCGGCCGTTTAACCGGTCCATTAACCGGCCGCTGATTTTTTTGCGCCCCGCTCCGCGGCGCCTTGCTGTTGCGGCGGCGGGGCGTCGTGCTCGCCGGCGACCGCGAAATAGGCGTTCCACGCGCGCAGCAGATTCGTCGCATTTGCAACGGGTGGCTGATCCAGATACTTCGCGTTGGCCAGCACGATGCGCAGAACGTCGCCCGGATAGCAGGCAAGCAATGGCCGACCCGACGTCATGTGCAGGTGATGAACGAGGTATTCGAAGGCATCGTCGTCCGAAACGACGGCGAGATCTTCGCAGCGGCGCTGGTACACGGCGCGATACTCCGCGACGTCGAGCGCGCCGACATACAGCTTGCAGCCGAGGCGCCGGAAGAAGGCCTCGTCGCCCAGATCCCCCGGCGCGAAGTTGCTCGAAAACGCGACCCAGACGTCGAACGGAAGCGAGAAGCGCAGGCCCGTATGCAAGGTCAGCATGTCGCGGCCGCGGTCGAACGGCACGATCCAGCGATTGAGTAGTTCAGCCGGCTCAACACGCTGACGGCCAAGGTCGTCGACCACATACAGACCGCCGTTGGCTTTCACGTGCGGCGGCGCCTGATAGAAGCCGCTTGACGCGTCGTAGCGCAACTCGAGCATGTCGAGTGTCAGTTCGCCGCCCGACACGACCGTCGGCCGGCGGCAAAGCTGCCAGCGAGCATCGGTGGGCGCGGCCAGCACGGAGTCCTTCGCAGCGCTCGTGACGGGCTCGTGGATCAGTGGATCGAAAATCTGGATCACCTCGTTCTCGACCGCGATTGCGTAGGGCACGGCGACACGGCCGGGCAACAGCCTGCCCAATCGCTCGGCCAGCGAAGTTTTTCCGCTTCCCGGCGGGCCGAAGAAGATCACCGGCTTGCCGCTGTTCACCGCGCCACCGATATCGTCGAGCAACGTCGTCCTCACGATCAGGCCGGCGAAGGCCGCGCGCACCTGGTTGCGTGTTACGTGCATCCGGCGCACCGATTGCCGCTGCAGCATCGCTTCATACGATGCGAGCGACACGGGCGCCGGACCAACGTACCGGCAGCGGCTCATGAATTCGGATGCGCGCTGGCGGCCGCCTTCCGTCAGTTGCAGTTCGACATCGAGGTCGGTGGCGCCGCGCCGGACGATTTCGAGAATCCGTTCCCGCACGCCAAACGACACGACGCTATCGAGCACAACAGCGCCCAGCTTGAGCCGCTGCATCAGTTGGGACAGCGACACCTTGCCCATCACGAATGTGGATTTGGCAACGAGTTCAAGAAGCAGGTTCTGGTCGAGGCCCGTTTCGGCGATGGTCCGCGGCGCGCGCTCCAGCATGCCCGCGTCGGCATGCTCCCCGTCGGCGCGTGCGCGGCTTGCGTCATGCAAGCGCGTCACGTCGGCCGACGCCTGCGGCGCCGTCTGTTGTTCGTCTATCACGTTGTACCCCCGTGGGGTCCCCTGGACCCGCGTATTGTGCGAAAGGTCTGTTACCTGCTTCGTGCTGCCCCTCGACGTGGGCTCTCTTCCTGATGTGAATCTTTTATGCGAATCCTTTGTGTATCCCCGCTCGTCAGACGATGCCGTGTCCCGCGCGCAGGATCATGATGCTCAACGTACCCATCGCAATGGCCACGCCGTAAGGCAGTGAACCGACGGAGGGCAATGCGGCGCCCTTTCCTTCTTCGACCATCCCGCCGTCCTGACCGCCCTTCGAATGCAGGATCGCCAGCATGTTGGCCCCTGCCGATTTCAACGAGCGCTTGAACAAGATGACTGCGAGCGCCCAGATGCCACCCAGGGTGCAAGTCACCAGCACAATCTCGAACGCCAGCTCCGGCCCGACGAACGCGCCCACCATCGCCATCAGCTTCACGTCGCCCGCCCCATGCCGCGCAGCAGATAGAGCGGAAAAAACAGGCAACCACCCGTCAGTAGACCGAGCCCCCACGACGTGTACCCCTGAGCCGCACCTTGCAGCCACCACTGCAACGCGAGCGCCAGCGTCAGCCCCATCACCACCAGCCAGTTAGGAATGCGGCGCGAATGCAGATCCCAACCCGCTGCCACCGCCAGCAAAAGCAGCAGACAGATGCCGACTGGAAATTCGAAAGCGTTCATGTCGTTTCCCCCGTTTATGCTGCGGCATACTCACGTCGACCCGCGATGATGGGTCCTTGCGTGTTGCGTGGCTTGCTTTTTTAAGGCACCACGACGGCGCCGAACCAGTTACCGATGCCGGTGAAAAACAGGCCGAGTTGTCCGCCCAAGGCTGTCGCGCCAGTGATAATGCTGATAGCGAGCAGGCCTGCGAGCAGGCCATATTCAATCGACGTAACACCGTCCTCTTCATGCGCGAAGGCATGGGCCAGGTCGAGTTCTCCATTCATCACTTTTCCCCCAAAGGCGCTTGTTTTTTTCACCCTTCCCTCGCGTGGCGATGGCGAGGCTGCCAAGCGTGAAAACCCGGCAGCCCTCGCCATGCAAGTTGCGTCGCTTGCTACGCTGCGTTGCCCAGCGTGGTCGAAATGTTGGTGAACATGGTATTGAGGTTGGTGCCGACAAGCGTTGCGCCACCGATAATGGCCACCGCGATCAACGCAGCCAGCAGGCCATATTCGATCGCCGTCACACCATCTTCTTCACAGGCAAAGGCACGGATCAGGTCGAGAGTTTTCTGCATTTTGAAGCTCCTTAAAAAAAGTTGTTTTACTCAGGTACGCTAAACATGCCCGCTGCGGGACCGAGCATTGGTGAAGGCTGCAACTGCACAGCCGGTTTTGGCCGGGACTACCGGTTCGGTGCTGAAGCACGTCGTTATGATTCGCCGCGCCCCAGCCCGCCCCTCCCCAACGCCACTTACTTGCGAAACTGCAACAACGGTCCGGCGTGTCGTCGCAGTTCCTTGACCTTCGCCACTATCGACAGTCGAAACCGCCAAGTGTCGAAGTCTTCCGGCGCCGCAGAACCGCCCCCCGTCAGTGTCCTGCCGCGCCCGAAACCCGGGATGCGTCTACCGCCAAAGCAACGCGTCACCGTTGCGGGCATCTATAGCCAGAACGGTGCCATGTACGCCGAAAGCCTTGCTGGGATTAGTTCATTCAGCCAAAAGAACGATGTCTCGATCCAACTATGCTGGAGAATGTTTCATAAGTGATAATTTGCGGGGTGGGAGCGTTCGTGGTTCGCGCAGACACGAATGTGAGGAGGCGAACAGAAAATGTATGAGGAAACCGTCACGTGGAATTGGGCGCAATGGCCCATCCCAAGGTAATTCAAGGCACCGCAAGACATGCCCAACTATCGGGAGCATGGACTCGTCACAACAAAATCCGCGTAATCGCGAGGCGCCTGAACGTCACAAATTGTTACACATCCGAAACACGAATTTACCGGTAAAAAGCCCGCCGGAAACTCTCAAGCGCGAGAACGACCGGTAGAAACTACTCGGCCGAGACCGAGAAAGTTCCTTCATATGGCTGATTTGGCTAGGTTTAGACTGATGAATACCCTAATTTTTGGACTCACCTGCGCTACCCGGGCGTCACCGTCACATTCCGTTACAACCATGAAACATCAGTGGTAATCATTGCTTGTCCGGACGGAAGGCTCGCGATGGAGCGCGGCGAATTTGCTGGAGCGTCGACCGTCCGCCGCTTCGCTTCCCGGTATCCGGAAGAAACCGATGGCTCGACCGACAAAGCGCGGGCGGGCGGCATGATGCGGTTCCTGGTGCAACGTCGGTTCACTACGAAGCTTGGGAGATCACGATTGTGTGGCTCGCTCCCAATCTGCCGGCGGCGTCTCTAAGCGGCTCTCGGATTGGCCCATCGGAATTTCTTGCCGTCGATATCCACGGCTTTGTTGTTACTTGGACAGTCGGTTCCTGATGGCCGCTGTCGCTAGCGTCGCGCCTGCGTCTGGCAGGATAGACAGCAGGCCATCGAGACGGGCGACGATGGCCGGAGTCTTGATACGCTGCGCCGGGAATAGGACTGACTTTGCAAAAGTCGATTCGGCACGAGACGAGGAACTGCTTCCGCAGGAATCGGCAGCACGCACGTGCGCCATGCTGTCCCCCTTTAAGACCCATAAACGGAATCGCCCTCGGCGCGCCAACCACCGTGCCCTGCGTGCGCTGGAGGATCTAAGAGCATTACAACGAGGCATTCCGATGTTGCTGCTGAACTTAGCACTGTGCACTCCGTGTTGTTACCGCTTTAGATAATCACAAGTCCAACACAAGCTAATAACGGGGATCACATCATGTCCGCCAGGACCGCCAAGCAGCTCATTTCGCTCGTTGTGCCGCTCTACAACGAAAGCGATGTCATTCAGCGTTTTTTTGCGTGTGTCACTCCGCTACTCGAAGCGATCGATAGCATTCGCTTCGAAAGCGTGTTCGTCAACGACGGCAGCGGCGACGGTCGATAGGTGGCACATTGGAACAAGTCATTTCTCGACACACCAGGGCTGTCGCTTCCTGGCACTGGCCGCCGTTTTGGATGATTGCTGCTTTGATTGGCTACGTGATCGTCACCCCGAGTCCTGGGAGACGGCGACACCTACTGGCACATCGGTGCAGGAACGTGGATCCTGGAAAACGGCGCGATACCGCACACGGATCCGTTTTCCTACACAGCTGCGGGGGCACCGTGGGTCGCGTTCGAATGGCTCTCCGAAATGCTCATGGCGCTTACCTATAAAGCCGGTGGTCGGAACGGGATAGTCACGCTTTATGGTGCCGCGACCGCGTTGACGTTTGCTCTGCTGGCCCGTCACCTGACGCCCTGGCTCGATTCGGTGGGGGTTCTGGTCGTATTTGTTTGTGCTGCGGTGTGCGTTGCACCGAGCCTTCTGACGCGACCGCATATCTCGGCTTTTGATGCTGCTCGGGCTTATTCATATGGCCCTTCAGCACAGTCGACACCAGATGGTCGCGGGTGTAGTAGGCGCCGTGGTCCTCGCCGAGCCCCTTGCGCGTGCATTTCATGGGAAAGACAAACCGGTCGCGCCGCTTCGCCGTCGTGCGGCGCAATGGGTTTTCGGCGCAATTGCCTGCGTGCTCGTTGTGACTGCAATTCGCGTTATGCATCCGATTGTGCGAACCGACAGCCCAGTGTCGCCGATCACGGCACTGGAGCATGTACCCAAAGAACTTCTGACGGAGCCGGTCTTCAATAGCTACGAATTCGGCGGTTATCTGATTTTCAAAAGAGTTAAACCCTTTATCGATGGTCGCGCCGACCTCTATGGCGACGATTTCGTCTCCGCTTACCTTGCAGCGTCGGCGCCTGACCGCACCGCGTTTGAACGGCTAGTGACGAAATATCAGATCCGATGGACAATCCTCCATGCCGGCAGCGCCGTTGCGGACATGATTGATGCGCTGCCCGACTGGCGTCGAATTTATGCGGATGACCAGGCAGTGGTCTACGTCCGTACAGTGGCGAGCCGCACGGTTGCCGACTAGCAGCGTCGACGATTGAAACCTGCTGTGGCCGAGGGCAGACGCCTTGATGATCTGGCTTGCGGCACTCCACTGACACAACCGACGCCACAGATGCCCGCAGGTACTCAACACCCCGAACGGCACGCCCGGGACGCTATGGGGTCGGACGACCAATTGGTGGGGTTCTTGAAAAGGATTACTGCGCGAGGCCTATGTCCCGCGCTGCACACCGTTGGTTGCGGTTGTGTTGTCGGTCTCGTGCGCGACGGGAGATAACCCGGCGTGAAGCACGCTCGAAGAGCCGTCGCTGGAGATGAATCTCGAGCGTGCTGACAGCTCGCGCAAGCTGCGCCGGATCACTTTCAGCTTCCTGGCTGCATTTCTGAATCACTTCATCTCCGCGGTTTCGACAAAAACCGTCACTACGTGAATCATGGCTCATGATCGTGCGTGGTTGTCGTTCCCTGGCACGCTCCGGGCCGTCCTTGCATTCCATTATTAAGCGATCACCGCAATAGCTCTTGTACGAACGTCAACCTCCCACTGACAGCCCAACCGTGCGGCTTGCCGGTCCAGGCCAGGTACGCAGCGGCTGCGCACGAGATGAGGTGTGGGGCGCGAGTGGGTGTCGACTTTCGACAATGGCTTGACCACGCGGCGCAACAATGCAAGAGTGGTAACGCACGATAATAATGTAACGACCGAGCACGTGGACCTACTAGTTTGGACGCTACTCATTCACTATCGTTTGCAGCATTGCGCATTGTGTGATAGACGCTGAAGAACGACCGCTTGCCGACTACCTTGAACTATCCGGTTTCTATTCGCGATTCAGGGCTGGTTGCCGGTACGCTGGTCGGAACTGTCTCAGTTGCTTTCCAGATCACACTACCGGTACCTCGCGGCATCCAGCCATCCGGGCCGTAGCTTCACCTGAACGAGTATCCGTAGTTGGGCTGGCGGTGTCCGAAGCATAGAGAAAGCAGGCCGTCTGAACGCGGGCGGCGACAAGATGGGAATGGACAAATGCAGTTGGTGCCCCAAGGACCGGGATAGGCCACTCTGCCGGAAGGGGCGCGCGAATCTAATATCACACGGGGGCGACCATGCTGAAATCACTGGTGACCACAATTGCGCTGTGCGCGATGGGCGCGGCACATGCCGAATGCTTCAGGGATGGCTCGCCTGTCACATTGCAGGGCACGGCATCTGCGCAGACGCTGACTTTGGCGAATGGCTCGGTCAAAACGGTCTCAGTTCTTGACCTGACCGCGCCGATTTGTGCGATTGAAAATGTAGATCCGAAGGACTTGATTCAAAACACCCAGATTAGCCGGATTCAGGTGATCGGAGTTCCGCCCCCATTGGGCGTGCTCATCGAGCTAACGGGCAGTCTGAGCACTGGCAACTTTACGCAGTACGACGCCGTGTCGACAGCAATAACGGTTGCGAAGGGCCGGCGCATCAGGTCCGACTGACGCGACCATGAGGCCGACAACGCCGGCGCGGACGCAGTCTTAACATACCGGAAGGCCGAATTGGTGCGCTCGTCTGCTTTGCCCTTGAAGTGGCATCGTCGACGATGATTGACAAGCTGGGCGTCCGCCCGCCGCAGGATGGCGCGTATTTTGGCGCGCAGAAATATCCGTCAGGGCAGTCCAGTCTATAGCGGACACGCGCGTCATTGCGCTTTCACGTTAATGCGGCTGTGCAAAAGGCCCTGTCGAACGGCATTTACCACACTCGAAAAGCCCGCGGCGCGCGGGCTTTTTCCATCCGTACCGGCGTTATGACGGAGTTACCCCGTCCTCGCGTCGCGTTCAGACGCGCGCTCTCCTGGGCGCTCATGGCAATGACCAATCCGTTGTCCAAGGTGTCCCAAACCGCGGTATCCCAAAGGCCCCTCATGATAACAACCGCCCCCCCTGGTCGCTTCCAGTCCGCGTCGATGGCCTTGTACTTCGCTCCCGTCCTGTATTGCACGGCTTGCGTGTGTTCATCGGAAGGCCTGCCGAATCTGGATTTGAGCAACCCATAAATCCGGTCTTGATCAACTGTGCCGAACGTGTGCATTTCGATGCTTTGAACTACTCCATTTCTAATGCTTACAACTGCATTCCGACTGATATCGGGCGCATTCGATTTGGGCCAACTGATGGTCACGTTCTCTGTATCGGCGACAGCCGAGCCAATCAGTTGATGATTCTGGTGCGCAAAACAGGGATTAGGCGCTTCAAGGTCGTACGACTGGCCCGTGGGATAATCGTTAGCCATATCAGGTAATACAGCTTTGGTTGGGCACTCTGGAAAGCTCAACGGCTTAAGTAGCACAATCCCGTTAAGCCCGGTAACCGTGGGCCTTTCAACAGGCGCTTGCGCCTGCGCCAAAGGCACGATGCTGCCGAACAGGATGCCGACGAAGAGTCCACTAAAGCGTGCTTTAACACGATTTGCTTGCATATGCCTTCCCCCGTGTGTTGCGCGATTGCGCTTCCATTGGCCACTCAAGGTGGCAGACATCGGTGACATTCTTTTATTGCTGATCACCTCGTCATCACGTGGGCCGGATTTTCTTCCGATTGAGGGCAACCTTCCGTGTGTCAACGCACTAAACGCCGAATTTGTCTTTGCCCTGCCGATCATGCGCCGCGCGCCACCTGGCACACGCTAAGCCCCCGCCTAGATCACATCCCAATTTACGATTGAGCGCTCTGCGCATGTGGGAACATACGCCCTGAATGTCCATGTGTGAGGTACCGTACGGCAGCAAAAGATTGCCACGTGGATACTTTCACAAACAATATGTGTTCGACCATCACAAATCCCCGGGGGAAGTGAAAATGGGAGGCAGGATGAGCGACGATCTTACGATGGGTTTGATAGCACTGGCTCTGATTGGCGGTGTGTGCTATTTCGCAACCGAAACAATGGGTGTAACGGATCTGTTGATCCAACAGGTCAGGAGCCTGCTGCATAGCCTGTTCTGAGTGGGGGCCCTTTCCTGAAGTTTTACGTCGCCCTACCGTTCGTCAAGTTGCTAGCGTCGGCCGCGCCCAGCAGCATTAGGCGCGCGCGCCCGTGTCTTGCGCAAGCGCAGCAACGCGCGCCACTCATGCCCATGTTGGGCGTCGACAGTTTTCGCGTCCGCCAGCCGGACTTCACAGTTGACGCTCTACACCGGTCAGATCTTGGGCCCTGGAATCTGCGACAGTTCGAGCAAGCCGGTCTGTCCAGGGATACGAGGCGGTATCCCTCTGCACGAGTCAAGTGAACGGGAACATCACACGGGCCGTCACGCTCGTATAGCGGTAGCCATCTCCGCCGCCCACGAAACCCGCAGCATGGTTGTTGGTCGTTTCCAGGGCCATCTTTGGGCAAGATGAAACGACACAACGCTCCAAAAGATAGCGAGCAAAAACGATATCGTAAATTTGACTTTGACCAGGATGTACCAGCGAGACCTGACGTGGTTCGATGACGAAGGTCCGGCGTCGCGCGATGTCGTCTCCCCGTTCGACGAATCGCTATCAATATGTTCGATGTTTCTCACTTGCGAACGGCCAGAAATGGAGTAGATATCGCCTGTATATCCTAAGCGCGCAGCAAACCCATATTTACGAGTCGGGCTAGCCGACTATCAAAGTTGGCTGCCAGCGATGCGGCAGCAATGCCGAGATGTCGCAGGCCTTATGGGTCGGCAGCCGCGTGAGGACGTCTTTCAGGTAGGCGTGCGGTTCGTGCCCGTTAAGTTGTGCCGAACGTATCAGGCTCATGATGGCGGCAGCGATGAAATGCTCGCCAAAGGAGACACCAAAGCATTCATTCGGAGTGGCAGCCGCGCCCATGCGACGGCTCTTACGCGCAAGCAACTCGACGTAGCAGGCAAGATTGCGAACAAGCGGAAGAAAAGAAAGCCCAGAAAGTTGCTGCGCGTCATCCGTACAAGAGGTCATCTCAGCGTCAACTCACGCTCTAACCATTGTTTTATGACGATGCCGAGCGTTCTAGAAACTGAGTGCCGCCAAGCCAATGATTGACCGATTCCGCGGCCATTAATATATGCATCGACGATTTGAGTACGGATTCAGGCGAACAACGTCAGTGCGTTCCTGAACGTTTCCGCAGTCTTCCAGGCTGATATGACTTCTGGTGTCAACATGATCGGTTCTGTGTTTTCAATGTTTGAATTTCCTGAGGGCGACGTAGCAGTAAATCTCGACGGTGGATCAAGCTGATATCCGCGGATTGGCTACCGCATTACAGATGTCCGCCCAATGAGCCTTCCGCTACCTACCACCGCAAGTCGGATGAGATCCGTTGCCTACCCTGGTCGCGGGTTACTCGTGTGCCGGGCTACGCCGCCTTCAGGAAACTCCTGCACGTGTCGTTACGGTGGATGCAGACGCAGGGCATTGCTGTGCATCACGGCATCTGTGTCTCGCGCGGTATGGCCAGCGACAAGGAGAGCCGGCAGATGTCCCAGATGAATCCGCTGAGTTCACGGGCAACTGCGACTACGGCGATATTCTTCTGCTTGCCGCGCGCAACGAGTTTGCGATAGCGTCGGCATAAGCGCACCTGTGCGTCCCAGGCTCGATCTACAATCGGTTTAGGCAAACCTTCGTGACGACGCTGAATATCGGGGCTCACACGCGCAGGGTGGCGATAGCTCCATGCAGCTTCAACTAACAGCTTTCTTGCATAACTGTTGCCGCTTTTAGTGATGCTGCCCTGACGACGCTTGCCGCCCGATGAGTGCTCGGAGGGCGTCACCCCGAGCCACGCCATCAACTGGCGTGGGTGCACGAAGCGTGAGAGATCGCCCAGCTCGGCGAGCATGCCCACTGCCGTGGTGAACTGGACACCGCGCATCGCCTGCAGGCCCAGGGCGGCGGGATAGAAGCGCCAGTTAACGACTGCCTCACGCAGCGCAGACTCCAGCCGGTCACATTGTGCGAGCCGGTCTTCGATCGCGCGACGTAGCTCTTCAAACGCAAACTGCTGCCACGCACTGTCGAAGCTATATGCGCTCAGCCAGCGTCGGTGCGCGGGCCCCCAGTTGGCAGAGCCGGTGTAGCGCACGCCGTGCGAAAGCAGAAAGGCTTTTACCCGTTGCCGTGCACGCTTGAGGTCGTCCTTGGCAATCACCCATGCGCGAGCCAGATCCCGGAATGCTTCATCGTCGACGCTGGGGACGTATACGGCCGACAGGTCGCCGGCACGCAGCGATCGGACGAGCTTGACGGCATCACGTCGGTCAGTCTTGATGTGCTCACCTGGCTTGCGGGGAATCAGCGACGGTGCGCACACCATGCACTCGAATCCCTTCTGGATGAGCTTCCTGTAAAGCCCGTACCCGCAGGGGCCTGCCTCATAGACGACGCGTATGTGGCGCGCCTTGGACTGCAGTCGTTTGCACAACCGCTCCACGTCGGCCTGCGTAGTACCGATCTTGCCGAGCAGTTCAACCTCGCCCGCTCCAAGGGCATAGGCGACCGTGATCGAATCCTTATGAACATCAAGACCCACGTAAAGGGTGCTATCGTCTTCCATGCTGGCCTCCGCGTCGGAAATCGCCGGGTGCGGTACGTCCGCACCGTGCGGCTCTGGCAGTCATGCTAACCCGCGATTGATTCCTTCGCGGCGGGCCAGCCTCTGTCCCGCAGGAAGTCATACTGCCTACAAAGGTTTGCGGCGCCATCATCGACAAACACGGCGGCAGCCTGTCCCACGCGCGGGTTGAGTCCACCTCTCGTCTGTACGTCACCTCTGGCGCTACCGAACTATTGCATCACGGTCGCAAGGTCGCGAGCCATGCTTGTGCTGTTCGCGTCGGCGGATAAACGAGACCCGTCCGATCGGTCTATGCATAGACGATCACCCATCGCCCAACGGCTGTCAAATTGACAGACGAAGGCGCACGCCATGAGCGCGCGGAAAGGAACTTGACTTCCGGCCAAGATCCATGTTTAATCGTCTGAAGTTTCCGGTTTTACGTGCGACACGCACTCTCGTGTCCGGGCAGTCCCAACGTAAGGGACATCGACTAGCAGTGTCTGGGGGCGTCAGTTAACGTAACCGGCTGCGACCAGCACACCGTAGGGCATCACGATGGGGCGCGAGTCTCGGGATGCAACTGCCCAATATCGCTGTGCTGCTTTGATGGCAAGGGCTCCGATGTGAGCCGGTTGAATTTCGCCTTGACGAAGTTCAGTTCGGCTGCACACATCGCGCCAACGCATTGCATTGACCTGTCCGTTAAAGGACTCACGCTGTCAGTCATCTCCACTGACGGAGTAGGAATATTTGAAATCTCCCGCGTTCTTTGGGCGCGGGCGAAGGTGACTAGTCACGTCTTGTGCTCCGCAGGCGTGGCAAAGCTTTTGTCTGGGCTAATGTCCAGGGAAGCAGTGCTTAAAGCCGGCCTATCGGTTGTCCGTGCTGTTCTTGCCCGTTGCAGGAGCAAAATGCTCCCGCTCAGGACGTGTCGCTCCACGCGCGTATTTGCCTCCTCCACGCGCGAAGGCACCATGCAAGCATTTCCCCAAAAGGAAGGTACCTACCCCAAGGCATGACGTACATCCCGGCATAGCCGGCATTATCGGCGTGCCTCGATTTTCCGCTTGCAGGCGGTAGGCGTTTTCCCATACCCATTGAAACGGTCGATCTCATCGATCGTTCCGGTCTGCGTCGCGCCATTCTGGCGCACATCAATCCTTTCACTCGCCACCACGCGCGATATCGGGTGTGACGTTGTCACCCGGTTGCCCTCCCACATCGTGCCCGCTCTTGCGCGGGCCGTCATCGCCCCCGTGCTGCAAGCACGCGACTTCGGTTGGACATCGAACGCGCCGCCATGCGTCGCGTGGTGTCCATGTCGACCTCGGGCTCCAACTTCCAAGTACGCAGACCCCTTCCACCGGTGCCACCCGGGGACCCTCAGCTAAACAGCCTCTGCTCATTTACCTGCACGACTGCCTGCCAGCAGATCGACGCCGCGCCCTCGTTCGACCTGCCCATTTTGAATCACGTGTCCTGTGAAGACACGTCGCCATCGCAAACCGATGGCAACAGGGTGCCCTCTTCGCGTGTCTCGCCCGCGAACGAGGTCAAGTACGAGCGAGAGAACTGGCCATAGGAAAGGAGTGCCATGGGTCTGAGGTCACGCGGCGTCAACCACGCCGCACAGATGAGCCGAGAAGCAGGCGGAAGCAAGGACTCGCAAAAACACCGTCGCTTGCATTGGAGCGAATTCGCTCGTTTTGCAGCAAGGATTGGACACACATTGGGCGCAGTCGATGAAGCGGAGGACTGGATGCTCGAGTTTTTTGTCTGGTTCCTGGTTGCGGGGGCGATGAAGCCTGGCACGCTCGCAAACTATCGGGCGTCGCTCTCGGTGATACAGGGTGCTGCCGGACTGGATATATCCCACTCAATCCGCAGCCGGGCCCTCCAGCTTGAGCGACGGGACCGGCATGGCAAGCACCGTGCTCGCACGCCGCAGGAGTTCAGCGAACTGCTCGCCGCGGCACAAAAGCTCGATGACGGTGTCGTGCACGTGATTCGCCTGATGCGTTGGCTGGGACTTCGCATGCGCGAAGCACTCATGTGCGGCAAGTCACTGGAAACCTGGCGAGAACTGATCCTGCAGGGAAATCGACGTCTGCCCATCGAACGCGGCGCCAAGAACGGGCGTCCGCGTCGTACCGAGGTGCTTGAGGATCACGTCGAGGAAACGCTCGACGCGATCAACGCAGCGCTGGCGTTCTGCCGCACTCGCGACTTTGAACTGATCACCGGCTGCAACGATGACCTCAAAAGTGCAAAGGCCCGCCTGAAGTCCCGCTTTGACCAATTGCCGATGCGCAAAGAGCTCGGAAGTCACAGCCTGAGATTTACCTATGCAGTCGATTTTGGCAATGCCGCACTCGATCGGGGGATGCCACCCGTTGAGGTACTGACCCAGCTATCGGACCGCCTTGGGCACGGTCCGTCACGCGTGAAGATGATTCTCGAAGTTTACTGCTGGCAGATCCGGCACCGGTTTCCCGAAAAGATGCAGTTACCCAGCGACTTCGTACCATTGGAGAAAACGACCAAAAGAAACCGCTCAATGCCTGCAATGGCCAGCGCGGGCGACCGGGCGCAGCTAGGCAATGGTGCCGAACATAGGCGTCGACGGTCGGCGCGCGGACGCCGCGCCCAGACGAATCACGCGAGGTTTCAGCGCGAACGCAATTTTCAATAATTAGCATTACAAATCGACTAACCACCCACCACGATCCATCTGTCTATAGGAGGTAAACAAGAAGTGTTGGAATCCAGACTCTCAGAGGAAGCTCGCATTGCGCTATCCCGGTACAGCAGCGACAAAGCAGCCCAGACACTGCTGCCGTTATGGCTCCAGTTCGAAGCTTTTTTGCAAACGCGCGGCACGTTGCCATCTTCCATCCCTGACATTCCGGAGGAATCGCTTCGCGCGTACGCGACGTCTCTCGATTACCAGGATTGCCACGTCGATGACGCCCTTGTCGCTCTGAGCGCCGTGCTTCTCGTGTGCCTGCACGCGGGCTACAACGCCAAGGTCTTCCGCTCCATCGTAATCCCGCGCATTCGTCGCCCCGTCCAGAACCGCCAATGGGATGCATTCCGCCTTCGAACGTACCAACCGCTCGAATACTCGCAACTCGCCAGAAGTCGCAGACGCAGGACCAAGCTCGGAGCGTGCGCCAGCGAGCCAGCTGGCATCGAAGACTCCGTCACATAAGAAGCAACGCACTTAACGCATTCGATACCTTCACTAACAACCCTTGCAGGAACGACAATGACTCATCTGATTGTGGCTCACTTTCAAAGCTCGAACAGCGCAGCGCAAGCATCGGCGGCGCAAATCCTTCACGCGCAGATGGGAGGTTTGCTCCTGAAGCCCGGCCCGCTCGATGGACACGGTGAGCACGTGAACAACAACACACGTCTGACAGAAAGCGAAAATGCGCTTCAGGATCACTACTGCACGATGATGACTTCCCCGCGCGGAGGCATCATCGACGTCCCGACTGAGCATCGGAACGCCATGGTCGCGTTTATTCAGTTGAGGCGTCACGTTCTTACCGAACTGAAAACGATCATTGTCTCGGTGTCACCGGACACTGCGTCACAGCAGGCCGCCGTAGAAACGCTTACCGCGATTTGCGCGGCGGGCGTGGTTCCGGCCTGCATCCGGATTCTCGCTACCGACGTTCCGGCAGACGCCCGGCTTGACGACTTCGACCCGCCAGTCGTTGAATACGCCCGTGAGGCCCAAATCATGGTAACGCCCGAGGCTGTGCTCCCGATGTCAACATCTTTCGCGAAGGCTCAACAATTCAAGATGCCGATCGCCGCTGTCTTGAACCGCGCGGTCGATTTCGAAACGGAATTGACCTCGGCGCGGGTCAATGGCGCGCCTGAAAAAATCGTGCATGCGCTCGCTCATAAGGTAATCGCGCAGCGCGATCTGCTGGGCACTGCTGATGCGTTCAAACGCGTCGCCGGCACGCTAGGCTTACCGTGCATTTCGCAGGACGAGTGGCGTGCCGAATGCGCACCAACTGCGAACCGTAAGCGCGCGAGGACAGAGGCGCTCGATTAAGGCCTTTTGATACGCCTCCGGGTAACGAAGCTGCAAGGCGGATTAACGGCCCACTTCCACTCAAGGTCCGTTGATCCGCGCGACTACTCGGCCTCCCGTCGCCGGTGGCGCGCCGAACGCGCTGCCGGGCTTACAAGCACAACGGTGAGCGAGGGAATATCGTCCACCTTGTCGGCGGCAGTCATGGCGATCATATTGTGGCCGGTTGTGACCGCTATTCATTAGGATATCTACTTATGTTAAAAAATCGTCGATGCACTACCGCTTCAGCCACGAATTCAAGTTGATCCCCTGTGCGCCGGTCCCAGGCCAGACCACAACAAGGGCAGCTTCTCGTGGCATACCAACCGGCATCTCGCCAGCACCGGCCGCAGCAAACCAGCTTTGTCACCGGTGCGGGGACGCGAGAGAGCGCAAGGCAACCCCAACGTCCTCCAGCGTAACGGTACTTGAGCCGTCACGCAGATACCGAAGCGCAGCAAGATCAAGGATTCGTTTCAATACGGCATCCGCATCCGAGAGAAAACGATCCTGCAATGCGTTGGCTACACAGTCAGCGGTGTGGCGGGAGATTGGGAAGGCCTCGCCCGACATCGTTCTGAGTTTCGTACGGACATAGGAGGCGATCCAGGTGTCCCGTCCGTCGGCGCGTCCCACCACGCAGGTGCGGCGATTGGAGCAACGCGCCGCTCGCCCGAGCCGTTTCTCTTTTATGGATGCGGCAATCGTGTCTTTCCGGGCACATTGCTGTCCGCGTGTTCCGTGCGCAAGCGTCTCAACACTGCATTGGCATGCGGCACACATGGGACTCTGGTCACGCTGGCACGTGGGTGGGTGCTTCATCACTCGTCATTTGGCATCCTCCCCGCCCTAAATTTGGCGAGGATTCCTACGGGTGCGCGAGCACCTTCGGCGGGTTCCTGCTTCGTCGAGCGGCCTGACTGCGCCATCCCTCCATAGGCAATCACGGCATGTCCTGCCGCCAAAATGTTGAGCGCCCCAACGTGATCGGCATTGTCCTCGTGCCCGCACGATACGCAGGCGAACAGCGCTTGCGTCTTGCGGTTGTCTGCCGAGACATGCCCGCAGCACGAACAGGTGCGACTCGTGTTCTTCGGGTCTACGGCCACGAAGTAGCCGCCGCGCCATGCCACCTTGTATTCGAGTTGGCGGCGGAACTCGCCCCAGCCCTGATCCAGGATGGACTTGTTTAGGCCAGACTTAGCGCGGACGTTGCGCCCTGGCGCTTCTGCGCTGCCCTTTGCTGATTTGGACATGTTGCGCACCTGCAAGTCTTCGACGGCGACCATTGCGTGGTTTTTGCTGATCGTGTTCGATGCCTTATGCAGGAAGTCGTTGCGGGCGTTGGCGATACGCGCATGAATGCGCTGCACACGAGCCTTTGCCTTCTTCCAGTTGCTGCTGCCTTTGACCTTGCGGGCCATCCGGCGCTGATACTTCGCGAGCCGCTGCTCGTGCTTACGGAAACTGGCGAGCGGCGCGATAAACGATCCGTCGCTCAGCGTGGCGAAGCGGGCCACACCAACGTCGATACCGACTGCTGGGCCTTGCGGAACCGGCTGCGCTACCTCGCGCTTCGTGAGGATCGACACGTACCACTTGCCCGCGCGCAGAGATACCGTCGCGCTGCGGACCTCGCCGAGCACGACGCGGCTATTGCGGTAGCGGAGATATCCGAGCTTCGGCAGCGAAATGCGGCCGTTCTCGCGGTCGAGCTTAATCTGCTTCTGGTCAGGGTAGCGGAACGAGTCGCGCTCGCCCTTGCGCTTGAAGCGCGGGAAGTCTGCGCGCTTGACGAAGAAGTTTTGAAAGGCGCGATCGAGGTCAAGGATGGACTCGTCGCACGGGTGGCGAGGGGAATCCGCAAGCCACGGCGTCTCCGCGCTGTTGCGCCAGCCGGTGAACAGTTTCTTCATCGCGAACTTCCCGATGAACTTCCCGCCGTCCTCGTGATTCTCTCTCTGGACTGCCAGCGCCTTGTTATAGACGAACCGGCACGCGCCGGCGAACTGGCGCATCTTGCGCGTCTGCTCGCCGGTCGGCATGAGTTCGAATTGGAAGGCTTGAAGGAGTTCCATGTGCAAGACCATAATTGGCCTTCGAAAACTTGTAAAGGATAATTTATGGGTCGCCCACGTAAGATAGACGACGATATACGGCACGGCAGGCACTGCGTGTTTTTGATACACGCACACTTGGTCTTTGTAACAAGATACAGGCGCGGCGTATTCACGAAAGAAATTCTGAACGACTTGCGGATGGTGTTCGCGAGTGTGTGTACGGACTTCGAATCTGAGTTGGTCGAGTTTGACGGCGAGGACGACCACGTACACCTGCTCGTGAACTATCCCCCGAAGGTCGGGGTCTCTGCGCTCGTGAATAGCCTGAAGGGTGTTTCGAGTCGGATGATCCGGCAGAAGAACTATCCGAGCATCCGCAGGAAGCTATCGGGCGGTGCGCTATGGTCGCCGTCCTACTTTGCAGGTAGCTGCGGCGGTGCGCCCATCGAGGTCGTGCGCCAGTACATTGAACAGCAGCGCACGCCGCACTGAGGCCGTATAAGGGACGGCTACGCCGTCCGCGCTATCCTTCCTCCCCCTGAAGAAGGGCCCTGAAGGGAGAGGGTTGCCGTGCGCCCGCTCAAAAGACTGCGACGTGACGCCCAGGCAGGACGGACTACGCGCGGACGATCGCCAGTGGCCCACCGCCGTCGAATTGAGAGACCAGGTGCGCGTCGGGAAACGGCGTCGCATTGAAGCGCGACGCTTTGCCTCCACTACTCCCCAATCGCCGTGACGCGCAGCAACCACCCCGTTCACGGATGATGCGCTGCCGCTCACCGGGTCCTTTCGTGCGCCATGGACTCACCACCGCCCGCGCGCCGCGCAACCTCGTCAAGCGCACGATGCGCCAAGACTCCAGCGCGCTGTCACGGCGCCGAACACCCCCGTTGAAATCACGAGCGCGGCAGTGAGCGAGGGAGCGCCGCCCACCTTCTGGGCGACGACCATGGCAATGAGCGTCGTGTCCACTTCAGCGCAAGCGACACAAGGGTTTAATGCGAGGCGCAGAAGAGCTTGGCATTGCCCGCCGCCGAGACGCTCATCCTGAGCGAGGCGGCCACTAGACCGCAGAGGGGCGAAAGCGTGCCGCCCTTGAACTTGTCCCACTACCGCCACAGACGCAACGGAAGTGCAACGTTGCGGGCCCGAACAGGAAGTGGACGAACTCCGCGCCATCAGAACAGATGCGATACGGCGTCCCGGTAATCTTCAGCGCGGCAAAGACGATCGTCACCGCGATCAGCACCAGGTTGGCAATCGGATTGTGCTTCACGCGCGTATAAATGCTCAGCGCGATCAGATAGGCGATGACCGTGACCGACGTCGTGAAGGCGTTCGAGAAGGCTTCGGGCAAACCCGTACCTTACGAGATCGTCACGCGCCGCCCCGGCGATGTCGCGCAGTGCTTTGCGAACCCGGCGAAGGCGCTCGACATGATCGGCTGGCAGGCGCAATACGGCATCGAGCGCATGTGCGCCGATCATTGGCGCTGGCAGGCGCAGAATCCGCGCGGATTCGAGTAACGCGTTCGGTCACCGGGGGATACTCGCCATCGCGCCAGTCCCCCCACACCTGCATTCTCGATGGGCAGTCCACGCCAGACTTAGGGCGAAGGAAGCAACCGGCCCTACCCGACCCACTTCCGCCATTATCATTCCGCTGGGTATAGACGGCAGCAATCGGGCGCACATTGGACATCGGGAGAGGAGTCGCCTGGCACGCGATTCTTCAATCTTCCCTTGCCGGCGTGAGCGCCCGATTGATGACTTTTGCTTGTCGGGGGGCCCTGCCATGGGAGTTCGATGGCGACGATCCTCGTTCATCTTCTCCCCCGGAACTTCTTCGCGGGTATCCGATTACCAGAACCTCGAGCGGTCCATGATGACATGGCAGTCACGCGGGTTCCGCGTCACAATGATTAGTTGCGAGAGCAACAGCAAATTCCGGCAGATGGTCGTCGGCCTTCGCGTGACTCAGATAAGGCGGCTTAACGTCTGTAGCCAGACCCGCGTCGACTGCCCGATCGATCTGCGCTAGCAAATCCGCAATCAGCATCTGCCGCCTGCGAAATGCAGCACGCCGGTTTGACGGAACCTCGCTGATGTCGCGGTGATATGGGCGAAGCGGCAGCACGAACCGCCCATCGACCTCAACGCCACCTGATTCACGCCAGAAACCGTCATAGTCCGCGCTAAACTGAACCGCCGTTGCGGCGGAAACGTGCGTCTTCTTGGTCACTCCAGTGAGCGCTTCTACTCTCGCTATCCTGCAGAATTCGCCAACGGCTTCCATCACAGCGGCCTTCGGTCGCAAGCCATGGCATGCGCGCGTAGCCTCGCGCACCCGCTCTCGGTCCGCACCGGCTGGCCCTTGCAGGCCCCCGATCAACGCGCCCCGTTTCCCTGATTCGGGATGCCTTTCGAAGCTGACGGTCGCCCACGCAAGATCGACGTGCTCGAACGCGTCGCGCCAGGCGACGGTAAGCAACCCTTCGCGCCAGCAGCGTACCGGCTCGCTCGCAACGAGCGCGTACCTTCCGCTTGATGCCAATGTCACGTATTCCGAATTCAGGTAAAGTCTGCGCACCAGATCTTCACCGAACACCTCCCGAACGACTCGAAAATGATCGCACAGCAGCTCGGCGCGCGCGTATGCAGGCATATCGGCCTGGGCAAAGCAATGAAAGGGACGTTCGAGAAAGCGCCGGTTGCGGGCAGCAATATCCGCAAGCAGAGAGTTCGTCGTCAATGCCTTCAACCAGATGCGAGCTGCAAACGGATTGAGCAGTGCGTACATCAGTACGCGGACCTGCCGAAAAACGTCACGGGGAGTTCGGACAGGAATAGACCTGGACAGCAGGCGGCAAATTTCAGAGATTGACATCATTGACCACGATGTGACGGTATTTCCATTCGCAACTCGAGTGCATCCGAATGTCGACCCCGCATTGGCAAATAGAACCGCCCGGACAATTACATCGCATTCCTAATCGACCGCGGCGAAACCTGACCTTTGTTGTACGACAAGCGCATTCACGCGTGGGATTTAAAACCAGTCCTTCGGGCAGCTCATGCGGACATTCTTACGTTGATTTGACTGGGCACGCCGGATTGCACGACATTTTTAAACGTAACGTGAGATTACAGGATATTTCTTTTGACGCCTAGCGCCAGGCGAAACATCGTAAGTGCCGAATTTGAAAACGGAAGCGCATCATCAACAGACGAGGTTGGACGGCTATCAGCTTGGTCTCGCGGGCTCCCCGGCGGGGAACGCAAAAGCGGAAACCGCGCTCGCGCACACCCAGGCAGGTTAAGAGGCACTCGCCTGCGGGGCCGCATCATCTCGGCACGACAGCCAATGCTGCGCTTACGATGCCCCGACCTGCGCGACGCTTACGCCACAAAATCGGGAACTGACACGCAGCGCACGCGAAAAAACCTTGGGAATCGATGTGCGTTCTCCAAAATCGGTTCCACTGTGAAACTGGCGCTGCCCTTGTCCCTGACACTCATGTATGCGGGCCTTTGTTCTCGATCTCGTTCCGGCAATCGCAATCCGTCCGACGGGTCGTAAATTCCCGCCTCCACGAATGTTTCCGTCCAAGGCAATGCGCATATGTGCTACCGACTGGCATTGGCGGAGGCCGGTTCGGCAAGACTTCGAGCGCGATTTACCGGGGGCACACGCCTCGTGCACCGCGCCCGGATGCACGCGGGCCGCTCGTGCGCACCGGTGGCAGGCAAGCTGACATGCCTCGACTGTTCCGGCGACCTTCGAGCCTTGTATCAAACGCACGGATAATGCGCGCGCACGTGTCGCATCCGGCGTAGGCCTTCTCCCGGTCACGTACCGACGATTCAGAGAGCGGCTTCATGTACTGGCAGCGTGGCAGCCGCACTGCAAGTGCACTGACGACCAGCCGGGCGAGCAAGCTAGATCTGCCCGGATCCCATGAATCCTTGATCTGACTCAGGCTTATCGGGCATCTGGCTGGTTTTTGTGCCCCGACGCACAGAAATCCGGCGTGACGCTTCGTTCAATGGCCAGACATAATGGCACCGTGTCATCCACCCTGACCCGGCGTGATGGGAGAAACGATGAACGTCATTGCAGAAGCGGCCGCGCAAGATATCCTCGATCATGAGACTCACCTTGCCTGCGTCATCCAGCCCGTCGTCCTGGCGGGCGGTTCCGGGACGCGCCTGTGGCCGCTGTCGCGCGAGCAATGCCCGAAATAGCTGATCGGCCTGACGAGCGAGGAATCGCTGCTCGAAGCGACGCTGCGCAGAACTCAGGGCCTGCGCGCGCCGACCCACGAGCATCCCGCGCCGCATATCGTCAGAACACAGCCGACACTCGTCGTCTGTAGCGAGGAACTGAAGCTGCCGACCAAGGAGCGGCTCGAACGCTGCGCATGCGAATCGGGTGTCGTGCTGGAGCCCGCGCCGCGCAACACGGCACCCGCGCTGACGATTGCCGCGCTTACAGCGCTCGCGGATGCGCCGTACGGCGAAGACCCGATTCTCGTCGTGATGCCCGCCGATCATCTGATCACCGACGACGCCGCCTTCGTCGACACGCTGCAGCAGGCCATCCAGCACGCGCTACGCGATGCGATCGTCACGCTCGGCGTGCCGCCCGAGCGCGCGGAAACGGGCTACGGCTACATCAAGACCGGCCTGCCCGCCGATGGGCGCGGCGCGCGCAGCATCGAGCGCTTCGTCGAAAAGCCCGCGCAGGAAACGGCGGAACAATACGTCGCCTCGGGCGATTACTGGTGGAACAGCGGCGTGTTCGTGATGCGCACGTCGGTGTGGCTCGCGGCGATCACGGCGGCCGGCCGGAAATCGCCGCGGCGTGCCGCGCGTCGTACGAACATGCGAGCATCGCGAGCGACGGTTCGCTGCAACTCGATCGCGCTGCCTTCGCCGCCTGTCCGAGCGATTCGATCGACTACGCGGTGATGGAACACATCGGCGACGATCCGAAGCTGATGGGCATCATCGTGCCGCTGACCGCCGGCTGGTCTGACGTCGGCGCGTGGGACGCCGTCTGGAACATCAGCGCGAAGGACGCCGCTGGCAACGTCGCGCGGGGCCGCGCGCTGCTCGAAGGCACGAGCGACACGTATGCACATTCGGAAGGACCGCTGGTTGCGTGCGTCGGTGTGACGGGCGTCGTGGTGGTCGAAACGGCCGACGCTGTGCTCGTCGCCGCGAAAGACCGCGTGCAGGACGTCAAGGCGATCGTCAACCGCCTGAACGCGGCGAAGAATACGGAAGCGAAGGTGCGTCGAAAGGTGGAGCGGCCGTGGGGCTGCTACGACTCGATTGATCACGGCGCTTCCAGGTCAAGCGGATCGTCGTGAAGCCGGGCGGACGGCTGTCGCTGCAGATGCATCATCATCGTGCCGAACACTGGATTGTCGTGCGCGGCACGGCGCGCGTGACGCGCGGCGACGAATCGTTTCTGCTGACCGAAAACCAGTCGACGTATATCCCGCTTGGTACGCTGCACCGGCTGGAGAATCCGGGAAAGACGCCGCTCGAACTCATCGAGGTGCAATCGGGCAGCTATCTCGGCGAGGACGATATCGTGCGCTTCGACGATCAGTACGGGCGCACGGGCACCCGAATTCTACGCGACGCTCGCGCCGGCTTCGAGGCGGAACACTGCAACCGCCTCGCGCAGCACGACGGCCTGCGCTTCGAGCGTCTTCGCAGCGGCCGCGGCCTGCTCGACGAGCGCCGCGTTCTGCTGCGTCACTTCGTCGATCTGGCCGATCGCCTTGTTGATCTGCTCGATGCCGTCGCTTTGCTCGTGCGCGGCGCCTTCGATTTCCGTCATGATGCCCGTCACGCGCTGCACGGAATTCATCGCTTCCTGCATCGTCTTGCGCGCGTCGGCGACGAGCGTCGCGCCCTGCGCGACCTGCGCCGTCGAATCGCCAATCAGCTCGCGGATTTCCTTCGCCGCCGCGCCCGAACGCTGCGCGAGCGCGCGCACTTCGGAAGCGACGACTGCAAAGCCGCGCCCCTGCTCGCCCGCGCGCGCCGCCTCGACGGCCGCGTTCAGCGCGAGGATGTTGGTCTGAAACGCGATGCCTTCGATGATGCCGATGATCTCCCCGACCTTGCGCGACGACGCGGTGATGCCGTCCATCGTCTGCGTCACGCGCGCGACCACATCGCTGCCGCGCACGACCGTGTCCAGCGCGCCTTGCGCAAGACGGCTTGCGAGCTTCGCGTTGTCGGTGTTCTGCTTGACGGTCGCCGACAGCTCTTCCATGCTCGCCGCCGTCTCCTGAAGCGCGGCTGCCTGCTGTTCGGTACGGCTCGACAGATCCGCGTTGCCGGCGGCGATTTCGTTCGCGCCGAGCGTGATCGAATGGGTGCTACCGCGCACTTTCAACACCGTGTCGACGAGGCCGTCACGCATCTGCGAGAGCGCCTGCAGCAACTGGCCCATCTCGTTGCGCGAGCGCACCTTGACGGAGGTCGTCAGGTCGCCTTCGGCCATGCTGCGAAAGTGACGGATCGTCTGGTTCACCGGCTTCACGACGGCGGACGACAGGCCCGCGCGCGCCAGCGCGCCGACCACGAGGGCAGCCGCGCCGATCGCGATGAACAGCCCCGTCGAGATGTTGAAGCGCCGGCTCAACTGGCCGGCCTCGCGCTGCCGGTTATCGGCCTGCGCATGCTTGAGCGCGTCGATCGCCTTGGCGTAGACGCCGTAAAAGCGGTCTGCCGTCTCGCCCTGGATCGTGCGGAACGTGTTGAAGTCATTGTCGACGAGCGCCTTGTGCTCCGGCTCGATCGCCTGATCGACGAGTGCGGCGCGCGCCTGCGCCACGGTTTGGGCGAGCTTGCCCTCTTCTTCGCTGCCGAACGGCCCCGCCATGTAGACGCGGAAATCCTCGTTCGACGACTCGAGCAGCTTGTGCGCGGCGGCGAGCAGTCCGTCCGTGTCCTTGCCGACGCTGAAAAGCGTCTCGTAACTGCCGAGCGACAGACGCACCTGCAGGAGTTTTTCCGAGCTCGACGTCAGCGCGTTCATCGCCGCCGATGACTGCTGCACGTTCTGCAGGCCATCGTTGGTGAATTTCAGCGCGCCCCAACCAACGCCGATCACGATCAGGAGAAAGGCCGCGAAGATGCCGATTACGAGCGTCAGTCCTTGCCGAATGGTGATGTTCTTGAGCATGAGTGTCCGTGACGTGCTGTCGGCCAGCCGGGATGGCAGCCCATCGATGGCTATCGGCAACGTGGGACGAACTCCAAATAGGGAGAATCCATGACGTAGCATGTGGGATGGCGCGCTTGCGCGGCGCTCCCCCAGACGTAGTCTGCTCGCCTTACTACTGTCGGAGCCGGGTTTTTGTATGGGCGGACTGTACGTCGGCTCGCGTGATATGCCAGAGCATGGAGAAGCTGGTGCCGCCGACCGTCGGGTAGCTGTCAGCGTGACAGTTGTCCGACAGCGGATCGCAAGCGATCGTCATCGTTTGCCTGTCGTTGAACGTGATCTTGACGATCGGGCTCTCGAGCGCGCCCTTCTGGATGGGTTCGAGTTCGTATGTACAGGAAACGGTTTTTGGAGCGGAGCCCGTCCGGTCGCCCTTAATCAGAAGCGTGGCAGTCTTCGAGGGAGGACTGTCGAAGCGAAGCTCGACCGTGTCGCCGCTGTCGGCGCTACCCCTCATCGATACGGGAACCGATGAGGGGACTGCGATGGATACCAGCGGCAGCGCGAATAGCGCCGCGCTCAGGCATGCAAGAAGGGAAATACGCATCTTCGAACGGACGGCTTGAATATCCAGCGCATTATGAGCGAAAACCGCGCCGCCTGCCGCCGCGCGGTCAACCCGTCCGGGCCCGCTGCGTTTCATTTGTATAATCCACCGTTTGCTTTTCCGGCCCCGACTTTCATGCTCAGTTTCGCGCTCGGCTTTATCGTTTCACTATTGATCACGCTCGTGATCGTGCGGTATGCGCATCTGCATGAAACGTTTGCGGACACCGATCTGGCCGGCGTGCAGAAATTCCATGCGCGGCCGGTGCCGCGTATCGGCGGAACGGGGATTCTGGTGGGACTGATCGTGTCGGCGATCCAGTTGTATGGCGCGTACCCGGCCGTTTCGGCAGGCATTCTCGGCATTGTCGCGTGTGGGGTTCCGGCGTTTGCGTCGGGTCTGATCGAAGACCTGACGAAAAAAGTATCACCTCTCGCGCGGCTGATCTGCACGATGGTCGCCGCCGCGCTCGCTTACTTCGTGCTGGGGATCGCCGTCACGCGCATCAGCGTGCCGCCGCTCGATTTTCTGCTCTCCTACGCGACCATTTCCTGCGCGGTGACGGTGCTGGCCGTTGCGGCCCTGGCCAATGCGATCAATATTATCGACGGCTTCAACGGGCTCGCGTCGATGGTCGCGTTCATGATGTTCGCGTCGCTCGCGTATGTCGCGTTTCAGGTACACGACCCGATCGTGCTGTCGGCATCGCTCATCATGATGGGCGCAGTGATGGGCTTCTTCATCTGGAATTTCCCGGCCGGGCTGATCTTTCTCGGCGATGGCGGCGCGTACTTCATCGGCTTCATGCTCGGCGAACTGTCGATCATGCTCGTGATGCGCAATCGCGATGTGTCGGCGTGGTATCCCGTGCTGCTGTTCATGTATCCGATCTTCGAGACGTGCTTCTCGATCTACCGGAAGAAGTTTATTCGAGGAATGTCGCCCGGGATTCCCGATGGCGTGCATCTGCATATGCTCGTCTACAAACGGCTGATGCGGTGGGCCGTTGGCGCGAGGACGGCACGCGAGCTGACGCGGCGCAATTCGCTGACTTCCCCATATTTGTGGTTACTTTGCCTGATTGCTGTGATACCTGCCACGTTGTTCTGGCGGCATACCCTGCATCTGTTCTGTTTTGTCGTGGTATTTGCGGCGACGTATGTGTGGCTGTATGTGAGTATTGTGCGGTTTAAGGTGCCGCGTTGGCTGGTGATCCGCAAGCACCGATGAAACGCTCACCAAAAGGAACAACCTAAAGGCTCACGCGCTTCGCGGAGCCCGTTCCGGCCACGGGGCAATGCCCAGCAAGCCGTACAGGTCGCCGTTCGCATCGTCGACGATATTCCCCCGCGACACGTATTCGTGCTCATTTTCTGGTTGGGGCAGCGCACGCTCGACGTGCGCAATCACTTCGTCGACCGTCTTGCTTCCCAGATCGAAAGGAGCGGCCGGCTATGCGCAGGCAAAACAAGGGTCCCAGAATAGTAGGTTCAGGAAAACAAAAATGCCGCACCCGAAGGTGCGGCCATCGATGAATCCGCAGCGCGCGTTGCACGCAAGAAGTTCGATCAGTGGGGAACGCGCGGATGCCGACGTTCGCGATCCGCCTTGCGGCCGAGGTTGCTCATGTGCCTGCCATACGCACAAATCGCAGCCGTCAGGACCAGCGCAACAACACCGAAGCCCATAGTCATTCTCCGATTGTGGTCGATTACTAACGACTGCCGTTTCTCTCTTTCTTGGCAATCGGACAATTGCTGCGAGCGCAACTACGAGTTGCCAAGGACACAGACAACTGTCCCATCGACCTTGACACACGTGCCGCACCCCACGACGCAGATTAGCACACTGATCGTGGCGAGCGCGGCCTCGGGAACCGCACGACAGTGGTCCTTTTGTCTTCATGACGCGCAGCTTCACACCGTAGAATTCCTCGACAGTGCGCTCGCTACCGCAGTTTCGTCATCTGGACTGTCGGGCACCCGCAGTAGCCGTGACATGCCGCACCGTGCGAATGAGAGGCCATCCGATTTGCCAATCCGAACGTCTCGCAACCGTGCGAGAGCAATGTCATGTCCTACTCCAGCTCAGGCCGTCGCGCTCATTGGCCCTTGTGTCCGCTCCATGTCCGTGCAGTCCAGCCATCGAACCCGGCGCGAGTCGGCTATCAACGCGCAGACGCTGGACGAAGTCACGCGCATCAGGCTGTTGGCGACCCTCATGATCGCGCTCGTCGCGCGCCACTGTCATTTCCGGGGTTGACCTGCTGCCGAACGGGAACATCTCCAGCACGCAAGCATGATTTAACACGGCGAACAGTGTATTCCAGTCTGGCTGACGACCTGCTTCAGCCGAGAGCGCTATTTGCCGCCTAGCGTGGAATCCGCGTAAGACGTCGTTCCCGCTTGGCCTTGCGCGCGTTGCGCTCCATTAGCGAGCCGAGTCCGCACGTGACAACTGCGAAGCCGAGTACCAGAAAACTGATATCCATGCTCATTCTCCCACGATGGAAATCGTGCCATGAACGAACGCTAGCACAAAACTCGCGATCAGACTGGCCCCGAGCTTGACGTCGGCGAGGGCCCACACCTGCGCCGAATGCCATCACACCCGCAGGCCCGAGGAAAGCGGCAGCAGACATGTGGCAGAATGGACCAACCTTCTGGCGTTAATCCATTGGCGAGGTGACAAAAGACTGGAGGACAAGCCTGGGAAGGCTCTCCTCCTCGCCGTTATCCGTTGCACCAGCGATCGCAAAGCTACCGTCGGTCATGCTATCCAGTTGCACGTTCATCCCATCGACGGCAGCCGACACAGCTGGCGGCGCTTCGCCAATGCCGAACTCTGGAAGCACTACCTCTAGACACTCGGACGGATAAAGCTGATCGACGTCGCGCAAACAGTTGGCGTAATCGGTGATGGTCATCCCAGAGGCGTGCTCGACAACGTCGAACTGGCCTGTTTCCATCGTCGTGTCCGAGATCAATCTGGCCTTTGTGCTAACCTTTTAATCATGGTTTCCAAGAACGGAGAAATAGCATGGGCTTCAGTTTCTCTGCGCTGGGCGTCGCTGTGGCTTTGTCTGTGCTAGGCCTTGTCATGGACCGTAACGGTCGCAAAGCAGACCGTGCTCGTCGGCGGCGCATGTCGTAACGCTTGTCTTTTTATCGCCGGACAGTCCGAACGATGGAATCACGGCTGCACCCTTCTCATCGCACCGACGATGACCTGGAAGAGCTTGGCCCCTTCTTGCCTTGCCTGACCAGCAAATTGTTGGCGCAAAATCACGGTCCGAATCCGGGCCAATCGAACTGGTGTCGACAGAGCGGCCCGCCACCGAACGCTGCAGCCACTCGTCTGGTTCGTCTATAGCCAGCGCGTTGTTTGTGTGCGCGACCTCTGCGCGACTCGCGCGTAAAGCAAATATGTCGATCAGGAATAGCGACCATTTATTGTCTTTCATCTTTTCTCCTTTCGTTTAGCAATCACACATGGGTCGCGCTGCATCTGCTGCATTGACCAACCCGTCGTCCAGCCTGAACCGGTGGTATGAAAGGGAGGCCACTGACGAAAGAATCGTTATTCTTATTTACTGCGACAGCCCCCAGAATCAGGAGTCGGACAGTACCCGCCGATTCGAAGGTCCGGTCATTCAACTTTCATCCGTGAGCATCTTTCGTAACAGCGCGAGTCGTCGAAGCTGTGACGGGACCAGATAAAATCTTTGTTCGATCTCTGCAATCCGGTGAAGCCAGTAAGACACGCCGAGACTAAATCCCGTATCAATGACATCCGTATTGCAGAGATAGCGTACTACCGTTTCAAGGTGCTGCAATTCTGCGTCGGCTAATGCCGCCGGTGCTTTAGGTGTCTGGCGTACCGGGATCGCTGATGATCTGGGCTTCATTGCACGCCCCTGACCGGCTAACGCCGTCCAGCACCGGGTTGCAAAAACCCGTTCGTTGCAAAGTGCAGAGACGCGAGGGCAATGACGTCAGCGCAACGAATGGAATATCCGGTTTTCTTTTGACCACATGGCGGTGAAGCCGCGTTATACATTGCATGGCACGCTGAAGTAACTTTCGTTAATTCATCATGCCTACGCCACGCGAAAGTCAAGGAAGCTGTGGCGGGCAGAGCGGCGCATGCTTGGCAGCACGCTCGCCGTAGTCCGGTGCCCACTGCGGCACAGGCTGATCAACGAACGAGTTCAGTGCCTATCAGCGCGAACGCAGTCTTCAAATCGGGGACAGCGAAGAACAGGCGCCCAGCCTGCCACAACGTGTGCAGACGACTGTGCGGGAAAGGAATGCAGACCGACTTTCCAGCCGTATTGGACGGCAACCGGAGTAAGGTTGTCGTTTCCGCCCTTGTCCCGCCGCTCAACATTGACAAGCCGATCGAGGCCAGCCTGTCAGGGATTAACGGAGAATGCGGAGAGATGGCACATTGATGGAGGTCGCTCATGCATCTTTTGGCGCTCTGTCAGGAGGCGATGTCGCAGCACAACGGCTCGCCCTAACCGCCCGAGGGAGGGCCCAGCGCCTGCACGAACGGTTGAACTATCGTGTCTCCTGCTCCGTGGCGATTTTGCTCCCGGCGTTGTTCAACGCGTTTCCGTTTGACGGCAATAGCGGAGCAGAGACCCGTGAGGATCGAAGACGGGGTGAGTAGTCTCGCTTTTCCATCGCCTGTTGATGCGCACACGAAACACCTCCCCCAGGCGGGACGTTATTGTTGAACTCATGCGGCAGTTAATGGACGCATATTCGTGCGCCAGGTCGCCGATGATAGTCGCGTGCGAACGCAGCTTTCGGGTGCATAGCTCTCGTTCGATCGCGAGCATTTTGGGCGCACATCAAACGTCAGGTCGGCTCTCAAAGACATCAGGCACCATGCGGTAGCTGCGTGCGATAGAAACCACTGCAACCGCCCCACTCCCTACTGCCGATCCCAAGAGGGCACGGATGACTGCTGGTATTCGTAATGTCGGTGAACACCCGTACGAGCCCAGCTTCAGTGATTTGAATCAGAGCGTCAGCCGGCTAACAGCAAGGAAGATCCAACTTCCCTGCGACTCAAATCAATTGCAACACTGCACCCAGGACGGCGTTGATCGCCTTCTCAAGGCGTGGGACATCCGAAGAAATGCGGCTCAACTGCGGCGAATACAGCCTGATGTAATTTTCTTCGTTGTAGCGTGTAAGTCTCACGACCGTTCTATCGGTCGGCACCGGCAAGCCGGTGGCAAGAGCCGCAAGTATCGTGTGCACATCGAGGTCAGGACGCGCGCCAAGGATAGCCGCGGAATCTCTCAGACGCCGACGTCCGGTTCGCTTTTCAAGCTTCACGAGTTTTTCCGCGATTGCGAAAGAAATTCGATATACGTCGCCAAAAGTATGGATAACTTCGTCTGGAATCTTCGCGGCATGCAGCATCCGAGTAACGTGCGGTTTCGAAACGCCCAATGCTAAGGCCATTTCCGACTGCGATTGCCAAATTCGCCCGGTCAAGAAGGAAGCGCAGAGTCGACCCAATATGATGATCGACGTCTTCCGCTGGCGAAGCTTGTTGTACTGCGCGAGGGCTTCTTGCTGACGTAACGTGTGTGGATCTATTTTCAAAGGTTTTTCCAAAATCAGTCGCCTGAGTGGGGGCGCAGAATCTAGCGCACCGAGAAGTGCTGACGCGTCCCATTTCGAAAGGCTTAACATGATGACGCGATGTTGCCGCAATTTTCGTCAGCCGTCTGACGCAAAAAATGAGACATCGTGATCGGGCGATTCCATGCAAACCATGTAACAACCTGAGATCCTAGCCGTTTCCGCTTGTATTCAGTGGCCCAAAAGCTACCCAAAAATCCCCTTCATTTCGGCTTAAGACCGTTAGCCGGCTAACGGGCAAGTATGTGATTTCTCGCTTTAAATCAATGACGTGACGGCTCGATTCCATGTAAACCATGTAACAAATCGAGATCCCGTCCGTTTCCGCTTGTATTCGTTGGCCTTAAAGCTATACCAAATCTTCGTCATTCCAGCTTAAGCCTTCTAGCCTGCTACTGCCTGAAACATTCTCGCGGTCGGACATGACCGTCACGCTGGAGAAATCCGCCCCCATCCGCGTCTATTGCGCCAGCCGCCGAGGGCGAGGCGGATGTCAAACGTGGTCGAGCTGGCTCGGTCTGGGTCCCGTAATCAATTTACAACCAATGCGTAGTCGCTCGTCTATTGCGTCGACGTTGATGCGAGGTGCTATCTTGCGATACACCTGTTCGCGCCTTACCCGGAAGAAATGATGCAATTCGCTCAGCTTGAGGTATGAGGTCGGCAGACCCGTTCCGAACTCGCATGTATCGTCTTCGAACACAGCAATGTTTTCAATCGGGCAGTTAAATCCATCCAGCAAGGCACCGAGAAAGTGAACGGCGGGTGCGGTGTACCGAAGGGGACACGGATAGTTCCCCGTCATCCCCGGTGCGGACTGAACGTACAGCTTGTCCTCTTCAAGGCTCTGTGTCACCTTTCCCGCCCATTCGATACGGCTGACGACGAATACGCCGATATCGGTAACTGCTAAACAGTCGGCCCGAACGCTATGGCCCGCGAGACCATCCGAAGTCAGGACGGTCAGCTCCTCGTGCAACGAGTAGCGTTCGCCAAGCAAAGGCGCGAGTACTTCATGCAGTCTCCGCGAGAAGTCGATATATTTCCGGCGGTGATCCGCGACTGCGGGCTTCTTCGCGAACCGGTTCGGATATCCGAGGATTGCCTGAGTCGGCATGAAGAAATCCAGGCGCATACGTCCGCACGTAGGACATCGTTTGGTCATCGTGAACTCTCCTTTCAATCCCGTTCGTGTTTTGGCTCCGCGCCCCGAGTGTCCGGCCGCGTCAGCAAAGACGATCGTAGCGCTGCTCAGGACAATGAGAGTTCACTATGATGACAATTTTGATAGACCTTTTAACCGGAACGGTCCTGGTAATACGGGCCACCCTCGATGCCGGTAAGCGGAAATCGATTCCACGAACCAACGCTCGGACGAGCCGGCTCACGGTCTTAACCCGAAAAGCAACGTAAGATCACGTGGCTTTTGGTCCGGGGCAGCGCTAAATCCGTGGTAATGGACCCTGGCCCGGGGCTTTCGCCCTTTTCGATTAGTGGATGGGACCGTTCCATGCTCCCGACACTCTGAATCGATTCAAAGGCTATCCGTCATCCCGCCACATCGCCCGTGCTTCGCAGCACCTGCTACGCGCGACAATTGTTCACTCCGGCGGTCACCGTAATTGACGCCATCGACCAGGTACAACCAGGTTCGTTGTGGAAATTGACGGGTGCACCGCCGCCCGTCACTCCTACTCGAGCGGGAGGAAATACTCCTCGGGGCGCGACAGTGGCACGTCCAATGACTCAGTGACGCCAGAACCGCCTGCGCCTGCTAGGAACGGTTAGCTTCCATCGAGTGGACGGCGCAGGAGAAGCGAGCGATGCGGAGGAACGACCGTGGCCCTTTGCCAGTATCCTGCAAAGAGCCTGCCGCGAGATCTTCACGCGGCCTGCCTCTGACTTGTTTCCGTTGCGGCAACAACGGCCGCTGCGGCGCCGTCTCGGCGACGTGGGCGCGGACTTCACCGGCTTCATGCTTGGCGAACTGCCGATCGTGCTCGTGATGCGCAATCGGGATGTGTCGGCGTGGTATCCCGTGCTGCTCTTCATGTATCCGATCTTCGAGATGTGCTTCTCGATCTACCGGAAGAAGTTTATTCGCGGGATGTCGCCTGGGATTCCCGATGGCGTGCATCTGCATATGCTCGTCTACAAGCGGCTGATGCGCTGGGCAGTGGTCGCGAGGACGGCGCGTGAACTGACGCGGCGCAATTCGCTGACCTCGCCTTATTTGAAGTTGCTGTGCCTACTTGCGGTCGTTCCCGCCACGCTGTTTTGGCGGCGCACGTTGCATCTTTTCTGCTTTGCCGTGGTGTTTGCGCTGACCTATGTCTAGCTCTATGTCAGCATCGTCCGGTTCAAGTCGCCGAGATGGCTGGTGGTGCGGAAGAGACGGCATAGCTGATGAAATCGCAACAGTGTGCGCGTGATGCCGCCGGAACGAGGTCGGTCTGCAGCTTGCCGTGCAGCCACGCGCGGGTTATACAGGTGATAGCTGTAGAGGTCCTAGTTCGCGTCGGCACCGAGCAGTAGCGAGTACAGTCCGAACAGCAACGGCACGATCACGCATGCGGCCGTCATCGCGCGACGCGAGCCGAGATCGACGACGCGCAGGCGCAATGATGGCAACGCGGCCCTGGTTGAAGATGCGGCTTTACTAGGCGTGCGGTCACGAGCGGGCCTTGAACACCCAGAGCTTCGCGCTGACGAAGTTGACCGTCATGCCCGCGAGCGAACCGACGGCAACGCCGATGAGCGGCAGCAGCGCGCTCTTCGGCAGCAGCAGGACCGTCGCGCTATAAGCTGCGTAATTGACGACGCCGCCGCCCAGCATCGCGAACAGGTAATGCCACCACTCGGACCACGCGGATTTGTTGCTGCCCTGGACGAACGTGAAGCGTCGATTGAACTGCCACGTCGACCAGACGGCCGCGACAAACGAGACTGCGCGACCGACGAAATAGCCCGCGCCGAGCGCGAGCATCCCGTACAGCACGCCGGCGTCGACGATGAGGCCGATCACGCCGGCAATGGCGAAGCGGAGTAGTTCGCGCTTCATTCGACGGCCCGTCCTGCGAGTGTCGTAGTCGCTGCTGTCGGCGCTGCCGGAAAGTAGACGAAGCGAATCATAGAGGGGGCGTCGGCAGGGTGATGGATGAGATAATGACGGGCTTCGCGCGCGACGGCCGGCTGCGCGAAGCGCGGTTATTTTATCGCACACATGTAGCTGCACCCGATTGCACGACGAAGACGAAAAGGGCGCCTCAGCGCCTTTTTTGTTACATCGAAGCCCGCTTACCCGGAAGTGGCGGCACGCTGCGCAGCGGCGGCGCGGCTAAGCTCGGCTGATATTCGGCGACCCAACGACGCAAATCGCGGCGCACTTCGTCGTCCGTCAGCACGCGATGCTGCATCAACCACGGCAGCAGCTCGTCGAGCAGATTGTCGGGGACACCGCGTGCCAACGCGATGCGAAGCTTCGCATGCGGTGTGCGCGTGGTCGTTTCCTCGTCGGCGAGCAGTTCTTCGTACAGCTTCTCGCCCGGACGCAGGCCCGTGAACTCGATGCGGATCTGGTCTTCGGTGAAGCCGTAGAGCCGGATCAGGTCGCGCGCAAGGTCGACGATCTTCATCGGCTCGCCCATGTCGAGAATGAAGATCTCGCCACCATGGCCCATGCTCGACGCCTGCAGCACGAGCTGCGAGGCTTCGGGAATCGTCATGAAGAAACGCGTGATTTCCGGGTGCGTAACGGTGACGGGACCGCCCTTCGCGATCTGCTGCTGGAACTTCGGAATCACGCTGCCCGCGCTGCCAAGCACATTGCCGAAGCGCACGGTTTCGAACTGCGTGCGCTCGCTCGTCTGTTGCAGCGCCTGGCAGGCCATCTCGGCGAGCCGCTTGCTCGCGCCCATCACGTTGGTCGGATTGACGGCCTTGTCGGTCGAGATCAGAACGAAGCGCTTCACGTCATGACGGATGGCCGCGCGCGCTACACGGTACGTGCCGAGCACGTTGTTGCGCACTGCCTGCCACGCATTCTGCTCTTCCATCAGCGGCACGTGCTTGTAGGCCGCTGCGTGGTAGACAATGTGTGGCGTATGGCGGGCCATCACCTGATCGAGCAGCAGCGAGTCCTTCGCGTCGCCGATAACGGGCACGATCGACAGCCCCTGGAAGCGTTCGTGCAACTCTTCGACGAGCCGATACATCGCGTACTCGGAGATATCGAAGGCGATCAGTTGCGCCGGCTTGAATCGCAGAATCTGACGGCACAGTTCCGAGCCGATCGAGCCGCCCGCGCCCGTCACCATCACCACGCGCGCATGTAGCAGCGCTTCGACGTGCGGCGTGTCGATGTGCACCGGCTCGCGGCCGAGCAGGTCTTCGAGGTCGATGTGGCGCACGCGGGACAGCGACGCCTGACCTTCCCCGACGTCAGTCAGCGCCGGCAGCACCATCGCGCGCACACCGGCGCGCACGCACAGCGTGGCCGCGCGGCGCTGCTGCTCGACGGGCGCCGACGGAATCGCGATGATCGCGTATTCGGTCTTCGTCGCCTCTGCGATTTCGGGCAGCTTGTTGATCGAGCCGAGCACCTTGTAGCCGTATATCTCGCGGCCCTGCTTCGAGACGTCGTCGTCGAGCAGGCCGATCAGCCGCCATTCGCTCGAGCGCGACAGCTCGCGCGCGAGCATCGCGCCCGCCGTGCCCGCGCCGATAACAATGACCGGCTTGCCCTGCGCGACGAGGCCACCGTACAGGTAAAACTCTTTCGCCGCGCGATACAGCGCGCGTGAGCCGCCCATTGCGAGGAACAGGAACAGCGGCGACACGAGCAGTACGGAGCGCGGAATGATCGGCATGGGCTGGATCATCACCGCGAGAATCATCGACAGCAAGGCGCCCGTCGCGACCGCCTTCGAAATGCGCATCAGGTCAGGTAGGCTCGCGAACACCCACATACCACGGTACAGGCCGAAGATGCGGAACATCACGCCGTAGACGGGCAGCACCCAGATGAGCGCGTGCAGCGCGCCGTCGCGGAAATCGACGGGCACGGCGCCGTTGAAGCGGATCACGTAGGCGACCAGCCACGCGCCGGAGACGGCGGCGAGATCGAAAAGGAAAGCGCTGAAGGATAGCAAGGTGGCTTTGGATCTGAGCATCAGCGTCATACCTCGGATTGTTGGGACGGTGTTGACTGGAACCGGCGCCAGCGCAGGTCGACGATGAATCCGATGACGACCAGCACAGCGGCCCACCCTGCTACGGTGCCCCACTGAACGGCCGGTGAACGGCCAAGTACAAGTAACGCAAGCGCTATGCCGACAACCATGACCGCGTACCAGACCCACGCGGTGCCCGCATGGCCGACGCCCGAACGTACCATCCGCTGATAATAGTGCTCGCGGTGCGCTTGCCAAAACTTTTCTCCGCGCGCGAGACGCCGCGCCAGCGTCACCGAGGCATCGCCGATGAACGGCGCGAATACCAGCGCCGGAAACCACACGGGCCACGCGCCGCCACGCCAGCCCCAGTAACCGAGCGCGCCCGCCAGATAGCCCAGCGAGATCGAGCCCGCATCGCCGAGAAAAATACGGGCAGGATGGAAGTTGAAGAACAGAAAGCCGAGCGCGGCGCCTGCTACCGCCAGCGACGCCAAGGCCAGTTCTGGCATCGGATGATTGGAGAGAAGCGCCGCAGCCGCGTAGCCCGCGAAGCCGAACAGCGCCATACCGCCTGCGAGGCCATCCGCGCCATCCATGAAATTGTAGAGGTTGACCAGCCAGATCATCAAAAATGCCAGCGCACAGAGCACCCACCATGGCGCGGCTGCAGGAAACAGCGCAACGAGCGCGGCAACGGCGATCAGATGCGCAGCAAAGCGCACGCGCGCGGGCAATCCGCGGCGGTCGTCGACCTGCGAGACGGCGGCGAGGAGCGCCGTCGCCAGCGCAGCGAACCACAGCGACGGCGCGACCAGCAGCATCGCCACGACGGCGACAGGCACGATGCCCCAGCCGCCGACGCGCGGCGTCGGGCGCACGTGGAGCGAGCGGTCGTTCGGGATATCGGTCGCGAGGCGCCAGGCGAGACCTGTCTTCAACAAGACAAACAGGATCGCCGCGCACACGCAGACGGCCGCGCCCGCAACGAGCGGAAGTGTCCATGGAGCCATCAGTGAATCTTGCATCGGCATGAGCGGGCTCAATGAGTCGAACGATACCAGTCGGCGGTTGCCGCCAGACCTTCGTCGGTTGAGAACGGGGGTTGCCAGCCGAGCACGTCGCGAATGTGCGACGTATCGACCTGCAGGCTGCCGATCAGGCGGTCGATTTGCGCCGACTTACCTGTCAGACGGCCCGCCGCGCGCAGCCATGCGGCTGGGACGGGCAGTAGCCGCGACGGCTTGCCGAGATGCCGCGCGAGCGAGCGCACCAGTTCCGCGACGGTCAGCGCGCTGCTGTCGGCGACATGGAAGCACTGGCCCGCCGCGCGCGGATCGGTCGCGCAATGGACGAGCGCATCGGCCAGATTGCCAACGTACACCATGCTGCGCCGCGCGTCGGCACCGCCGAGCGGCAGCGGAACGCCCCGCCAGACGGCGTCCATCAGGCGCAGGAAGTTAGCGCGCACTTGCGGTCCGTACACGAGCGGGGGCCGCACGATCACGATCTCCAGGCCGGTGTCGTCGCCGAGGCGTGTCAGCGCCTCTTCCGCCGCGCGCTTTGAGCGTCCGTAGGCGTCTTCGGGGCGCGGGGCGTCGTTCTCGCGGAGCGATTGTCCGCGATCCTGTTCCGCGGCTGCCTTGATGCTGCTCACGAACACGAAGCGCGGCACACCATGCTGCTGTGCCGCCGCTGCGAGGCGCAGCGTGCCGTCGACATTGGTCGCGCGAAACGCGGCGTCGGGGTCAGCGACCATGTCGTGCATCACATGCACGCGGGCGGCGAGATGCACGACGCAGTCGGCTTTGAGGTCGGCGGGCCAGTTGTGCACGATGCCGCTGTAGTCGGTGCTTGCGTCGACCCACTCCGTAACTCCGTCCACACAGTTGCCGGAACGCCGCACCAGACCCGTCACGCGATGGCCGGCATCGAGCAGCGCGCGGCACAGCGCACGCCCGACAAAACCGTTCGCCCCGCTCACGACCACATGACTCATAGCCACTTCCAGCCGAAACGGTTGAAGAACTTGCAGGCCGACGCAGCGAACATGCGGATGTGCGCGGAGCCTTTGCGGGCGGCGCCACCGCCGTGGTGGAGCACGCGCATCGCGGGCAAATAGGCGATCCGGGCGACTTCGTGCGTGCGCAGGCTCAGATCGTAGTCCTCGAAATAAAGGAAATAGCGTGGATCGAAACCGGCGAGCTTCTTCAGCACGTTCGTGCGGAACAGCATGAAGCAGCCGCTGACGATGGGTGGATCCCAAACGATGTCGTGCTCGTTGATGACGTCTTGCATTTCATAGCGGGCGAGACGTCGCGCGAAGAAGCGACGGACGCTCGCAGGCAGGAAGCCGCGTACGATCAGGTCGAGTAGCGTTGGATAGCGGCGGCAGAGGTACTGGATGTGGCCGTCTTCGTCGCCGATGCGGGGGGTGAGCAGGCCGACTTGCAAATGGCTTTCGAAGAACTCCACCGCGCTTACAAGCGCCTGGCGGTCGAGATCGATATCCGGATTCAGCACGAGATGATAGCGGCTTGCTGCGCGCTCAATGGCCAGATTGTGGCCGCGGCCATAGCCGACGTTGCCATGGCCAGCGATGATCGAGCAGGTTGCGCCATGCGCGCGCAGAGCGTCCAAAGCAGCCGTCATGTCAGGCAGTCCACCGTTGTCGACGAGACAGACGTCCAGTCTGAACGCGGGATGCGTCTCTTTGAGCGCATCGTAAGCGGCGGCAAGGCTTTTCAGCGTCTGCGCGAGTTGCTGCAGGTCCGGCCGATAAACGACCACGGACACGGAGAGACCCTCGATCTCGTTACCCGGCTCACGCGTAGTATTCATGTGGAAAATGCAACGTGCCTTGTCGCGACACTTAGTCTTTTGGATAGGGGTCACATCGAAGTCGCAAGTTTGCTGAAAATGCGAGCATTCGGCAACCCGCTTTTCGAATTGTTACGCGGTACAAGATACAAGACTAGGATTGCGCCCCTTTTATATCGGCAGAAGGGCGGGAAAATTGAGAGTGAACCTACCCGCTGCCGATCATTTGCCGTTGCCCAGACGCATAGACAGCAGCTTGAACGAACGCAGGCGATTGTCTGAGTCAATTTGTACGATGAACGGCACCTGCTGGTCGACGCTCAATCTGACTTCAATCGGGCGGGCTTCGGGCCAAGCTGCACATGTCAGCGGCAAGTGGATGGACTGCTGGCCGCCCGGCACCAGATCGACCGATGCATCCAGACATCCGGGACTGGTCACATGCAAAATCGCGTCGTGGCCGTTCTGCTGCGAGCGCAGGTCAGGAGGCACTTCCACGTGTATGTCGAGCGCGGTCTGCGCATGGCGTTTGAGCATGACGGCGGCGTCGAGTCCGGCCCACGCCAACCTGCCCTCTTCGCGCTGGAAGAAACCGCGCCGCACCGTGTAGTCGCCGTCGGAGAGATCGAAGCCATCCCTCAGATGACCGACATCCTGATCTTCAAGAGCGAAAGGCAGATACGGCTGCACAGAACCGAGCCTGTATAGCTCGCCGCCCTGCATTTTCACGAGTTGCTGATGCTGCGAACGGGCGATCACGTTGTCGATCGTCGGCTGGCTGATGCCTATCGTGTACATATCGGCAACGAAGTATTTGTCGCTGACGGCGTCGATGCGCGATGCGCGCCAATGCTCGAAGTTCGAGAAGTTGCGCCCCGAGAATAGCGCGACGGCGGGCGCCTGCCACCAGCCGGCGCCGAAGATAGTCGCGTCGGCAGGCAGCTTCCGCACTGTGTCGGCAAGCTTGTAAGTGTCGAGCTGATATTCCGGCACTTGCGGCGGTCGCGTGAAGGTTTGGCCGTTACGGATCAGAGTCAGCTGTCCAATCACGACAGGCAGCAATGCAATTAGCATCAACACGTTCGACAGACTGGTCGCGAAGATTCTCCCTCCGTTGCGTCCCGCAGACTGCGCCCAGATTACGGCCAGGAGAACGGCGATCAGACATTGCAGCAGCAACAAGCCATCGAGAATGCGGCGCAGCCACGTCATCGGGGTTGGACTGATAAAAATCCACCACAAGAAGTACAGGCCAGTGACGCCCGTCAACATGAACAGCGCGAGACGCAGTGCGGGACTTCTCTTTCGGTCGAACGCGATCGCGAACCCGAGCACGATTGGCACGACGATCACGAAGCCAAGTAGCATGGCGGGCACGCCCGTCATATCGGACAGCATGGAGAGATGATGCGCGCCCTTGCTCAGCAGACCTTCGCCGGCTTCACCCTTTCGCGCGCCCGACTGCGCACCCACCTGCCCTAGCTGGAACCGCCACCAGCTGAGATAACCGCGCACGTTGCCGATCTCTACGACGCGGAAAATTTCCCAACAGAGCACGGGGACGACGAGACCAAGGCCGAGCATGAATAACCGCCGCACCCGCCCCGGCTGTGAGACGATCACGCAGAACAGCACCAGCAGCGCGGGCCCGACGCAGACCAGCGCGACCACCTTCGTCAGATAAGCGATGCCGAACAGGAAGCCCGTCCAGAAAAGGCGCGCCGACTGCACGTTGAATCCGTCACGCCCCGACACGAGCACCAGGAGTCCGCCGAAGAACCACGTCAGCATCGGCACTTCGCCGTAGCCGTTCATTGAGTTCTCGACGAAACCGGGCGTCGAAAGGCAGGCCGTCGTCGCGAAAAGCGCGAGCCACAGCGGCACGTGAAGGCGACGTAACAATGTTACGGCCAGCACGACAAGAGCGGCGATGTAGATCAGGTTAACTACCTGACCGGTGAACGGCGTGATGCCGCCGATCCAGAACGCGAGCGCAGTCGGCAGGATAAACGGACCGTCGGTTTGCGCGGGAAACGGGAAGAAGCGGTCGTAGTAGAAACCGTAGCCGTCGCCGTGCATGAACGAAGCGGCCGTGCGCAGGTTCATTGCGCCGTCGAAGCTCGGCGGGGCAATCATCGCGTAGTGCCAAAAGCCGAGGAGGATCCAGCCGATAACGGCCGCAAATGCCAGGCTGGCGATAGCGGGGAACACTGGAAAACGTGCCTGGGACGATGTTGTCATTGGACTTCGGCGGTCGTGTATTGAGAATCCTGCGATAAAGCGGATGTGCCCGCGATTGGAAGTCGGCATCATAGCTGGCCGCGGTTTCCGCACGCCACATTGTGGGTACGGCACAACGATGGTTTGCCGTAACCATGGCAAATATGTATGCACTTTGCCGTTTCGCTTAGCCGAATACATTCAATAGACGAGCCGGAGCATGCTGTTTCATTTGCCGCAATGCGCTGCACGAAAATTCACTGGAATAATTTGAAATGTTCTCGCCTAGAAAGCAGTGTTTGAAGCACCCGTCGTTATTTCGTCGTGCGGTATAGTTACGCCTCGCAAATCATCTAGTTGCGCAGTTATTAGGCATGGCCCAAATTGTTTTGCAATACATCAGCAAATTTCAATCGCGACTTCCGGTCAGTAGATGACGCTTATCCAGTGCGTGCGGCGGTGAAATCGGGTTTCCCCTCTACCAACGCGCAACACCTGTCATTAGTAGCACATTGCCATTTTTCAACTTGATTCGGTTATAAACTTATATCGGCCGGCCAGGATCAATATGCGCACCGTCATTGTCCACTACCATTTGTTCAAGAATGCAGGATCGACCGTCGACAGTATCCTGTCGCGGAATTTTCCGGACGAACAACATGGCCATATCGAAGGGCCCTACCCCTGGTCGACGGTGCAACCACAGGAACTCGTGGAATTCTCGCTCGCCAATCCCGCGCTGCGTGTCGTGTCGAGCCATCATGCGAGGCCGCCTCTTCCGCAACATCCCGACATTCAGTTTTTGCCGGTTCTCTTTCTGCGCCACCCAATTGACCGCTTCGCGTCCGTGTACGAATTCGAACGGCGACAGCCTGCGGATAGCCTGAGCCCAAGTGTCGCCATTGCGCGCGAAGGAGGGCTCGCGGAGTTTGCAAAATGGGGCGTCGGCCAGGAAGCAAACGCCGTATGCCGAAATTTTCAAGTCGCTCACCTCGCGAATGCGCAGCACGACATGCGCACCGCGCGCGCTACAAGTGAAGACTACATGAGCGCCCTCCGACATCTTGAGAGCCTTTCGTTCTTCGGTATCGTCGAATCGTTCCAGGAATCCATCGAGGCGATGCAAGCACTTTTCCGGCCTCATTTCGGCGATATCAATCTCACACATTCAAGCGAAAACGTCACGCCCGGACGGCATGCGACCCTCGTCGAACGACTTGCGCATATCCGCAGCGAACTGGGCGAACCGTTGTACCGGAGTCTCGTAGAGTTGAATTCGCTCGACATGTTGCTCTACGACGAGGCACGCAAGCGGTTTGCGGACGCCCTACAGACTCGCGCAGGAGTCGCGGCAGCGCAGGGCAAGCCAACGAGTTTCTGGCGCAGGATCGTACGCGCGCTGCGCGGTGCGCATTCGACCAGCGCGTGAAGGCGCTAATCGCGGCCCGGCAACTGTTCGTATATTCAATCTCCGATGGTAGTATTAGGCCGCTTTGCCCAGTCCACTCTGTATCTGTCACGCACCACGGCGCGATAACGGGCACGGCGCTCCCACCATCCCCTTCGGTCTTTTATGAAAGTCTCTGCGCGCGCCTTTGTTCACGAGGGCATCTTCAGGCTGCTACCTTTTTTGCTCGTAGGCGGCGCCGTGTCAGTCTATCTGGGAAAGGATTGGAGTTGGGATCTGCTCAATTACCACTTCTACAATCCGTGGGCACTTACGCATCACCGATGGGGCATCGATCTATTCCCGGCTCAATCACAAACGTTCTTCAATCCCCTACTCGATCTGCCTTTTTATAAGATCGCGACTTCGCAATGCGCGGACTATATTGCCGTGTTCGCAATGGGATTCCCCGCCGGGATTGCGGCCTATATCCTGTGGCATCTTCTCGAGTCGCTTGAAGTTTCCGGATCGACGAGCGTTGAAACAGGCGTTCTGCGCGTGGCAGCGTGCATAGTCGGCATGACAGGCGCGGCGGGCTTTCCCCAAATCGGAAGCTCGACGGGCGAGTGGCCAGTCTCGGCGCTGGTGCTCGGCGGCGTGCTGGCACTCGTCCAGTGGTACAAGGGCAGGCTCGGCGATCGGTGCGGCATGTCAATCGCTGGCGGTGCGATCGGCACAGCGGCGGCACTGAAACTGACGGCGATGATTCCAGCGCTGGCAGTGACGATCGCCCTGCCTATCCTGCTGGCCAGGGCGCCGCGACGCGAATTGGTCCGTTCACTGCTGATATACCTCGTCGCGGCAGGCATCGCATTCATCGCGTTTGCCGGCCCATGGATGTGGAAGATGTACTCATCGTTCCACAATCCGCTCTTTCCGTATTTCAACGGCGTCTTCAAGTCGCCGCTGATCGAGTCGGTGAATGCGCGCGACGTGCGATTCGTTCCGCACAACGTGAGCACCTTCTTCAAGCTTCCCCTGTTTTCGGCGTTCGTGCCGAATATCCTGCACTCGGAAATCTCGTTGCGTGATCCACGACTGCTGATTGGGGCGTTGATCGCGATCTGCTGGATCGTTGCCGCGGCGATTCGTCTTTTGCCTGGAAAGACCCAGCGCAAGACATGGCGTCTCGAGTTGTTCATGGCAGCGGCTTACCTCTTGATGTACATCGTAGGTTTGAGGTTTTTTGGCATCTATCGCTATACGATCGTACTCGAACTGTTCGGCGCAGCCATGGTGTTCGTCGCGCTGATCCGACTTCGCCAACGCCTCTCTCACGCAGATGGGCTTGCGATCTGTACGATGACGTTCATCGCAATCACACTACTTACTTCGTGGCCGGACTGGGGACGTCTGCCTCTAGACGGAAGGCCATACTTCCGCAACAACCTGCCTGGATTGCCGCCATCGTCGTTGATCGTCGCCACCACCATGGAGCCGATCGGCTACCTCGTACCACAATGGCCCGGCAATCCGAGGTTCTATTCGGCGATCACTAACATCTCCGGCCCGACCTATAACCTAAAGCTGCAGGACGAGATTGCCGCAGGCGTGCTCGCTCACCAAGGTCCGATCTACGTCTTACGCGCCAAGGACAAGCCGGACGACAGCAAGGTGGTGTCGTCGCGCCTGCACCTCACGATCAACAATGCTTCTTGCCGTGAACTGGATCAGCCGGTGCCCGTGCCCCTGGAAATCTGCGAAGCGAATCGCAGCTGAAAGCCGCAACAAGGTTAGCTTCCCGTATGCCGGCGCGCGGCAAACTTTGCCGGCATACGTGCGTCGTCAAGTAATACCGACGCATTCACGCACCGTCCGCGCGATGGTTACGCTCTGATACATTTTTCAAATCCTTCCAGGGTTGCGCCACTTGTAAGTTGGGTAGGATGATCTAGGAGACCACCCCCGCCCTGGAGAGTCTCGTGACCCAATGCGCCGTGTGCTCCTCGAAAGCAGTGCTATTCCGCACGATCGATAAGGTCGATTATTTCGAATGTGAAACCTGCGGCTCATTATTCGCCGATCCAGAATTCCTCTCAGATCTGGAAACTGGGCGCATTTCGAACTATGAGCACTCGTATTGGGAATCCGAATTGCACGCGGCGCGCGAACGCTCGTACGGATCGTCGCTGCAGCGGATCGCCGAAACGTTCCTGTATTGCAGGATTCCCATTAATCGTTTCGTCGATATTGGCTCGGGCCCGGGCTATCTGCTCGACGCTGCATCGAGTGCCCTACCCGACGCCGCTCGCGTGTTCTACGGCGTTGAGTTGTTTCCGCCCGACGAGTCGCTTCGGACCCGGCATCCCAACTACAAGGTGTGCTCGATAGGCGACGCCGGCGAGCGTTTCGATGCAGGTGTGTGCGTGGAAGTGATCGAGCATCTCACGCCATCGATGCTGAACGGCCTTGCCAAGCAGATGGCGCAGGTATCGTCGCCTGGCGCACTGTATCTGATCAACTCCGGCCAGCCCGCTTACGTCAAAAACGAAGATCCGGACTATCTCGACCCTCTCGGCCGTGGCCACGTCGTGTCGTATTCGATCGAAGGCGCCCGGAAGATTTTTGAACCTCATGGATTCCGCGTCATTCCGCTGCCCGGCCGTCATTGGGCATTCCTGCTCGAATTTCAGTCTGAGGACACGAAGCAGTCTCCGCAAGAGCTATTGGAAAAACGGCTGTGGTCGCCCTTGCCTGAGAATGTCGCCGTTTTGCGCGACGGTAGCGCTGGCTCCCTGATGTATCACGCAGGCCGGGACGCGGCGCGCGTTTATCTAGAATACGCGACCGTCGTCGAGCGCACGAACTGGGCGCTCGGACTACAGGCCGAAGTCGAGCGGACGCGCACGCAGCCTGACCGGCGCGCTGCGGGAAGCGACACCGCAGCACGAGGAGCGCATCCTGTGCGACCTGATTTCAATGTTCAGGCGGCTCATCCGGGTCTGCTAGGCCGCGCACGGCATTGGTTGCGCACGCACACAGCTTAATAGCAATGCCAAGAAGCGCCGGATGGCTAATGGCATCCGGCGCGACCCGCTCCTTCTGCCGTTGGGTGATGAGTGTCGTTTCCCCTGCGCGAAAATTCGACCGCCACCCCCCAAGCGTGTGCGAAGCCCCCTCGAAATGCGTATCTTTAAATTTCGACCACGTCAAGTGGTCAATCTAAAAATGCGCGCAACGGCGAGGAACTCGTGGAGCTTTATTACGGTGCAAGGTAAAATCGCGAGCCTTAAAAAAGCCAATCTATCGGCCGGATTCGCGGTTTTAAAGCGAGACGCGCGCCAAACTATTTCGTGCACGAGGGGAAAGTGGGTCAAAAAGTTGCTGTCATCCTGCCATGCTACAACGAGGCGAAAACCATCTCGGGTGTAGTCGAGGATTTCCGGCGCCACCTTCCGGAAGCTCAAATCTACGTGTTTGACAACAATTCCACCGACGGTACGTCGGATGTCGCCCGCTCCGCGGGTGCGGATGTCAGGCGTGTCCCACTGCAAGGCAAAGGAAACGTGATTCGTCGGATGTTTGCCGACGTCGAGGCTGATGTGTACGTGATGGTGGACGGCGACGGCACGTACGACGCCAGCGCCGCGCCGCAACTGATCAAGGCAATGCTCGACGAAGGCCTCGATATGGTAGTAGGTAGCCGCGTTTCGGATGAAGTTGCTGCATATCGCTCAGGTCACCGGTTTGGCAACGTCATGCTGACGGGATTCGCCGCCAGCATTTTCGGGCGGACCTTCAAGGACATGCTCTCCGGCTATCGGATTTTCTCCCGTCGCTACGTGAAATCGTTTCCGGCGCACGCACATGGCTTCGAGACGGAGACCGAGCTCGCTGTCCACGCGCTCGAACTGCGCATGCCCGTTGCGGAGATCGAAACGCGCTATGGCAGCCGCCCCGAAGGCTCGGAAAGCAAGCTCAATACGTACAGGGACGGCATTCGCATCCTGATGACGATTCTGCGGCTATTCAAGCTGGAGCGCCCGTTTGCTTTCTTCGGGATCTGTTTCGTCATCAGCATGCTGCTGGCTGTGGGGCTCGCAATACCCTTGCTGGAAACGTACCTCGAGACGGGTCTAGTGCCGCGTGTGCCGACCGCTCTTTTGTGTGTTGCGTTGAGCGTCGTGGGTTTTCTGTTCCTTGTTTGCGGATTGATTCTGGATACAGTGACCAAAGGGCGGCTGGAAGCGAAGCGGCTTGCTTATTTGATGATTCCTGGGCCCGGAGCGCAACCGTGATGTAATGCTGTTTGCAGGCCGCGTTTCGACAAGAGCCGGAGCAGGATTGCGTATTCGGCTGTGCCAATGCCGGAAAAGCAAACCACAGCACCGGCACTCCGAAGAAAAGCGCGAATACGCTCCGTTTGAATGACTGACCTAGGCGCAACACGCTGCATCCATCGGACGCGAATTTGCTCCCGTGCGTCATTTCTTTCGCTACAGCACTCACGTTTCGCTAGAAGCGGTGATGTAGTCAGTCAGCCATTCGGACGCAGGATTGTGATTCCTGTCGTCGTGGGTTCGGGTCCCATCAGCCACCCCATGTAAATCAAGCACTTGGCCCGGTCTCTATGACTGGGCTTTTTGCTTTCTGGAATTCGTGTAAGCACGGGTGTAAGCATTCTTCAGCCACGCTCAAGCGCCCCATGGGCCGCCCCGATAGCGCAATGGGCAGCTCGACTCTCGAATAGCGGCGGCCAGTCCGCAGTCTATTACATCGGCTTCGCGGCGCAACTCGGCTACGGCATCACGATCACGAACTACGCACCCGTCCGCTGCGGGCAGAGCACCTGTGGCCAGCAACTCGGCAATACGGACTGGTTTCTCACCTGGTCGGCCAACGCCCCTCTCAACACAGTCGTCCGGTTCGCTGCGGGCCAATCCACGGCCGGCGAGCCGCTCGGTAGTTGGGGCAACACCCCAGTGCGAATTAAACGCTATCGCACCCGCGCACACGGTTCTGCAGTTCCACTATTCCTGAGGTTTGAATGTATCAAACCGATAATTCGACTGCGGCAGTGTCGCAGCCGGCGGCAACTGCTGCCGGTTCGGCTGGCTTCTTCACCGATGGCAATCCGGCAACCAGCACGCCCGCGACGATCGTTCCGGCTGAATGGCTGAATGCCGTGATGATGGAGCTGGTGAACGTCGTCATTGGAGCTGGACTGACGCTCAGCAAGACGACATACAACCAGGTGTTGGCGGCCATCAAGCGCATCGGCCAAAACACAGTTGTGCTGGCAGATACGGGCGTTGCGAATGCCTACACGGCGGTCAACGCGACGCCCCTCGTTGCGGGCACTTGGGTCGATGGCGTGGTGCAGGCTGTAAAGATCGCCCACGCGAACACCGGCGCATCGACCTATGCACCGGATGGGCTGCCCGCAATTCCCATCTATGGTCTCGGCCTGCAAGCGCTACAGGGCGGCGAGCTCGCGCTCAACGGAACCGCAATCCTGATGCGCGCGACGATCGCAGGCGTGAACAGTGGCAATCCGATCGCCGTGCTCATGGAGTGCTTCGGCGGGACGCAGCAAGTGCCGAATTCAACCTCTTCGCAGCATGCTATGACGCTCGGCTAGGCCAACCAGATCTTCGGCGGATCGGTTACTACGATCTCGACCGCCGGCACTACCACCCTGACATCGGCCAATGCAGGTCTTGTTCTTGTGAATGCGGCCGCAGGGAACGTTACCATCAACCTGCCTGCGCCGAACGCGCAGAACGGCCTGCCGTTCCTCTTTGTGCGCACCGATAGCTCGCCGGCCAATTCGGTCACCGTCAATCGTGCAAGCACCGACACAATTGACGATGTGACACAGACATCGTTTCAGTTGTTCGGTCAGTTTGATAGGCGATATATCAAGTCCAATGGAGTGGGAACTTGGTACACGGTATCGGCAAGCTTCGCATCGAGTGTCAGCGCATATCAAAGCACCGCACAAACGGGCGTTGTTGCAGCGACCTTCACCAAGGTACAGCTTCAGACCAAGTCGACAGGCGGAGGCAACGAGTTCGACGCTACGACGAACTATCGATTCACCGCGAAGCAGGCCGGGCTCTACCAGATCAACGGTGGAATCAATGTTTCGTCGCCAGCCGCCATTAACGGCTACTTCTGCTCGATCTACCAGAACGGCGCGATTGCGGCGCGTGGATCGTCTGTCGTGGGGTATACGGGCGCCGTGCAATCGTGCGCGGTGGTATCTGCGCTTATCCAACTGAACGCCGGCGACTACATCGAGCTGTACGCCTACGGCGATTCCAGCTTCAGCCTGGTCAACGGACCGTCTGCAACCCGACTGAGTATTGCTCGCGTTCAGTAAAGGGAGGATTTAGATGCTTATCAATACTTTGAAGTCTCTCTTCCCGATGGCAGTTCCCGGCATAGACTACGTACTGCAAGACGATGGAGAGGATGCTTACATCAAGACGTGGAACCTAAGCGCTTCGCAGCCTACCGCGGCCCAACTTTCGGCGGGAGCGTCAGCCGCAGCCAGCGCCGCGGCTCAGAAGAATCAGATCGCCATGGTATCGGCCGCGTGCGCTTCCGCGTTGACCGCAGGGTTCAGCTCATCCGCCTTGGGCTCTCCGAGAAATTACCCATCGCAGGATACGGACCAGCGCAATCTGTTGAACGCGGTAACTGCTTCACAGGGGCAGGCGTCGACATGGAATACCGCGCGTTGGTGCGCCAACAACGTCGCGTGGTCGCTCGCGTCGCATACCGCGGCCCAGGTCCAACAAGTGAATGCCGACTGGTTGGTCTTCCGGGTGGCGGCTCAGCAAAAATACGCCAGCTTGGTCACTGAGATCAACTCCGCAACCAGTGTCGCTGCGGTGCAGGCGATCAACTGGTCAGACAAAAGTAAAGCTACCAATGAGGCCCACCATAGAGCGGGCTTCTTCATTTACGCTAAGACGCACTGACGTTGCCTAGTGGAACGCTCCGAGAGGAAGATCGCCAATGACCCGCTGCAGATAGGCTCGACGCACGCTTGCGCTATATCGGGAGCATGCGTCGAAGTCCCCGCGCCTTGAAGCTTCCGTCGCAAGAGCTGCCGATTCCCGTTGATCGGCGGTAAGCGCCGTGGACGCCATGGCTGTGGCGATACCAGATTCGATTCGGCATGAATCCGCACCGCTCGGGAGCGATTCGGTGGCGGCATAGCTTGGGGCGGCCTTCATCGTATAGGCATGAAAGCGCAGGCACGCCATCGGTTCGAAATTTTTGCTTGACCGCGTGAAATCCCACAACGCGACCAGCTCGCTCTCTGGCACGCCGGCGGCGCTGGTGCGAAGCCAATACGCCACGCGTTGGCTTTCCATGGTGCATGGGAAGCTCTGGACGCTGTCGAGCCATGGGCCGGTCACGCGCTCGCTGTCGAAATAGGCTTTCCGGACAAGTTGGGTACCGAAGTCGCTAAGCGTGGTCTGGGCGACGGCATTTCCGCTGGCATCGAAGTGGGCGTCGACGCTGCACACCAGGCGCAAATTCCCAGACACTTCATCACGTGGTGCCTTCGAACCTGGAATAGCCACCGCATAGAAATCTGCATGCATCGTCTTGGTGCGATACGGATGATTTCGCGGAAGCAAATTCAACGCTTCGTCCGCCAAACGACCGCCGCAATAGACCGGCTGACGCGCTATCACGCGTTGGACGTTCGTCAACCTGCTACGGGACGTTTCATTATTCGGGATCAGTACAGCAGGGCTCATGGAGCCGTCCTGATCTTTAACCTGCATGGGCACATAGTGCTTGTAGACTTCCAAATCATACTTGTTGAACACGTCGATGCGCGACATGCCGAAAATCAGATGGGCTCGGCCGAGGACATGGGCGACGGTGCGCGCGGCGGGGCCTTCTTTCACCCAACCAGTTTCCGAAGGGATGGCGATCACGAAAGCGGCAAGCAGCACGGAAAACGCAATAGCGATCGCTGGTGCGATGCCCAGGCCTGAGCCTTCCGGAAGGTGAGGCAGCGAAGCGCTGCGCTTGCGGTACTTAGGCATCTCGCAGACGCCCCAAAGGCGACGGCGGCGGTCGGCAACGTAGCGGTAAATGGCCGGTCCAATCCCGCTGATCGCACCGAGCTTGAGCACAGGCCACAGCGGTAATAACAGGGCAACGCGAGCGGTAATGGCGAGGTAGAGGTCGTAGCCGCTGCGGTTCCAATGTCCTGCGAACACACCCACGAGATCCTTCTGCGCATCGTCCTCAGTGACCCCGTGCGTACGCATGCGCTCGATGTTCTTCGAAAGCGGCGCGAACTCGATCAATCGGAAGACATCCACGAAGCTGATCGTCCGCACAGTCCGGTCGCACAGGTTGCAGCGGTCGTCAAAGAACACCGTGACCGTTTGGCGGTCAGCCCGGCCCGGGACGTTGATGAAAATCAGGCCCCAGAGCACGTACTCGAAGACACCGAGCATTTTGATGTTCAGCATGTGTTGGGAGGCAAGGAAAAACGGGATGCCCCATACGATGCATAGGATGCGGGTGTAACGGTTGATCAGCAGCAGCGGTATCATCAGAACCTGCCACGCCAGCATGCCACCAGTGGCGATGTCGGACAAGGCAGAATAGAGACGCGGAGCGTGCTCCGCCGCCCATGAAAATGCCGCATGGGAGCCCGGGTTCATCAGCGGCAGCATCAGCAGCAGTCCAACCATGTCACCCGACTGCCATTCCGGCTCATGGCTGTGTTGGAATGCCGAGCAGAATGAAATGGAGGCGTAGGCCAGTAGCGGAAGCAGGCGCGCAACGCGAGCGCGCTCGATCGAAGGGGATCCCCAGGCGGCGTAAAGAGCGCGCGTCGCAGCACCCCATGGCCGCTGCAGCAGCTTTGCATCGACCGATAGCGTGGTGCCGGCCGGCAAGACCACCAGGGCGAGCGCCATCATCGAAATGACCAGCGAGCCAATGCCAGGGTTGGCCAGATATGTATCGATAACCGGATTGATGAGGATGCCAAGCGCCAGCGAAGCCAGCGGGACCGCGAAACCGATGACAAGGCATCCGGCAAGCAGAAGCGATAGGCTCGCTACTGCCACCTGTTCAGGAGTGCCGGCCGCCAACGCGTACTGCAGCTGCGGAATGTACCGATAGCTGACGAGCGCGCCGAACAGTATCCGGATCAGGTCAATTTTGACCGCGTCGCGATACACATCAGTCGGATCGATGCCCATCTTGGTGGCGAAGCGGGACAGCGTGGAGAAATAGCATGCTCCGACGCGCCGCGCTGCTGGTATCTGCAGGATTAAAAGCGCGAGAAGAATCGTCGCGCACCCAGCAATCAACGCTTTCCAGTGGTGGCCCTCAGCAAGTCCGAACGGCATTTTGTGTGAGTTATTCGTCGCGATGCGACGCATTGTAACAAGATGCTCACCTGGCCGCCGTTGCTCTCAAAGGAGGCGGAGCTGGTTGCATCAAAACTTCACCTTCACCTCCAGCACATCCGCATCGCTCCACAGCGGCGGGATGTTGCGGTGGTTGCTGTTCACCGACATGAAGTAATGCCGGTATGACAGCGTAAAGCGGCCGTTGCCGACCGATGCACCGACGACAGGGGCAACGGACCAGTAGACGTCTGAAAGGTGCAGGTTCTGAGGTGGCCCGGCAACCTGCCAGCCGGCGACGTCTTCCGACCAGCTGTCGCGGTGGATGGCTGGATCAGCCTGTTCAGGCCGCGAGGCGATGAGCGCGACTGGCGCGGCGTATGGCGCCTTGCGCGATGCCAAGTGGGTCGCAGCGAACTTCGATTTGTCGCGACGTCGCGACAATTTGCTGTGGGGCCATCATCGCGAAGTCGCCGCGCTTGATGCAGGCAATGCGGCGAATGGAAGCTTCACGGTTCCATTCGTGGGAAGACAAACGATCCAGCAACAGTACTGTTGCTGGCGGGGGGTCGTTTAGTCGTCGCTGCCGTGATTGTGAACAGTAATAGAGCGCAACGAAAATGCGGAGTTCGAAAGGTTCGAGGAATATTGTATTGCCCGATGGGAGTGGACTGACGAACAAGCCCGTCGCTTGATGCTTGCTGCTGAAGCCGCCGCAAAACTCCCACCAATTGGCGGAGTCGATACCGGTTAGAGAATCGCATGTGCGTCCGCTACTGAAACTCGACAAGGACGACGAACGTGCGAACGTATGGCGTGCATCACTTGCCGAGCGAATCACAGATCGGCTTGAATTTCGACGGCCACTCGTTCTCAGCGCCAGACGATTGACGTATTGGCGCCTGATCTACTTCCGTTTCTTGGCGCGCAACTCTTCGGCGAGCGCGGAAAATTCGGGTGGCCGAGACAATTCTTGTCGTTTCCTCAATTCATCGCTAGGTGCTTCTGGCAGGCTTGATGGATTTTGGGCAACTAAATACTGAATCCATCCGGTTTTAAGCCAGTATGCGAGCTGCAGGCTGACGACATCGTCCTTAGCACGATAGTGATTCAGGAGTTCGTCGGCAAGGATGGGCATGTTTATGATGCCCCTCGACTCGATCGCGAAGCCACTTGCTGTCAACGTTGACTCAACCATTTCCGTGGTCGGTAAATGGTGTTTGTGAGTGGGGTCGTCGAAATAGTTGCCAATAATTACGTCAAACCCGATGTCATGCAGTTCCTTTAGATTCGGCCAAAACTGCGAATCGTCTGATGGCCATTCGATATAAAGACGCCCCCATGGCTCCAGATTTTGTGAGGCCCAATCCAGTACCGATTTAGGATCATCGATGTGTTCGATGAAGTTTGCGCAATGAATGGCGTCGAACTTCATGCCGCCAAATGACGGCTTTGTGGTGTTCCAGTTACCGAGCTCATAACCGTCGAACTGATCAAATAGTCGCCCCTTCTCAAGCGAGAACGCGTATAGCCTGAGATCAGGACGGCCGGGGCTGGGCCATGTCTTAAAGTTGCTCAAACCGCCATCGCCAGCGCCGATGTCTAGTACCCGAGCGCCACGCTGTAGGCTTCGAAGAAATACCTTCGACGGATGCTGGCGATGGAAGTTTTCAAGGAGTTCCCCCTCTTCCATGACAGGGGATATAGGTTTTGAAAACCATTCCCTGATTATTTCGTGGCGGCTTTGCATGCGGCTCCTATAAGGGTCGATTTGGGCGGCGCACATTTTAACATTCAAAAGTTCACCCTTAGCTCAAGGGTATCAGCATCGCTCCACAGCGGTGGGATGTTGCGCTGTTTGCTGTTGATGCCCATGAAGTAATGCCGGTAACTCAAGGTGAATCGCCCGTTACCGATGGATGCACCGACTACCGGCGCGACGGACCAGTAAGCGCCGGCTATCCGCTCGACCGGGCAGCCGGTGTAGGGAGGACGCCATGTGCACGTCTTATGAAGCGAACCCGAATGACGCCCGATAGGACGTTTTCAGCCTGTTCCCGCGGCCGGATTTCGACTACAAGCGCGAGATCTACAAGGACTATTTCGCCCCGATCTTCCGGCGCGGTGGCGACGCTTTCGAGACCGTCCCGGCATCCTTCGACATCGTGCCGCGCCGGCACATCCCGCCAGGGGTGAAGGTGTTCGACACGACGAACGCGCACTCAGAGTCTATGGAGCAGAAACGCAGTTTCAGCGGCGCATGGAAGAATCTGCAGTTCTGCCTGATCCCGTGTCAGACATTCTTCGAGCCAAACTACGAAAGCGGAAAAGCGGTGCGGTGGAAGATCGGCCTGGCGAACGGAGACCCGCTTGCGATCGCAGGTCTCTGGCGATCGTGGAAGGAGGTCGACGGATCGCACACGCTCGCTATCACCATGCTGACCGTCAATTCGGACGAGCATCCGCTCATGAATCGCTTCCACAAGCCGGGCGACGAGAAGCGCTCGGTCGTGATCGTGCCACCGACGGGGCACGGAGACTGGCTGTCATGTCGGTCGATCGACGAGGCGCGGGCATTCCTTCAACTCTATCCGGCTGAAGCGATGCACGCCGAGCCGTTCCCACTGCCGCCTCGAAAGCCGAAGGTCGTCGTCGACGATGATCCGCAAACCTCGTTGATCGAATAGTCGTCCCAAGAACTATGCGAAGACTGAAGCGGCATCGGACGCTAAGCGCGAGAGGCGGCAGCACTATCAGGTTTCGGGGTGTCCAGCGACGAAACTGGTGAATGCGTCGTATTGCTGCTTCAGTATGGCGCCGTCGATCATCAATCCAAAGGTCGTGTCTCCACTATCGAGCTCGTAATACATCACAGACTGAATGTTTTTCGTCTTTCGGGCGGCGAAGTAATTGGCAAGTTGCGCACTGATATAGGCCGCGCGATACGCCTCTGTCTTTTCAGGCCCGGTGTTCCACTCGGTAAGCAGGAACGGCACCCCGTATCGTGTTTGGCAGTACGTCGGGAGATCGAATCCTGGACCTGATCCATCGGAACCCAAATAGAAGATGTCACCGTTTACTTCGAAGTTGTGCCACGTCGTTAGATCCCATCGCACCGTTGGATGACCACTGCTGCCGTCGGGCTGCTTACCGTCCCACAAGGCGTCGGACGCGCCAATGTCGGCGACGCAGAAATTGATGCCGCAACTCGCCGACGGCTGCACGGACTTTACCCCTTGAATCATTCCACGCATCACGCCACGCATGATCGGCCAGTTCGCGTTACTGAAATCAACGGCCTTCGTGCCAGCGTTCGAGGGGTCAAGAATGATGTCGCCTGCCCGCGTAATCTCATTGCCGCACTCATACATCGTCACCCCATGCGGCGCAAGGGCGGTAGCGACCGTTGCTGCGCAGGATTGCCCGCGGTTGAAAGCGACCGACTCGCTCGCAAACATGGCGCGGTTGTTATCGTAAATGCCGAGATCGATGAGCACGAACAAGGTCAGCCCAGCTGACTGAAACGCTTTGGCAAGATTGACGACAGCGTTCAGTTGAATCGGATCATCTATGCAGCCTACTCGATACGTTGAGCAACCTAGGCTCTCCATGATCGATACGATCTGCGCGGGCGAGTAACGATAGTCAAAATGTCCGTTGATGCCGTAAAACGTACCGGTTTTCGCTGGAGTGGTGACAGGTGGGGAGCTGGTATTAGCGCTCGGACCGGATCCGTTGCCCCCGCATCCGCTGAGAACGTAGCTGCCACCGAGCGCCGTTAGGCAGCCTAGGATCCATCGTCTTGCGACCATATAAGTCCTCCACTGGCGTGCCACAGCCGTCGTTTCGCCGCCGATCGTTCAATCGAAAACAGCGTCTAATACTCGATTGGGGAACTAAGTCGCAAGTGCCTTTCAAGCGCACAAAAAAAGCAGGCATTAGACGGGCTCCGCGCAGAGGCAATCATAGAGCGCTTCTCGGGCGAGCGAAACCCCGCATGGGGTGCAGGAATGCGGGCGCCATTTTTGCGCGAGTTCGGCGGAGTAAATTTCAGAACGACCGCCTTGAAACCCGCATAAAACCGTTGTCGCCGGAATCTATTTTGTTCCGAGAACTTTTAGGCCGATCCGTACCCGTCAAGGCTTAGGGCGATTTTGACGGCTGGACTATCGTCCCGGCTGTTTCAAAGGCTCATCGAGGGAGCGCAGTCGCGAGGCGGTCCATCAGCTCATCAATGGTGTGCACACGTACGAAGCACTCGTTCGCGCCCTCGGGGGCATTGGTTCCGCCCAATAGATAGCGAGCACCGACTCCCGCCGCCTGCGCCGCTTCCATGTCGGTGAGTGAATCGCCGACCATCAACGAATTCGCAAGATCCACATCGTACTCGCGCGCGGCCTTCAGCAACATCCCCGCCTGCGGCTTCCTGCACTCGCATGCAATCTTGTACGTGCCGATTCCAGCTTCCGGATGATGCGGACAGTAATAAACCTGCGTTATCGGCGCACCCTCATCCGCGAACTGACCCATCATCCAGTCGGTGAACCCGGCAAACGTCTCCTCTGTGTAATACCCACGAGCAATCCCCGCCTGGTTCGTCACAACGAACACATCAAAACCCGCGCGGCGCGCGCGACGCACCAGTTCAAAAATCCCCGGCAAGAAAACACAATCTTCCTTGCGATGCAGATAACCAATATCGACATTGATCACCCCATCGCGATCCAGGAACAGCGCACGCTTCTTCGCGCTCATCGTCATGCCACCATTTTCGGCACGAGCGTTTGCGCTAGTGCGTAATCATCCGGTACACCGATATCAATCAGTTGGCTCACCGCCGGCACCGCACTCACGTGCAAATCAGCGAGATATGCATGCAGGAAATCCTGCTCGAACGAGAACTTCTCGGGCAACGGATAGCGCTTCAGCGCGTCTCGCTTGACGAGATACACGCCCGCATTGATGAAGCCGGCGCCCGTCTGCCCCTTCTCGCGAAAAGCCGTCACGCGGCGCATCGACGTGGCGTCGAAATCAACTGCGCCATACCGTGCGACGTCGTCGAGTTTGGCAACCGCCATCGCGAGATCGACATCGGACGCAGCCGCCGAGCGCAGGTCGGCAAACTCGACGATCGTCATCGTGTCGCCGTTGAGCACAAACGCCTCATCGCCGCCGATCGCATCGAACGCCTTCGCGATCGCGCCGCCCGTGCCGAGCGGTTCGTGTTCGACCACGTAATGCACGTTCAACGCGCCGAATTTCGCGCCGAAGTACGCTTGGATCACTTCACGCTTGTAGCCGACAGACAGATACACGTCACCGATTCCCTGCTGCTCCAGACGCCGCAGCACCCACCAGAGAAACGGCTTGCCCGCCACTTCCGCCATCGGTTTGGGTAGATCGGGCACGACCGAACGCAGCCGCGTGCCAAGGCCGCCCGCCAGAACGATTGCCGGAATCATGTGCGCGGGAAAATGCTGGATTCGACGAGCGCACAGACGATATGGCCGAGCAGGATGTGACCTTCCTGGATCTTCGGCGTCTCGCGCGACGGCACTTCGATGCAAACGTCAGCGAGTTCGGCCATTGCGTTGCCGCTCGCACCCGTGAAGCCGGCCACGTAAAGGCCGTTCTTGCGCGCTTCGTGCATCGCGGCGAGCACGTTCGGCGACTTGCCCGAGGTCGAAATGCCCCAGAAGATGTCACCCTTCCTGCCGACTGCCTGGACCTGGCGCGAGAACAGCTTCTCATAGCCATAGTCGTTGCCGATCGCCGTCATCACCGACGTATCCGTCGTCAACGCGAATGCCGGCAGGCCCGGACGATCGTAGTTAAAACGGCTCACGAATTCGCCCGCGATGTGCTGGGCATCAGCCGCGCTGCCGCCGTTACCGGCGATCAGCACCTTGTTGCCCGCGTTGAGCGCGTCGACGATCGTTTGTGCAAACCCGGCAACCTTGTCAAGCAGTGTGTCGTCGGCGTGAATCGCGTTGAAGATTTCGATTGCCTTCGAGATTTCCGTGCGAATAGTGTCCTTCATTTCGTCCTCCAGGAATATGCACCGTGCTCGGTGAAATTGCAGGTAAATACCTGGCCATTAAATTTTTCCAGCGCGCGAATCACGCTCGGGCGCTTCGTCGGATCGACGACGAACATCATGAAACCGCCACCGCCAGCGCCGGATACCTTACCCGCCAATGCGCCCGCCGCAATCGCGGCGTCATAGATGGCGTCGATGCTTGAGTTGCTGATGCTCGTCGCCATCAATTTCTTCGATGCCCACGACAGTCGCATCGATTCGGCAAAGCTGGCGAAATCGCCCTTCAACACCGCTTCTTTCATGCGGGTGGCTTCCTGCTTCACACGGTGCAAGGCGTCGAGCGACGTGTTGTTGCCGCTCTTCACGCTATCCGTCTGTTGCTGGATGATCTTCGCGGACTCGCGCGACACACCCGTATAGAACAGGACCAGCGACGATTCGAGTTCGGCGCGAATCGATTGCTTGATACGCAACGGGTTCACGATCACGCGATCGCCATAGAACTCCATGAAATTGAAGCCGCCGAACGCCGCCGCGTACTGATCCTGCTTACCGCCCGCAAAGGCGAGATCGACGCGCTCGATGTCATACGCCAGATGCGCGATATCGTATTCGCCCAGGGGAATCTGCAGATATTCGGCGAACGCATGCACGAGCGCGACCACCATCGTCGACGAAGAACCCAACCCCGATCCCGGCGGCGCTTCAGAGTGCGTCGTCACCGTGACGGCGAGCGGACGGCCGTCGTTGTAGTCGCGGACGATTCGGTTATAAACGCCAACGTGCAACTCGAGTCCCTTGACGAGTTCGAGCTTCGCGCTCGAAGCGCCCGACCACTGGATCGAATTGTCTGCAGCAACGAGTTCGATCGTTTCGTCGTCGCGCGGCATGATGGTCGCGTAGGCAAATTTGTCGATCGTCGCGTTAAGAACGAGGCCACCGAAATCGTCGGAATACGGCGACACATCGGTGCCGCCGCCAGCGAGGCCCAATCGCAGCGGCGCGCGGGCGCGCACGGTTCCGGGTGTGTAAGTGTTAGCCATGTGTTGATTCAACCTTTCTGTCCATGTCCCGTGCGAAGACTGCGCGGATCGCGTCGCTCGAGAAGTTGGCCGCGACGTACTCACGCCCCGCGTCCGACACGGCGAACCAGCGCTCGTCATTGCGCAGCAGTTCGATCACGTAATCGGCCAGCGCGGCGGGATCGTCGGAGATCGGCAGGAACGCGTCGAGGCCAGGCATGCCTTGCACGCCGACCGATGTCGTCACGAGCGGCGTGCCGAAGTTCATCGCTTCAACCACCTTGTTCTTCACGCCCGCGCCGAACCGCAACGGCACGATCGCCACGCGCGCCAGGTCGTACAGTTCCGCGAGACGTTCGTCGCTAACATAGCCAGTCACGTTGACGGCCGGACCGGCGAGCGCCTTCACTTCGTCTGTGGGATTGGAGCCGACCAGCATCAGATGGATGTGGGGCACGGCCGCACGGATGCGCGGCAGGATGTCCCCGACCAGCCACTTCGCGGCGTCTACATTGGGCGGATGGCCAAAGCCGGCCACGAAGATGATATGGCTGCGCTCGACAAGGCTCTCTGCTGTATCGAGCTTCGGACGACGGCCGAAGAAGTAAGGCGGCAACGTGCGTGCGTTAACCTTAGGCGCCATCTGCAGCACTGTGTCGGTCTCCGCTTGCGACGGGTAATAGACCACATCCACAGCATTCCAGACGGCCATTTCTCGCGACTTTTCGGTCTCGACCTGACGCAACAGTTTCTGATTGCCGGACACCTCGAACTCCTTTTGCAGGCGCGCAAAATGAAGATCGTGACCGTAGTAGAGCAGCTTGGCGTTAGGCCGGAATTTGCGCAACGGCTTAATAAACGATTCGCTGACATGCGGACGGTTCAGCAGCACATAGTCGAGCCTGAGATCGGTGGTTTCCAGCCAGGCATCAAAGCCGTCGAGAAACTCCGGCCCGTAGAAAACTTCGACGCCCATCTGTTGCAGCGGCCGTACATAGTCCTCGTCGTACCACAGATTCTGCGGCCAGAACTTTACGTTCAGCCCCATTTCCAGCAACACTCGGATGAAGCAGACGACCGAGCGCGAACCGGCATCGCGGTCCGGTTGCGGCACGTAGTGATCGACGATCAGAAACGTCTGCCGGTCTGCCGAGCGCTCCGATGCGGCGGCAACGTTTGTGCCGTTATCGAAATGCTGTGATTCCAGCACGCTACGCCAGCGTTCGTGGAACTTCTTCTGGTTCTCGACCTGATACGCCTTCACGCCCGAAGCCGTGTCGGTGCCGTTTGAAATGCCTTCGTAATGAACGATGACGGATGCCGGCTGGTAATAGAGCTTCTTGCCCGCCTGACGCACCTTGAACGCAAGGTCCGAATCTTCGCAATATGCGGGCACGTACAGTTCGTCGAAGCCACCTAGCTTGTCGAAGAAATCGCGCTTGATCAGCAGCGACGCGCCCGACGCATAGTCGGTTTCGCGCACGTAGTTGTAGCGGCTCTTCGACGCGTCATCGAGACGCCCATAATTCCACGCGGACGCGTCCTTCCACAAGATGCCGCCCGCCTCCTGCAGGCGCCCGTCCGGATAGACGAGCTTCGAGCCGACCATGCCGCAGTCCTTGCGCGATTCAAAGACCGCGAGCATCGTGTCGAGCCAGCCCGGCGTCACTTCCGTATCGTTGTTCAGGAAGTAGACGTACTCGCCGCGCGCATGCGTCGCCGCGTAGTTGCAGCAACGCACGAACCCCAGGTTCTTCGGATTCTCGATAAAGCGAAGGCCCGGAATCTCCCTCATGCGCAGGATGTTCGCGTCGCCCGACACGTCTTCGGCGACGATCACTTCGATCGGCACGGCCGGCATATACTCGGCGATCGAACGCACGCACGACAGCGTGTGCGGCAGGTTTCCGTAAGTTGGAATGATCACCGATACTCGCGGGGTCGCGACTTCGGGCAAGCTCAAACCGGCGATGACTTCGTCGGCCTTCTCGATCGCGATGGGGCCGCGGCCGAGAATCTGCGGCAAGGGCTGGCCCTTGCGTTTCCATGTTTCGTAATAGACGACGCCTTCGAACAGCGGGCCGGCGACGCGGAACACCATTTCGGCGAGGCGCGCCTTGACACGTGGGCTGAACGGCAGCGTGCGATACGCCGTGTAACCCCAGCGCTTCGCGTATGGGCGCAGTTTCTGCACATACGGTCCGATGTCGCCGCGCGCAACGCGGATAGCGCCACGCAGCGGACGCGTGATTCGCCATGAGGTCGAATTGTGCATCGCCATCAATTCGGCCTGGAGTACGCCGATGGCTTCCTGGAGTTCGTCGAGTTCGTGGCGCATGCCTTCGTATCGACGGTTCAGAATGGCGTGAACCTGGCCAGGCACGCGGTTGGTCATCGACTCCTTCAGGCCCTGCAATTCAGCGTCGAGAGAAAGCGCCCACTGCGTGCGCTCCTCGAATTCAGCTTGCAGCTTGCGGATAACGTCGTCGCGCGCTTCGATTTCGACGGTTTGCCGCGTCGCCCATGCAATGACCTCTTCCTGGCGCGCATAGAGATCGCTGCCCTGTTCGAAGAACACGGACGAATGCAGTTGCGGCAGCGCGCCGCCTTCCTTGAAACACACGGCCAGAAAGTACATCACCCCATCGAGATGAGGCGTGCGCCCATCAACGACATCGCCTTCGAGCGTCAGCGCGGAATAGTTCGCATCGGAGCCTTCCGTCGGCAAGATGATCGAACTCGTCGCCAACCGCTGCCCGTAATACTTGATGGCAGCAAAATGGCGCTTGACGAGCGCATCCAGTTCGTCGAAGTACAGTTCCTTGACGTGAAATTCGTTGTGAAAATTGCGGTCGTCCGAATAGACCTTCTTGTTCGGCGACGACAGAATCAGGAATCCACCCGGCTTCAGAACGCGGTGAATCTCCGACAACATTTCTTCATGCAGCGTCAGATGCTCCAGCGTCTCGAACGACACCACGGCGTCGAACGTCGCGTCCGGCAGCGGAATTTCCGCGGCGCTGCCCTGCCGGAACGACAGATTCGCAACGTGGCCGTAGCGGTCCGTCGCGTGTTCGACGGCTTCGTCGGAGATATCGACACCCGTTACCGATTCGGCGTACTTCGACAAGATGTTCGAGCCGTACCCTTCACCGCACGCGATATCGAGTACCTTCAGGCCCTTCAGCGCCTGCGCGGCCCATCCATACCGGTGCCAATGCTCGTAGCGGATGTCGCCGGCTTCCGTCGGTATATAGCGTTCACCAGTGAATTCCATCAGACCATTGACCTCTCTTTTTCTACACCGATCCGCAACATAGGAATGCCGACCAGACCGTGCCGCATCGTGCTGTCGACGGTGCGGAATTGCAGCGCATCGTGCACCCAATGCTGCTGCGTGTGATCGTCCTGCGTACCTGACGCCACGGCCGCGTCAATCGAGTACGCGCCCACGGGCAAGATCGGCATACGAAACTGGAACGTGGCACGGAACACGTCGTCCGGCTGTCCGTCCACCATGTCTTCGTACGCCAGATGTGTGTTGTCGCCAAACAGACGCTGACCCAGACGGTCTTTCAGATAGAAGCCGAAAATAAGTCCCGTCAACGGGCTGTTCACTTCGATCTTCAACTCGAGCGTCACCAGTTCACCGCCTTGCAGCAACTGCGCCTTGTGTCCATCGTCGTCCAGCAGCGCAACATCCACCACCCTCGCGCCACCTGCGCCGAATTCTCCGGCATGCGTATCCGGATCAAACTCGAAAATGCGGATGTGATTCGCGGCGCGCAATTGTTCGATGCGCGGATCGATGACGTCGGAAGCAACCATCTTCGCGCGCGCACGCTCCGCCTTGGCCGCCGTCACCGTCACACCCTGCGCTTTCCGATCCAGCACATGCTGCTCGGCCAGATAAGCCTCGACGACTTCTTTCGCTGCCCCATCCAGCCGCACGGAGCCGCGATCGAGCCAGACCGCGCGCGAGCACAGGCTCGTCACCGCGCCGACATCGTGACTGACGAACAGCAGCGTCCCGTTCTTCTGGAACTCCCGCAAAAATCGCATGCACTTCTGCGTAAAGCGTACGTCACCGACAGACAGCGCCTCGTCGACGACCAGCACATCGGCATCGACGTGCGCGGCAATCGCAAACGCGAGACGCACATACATCCCGCTCGAATACGTCTTGACGGGCTGCGACACGAAATCGCCAATCTCGGCGAATTCAATAATCGACTTGTAGCGCTCTTTTAGTTGCGCTTCCGTCAGCCCGTAGAGCATCCCGCTCAGGAATACATTCTCTTCGCCCGTAAATTCGGGGTTGAAGCCCGCGCCCAGTTCGAGCAACGCGGCAATACGCCCACGCCGCAGAACTTCACCCTGCGTCGGCGACAACGTCCCACACACCAGTTGCAGAAACGTCGACTTCCCCGATCCGTTCTGACCGATGATCGCCACCGTCTCACCGACACCCACCTGCAGATTGACATCGCGGAGCGCCCAGAACTCACGAAAATACTCTCTTGGCTGACGACCGACGAGCCGCGAAAGGCGCGGCAAGACCATCTGCTTGAGACGGTCTTGCGGCGCCGCATAAATTTCGTAACGCTTGCCGAGGCCGTGTACCTCGACAGCCGTTTGCTTGACGCTGTCAGAGCACATCGGCGAACCCCTTACGCGTTTTCTGGAACCACAGCAGCCCCAGCGAGGCGATCACGTAGGCAACGACAGCGTAGATCAGCAATCCGACCCAGTTGAGCTGACCGCCCCAGATCGCGACGGTGCGGAACTGGTCGATCACGAAAGTCAGCGGATTGAGCATGATCACGGCTTGCAGCTTCGGCGGCACCGAACTCAGCGGATAGAAAACAGGCGCCATGAACATCAGTAGCGATGAAACGATGCCCATCACCTGCCCCAGGTCGCGCATGAACACACCGAACGACGCGAGGAACCACACGAGACCCGCAATCAGCACGACGAACGGCAACAATATGACGGGCACGAACACGACCGTCCATGGGATATGTCCCTGCCACACGAAGATAGCGACAAGCAGAATGAGGAAGGCCACAAGCATGTGAAACAGCGCCGTTCCAATCGCGATCCACGGCAGCGTTTCGAGCGGGAAAACGACTTTCTTTACATAGTTCGGATTACCGACAACGAGCATTGGCGCGCGCGTCAGGCATTCGGAGATGAGGTTGTGCGACAGCACGCCCACGAACATCACGACCGCGAACTCGATATGCGAAGTCGATTCCGCACGCCAGCGCGACTTGAACACGAAGCCGAACACGAACGTATAGATGCTCAGCATCAACAGTGGCGTGATGAACGACCAGAACAGGCCGAGGAACGAGCCCTTGTAGCGGCCCGCCACCTCGCGCTTGACGAACTGCACGATCAGCGGCCAGTTGTTGGTGAGCGAATAAACGACTGCGAGCGGATGCGTCAGCCGTTTCGTTGTTCCCAGTGGGGTGTCCATATTCGAATGTGACGCCGGATTAAAGCGAGAAGAGATCGTCGAGTGCCAAGGCGAGGCCATCTTGCCAGCCGGCCCGGGTCAAACCGAACCGCCGATCGAAGGCGCCGTTGTCGAGCACCGAGTACTGGGGCCGAGGAGCCGGCGTCGGATAAGCGTCGGAAGGAATCGGCTCCACGCTCGTCGTTTGCACGGGCACTTTGCCGGAGGTTCGGGCGATATCGATGATCGCGCTAGCAAAGCTATGCCAGGACGTCTCGCCCGCTGCCGTCATGTGATAAATGCCAGAACTGAAGCTGCGAGCCGCGCGCTCGCGCTGAGCCTGCGCGACGACATGCGCCGTCAGATCAGCGATCATGCGCGCCGGCGTCGGCGTGCCAATCTGGTCCGCGACCACGCGCAGCGTTTCCCGCTCGGCGGCGAGACGCAGCATCGTGCGCAGGAAGTTGCGACCACGCGTTGCGTAGACCCACGTGGTACGCAGCGTCAGCCAGTCGCCGCCCGCGGCCGCGATGGCCTGCTCACCGGCGAGCTTGGTACGGCCGTAAGCATTCAGCGGCGCAACCGCAGCATCTTCGCGATACGGCTCGCGGGCCGTGCCATCGAACACATAGTCAGTCGAATAGTGCAAAAACAGCGCGCCATGCTTGCGCGCCGCTTCGGCCAGCACGCAGACCGATTCCGCGTTCACGCGATGCGCAAGCGCCTCGTCCGTCTCCGCGTTATCAACTGCCGTGTATGCCGCTGCGTTCACCACCACGTGCGGCTGCACGTCCGCGACGAGCTGCGCCAGCGTTTCGGGCTTCGACAGATCGGCGCGCTCGCGGTCGAACGCAATCACGTCGCCGAGTGGCGACAGCGCCCGCCGCAGTTCCCAGCCGACCTGTCCGTTGCGACCCGTCAAAAGAATTCTCACGCGTACACCTCGGCGTCACTCAGCGGACGCCCGGCCGCATCTTTCGCCGCGACCTGAGGCGTGCCGTCGACGGGCCATTCGATGCCAAGCGCCGGATCATTCCATAGCAGGCTGCGCTCGTGCTCGGGGAACCAGTAGTCGGTCGTCTTGTAGAGGAAGTCGGCGCTTTCCGAGGTCACACAGAAGCCGTGCGCGAAACCAGGCGGCACCCACATTTGCCGTTGATTTTCCGCCGACAGCACGACGCCTACCCACTTGCCGAAGTTCGGCGAACTCTTGCGCATATCGACGGCAACGTCGAACACTTCGCCTTCAACGACGCGCACGAGTTTGCCCTGAGCATGCTCGATCTGATAATGCAGACCGCGCAATACGCCCTTCGCTGAACGCGAATGGTTGTCCTGCACGAATTGGACGTTGCCATCGATCTTTTCCGCGAACTCCCGCGCATTGAAACTTTCATAGAAGAAGCCGCGCGCATCGCCGAATACCTTCGGCTCGATGATCTTGACTTCAGGGAGCGCCGTGGCGGTTACCGTGATGGCCATGCAACTTGGTCCTTCGAAAGATTGAGCAAATATTGGCCGTACGCGTTCTTGGCGAGCGGCTTCGCCAGCCTCTGCAATTGCTCGTCGTCGATCCATCGGCGGCGGTACGCGATCTCTTCCGGACACGCCACCACCAGCCCCTGGCGCTTCTGCAGCGTCGCGATGAACGTGGCAGCCTCGATCAGCGAATCGTGCGTCCCCGTGTCAAGCCACGCGTAGCCGCGGCCCATGATCTCGACGTCCAGCTTCTGCTGGGACAGATAGCGCGAGTTCACATCTGTGATTTCAAGCTCGCCGCGAGCCGAAGGCTGGATATCGGCAGCAATATCGCAAACTTGATTGTCGTAGAAGTAGAGACCCGTCACCGCGTAATTCGACCGCGGCTTCGCCGGCTTTTCTTCGATCGACAGTGCGCGGAACTCCTTGTCGAACTCGACCACGCCATAACGCTCGGGGTCATGCACGTGATACGCAAACACCGTCGCGCCGTCCGTGCGGGTATTCGCGCGCTCAAGCTGCTTCGCGAGATCGTGACCGTAAAAAATGTTGTCGCCGAGAATCAGCGCCGACGGATCGTTGCCGACGAACTCACGGCCGATGATGAAAGCCTGCGCAAGGCCATCCGGCGACGGCTGCACCGCGTACTGGATATTCATGCCCCACTGGCTGCCGTCGCCGAGCATGGTTTCGAAGCGCGGCGTGTCTTCCGGCGTCGAAATGACCAGCACGTCGCGAATACCCGCGACCATCAGCGTCGACAGCGGGTAGTAAATCATCGGCTTGTCGTACACGGGAAGCAATTGCTTCGACACGACGTGCGTGATCGGATAAAGCCGCGTGCCGGATCCGCCCGCGAGAATAATGCCTTTGCGCGCCATCGTTGCCGCCCTTACGCGCGTTGCGCGTAGTTCGTTTCGACCCACTTGCGGTACTCGCCCGAAGCGACCTCGTCGGCCCATTCCTGGTTGTCGAGATACCACTGTACCGTCTTCGCGAGACCCGTCTCGAACGTTTCGGCCGGCTTCCAGCCAAGCTCACGCTCGAGCTTGCGCGCATCGATCGCATAACGCCGGTCGTGACCCGGACGGTCCGTCACATAAGTGATCTGATCGCGATACGAGCCCTGTGCCTTCGCACGCTTCTCGTCGAGAAGATCGCACAGCGTGTGCACGACTTCGAGGTTCTTCTTCTCGTTCCAGCCACCGACGTTGTAGGTCTCGCCCGGCACGCCCCGCGCAAGCACTTCGCGGATCGCGCTGCAATGATCGCCGACATACAGCCAGTCGCGTACGTTCTGACCGTCGCCGTACACGGGCAGCGGCTTGCCCGCGAGCGCGTTCGCGATCATCAGCGGGATAAGCTTTTCGGGGAACTGGTAAGGGCCGTAGTTGTTCGAGCAGTTAGTCGTCAATACGGGCAAACCGTACGTGTGGTGATACGCACGCACGAGATGGTCGGAACCCGCCTTGGTCGCCGAATACGGGCTGTTCGGCGCGTAAGGCGTCGTTTCCGAGAATTGCGGATCGGTCGCCGACAGCGAGCCGAACACTTCATCCGTCGATACGTGCAAGAAGCGGAATGCCGCTTTGTCTGCGTCGTTTAGCGTGTTCCAGTACGATCTTGCTGCTTCGAGCAACGTGAACGTGCCCACCACATTGGTCTGCACGAAGTCCGCCGGCCCATGGATCGAGCGGTCGACATGACTTTCTGCAGCAAAATGCAGCACCGCGCGCGGCTCGTGTTCGGCGAAGAGTTTGTCCAGCGTGGCACGATCGCAGATGTCGGCGCGCACGAAGACATGACGAGGATTGTCCTGTTGCGATCTCAACGTGCCAAGGTTGCCGGCGTACGTGAGCTTGTCCAGGTTCAGGACGGGCTCATCCGAAGCATTCAACCATTCAAGCACGAAATTGGCGCCGATAAAGCCGGCACCGCCCGTTACCAGGATCATGGGATTCCTTCTTGAGATTTTCTTGGCCGAGTGGACCGCGTGCCGGGGCGGCAGCGATCTGGCAATTATTGCCTGACCGGTCGGAACAACCGGCAAAGCTGACCGGGCGTCACGCGGGCGCACCTAGGCACGTAACCGGCCATTATAAAGGTGTCGATGAGAAACACCAGCGCACTAACAAACTGAGACAGTTTGTTAGTCAGGCGAGAGAAAGCATCCAGTCAATGGTGTCTTCAATGCCGATGGCCGGCATGTCGGGGACGACACGATTCAGCCTTTTCGCCGAACCTACCAGCACCTTTACTTCATTTTGACGGACGAAGGCGGGATTTACGCGAATTTCCAGATCGTGGCCGGACGCCTCGCGCACGATATCGATGATGTCGGTGAGGGTTCGCGGACTGCCGCTGCACACATTGAGCGTTTCACCCGCGACAGGGGCTTCGAGCAGCGCCCGATACGCCCGTGACACCATCCGCACATCCGAAAAATCCCGCGCAACGTTGATATTTCCCAACTCGATAAACGGTCGGCGCCGCACAAAATGGGAAACGATTTTCGGAACCAGGAAACGCTCGGACTGCCCGCGCCCCGTGTAATTGAAAGGCCGCGTGACAACGATCGGTAGCCGGTCGAACCACGTCCGCACCAGGTGCTCCATCGCCAGTTTGCTCGCGGCGTAGTGATTCACAGGCGCGGCCGGCGCATCTTCGTCGACGACGCCTTCCACGTTGCCGTAGATGTTCGCGCTGCTCGCAATCAGGATCTTGCGCGGCTCGTGCCCGACGTCGACGCACGCCTGCAGCAGGTTCGTCGTCCCGATCACGTTGACGTTGTACATTTCCAACGGATCGTCATGCGCGACGAAGCTGATCGCCGCCAGATGCACGATGAATTCGGGCTTCAGCTCGCCGATCAGGCGGCGGCAATCCGGCAGCGACGTGATGTCGAGCGCGCGCTCACCGGCCTGCGGATCGCTCGCCGTCGTGCCGATGACCTCATAGCCCGCGTCGGCGAGTTCTTCGCGCACGTAGGCACCAGTGAAACCGCTCGCTCCCGTGATGAGAACGCGGTGGATGACTGGCTGAGACGGATGCCGCAAATCCCTTCCTCCCTGATCTGAGCGCCTGTCGCGCTGGCAGCGGCCGATTATATCGGACGAATGAATCGGCCCCGTTCATTCGACGAGGGTCGTGAACGCCTAGTTTCACCGCCAGAAAATCGTCCAAAAATCCGAAAAAAATCAAAATAATTCAACGCTTGCGCGCGACACGCCGCGTCGACGCCAGCAACGCGCCGCCGATGTCGGACGGCCCGGGAATCGCGCGCTATCATGTCGCGTTGTGCAATGCAGCTTGGCTGCAGCAGCTTCGAACTCAATTCCGGGCGAATCGCGGCAGCCAAACACACCCGCCGCCGCGCCCTTCGGACCACCACTTCTTGCCGATGACCGTTTCCACCAGCTCCCCTCCTCTCGCTTTCGGCGATCTGCAGGGCTGCCGTACCCAGTTCCAGCAACTTCTCGCGAAGGCCGCGCCGCCCGCCGATGCACCGCTCTGGTTCGCGGGCGACCTGATCAATCGCGGCGGCGAGTCGCTTGCGACGCTGCGCGACATCATCGCGCTCGGCAATCGCGCAGTGCCCGTGCTGGGCAATCACGACCTGCATCTGCTGTCGGTGTCGGCGGGAATCAGAAAGTCCAAGAAAGGCGACACGATCGATGAGATCCTTGCCGCGCCCGACGCCGGAGATCTGCTGCACTGGATTCGCCATCGTCCGCTCGTGCATTACGAGAACGGCATGCTGCTCGTGCACGCGGGCGTGCTGCCTCAATGGGACGTCGATCTGACACTGGAACTCGCCGACGAGCTGCAACGCGCATTGCGCGCGCCGAACTGGAAAGAGACGCTCGCGGGCCTTTACGGCAACGAACCGAACCGCTGGAAGCCGGGCCTCAAGGGCATCGACCGGTTGCGCCTGACGTGCACCGCGCTCACGCGGATGCGCTTTTGCGATGCCGATGGCGTGATGGACTTCTCCTCGAGCGGCGGCATCAATTCCGCGCCGTCGGGTTTCATGCCGTGGTTCGACGTGCCGTGGCGCAAGACCGAAGACATTACGGTCGTCTTCGGACATTGGGCCGCGCTCGGTCTGATGGTCCGCGACAATCTGATTGGACTCGATTCGGGCTGCGTGTGGGGCGAGCAGTTGTCGGCAGTCCGGCTGGCGCAGTCGCCCGCCGAACGCACGGTCACACAGGTGGAATGCGAAGGCTGCCGCGCCGTTGCATGAACGCGAAGAATGAAGGTTAACTGACGCGCTATGCGTGGCGCGTCATGTCGACGTCCGGATCGGCCAGCGGCTCTTGCGGATTTTCAGCTGCAGCTGCGGCATCGATGAACTGCTGCGTCCGGTCCGCGATCTGGCCGGAGCGGCGCGCCTCGGGATCCTGCAGCGCGGCGAGCGCCGCGCCCACGGAAGCCTGCGCCTCGGCCGCCAGCAAACGCCGATCAGCGCCGGGCGCGAGCGGCGCGCCGACATACACATGCGCCGTGAGCGGACCAGCGCGCAACAGCGCATCGAGCGACTCGCCAAGCGACAGCTCGCCGATATACGCCGGCGCCGTCGACTGCCGGCCCTGCGCATCCTCGTACATCATGCACACGGGCTGCACCGGCCGCGACGCGGAAACCGCCGCCTGAAACATGTTCGCGTGAAACGGCAGCAGTTGAACGCCGTCGGACGTCGTGCCTTCCGGAAAAACGCACATCAGTTCACCCGCGTTCAACCGCTCGGCGAGTTCATGCATGATGCGTTTCGCGTCGCTACGCTTCTCACGCTGAATGAACACGGTACCCAGCTGCTGCGCGAGCCAACCGACCACCGGCCACTTGCGGATCTCCGCCTTCGACACGAACGGCGTCGGACGCCACGCGTTGATCACGTAAATATCGATCCACGAAATGTGGTTCGCCACGACCAGCACGCCTTCGTCGAGCCGCGCGCCGTCGTTATGCACGACGAGGCGCATGCCGCACAACTGCAGCATGCGCAGCGACCACGCACGGTTCAGTTCCAGACGCTGCTGGGCGCTTCCCCGCGGAAAGCGCGTCCAGACGACCCACATACCGTGAAGCAGATGCACGACCAGTCGAATCTTGCGAAACGCGAGCTTCATGTTGCGAGTCTTCCGCTTATCTTTCCATTCTCTGCCGATATGCAACGCACTCAGCGTTGCTCGAACGCCACCTGACCCGACACGACCGTCGCGCGCACGCGGGCCGGCAGCTCGTAGCCGAGGAACGGCGTGTTGTGCCCCTGGCTCTTCAGCGCGCGTGGCTCGACGCGCCAATGAGCGTCGCGGTCGAACACGCACAGGTCGGCCGTCCCGCCGGCCTCGATACGGCCAGCAGGCAGCTTCAACACGCCAGCGGGCGCAGCCGTGATGCGGTTCAGCGCCTTCGCGAGCGAGACGCCCGCTTCGTAGGCCCACTTGAGCGTCAGCGACAGCAGTAACTCCAGACCCGTCGCCCCCGGCGTCGCCTCGGCGAACGGCAAGAGCTTCTCGTCGTCGTCGACAGGCGTGTGGTCCGAGCAGATCGCGTCGATCGTGCCGTCCAGCAGACCCGCGCGAATCGCCTCGCGGTCACGTTGGGAACGCAGCGGCGGATCGAGCCGGAACTGCGCATCGAAGTAGCCGATGTCGATATCGATCAGATGCACATGGTTGATCGTGACGTCGCAGGTCACGGGCAGGCCTTCCGCTTTCGCCGCGCGCATGAGCTCGACGCCCGCCGCCGACGACAGATGCGACAGATGCACACGCGCGCCCGTCACACGCACGAGTTCGAAGATCGTATGCAACGCGATCGTCTCCGCCGAAACGGGTACGCCCGATAAACCGAGACGCGACGCGAGCGGACCGCTCGCCGCAACGCCGCCCTTCGCGAGATACGCGTCCTGCGGACGCAGCCATACCGTATAGCCGTATGTGTTCGCGTATTGCAGCGCGCGCAGCAAAACCTGTGTATCGACCACGGGCGTATCGGCCTGCGAGAAGCCGATACAACCCGATTCCGTCAGCTCGACCATCTCGGTGATCACCTGCCCCTTGAGCCCGACCGTCAGCGCGCCCAGCGGATACACGTGCGCGCGGTTCAGGTTCCGCGCACGGAATTTGAGCATTTCGACGAGGCCCGGCTCGTCGAGCACGGGATCGGTGTCGGGCGGACAGACCAGGCTCGTCACGCCGCCCGCGAGTGCCGCGGCCATCTCCGATTCGAGCGTCGCCTTGTGCTCGAAGCCGGGCTCGCGCAGCCGCGCCGACAGATCGACGAAACCAGGCGCCACGTAAAGGCCCTTGGCGTCGATCGTCCTGGCCGCGTTGAAATCGGAGGGCGCGTTGCCGAGCGCGACGATCTTGCCCGCCGCGATGAATACGTCCTGTTGCTGCTCGGTGCCCGCTACCGGATCGATCAGCGTGCCGCCTTGAATGTGAATCTTCATGGGCTGCCTTTTTTGCCTGCCTGTGCTTTCATTGCCCGACTCGTGTGTCCGATTCGTGCGCGGATCAATCGTTGTTGCCCGCGACGATGCCCATCACCGCCATGCGCACCGCGATGCCGAACGTCACCTGATTCAAAATCACCGACTGCGGTCCGTCCGCCACCTGCGAGTCGATTTCGACGCCGCGATTCATCGGGCCCGGATGCATCACGATCGCATCGGGCTTCGCGAGCGCGAGACGCTCGGGCGTCAGCCCCCAGCTCTTGAAGTACTCCTGCGCCGACGGCAGCAACGCGCCGCTCATCCGCTCGTTCTGCAGACGCAGCATGATGATGACGTCGACGTCCTTCAGCCCTTCGTCGAGGTTGTGGAACACGCGCACGCCCATCTGCTCGAGACCGCCCGGCAGCAGCGTGCGCGGGCCGATCGCGCGCACTTCCGGCACGCCGAGCGTGGTGAGGGCGTGAATGTCGGAGCGCGCAACGCGCGAATGCAGAATGTCGCCGACGATCGCCACGCGCAGATTCGTAAAATCCTTCTTGTAGTGACGGATCGTGTACATGTCGAGCAGGCCTTGCGTCGGGTGCGCGTGCCGGCCGTCGCCCGCGTTGATCACGTGCACGTGCGGCGCGCAATGCTCGGCGATCAGATACGGCGCGCCGCTTGACGCATGGCGCACGACGAACATGTCGGCATGCATCGCCGACAGGTTGTTGATCGTGTCGAGCAGCGACTCGCCCTTGCTCGTCGACGACGCGTTGATGTTCAGATTGATCACATCCGCTGACAGCCGTTTCGCGGCGATCTCGAACGTGGTGCGCGTGCGCGTCGAGTTTTCGAAGAACAGGTTGAACACCGATTTGCCGCGCAACAGCGGCACCTTCTTCACCTCGCGGTCGGTCACGCTGACGAACTGCTCGGCCGTGTCGAGAATGTGATTGACGATCGCGCGCGGCAAGCCTTCGATCGTCAGCAGATGCTTCAGCTCGCCGTTCTTCGTGAGCTGCGGATTGCCCTTCAGGAAACCGTAGCGAAAACGGTCCGCTGACGCGGCGTTGTCGGAGGAGCCTTGCGAAACTTGATTGGGCGTGTTCATCCGGTTGCGTAGGAAACCTCGGCAATCATGCCGGGGAGGGACAGCACGACGCGCGATACGCGCCTTGCTGTTGTGCCGGTCCCTGATCCTTTCCTCTTTTTAGTGGCACGGTAGCATATGCATAGCCATCTGCCCGTTGCATCATCGTGCAATGACGGTGTGCTATGCCCTGTACGACGCCTTGAGGCGTCTGGATGTTGAAGTTCCCTTTCGCACGGACGGCGACGCGGCCGACATGCGTTCCGGCCTTCTTACCGGTGAGAACCGTGGCCCGGACACGGTCACCGGTCTGGAAACCGTGGATGCGCTTCTGGCGGGTCAGGTAACCACGCGGAAAACCATATGCCGTCAAACGTGTACGCTGGTAACTACCGCGACCGCTGCACTTGAGCTCCAGCGTCGGTCGTTGCCAGCCGAATATCGCATGGACTGTTCCGACGCACGCGGCGTCAAGTGCGTGCGTCTTCGGAAGCCCAAGGCGCGTACGATTCCACTTTGTCCGTCCGCCGCTACCGATCTCGACATTCAGGTCCGTGGTCCTCAGCGCATTTAGTAACACCCAGCGCGTAGCGTTGACAGCGGCTGCGTCCCGCAACGGTGTCTTTGCTCTCGCTAAAATGCGTGCGAGCCGTGCCTTGTCCTTGACGAATCCGCGCACATCGCGTCCGCCCTTTTTGAGGTTGCACGGCCCGCATCCCAGCGTCAGGTTCGATACACGATTCGAGCCGCCACGCGCCTTCGCCAGCACGTGCTCGATTTGCAGCGGCACATCCTGGGCATCGCAGTAAGCACACCGTCTCCCCCATTTCTCAAGCAGATATTCCCGCACTTCGTAACCAAAGAGTGCGCCTTGCTGGTACTCAACGCCGGCAATATCCTGGCTTTGCAACGCCTGCATGTCGAAACGCACCAGTTCCATCGATATCGCCGAAACGGCCGCCCATCGAAGGACGCGCCTGACCCACGACATCGTGGTTTCGACGCGGTGCCGCAGACTCGGAGCGAGCCACCCTGTCTGGCGCGCCCGGTTATAAAACCGCGGTGCACGGTAGCGCAGATTCGCGCCGCGACGCCGATGCCGAAACCTCCTTCGCTGCATCAACGCTTCACTGATCTGCCGGCCACGATGAACTAGCTCGAACAGATTGAGGACTCCAACGGTAGTGTCTGCTTTATCAAGCACAAGAGCCAATCCGGTGGTTTTGCTGCCTGGGTCGAGTTTCAACCGCAACAGCTGGAACTCACTGTCTTCTGTCAATCGATCCGTCAGTCGAATGACGAACGGCACTACCTTGTGCACGCGTGCGCGACCGCGGGCAAGCAACAACCTCGCGCGTTTCTCTGAGCACGGCATCAGCGGCATCCCCCGCCTGTCCCAAACAAATACGCTCAATCTGAAATTCCTTTTCTGCCCTTACGGGCCTTGTGACGGAAGCCTTGCGGCTTCGCTCCCCTCGCCAATGTTGTGCGGCAGCACATCCTTACGGCCCGTTTCGTGCATACCCAAAGCGTGTCTGCGACCGTAGGTTACAGAGCTTGGAACTGAGGAAGCATCCCAAGGTGTGTCTTTAACTTCCGAACAACGTAGCTGCTATGCAGCTTAGGCTGGTCAATCAGGCTTCAGCGGCAGGCCTCGCCCTTTAGAGCGGGGTGATTGACGGTAATCCTGAATCAGACTTGGAACTGCGAGTGATGCGGGGTAGCTGCCTCTTACACTAGCGTCGGATGCTTGCACATTGTCTCGCCAATGTGTTGCTCTTCGTGATGCCGGAGCGCCGCAATCAATTTCCGCTCAGCTCCGTATGAAACGTGAAACGATGGCCGTCGCGCGACAGCACGAGCGTCGAATTCGTCGGCACCTCGGTCGTGCCGCCGACAAAGCGCGCCGCAATCGGCAACTCACGCCCGCCGCGATCGGCAAGTACCGCGAGTTCGACCGACGCGGGACGCCCGTAGTCGTACAATTCGTTCAGCGCGGCGCGCACAGTGCGGCCCGTGTACAGCACGTCGTCGACGAGCACGATGCGGCGGTTGTCGACTTCGAACGGCAACGAGGTCGGGCTGGCTTGCGTGTGCAAGCCTTTCTTCGCGTAGTCGTCGCGATGCAGCGCGACATTGACGACGCCGAAGGTCTGCACGTTCAGGTCTTTGGCGAGACGCTCGGCCAGCCACGCGCCGCCGCTGTAGATGCCGGCGAGCACCGCGCCGTCCGGACCGCCCAGCGCGTCGCCGTAAGCGGCGCGAATCTGTTCGAGCAAGGCGCGATAGAGCGCCTCGGCGTCAATGGAACTCATTGGAAAGTCCGTCCAGATATTGCTGAAGAATGATGCACGCGGCTTCGGCGTCGAGCATGCCGGCTTGCCTCGACCCACTGCGGATACCCGCTTCCGCCTCGACCGACGAATAGCGTTCGTCGACCCACGTGACAGGCAGATTGAAGCGCCCGTTCAGCTGGTTGCCGAAGCGCTTGGCGAGCTGGGTTCTTTCGTGCGGCGTGCCATCGGGATGCATCGGCAGGCCGACGACGAGCGCGTCGGGCTTCCACTCGTCGATCAGCTTGCCGACGGCTTCGAAGCGATATTCGCGATTGCGGTTTTGCAGCACGACGAGCGGCCGCGCGCTGCGGGTGAGCGAATTGCCGACGGCAACACCGATACGTTTTTCGCCATAGTCGAACGCAAGCAGCGTCGCTTCACGTCCGGCCACACCGCTCATGCGTGACCCGCTTCGCCGGAGAGCATCGAAGAAGAAATGCCGAGCAGCGCGAGCGCTGCTTCGAAGCGCTCTTCGGCGGGTACGTCGAAGACGATTTTCGGGTCGGCCTGAACCGTGAGCCAGCCGTTCTTCGAGATTTCGTCTTCCAGTTGGCCCGCACCCCAGCCTGCGTGGCCTAGCGTCAGCAGAAAACGCTGCGGACCCTTGCCGCTCGCGACGGCTTCGAGCACGTCTTTCGACGTGGTCATTTCGAGTCCACCCGGCACCTGCATCGACGATGTATAGGTGCTTTCCGTAGCGTCGTGCAGCACGAAGCCGCGCTCGGTTTGCACCGGGCCGCCGAAATACACGGGGACATGCAGCAGAGGCTCGATCTCGAGCTTGAGATCGATACGGTTGAAGAGCGCCTGGAGGTCGATATCGGTCGGCCGGTTGATGACGAGGCCGAGCGCGCCGCGCTCGCTGTGATCGCAAAGGTAGACCACCGTTCCTGAAAACGTGGGGTCCGCCATGTTAGGCATGGCGATCAGGAACTGGTTGGTCAGATTGATGCGATCGTTACTCTTGGACATAGGTCGAATTTTAGCAAAGACGGTGCGCGACTGCGGGGCCCGTGCGTTGCGCCAGAATCGTGCAGCGGGCTGTTCGCCGGTCTTTGCGGCCAAGCTGTCTGCAAGCGCGCGGCCGACGAGATCGCAGTCCATGAAACTGCACTCTATCACGCGCTCCGGCCTTGCCGGGAACGACGAGCGTGCGCTATCGCGCAGCTAATGGCATAGCGCCAAGGTCTTGCGCCGCCTCGTCCATCCAGACGGTTCGCTATGCACCGCCGCCCTTTTCGATTGCGCGCGTGAGCGCGGCCAGAACGTTCGTTGCAGATGGCGGCGCGACGCCCGCTGCAACCTTGTGCAGCATCGCGCGCAACGCCTCGGCGGAGGCTTCGAGCGAACGCGCGTCGGGCGCTTCGACCACGATATGCGCGCGCACGGCGGGAGTCGACACGCCGGCATGCGCGCGGCGGCGCCACGCAAGGCCCAATGCATCGGCGAGCAGCGCGATCTGCCCAAGCCCGAGCGCCGACGCGGCAGCCCCCAGACGATAGGCCGCATCGCCCGCCTGCAGCGCGGCGCTGGGGTCGGCTTTCTGCGGATTGTCGGCGGCACGCGCGTAGTCGGTGAGCGCTGCGATCGCGGCGTCGGCGGTTTGCAAAAAGTCTTCGTACGCGTTGGCATTGACCGTCAGCACGCCGAGTTCGCGCGTCATCGCGACATGCGCCGCCAGCGTCTCCGCCTGGTGCGCACCCGCTTCCCACAGCGCTTCCGATGCCTGCGTGCCCGCGATGTGCCAGTCGACCGTCAGGCCGTAGTCGCGCAGCAGTTCGACGTGCTCGGTATCTTCGGCGGCTGCGCCGAATAGCGCATAGTCGCGCCACAACAGTGCGAGCGTCGCGCGCACGAGCGAGCGCGGCGCAAGCGGAATGCCGCGCTCTTCATCGGCGAGCGCCATGTTGCAACGCGCATAGAAGCGCCGCGTGTCGAGGTCTTCGACGGAACGGCCAGTCGCGCGCAACGCGCGCGAACACGCCAATGCGAGACGCCAGAAATCGTAGGGGTCGGGACCGGATAGATCGACGAGACATGCGTCGAGATCATCTAGCGCCGCATTGACTGCGCCCGCTACCGCGCTCGTGCTGACATGGCCCTTCGAGCGCAGCACGGGCAGCAGCGCCTGCTCGTAGCGCGCCCGCAGGTGCGCCAGGCGCGCAGCCGATTGCGAACGCAGCGAAACGGGCGGAACGGGCCGGCCGGCGAGCGCGATATCTTCGAACGTGATGCTGTAGCCGGGCGTGTGCTGCGCGATATGCGTGCTGAGCGCGCGGTAATGCGCGAAAAGCGAGCCCGAGCAGCCAAGCTCGCGTAGATTGCGCCGTTCGAGCGCCGCACGAAACGCGCGCATCGCCGCGCCGAACGTAGCGCGCGCAGCCGCCTCTTCGGCAAGACCGCTTGCAGCCATCGGCGAGACGAGCAGCAATGCATCGGTGAAACGGTGTGCGGCGAGCCAGCCTGCGTCGCGTAACGCACGCCCGGCAATCAGCAGTTGCGCAGTCATGTCGCGCCGCTGCTCGAAGGCATCGAGCGCGTCGGCAATGGCCTGTTCCGCGGGGCGGACGGCGCCGCCGCGGGGATTCGGTAAAGCGTCGAGCGTATCGGGCGATGCGGATCGAAGGGTCATGAGCAGGCTGCAGGAACGCCAGCGTGTCAGGCGGCATCGATACTGCGCCACCGGAACTGCCGCTATGGCGAAAGTAGTGCAATTGCCGGGCCACCGACCGCATAGCCCCGAAACGGTGCCGCTTTCTCAGCTTACGACATGGCGCAGACGGCACCGCTCAAGTTCGCAACATCGCGATGCTAAAAGCGCCGTGCGCACGAAACAGCACCTGCCAGACCACCGTGACAAATCTGAGGCAAAGCGCTGTGACAGGTTACCTTGCGACAGCGCGTGCGCGCCGATGTTCCATCGGGCGCGCAATCGATTCATTTCGAATCGATCGACCTTGCGTGGCGGGCAAGGATCGCCCGCCACCGGCAAGGTGGATCGATCAGATCTGCACCATCTCGAAGTCTTCCTTGCGCGCGCCGCACTCGGGACAGGTCCAATTGATGGGAACATCTTCCCAGCGCGTGCCCGGCGCGATTCCTTCCTCTGGCAGACCGGCTTCTTCGTCGTAAATCCAGCCGCAGATCAGGCACATCCAGCTCTTATATTCCATTCTTGAGTCGCGTCGAAAAGTCCGGGGAAACGGGAGCCATGATGGTACCGTGTTGCCGCCCCGATGCCTAGCGGATGCGGGGCCCGAGCGGTCGTCCGCGACACTTTGCGGCGTTATGTGTGACCGGACCCGCCGGCAGATGCGAAAAAATGCCTCGCACGCGTATAAGGCCGCATAATTGAGCCGTCTGTGTGGGCCTCCCGGGCGCGTTGCGCGCCGGTTGTAGCCCTCGAACATTTCGCTCATCGACCACAAAAATTTCATGGCCAGCAACACCCCTCCGATCGTTCTCACCTTCGGCCTGTCCGACCCGACGGGCGGCGCCGGATTGCAAGCCGACCTGATGACGCTTGCCAGCATGGGTTGCCACGGCGTGTCCGTGCTGACCGGCTACACGGTGCGCGACTCGGCGAGCTGCGACGAAGTGACCGGGCTCGACCCCGAAGTCGTCGCGACCCAGGCGAGGATGCTGCTCGAGGACATGCCCATCGCCGCCTTCAAGGTCGGCGCCGCCACGCGCGCGGAAGTGGTCAGCGCGATCGCCGAAGTGGTCGCCGACTACGACGACATCCCGCTCATCCTCGCGCCTGACTTCACACTCGACGACGAGCATGTGCTCGCCGCCGACGAACTGCGCGAAGCCATCGCCGATCTGCTCGCGCCGCAAACCACGCTGCTCGTCGCGGACACGACTGCCCTGCTCGCGCTCGCGCAGCCGGACGGCGATGCCGAAGCGCCGAGCCTCGACGCCGCGATCTCACATCTGCTGTCGCAAGGTTGCGAATACATCCTGTCGACGGAAACGGGCACGCATCGGCTCGTCAACACGCTCTTCAGCGAAGACGGCCAGTTGCGGCAGGACATGTGGGACCGTGGGCAGCAGCGGATCATGGGCATCACCGATACGCTCGGCGCCGCGATTGCCGCGCTGCTGGCTAACGGCCAGGAACCGGCCGAGGCGGTCCGCGAAGCGCAGGAGTATCTGTTCCAGGCGATGCAGGCCGCGTTTCGGCCGGGAATGGGGGCTTATCTTCCGGATCGCTTTTTCTGGGCGAGAAGCAGTGATGATGAGGTGCCGCTGGGCGGCGGGTCGGACGCGTCGCCGGGCGAGGCGCGCCATTGAGCGGAGCAAAGCCGGAGGGCGCCAGTGCCACCGGTTGCGCTCCCAATACGTCTGATGATTAGACATAGGAGTTCGGCGCGATCAATCTGACGCGATCGGGATAGGGGCAAGCCTCGCGGCCCGACCCCTCCCACGCCACCGTGCGTACGGGTCCGTACACGGCGGCTCGGACCGGTTGACCGGCTATAGTCGCAACGATGGAAGTCCGAGGGAGCCAAGATAGCGGTTGGTGAGTGCACGTTGCAGGGCCGGACTATGACTCAGGCGCCATGCAGCGTGAGGAGAACCGACCGTTTGGGCGGCCAGTTCCCGGTCAATTCCGCGACCCGTCAACTCCCGGAACCGGTTGCGGCTGTTGCCCCACTGTTGCCAGAAGATGCAGCGAACTCGTCGGCGCACCCACTCATCAAGTCGCTGTAATGTACTTGGCGTCTCGCAGAAGCCGAAGTAGCCACGCCACCCGGTGAGGTAGCGTTTTAGCCGCTCCATCAACTGCTCAATGCTGATCCCTCGTTTGCGTTGAGTCAGTTCCCGGATGCGCTCCTTGAAGCGGGCCAGTGCCTTGGGCGCAATGCGCCTTTTGGCCCTGTCTCCGCCCGAGAACGTGAATCCCAGAAACTTCCGCGTGCGAGGCCGCGCGACCGCGCTCTTCGCTTCATTGACCTTCAGCTTCAACCTGCCGGTGAGGAAGGCCTTCAGCCCTGCCATCACCCGCTGGCCGGCACGTTCGCTGCATACGTAGACGTTGCAATCGTCGGCGTACCTCACGAACCGCAGTCCGCGTTGCTCAAGCAGCTTGTCAAGATCGTCGAGCATCAGATTGGATAATAACGGTGACAGCGGACCGCCCTGGGGCGTGCCCTCATCCGTTGCACCAACCAGCCCGTTCTCCAGCACACCCGCCGTCAGGAAGGCGCGGATCAGCTTCAGCAAACGCTTGTCGCTAATCCGGCTGGCCACCCGGGACATCAGGATATCGTGGTTCACGCGGTCAAAGAATTGCGCCAGATCCAGGTCTACCACCCAGCCATGTCCAGCCTGGATGTAGCCCTGCGCACGCGCCACGGCCTGATGCGCCGAGCGTCCCGGACGGAAGCCATAACTGGAGTCCGAGAACGTCGGGTCCCACTGCCTTTGCAGCACCTGCAACACCGCCTGCTGGACGAGCCTGTCGAGCGCAGAGGGGACGGTCAGCGCGAACTGCACAAGCGCTCAACGAGCATTTGGGTTGGGCGGAGATCTGTCATCCATTTCATCCGCTTAAGGGCCAACGCTTTCCGGTGCTGAAGAGGCGACGCGTCTCGGGTATCGAAACGCTGATCGTGGGTCACGCAAAGCGCGGTAGTTTCAGCATTCCCCGCGAATGGACCGATTGGGGCTCGCCGGTTGCCGATCCGCAGGCCCCGGCATGCTACTTCGATCCCGGCATGCTGCTGGATCTGGTTGCCCTGATCGAGCAGATCACCGCGTCAACTTCTACGAACTCGCCGATCAAGGGAGCTTGATCAATGAACATTCGTGACCTACTATCAGACCAGTTAATTATGTGGTCTGACAATGGAAGATATTCCGTCGTCCACCCTCCGCAAACGACGCGCCGAATTACTGCGGCAAATGCCGGCTCTGGACTCGCTGCTCAGGGGCTCTCTCATCGAACGCTACAAGCGCTGTGGCAAACCCGGCTGCAAGTGCGCGGATGGCCCAGGTCATGGCCCCAAGTACTACCTCTCCGTGAGCTTCCCAGGTCGTCGTCCGCAAATGGATTACGTGCCACAGGCCGATCACGCCGACGTCGTCGAGCGCCTGGCGAGTTTTCACCGGGTGCGCGAGATCATCGAAGAGATCTGCGAGATCAACCGCGAACTGTTACGTCGCCGCGAGGCACTCTAAGGAGACCCGGTGAGCCAGCCTCTGCCGCTCACCATCTCCATCGATCCGCATCTTGCCGGCGTGCTCATCGCCAACATGCTCGAGGCCTGGCTTGTCGCCGGGTTCGACCCGGCGCCGATCGAGGAGACCGCCGATGAACCCCAAGATCACGCAACAGCATCACAGCAAACCGGCGTACATCTATATCCGCCAGTCGACGCTGGCTCAGGTACGCCACCATCACGAGAGTACCGAGCGCCAGTATGCGTTGAAGGACAAGGCGCTGGCACTGGGCTGGCCAAAGACCGCGATCCGCACGCTGGACCGGGACCTCGGTCAGTCGGGCGCACAGATGGCGGGGCGCGAGGACTTCAAGACGCTCGTAGCGGATGTCTCGATGGGACAGGTGGGCGCGGTGTTTGCCTTGGAGGTGTCACGCCTGGCACGCTCGAATCTGGACTGGCACCGGCTGCTGGAGTTGTGCGCGCTCACTCATACGTTGGTTATCGACGCCGACGGCTGTTACGACCCTGGCGACTTCAACGACGGGCTGTTGCTGGGCCTCAAGGGAACGATGGCACAGGCGGAGCTACATTTCTTGCGCGGGCGCCTCCAGGGAGGCAAGCTCAACAAGGCGCAGAAGGGAGAATTGCGGTTTCCTCTCCCTGTCGGCCTGTGTTACGACGATCAAGGGCGCATCGTCCTTGATCCCGACGACGAGGTGCGCGGCGCCGTTCAGCTGGCGTTTCGTCTGTTTCGTGAAACCGGTAGCGCGTACGGCGTCGTCAAGCGCTTTGCCGAAGATGGTCTGCGGTTTCCCAGGCGCGCGTACGGCGGAGCCTGGGCAGGCCAGATCATCTGGGGGCAACTCAGTCATGAACGCGTGCGAGGGCTGATCAAGAACCCGTCTTACGCGGGCGTCTATGTCTTTGGACGCTACCAGTATCGCAAGCACATTACGCCCCAAGGGGATGTGCGCACGCACATGAAGGCGGTACCAAAGGCACAATGGCGCGTTCATCTGCCGGAACATCACGAGGGATACATTACCCCGGATGAATTCGAGCAGAATCAGGAGCGCCTGGCACGCAATCGCACTAACGGTGAAGGAAACTTGCTGAACGGTGCAGCTCGTGAAGGACTCGCGTTGCTTCAGGGCCTGCTGGTGTGCGGCTGCTGCGGCCGGGCAGTCACGGTACGCTACCAGGGGAACGGCGGCATTTATCCGGTCTATGTGTGCAACTGGCGGCGCCGTGAAGGTCTGGCAACCCGGGACTGCATGAGCGTGCGCAGCAACCTGCTCGACGCCGCGATCAGCGACGCGGTGATCAATGCGCTACGCCCGGCCGAGCTCGAACTCGCCCTGACGGCGCTGAAGGAACTTGAGCAACGTGATCAGGCCATCATGCGTCAGTGGCACATGCGCATCGAGCGAGCCGAATACGAGGCCGCGCTTGCCGAACGACGCTATCAGGAATGCGATCCTGCCAACCGTCTGGTTGCGGGCACCCTCGAGCGGCGCTGGAACGACGCGTTGCTTCGCGTCGAGTCGATCAGGACGGAAGCCACTCAATTCCAGAGCCAGAAAGCACGCGTTGTCACGGCGGAGCGGAGGGCCCAGATCCTTGCGCTGGCCTGTGATCTGCCGCGCCTGTGGGGCGCACCAACGACCGCTTCGAAGGAGCGCAAGCGGATGCTGCGACTGCTCATCCGCGACATCACCGTAGAGAAATTGTCCGGGCAACGGCAGTTCGTCTTGCATGTGCGTTGGCAAGGCGGCGTCTGCACCGACATCACCGTCAATCTGCCCAAGCCACGTCCCGAAGCGATACGCTATCCGGCGGAGACCGTCGAGCAGGTCCGCCAGGCAGCGCGAAGTATGTCCGATCCGCAAATCGTCGCACGCTTCAATCAGGCGGGGCTCCGCAGTCCTTACGGCAAACCCTTTACGCTCGCGATGATCAAATGGATCCGCTTCAGGTATGGGATTGCGCCGGCCTGCCTGACGCGTCCTGACGAATTCACCGTGCAGCAACTCGCCAGTCGATTGCAGGTGAGCACGTACGTCGTCTATTACTGGATCGACCGCCGTGTCGTCGAAGCACGCAAGATCGACGGCCGGGGAGCGTGGTGGATCACCCTGGACGCCGCGAAAGAGCATCAGCTTCAGAACTGGATCCGCAATTCAGGACATCTGCAACCCTAGCAGTCCAACATTCAACTGTGAGAGGTGCATCATGAGATCGCCGTCGGAATACCGAGCTTGCGCACGCCCCCTCCATCCGGCTTGGGTATCTCGACCCGTCTCACAGGTTGTGGTTGGTAGGTTCCCTCGAGCAGTGAGGCCCCTATCGTCGGCCAATGCTCCCGCAGGTACGCCGGTAATGCCTGAACCGTCATGCCGTCCACGCCCGGTGCACCCTTGTTCGCTTTCACACGCTTCAACGCCTGCTTCAGGTTCTCCCTTTCGCAGACTTCTTCCATCAGTCGGTCACAAGCCGACGGGCTTTCAGGCTCGGGGTTCGCCGCCACAGGTTCAGCCCCTCGATCTGCGGCCCTCGGGGCTTCACCCCTGCCTCCGCTGCCGAGGACGCGATGCGTTTTCTGCTGCGCTCCCATGTCGAGTTCTCCGGCTTACTCGCCGCTCCTTTCCGTTCAGGCCTTCAGGCATAACCACCGCCCTACTATGCCTTCTGCTGACTCCTGCGCGGTGGTCAACGGCCCTTGCGGGCCGCTCAGTCCTGATTCCAGGACGCCGCGCAGGCCTCCCGAGGTAAGCCCAACCGCCTTCACCACACACCTGCCAGATCTACCACCCCAGCCCTTGATGGTCGTGGACTTCGCGATCAATGGCTCGCTCGTCCGACTGGGTAGGCCTCGTATCTGGTTTCTGTTCGTCAGGTCGTGGCTTTGCTACACGCTTCCTTCAGACCCCGCCTCACGACGACGCCCTTGCGTTTCACTAGCCCTTCACCACCATCAGGTTGGGCAGGGGACTCTCACCCCCAAGCTGTTGGGCATGCTCGGCACACCATAAAAAAACCCGCATCTCTGCGGGTTTTTCTTTTTGGCACGAGAAGCGCACCTCGCGGCGCGCCTCCCACATGCATTCCAGTTACCTGGAAATTACATGTCCATGCCCATGCCGCCCATACCGCCGGGCATGCCGCCACCCATCGGTGCGTCTTCCTTCGGCAGTTCGCAGACAGCTGCGTCCGTCGTCAGCAGCAGGCCAGCAACGGAAGCTGCGTTTTGCAGTGCCGTACGCGTCACCTTGGTCGGATCGACAACACCGGCTTCCACCAGGTCACCGTACTCGCCCGTTGCTGCGTTGTAGCCGTAGTTGCCCGTACCGGCTGCAACTGCTGCCACCACGACGCTGGCTTCTTCGCCGCCGTTCGTGACGATCTGGCGCAGCGGCTCTTCCATTGCGCGCAGAACGATCTTGATACCTGCGTCCTGGTCAGGGTTGTCACCCTTCACGCTACCGATTGCGCTGCGTGCGCGGATCAGCGCGACGCCGCCGCCAGCCACGATGCCTTCTTCCACAGCTGCGCGCGTTGCGTGCAGTGCATCTTCGACACGTGCCTTCTTTTCCTTCATTTCGACTTCGGTCGCTGCGCCAACCTTGATCACTGCAACGCCGCCAGCCAGCTTGGCCACGCGTTCTTGCAGCTTTTCACGGTCGTAGTCCGACGTCGCTTCTTCGATTTGCGTGCGAACCTGCTTCACGCGCGCTTCGATGCTTGCTGCTTCGCCAGCGCCGTCGATGATCGTCGTGTTTTCCTTGCCCACTTCGATACGCTTCGCTTGACCGAGTTCGTTCAGCGTTGCCTTTTCGAGCGTCAGGCCGGTTTCTTCAGCGATGACCTGACCACCCGTCAGGATAGCGATGTCTTCCAGCATCGCCTTGCGACGGTCGCCGAAGCCCGGAGCCTTGACAGCCACCGTCTTCAGGATGCCGCGGATGTTGTTGACGACCAGCGTAGCCAGCGCTTCGCCTTCGACGTCTTCAGCGATGATCAGCAGCGGACGGCCAGCCTTCGCGACCTGCTCCAGAATCGGCAGCAGATCACGGATGTTCGACACCTTCTTGTCGTGCAGCAGCACGAACGGGTTGTCCAGAACGGCGACTTGCTTGTCCGGGTTGTTGATGAAGTACGGCGACAGGTAGCCGCGGTCGAATTGCATGCCTTCGACAACGTCCAGCTCGTCTTGCAGCGACTTGCCGTCTTCAACCGTGATGACGCCTTCCTTGCCGACCTTGTCCATCGCTTCAGCGATGCGATCGCCGATCGACGTGTCGCTGTTCGCCGAGATCGCGCCGACCTGTGCGATTTCCTTGTTGGTCGTGCAGGGCTTGCTGATCTTGCGCAGCTCTTCGATTGCTGCTGCGACGGCCTTGTCGATGCCGCGCTTCAGGTCCATCGGGTTCATGCCCGATGCGACGTACTTCATGCCTTCGCGAACGATCGACTGGGCCAGAACCGTTGCCGTCGTCGTACCGTCACCGGCGTTGTCGCTGGTCTTGGAAGCAACTTCCTTGACCATTTGCGCGCCCATGTTCTGGAGCTTGTCCTTCAGCTCGATTTCCTTCGCGACGGAAACACCGTCCTTCGTGACCGTCGGGCCGCCGAAGCTGCGTTCGAGAACAACGTTACGGCCCTTGGGACCCAGCGTGACCTTCACTGCGTTGGCGAGAATGTTCACGCCTTCAACCATCTTGGCACGGGCGGAATCGCCGAACACGACGTCTTTAGCTGCCATCTTCTAACTCCTTGAATTCTTGAGAATGAACCGGGACAAGTGATTACTTGTTGACAACGGCCATGATGTCTTCTTCGCGCATCACGAGCAGTTCGTTGCCGTCGACCTTGACGGTCTGGCCTGCGTACTTGCCGAACAGGACGCGATCGCCGACCTTGACGTCGAGCGCGATCAGGGCGCCCTTGTCGTCACGCTTGCCCGGGCCGACTGCCAGGATTTCGCCTTGATCCGGCTTTTCTGCTGCGGCTTCGGGGATCACGATTCCCGACGCGGTCTTGGTTTCCTGATCCAGACGCTTGACGATCACGCGATCATGCAAAGGACGAAGGTTCATGGATAGATCCTCTCTTGATTGGGACTGAAGAACGCTGAGGTATGCCGGCTGGCGCCGCCAACCAGCGGAGTTGTTAGCACTCTCGTGCGGTGAGTGCTAATTATATGGACGGGGAGTTACAAATTCAAGAAGGAAGAGGTACGTGTCGAGATTCGCCTAACTTTGAACTTTGTTCACTTAAGTTTGGATTCGCAACCCGCATCCGAGTCCCGGATGCCGAGTTTTTTCGTATAAAAATCAATTACTTAGAATAAAACGTTCTGGTGTCGTGCGTAGAGCACGACACCGAGTCATCTTGGCGGCATCACTCGTAAATCTTAGTGATCAACGTCACTTCAGGGTAAACCCCCCGGAACAGATCACAGTCCTCGGTCACGCCCCCGGAATGCGACAAGATCGCGCCATCCTTTCGCTCTCCGCAACCAGCCTTTCTGACTGTAAGCTCTATATCGGAAACCTTTTCCCCTCAGACAAATTCATCTCAAGGCACTACCAAGCTGCTCGGGTTCACCCACAGTGGCGCTGATGCTCCCCGCGTCCGATTGGGTGCGGCACTGACCTGCACCCACTCGGCAGAAAGTTCAGCGTTAAATGGACCGAACTCCCAATAGTTCAAGGTAAAGTGAACCGCGTGTGCAACGTTAAATGACTATATCTGCTGCAAGGCCTTATACCGAAGACGTGCGCAGTTCAACGTTGGATGAACTTCGACAGTACGGGCGTAATCGGGGACCCAATGCTTCGTGCCGGATACTTCGTTCGCTGAACCTTTGGTCCGGGCAACGCCAGCCCAACATCCATTTTATCGTTTAATAACAGTGCGTTATAAGCGGGACCCGGAAACTACGGAATTCGACTGGGTGTTGGCTTTCGTGATGCTCACTTTACGCTGGCCCCGTACCGTTGAGCACACCCAGGGAAAACTTGGATCAAACGTTCCTCATCGGCACAGACCAAGACTACGTCGCGCCAACCCCGAGATGATGCTATTTCGGCGTCGACTTGCATACACCAGGAGTACTCGAGGCACCGGCATCGTAGACGGAGAATTCGCCGCTTTGAAAGGCGACCTGCGCGTTCCCAGCGTCCCAGCGGCGCTGTGACCTATCGCTCCGGATATACCAGCGAATGCCGCTTCGACGCATGGTTTCGCATGCAGAGGTCCAGTCCACGCTCTGAACAATTTGATCGATCTGCCGAAGGCGCATGTTCGCCAACGTAGCGGATGCCCCGCCCTTGCGCGCCAGCAAATCTGTGCGACTCAGGTACGCGGGCACGTCGGAAAGACTAACGAGTTCGACGAGCGGACCTGCCAATGGATCTTTGACGGGATCGCCCGCCATCGCCAAGGTGTCTCCCGGCTTTGAGTTATTGCGTATGAAACTGGCGACTTGAGCTAGTCCAGGTGTTATCTTCAGGTTATAGAAATGATTCGCCCAATCCATATACTCGACCGTTGGCTCACCTGGATTGATGTTTTTGCCGAGGACCATTGTCGCCGCGATCGCCCCCACGAAAGCGATCCAACCACCCCAACGCCTGCCTCCCGTATTAAGTTCGATGCTCCCGCCAATTTGGACGAGCCTTGCAATGACCCAGACTCCGATCAACACGTAGAGCAAGATGAAATGCCGTTGTTTGTACTCGGAAGCATCGCTTGCCGCGGGAATCGGAGCGATTAGCCAAAGCAGCGCGAAGCTGCCACACAATAAAAGTGGCAACAGGTCGATCGCTTCACCACGCCTCGATTGACACCACCAAGCCGCGACAATTGGATATGCGATCAGAAAACCGCCGAGCGCAGCAGCAAGCATCATGCTTATGCCAACCAGCAGAGCGAGCCCATAGGAGTGAGTTGCCAGCGATTCGAAAAACAGCCGAAGATGCTCGGGGCCGTTTCGTAACATAGCATCAATAGCGACAACGGGCTCAACGAGACTGATCCACAAAGCGCGGATTGCGGGCAAGGCAATCAGCACGGCAACCGCTAGCGCCGTAAGCGAAACCACACTCCATAACACGCGCCGACGCGACTGGCCTTGCGTCTTGGCCAAGATTGCCACGCCGACCATTGCGGGACAAAGCAGCAAGAAGAAGTGAACCCGTATCAGAAAGAGCAGCGCAAGCAGAAGAAACGCAGCGAATAACGGCAACGAGTCGTTCTTGCGCAAGCTGTACATGAGACACGCGCATCCCACTAATGAGACGCCGAGCGCGTACCCGGAACCGGGGCGGTAACAAGCAGCCAATGGAATCCATAGAATCCGTTGTACATCCCGTAATGCGATGCGTCCGGCAAAATCGCGATGGCGAGGACCGCAACCAGAGCGGCACCTTCGCCAGCCAGTTCGGCCGCAAATGCATACGTTCCAAGTGCAGCAATCAGCAACCCGAATGGGAGCAAAACAGCGGTCGCCAAACCCAGTCCGGGCAGCCCCGTCGACGGAAGCAATGCGGCCGGGAGCATGAACGGCCCATAATGGTAGAAAGGACGACGGGCGTCCGCTAAAAAAATGTCACCGCGGGTAAGCGCCAGAGGATCACCGAACGAAGCGATAACGGTGCCATGTAGATAGAGATCCAACCAGCCCGGCAATGCCGCCCCAAAGGCGCAGTGGGCAAGAACCCAGCGACGTCGCGGCTAAAGTAACCACACAACAGCGCAAAGCCGACTGTTGCACCGATATCGAGCCAGTTGCCCGATTGGGCTATTGGTCGCGGGGGCCAAACCAACCACACCAGCACCACTGCCGCGCTCCACACTATGAACGCGGTTTGCGCTGACAATGTACCGATAATTGTCAGTGCAAATATGGCGATCGAAGTCGCTGCCGTCCCGGTCACGAAAGCGGCAGGTAGCCAAGCAACCAACGAAGTCACGCGCATCCGCGACAATATCCATTCGCCGCAAGCCGTCACGCACAACGCGCCAACAAACGGCACGCTCAAGACCCTCAAATTTATCAGCGCACCGGCATGTACAGCGAGAGCGTCGATGAACCCCCCAATGACGGCGGCAAACAGGACATGCTTCACGGCAGTAATCGGATTTGTATGATGACCTGAGGACGAAGACTGCTGTTTGCTACCGAAGGCACCGACAAGCAAAGCTAGTCCTCCAAAAGCCAGCCAAAATGCGAGGCACATTTTTGATGGCGATTACCTCAACGACTTTGCATACTTTGTCGCAAAGGATGCGTAATCCGCACCAAATCTTATCCTATAGGGACCGGATCGATCACCACCTATTCGTTAGAAATGCTCGATCGCGTTAAAGGGCACACTAGGCATTGCCCGTCAGCGCCCTTTCCAGCGTTGATACTACGTACTGCTGCTCAGAGTCGCTTAAGCCAATCCACATGGGAAGTCGAATGAGCCGCGACGAAATATCGATCGTGACAGGCAAGTCCCCGTGTGCTCGGCCGAAGGATCGGCCAGCGGGCGAGGAGTGCAGCGGAACGTAGTGAAATACTGCGCCGACCCCCGCTTCTTTCAGTCGCTGCAGCACAGACTGCCGATCGATATCCGCCGCTACGAGAATTTGATACATGTGCGCGTTGTGCTCGCATTCCACCGGGATAACCGGACGACGTAGCAACCCTCGGCGTTCAAGTGGTGCAAGTAGTACGTTATAGGTATTCCACAGAGCGAGCCGCTCCGAGGTCAACCAGTCTGCTTCGAGCAATTGCGCCCAGAGAAAGCTTGCGGATAGCTCACTTGGAAGAAATGAACTGCCGCTCGATTGCCACGTGTACTTATCTACTTCCCCTCTATAAAAGCGGCTCCGGTCCGTGCCCTTCTCCCTGATGATCTCTGCTGACGTTGCAAACGCAGGATCATTGATGATCAGCGCACCTCCTTCTCCGCAAATCACATTCTTCGTCTCGTGGAAGCTATATGCCCCTAGTTGCCCAATGCTGCCAAGCGCACGGCCCTTGTATCTTGCCATCACGCCTTGTGCGGCATCTTCGACGACATAAAGACTATGCTTTTTGGCGATGGCCATCAGCGTATCCATTTCGCAACCGACACCGGCGTAATGGACCGGGACAATCGCCTTTGTTCGCTCCGTAATCGCGTCCTCGACGAGACCCTCATCCAGATTGAACGTATCTGTCCGAACGTCCACAAAGACCGGCACACCGCCGCGAAGAACGAATGCGTTGGCCGTCGAGACGAACGTGTACGACGGCATAATGATTTCATCGCCAGGAGCAATTTCAAGTAATAGCGCCGCCATTTCCAGAGCGGCGGTACATGAATGCGTGAGCAGGGTCTTTGCGGCATTAGTTCGCTCGCTCATCCATTGATGACATCTCTGTGTGAATACACCGTCCCCAGCCAGATGCCCAGCGCCGTGTGCTTGCGCCATGTAGTGCAACTCTCGTCCCGTCATGTAAGGGCGATTAAACGGGATACTAGCTTTCGGGGCGCCATCTCCGGACGCGTCATGGTCTGCATGCGATTGCATATCTACGTCGCTGGCCATCAAAGGAATTTCAGTACGTGGTGCATTCATTTTGGGTCACACCTTGGCTACGTTGATCATGCTATACACGAACAATAGAGCAGTCCATTACCGGGAGCACGGCGGCCGGAATCAGTCTTATCAGCGAAAGCAGCTTAGTTCGTTCAAGCACAGCGATAAACGCCAACAAGCCGGGACCCCGTCGACCTTGAAAATTTCTGTCGGAAGACGCACGCTTAAGGAAAATGTCGAAGATCGTGCGATCAAAGTATGGTGTCACCGAAAGCCTACTTCGACATATGTCCGTGACACTTCGCACACTAATCCAGTTAAGCGACGCCCAAGTGCCGACAGGATCTACTACGTTGGCAGAGTGCTCTATCCATCGCCAAAGCAATTTTCGCGTCAGAGATTTGCTTATGAGCGTCGGGATATTGAAATGCGGTTCGTAAGGAAACGCATAGTTTGGGCATACAAAGCGGTAGGTACCACCCGGCTTGAGCGCCTCGTGCACACGGTGTAGCACCGTTGAAACATCGCCGACGTGTTCCATTACGTTGATGGAAAATGCAAAATCGAAGTCCTCGCGAATGGAAAGGCCCTCTCCGGTACTGCGCAGCAATGTAGGCACGAAGCCTCCGCTGTTGGCGTAACGGAGTACAATCGATTGGAGCCGTGAAAAGTGAGAGAAGCCACTACCAATCGGCTCAAGTGCAGTTACGTCGAAACCTTCCTGTTGCAACCTGCAGCTGAGCAGGAGAGATCCGGCACCGACCTCAAGTATCTTCGCCCCGAAATTCAGTGTGCGCAAGTTTCTTTCAATTAATGCGCGCCCAAATTGCATCTCACCTGCGTATTCGTCGAACAACTTCAATAAATCGGGCGCCTCTTGCTTCACAAGATTGCGAAGATCGCTGATCATTTCAGCAATGTCAGCGATCTTCGATTGTGCAGCTGTGTTCATCCTCTCGTCCCCACAATCACGCCGCCTAAAATCATTGCAATTCCGATCAATTTTGAGGATGTAATTGGCTCATTGAACATCATCGCACTTGCCATCACCACAAGAAGAAAGGTCAATCCCTGGTACACAGGAAAAGCCAACGCGAGGGGAAGGCGCGAAACGGTGAACAACCACACAAATGAACCAAGCAACCCGGCCACGTAAGCCGAAATCACAAAAGGGTCTAAAAGATAGGCGATGTACTTAAGCACCCCAGAACGCTCAACATCGATCGTCGCGCTAAGGATGCCGACACGCCACTTCACAATGATCTGACTATACGCCACGAGTAACACCGTGGGAAAAACCGCTAGAAGGATACGCATTTAGAAGCTCAGACTAGTAAACGACATCGGCGCGCGTGCACAGTGCATGGTGCGTTATTTGCGTAGCCTATCGGAAAGCACCACTGACAACATTGGAAGAACGAACCAATATGAAACTTCCGAGAAAAAATTAGTCGACCCCTGAGGAACCGAAATCACAAGACTCGGAATCACGGATATCGTAAGAAGGACGCTCAGCACCTCCAAGTCGAGAAACTCAAGAGCCCTGAATCGCGCAGGCCAAGTTTTGCGTGTCGAAGTTCTAGGAAGCATCAAGCGAAGCAATACAAACAAAATGAATGGCCCAAAGAAGGCAACGAACGATACAACCCAGAGGCGTGGCTCAATGAGGTCGCGCAGAAACGCAAACGGTTTGATCATCTCCATTACACTCGGCCCAGAGTCTCCCGACGGGCTGCCGCGCGTAATCCAAAGACCATAGCCGAGCGGCATCGTGATCGTCAAGAATCCGAACAGGCGGTGTCGCCATGCGAGTTTGAGACGCAAAAGCAGATATGCAGCCGTGCCAGCCAGCACACTTGCGACACTGAATTTGACCATGCACAAACCCGCAAGATACACTCCGCCCAGGATCATCCACACGACACTCAATCGCATGTGCGAGCGGCGCCCGATGTACTCAAAGAAAAACACCCCTGGGAGGTAGGCCACGAGCACCCCTATTCCGAACGATTCGCTATGGAATACATTGTCGAATAGTCCAAGGTTGCGTCGGAATTCGACTGGAAATATGCCAATAAACACGATGGCCGACACCAGCCAGAACAACTCACTGCGTAGGCTTGGGCTGTCACGGTTAAAATATTCGCGATTCAAAAGGAACGTCTGAAACGACACCGCGAAGAAAAAAAACATCGCCAGAAACAGCGGACCTAGCAGCAGCGGAAAAACGACAGAATAGAACGTTAATGGCTGAATATCGAGGATCCCGGATAGCGCCTCGACAATCCGATGACTGCCAAAATAGTAGGGAAACGGAATTGCGCCATCGACGCCGATCGATCCAACGCTGTATAAGCGCAGCATATTGACGATCGCAGAGTGAAACAGGAGGTCAACGTGCACCTGCCCGAACATCGTTGCTTCATTGACCCACGGTGTCTTGTAGCCATCGACAAAGCTAAGGAGAAACGTCCAATACCCTATCACCGCGCCACTCAGTAACGGCGCAAGAGCTCGCCGCCAGTTAGCCTCTTGCGCCAGCAAACGCACCAGGCGAAGGCTAACCAGCAGAATGGCAGCCTTTGGGATGAGAGGATGCAATTCCAGGAGCAACATCGCAGGAGCGACTGCCGCCAACCCCACTACGGCCGAAAGTGAAAGCGGAGCCGCAATCCTGTTTCGCACCCGCTCGGCAAGCTCGAACATTACCGTGATTACAACCAGCACAGTCGCCAGTGTCACTTGTATGGCATGGAATACCGCTTGCGTAGCCTCCATCCGTGTTTGCACATCGGAGTAGCAGCCGAGAAGCACGACGCCAAAAGCAGCTGTCGCACATGAACACGCGATGTACCCATCGAAAAAACCGCTACCCGGTTTGCACGCGACGGCAGACAACGTCGGCGTCAGACGCTCAGTGGTTTGCACAATCTAACCTCGACGCAGTAAAACTCGTGTCGATGCGATTAATAACCACGACATTGCGCATGCCACGCAGGCGTGCCAACGCACAAGGCCGAGACAATATTGTTGCATCGATTGGCTCATGCGCCGACAAATATTGATACGCATATGAATCATACTTACAACCGTTCTGGCGAATGCGCAGCGCCGATACCAGCGGCATCCCCGTCAGCGCTGGGATGCTAAAAGGCTGAATTGCGCAGCGCTCGAGCACGGTATCGGACGGCTTGTCGATATAGGCACCATCGAAGAACGCAGCGTCAGCGACGAACACACCGCTGTCACCATGGTGCAGTGCCGGGTCTTTTCCGAGCGTTTTCAGCAATGAATAAAAATTGTACCGCAAGGCTGCGTCTGTATTTTCGTCATGTTCGCCACCCGCTGCCAGCGATGCAGCCAAATCTTCGGCCTGATGCGCTCGCTGCTGCAGAACCAAACGATAGGACAGCACATTGTTCAGCACAGCTCCCGTGGCACAAACAAGAGTCAATCCGATGAGACCTCTTCGGATCGTAAAACCGAACTGGGAAGTGCGCGCTTTACCGTTCACGAATGACTGACCTTTGAAGTTTTCGTTTCACATCCGCATTCGGAGTCGATTATGTAAATTGGGCGTCCCTTGGCCATTTCGAAAAGCCGAGCGACATACAGTCCGACTGTTCCGATACTCGCCAGGATCACACCTGTCGAAAGCAAGATTGCGACGACAAGGCTGGTCCATCCCGGCAGTGCCGCGGCAACCAAATGCCGATATATCAGGAAACCGCCCGTCACGAAGCTTGTGCAGGTGAGAAAAAGTCCTGTGTACATGATCCAGTTCAGCAGCACGGCGTTGTGAAAAAACACGCCCGAAAATGAGTGCTTTAACAAGCGAACAAGATTGTACGAACTAACTCCTGAATGGCGCTCCTCATGTACGTACTCGATCGAGCCGGAATTGAATCCCAACCACCTCAGAATGAAAACGTAGTGTCGATCGCGTTCGCTAAACCGCAGAAATTCATTTACCACCTTGCGCGAGAGGATACTGAACGTCCCATAACTTCCGTCGATCGCCACACCCGTTAACCGGCTCACAAGAGCAAAGTAAGCCTTTGCCGCGACGCGCCGGAATGCCGAATGAGAACGTATGACGCGCCGCGCAAGCACCATGTCGTAGCCCTTCCTGTACTCGGACAACAAATCCGGAATCCGCTCAGGCGGGTCTTGCAAATCGCAATCCATGACGATCACGCTGTTGCCACACGATGCCTGGAGGCCCGCTGTGATCGCCAGCTGCTGACCGAAATTGCGGCTTAAACGAACGCCTCGCACAGTGCCATAGCGCTGAGACAACGATTGTACGAGTGGCCATGAATTGTCCGGACTACGGTCATCCACAATGACGATCTCGTGCGACGACACGAGTTCACGCAACACCTTGTCGAGTCGCGCGCATAACTCCTCGAGGCAGCCGATGCAGCCATACGACGGAACCACCACACTGATTTCGATTCTTGCCATCGGTTGTCGATCCGCTAGTCACGCTGGGTCTTTTGCGCTTTCTTTCGATTCTGGCGCGATTTGCGCCACTGCAACGCGTCGACGGGTACCGCCGAGGTATATCCGAGCAAACGCCGCAAGTCCGCATCTTCATGGAAGACGTCGCCCAAAGCGCGAGGAAAGTCATACTGTTGCTTCAGGATCGGCACGGTGTACAGATGATTCACTCCTCGCCGGATATGCTGCGACCGGTTATATCCGGCACGATGAAAGACCATCGCGTCGAACATCACCACGGACCCAGGCGGCACAGTCACTGTCGTCGCGTGCGCATTGATATATGCCTCTGAGGGAATCAATTCGCGACGATGTGAATGAGGCAGAATCGCGGTGCTACCAGTCGTCTCAGTGAAAGGATCGATCGCAAACAGCGCGCCGATCGCCAAGGGGCGCGAAGCGACCCAGCTTTGGTACGGCAGATCGCGATGCCAGGCACTCTGCTGATGCCGTTCGTCGGGGCGATTAATGATCGCGTTCTGCAGGTTCAGGATAAACCAGTCGCCGAGAATGCGATTCACGATGGCAAGCACTTTCGCCTGTCGTGCGAGCGACAGGAACGCTTGATCGTAGAGCAAAGGAGCGCGGCAGAGATCCTGATCTCCAATGGCGAGCAGCACCTCTCGCCCTCCGCACTCGACTTCCTGACGTTCATATATTTCGTCGATGCGCTTGCGCCAGTCATCGAGCTCGCTCTCCGGCAACACGTCATTGACGACCGTATAGCCCAACGATGAGATCTCTTCGATGTGGTATTCAATCGCATCGTCGAGGGTTACAGGTCTCCGCCCGCCGTAAAATTGTTCGCGCTGCATTGTTGCGTCAGCCTTCAAGTTTTGCTAGGCCGAACCCGGAGTCTCCGTATCGGCCACCGTTATAGAGCATGTAACGTTCCCCCTTGTGGTCGAACACGCATGGATAACAGACCGCGTCGGCGTCCCATCCCGATTCGCCCGGCCCTATGCCTGCAAGTTCGTCGTGCCGGGCCCAAGTTACCCCATCGGGCGATTCGGCGTAGCCAATCCGGTATTCGGAGCCTCGATACGAGTACCACATCCTGTACGCGTCGGCGTCTTTGATCACGCTCGGCTTCGACATGGCGTATTCCGTCTCGTCCTTGAAGGCCAACGCAATCGCACCGTCACGGCGCCACACTCGGCCGTCGTCGGACTCGGCGTACTTGAACAGGTGATTCATTTCTTCCTGCCGGCCGGTTCCCCACGACAGGTTGGACCCGTACCACATGCGCCACTTTCCTTCGTCGATAATCACGCATGGATATGAAATGGTGAAAGGATCGACCTCATGCCTGTCCATTACAGGGGCACGGGATACCTTGACGAAGGGGGCATCGGGTCCGTCGCTTACCGCGAGGCCGATCGTGTTACGCCATGGCACGGTCACGCCAAGGTTCCAGCCGAGGTAGTACAGATGACGTCGCCCTTCATGATGCACGATGCACCCCATCGACGTGCCGCTGTCGTCGAATGAGCCGGTCTCGCCCGGTGCCACGACGGGTTTCCCGGACAGTGCCAGAATCTTTTTTGGCTCGTAGATATCAATATCAACGTAGCCGATATGTGCGCGGCGATCCGCATCGCGCGCGCTGAAGTAGATGCGAAAGACGTCTCCATGCCGCCATTCTGCTACTGGATTTGCCGCATGTGTCAGCATCCAGGGATACTCGCCTGACGCACAGAAAATCCGTCCGAGCTTAGTCCAACGCACCGCTCACTCCTTCAAATGTTGCGCAACCGGGAGCTGGGTGCGCGCGAGCGCTCAGCGGCCGCCGTGTGATAGACCCCCTCGCGTTCCGTGTCAGCGGCAATCAAAGAGCCCGCACCAATGACGCAGCGTTCGCCGATCGAAACGTGATCGCGAATCGTCGAGTTGACACCGATAAACGTGCCCGCACCAACCCTGACACCGCCCGAAACGACGACGTGAGAGCTGATAAAGCAGTTGTCTTCGATAGTGGAGTGGTGACCGATGTGATTGCCGCTCCACAGAGTCACGTTGTCACCAATTTTTGCGAACGGCTGGATCGTATTGTCTTCGAGGATAAAGCAGTTTCCGCCCGCCGCAAAACCAGGAAAAACTGTCGCCCGGCTGCTGACGTAGCTAGCCGTTCGATAACCAGCCGCTCGCACTTCCTGAACTTTCTGCGTGCGCAGCGCATTGACTTTCGCGTAGCTTAGCGCTACGAACAGCTCGACTTCGTCGGGTTTGTAGTGTTGATGCAGTTCATCGAAAGGAACGACGGGTAGCCCACAAAATTTGGTGTCGTTGATGAAATCCCGATCAACCGTGAATGCGACAGGCCGATAGTCCGAGTCGTGGGTAAAGTAAAACCACGCGAGCTCTGCGATTTGACCGGTGCCAAATATGACGAGCGGTCTGCGTTGCTGTGCCATAGTCATTTTCTGACGAGAATGGTGAATTCATAAAGATCGTAGTCGTGTAACAGGGCGACGTTACGCGAATAGCGACGTTTGCACAGATCGAACAGTTCACCGGGATTCGCGTAGTGAAGATCCGCGCGCTTCTTGTGTTCGTCCGAGTAGCTGGTAAGGCAATTGAACGCGAACCCGCGGGTGGAAAAGCGATCCATGTTTTCGAGCGTCGACTCGATGTAGGTGCACCAAGCGTCCGTCGACGTTCCAAGCCTGACATTGAAGATACCGCTTGCGACAACGTAGTCGGTCGGGTGCGGCGGCTCCGTTCCGACCACGAATCTCGCTCGAGCATCTTGCCCGCGCAATCTGGTCGCCGTCTCAACCATTGCTTCCGAAATATCGATCCCGATGTATTCGACCCCTTCGTATTGAGCCAGCAAGTACTCGAGGAGCGCGCCATAGCCGCACCCGACATCGGCAATGGAAAACGGGACCTCAGGCGGGAGCAGCTTGCAGAGTTGGGCGAAACGCAGCACCTGTCCGTCAAGTCCGTTCCAGTCGACACCGAGCGGTTGAGCACCGAAGCGCTCGATCTTCTCCGTGTAATAACTAGATACCTGAGCGAGTAACTTCTCCATAGATGACAAAGATCCAGTTAGCCGTTGTCGTGACCGCGCGAGGTGCGGAACTTCATATAGTCCGCTGCGCCCGGTCCGCAACTGAACAGAAGATCAAGTATGCTCACGCCGTGTTCAAACTTACCCCACAACTGCGGATATTCGGGGTAATTCGAGTAATCGAAGTAATGCAGATTCACGCCGGCCTGATCGAATAAATTCTTGTCGATATAGTCTCGTGCTGCTGGCCCGGAAACATAATCCGTCCCGCCAGCTTGGGTGCAGAGATTTACGAGACGCTCTGTCTTTCCATCGGCCAAGGAATAGTCCCACGACCACTTCAAGGCAGTTGAAATATCGAGAAGCGTGCATATTTTCTCGATGAATGTTCGATTCAAATCCGACAGATGCGTATACTCTTTTTCGAGATAAAGAGATTCGAAAACTTTTGAAAATTCATCAAAATAAGGGGCGCGTCGATAGTTTTGGCAGATACTCTTCCAATGCTTCTCCTGCCAAGCACTGCCATCAATCTCGGTCTCTCGAATTGATTGAAAATATTTTCCCTTGACCTTAACCGGCACAGACAGCCAAGTTAGTCCTTGTGGCGTCTTGATAAGATTTCGATTGCGCCAATCACGGCGCGTGTATTGCATATCATCATATAAAATGAATTCATCGGCGGAAGCAATAAGGTCGAAAAATCCTTTCCAAGGGATATAGCATGACTGAACAATGGCAATCACACGACTCGCCTGATTTACCTCTGGCATTACCATTTCCCTCACGTCTCCGCCGATCACATGCAATCCCCAAGGATGCCCAAAAATGCTTGTTTAAATTTACAAAAGCCATCGCCCCATGCCACTTCTCACAGCATGTACTGAGCAAAAAACGTGCAGTAAGATGCAGTAAGAATGTGATATTTGTGGAAGCCTAGCATATTTATGTATCAGCCGACCACCTTTCGCAGGTCGCTGTTCGCAGCAAGATCGGTATTCGGCAGGCTTGCGCTTTCGCGACTGCGATTCCTTCCTGTCGCAAACTAAGTGGGCTGTCGACAGGTATAAACCCTGATTTTTTCCAGTTTGATTGTTCCGTCGCACGGGGCAGCTGAACCCGCCGATCCGCTCGCCGCGCCGACGCAGCCAATTCATCAGCGGCAGGCTAATATCATGAAGACCCTACACATCGGCCAGCAACACGGTGTCTGAAAAGCGCTGCATCCGTCATCCCGATACTGTGCGATGACGCACAGGTACATCTGACCGGAGTCGATAAGATCGACCCGAAATCGTAGATATCCGAAATAAACGGAGCGGGAACGCAAGCGTCCGTTTTCGGCTGTCACACGAACGTCAGACATCGTCACGATACGGCTCGGAACCCCGTTTCCCGATGGAACCGGATGCAGCCATTAAAGGTTGAATGATGACCAACGCCATCCATGCCGTCCGTCAGTTTCAACCCTTCCTGGAGTATCTGCGGGAAGGAAAGCAAAGTCGTACGTCGAATCCGAATGTGGAGAAAGCCGATCTGATGACGATCGAGCCGTCCAGTCATGTCGTGATTTCGCGGGAAGGCCGGCAGAGGCTGGCGGCCGAGAAGCAGACAGAGCAGCAGTTCGATTGGGAAATATAGGTTTGACTGCGCCGCGTCTATCCGCCGCGACCCTCTCGCAATTGCCGGGCGGCGACGAGCGGAACGAACGTGGAACGCAGGCCACCTACACGCCCACGCGACACACTCACTTCGTGGTCAGCGACCCAACGGGCGAAAGGCTTCCCCCGTCCGAGCCGCGCATGGCGCTCGTCTGCGCATCGCCGCCATCGCGAGCCGGCGCCACCCAGGTGGCAGGCGCCGCGCTGTTCGCTGATGGACGGGCGCCACTGTCCGTTGGCGTGCCCGGCGGCAAGGGCGGCAGTCTCGTCGGCGCACTGTTGGCAACGACGGGCGGCGGTTTGCGCGGTGCCGGCGCAGCCTTCTCGCCTAGCGGCTTCCATCCTGTCGAAAGGATCGCCCGCTGAAGCAAAGCCTGAGCCTCTACGCTGCCGACATCGATCGCGAGCGCCTGGTTGGAGAGCTTGAATACACAACTCCATATCTTGTCATTCGCACAGCTGTTCGCCACGCCTATCGCAACGTCACGCCGGTTCTCCCGATCCTTGACCTCGGTTTGCATCCGCAATGCGTCAGGGTTGGTGGGCGCGAGCAACAACGCATCCGACACGGCTGCTTTCGCTTGCGTCAGATCGTTCCGCGCGAGACTTGCGCGTGCGTCGCCCAGCGCATCGGATAGCCCCCGATGCGACTGCGCGCCGCCCGGTGCGCGAGATACAACCGGCTGCGCGATCTTGTCGACGGTGGGCTGGCCCGTGGCAGCCATCGAAGACGAATCGTCCTTCGGCGACGGCATGTACTGAGGTATCGGGCGGCTCGAAGCGTCCGCGGCTGTCGACAGTTCATCGCCATCGCTGTTGCGCGTGTGGCCATGACCCAGCCAGAGATAGCCGGCCACGCCGAGCAGAAGCAGGCCGGCCAAAGGTGTCGCGCCCTTCGTGACGACCCAGCGACGGATTGCTTGTGGCAGAGACGGCGGCACGATGTCCGGCGAAAATTCCGGATCTCCTGCTCCTTGCCAGACAACGTTCGGCGCAGCACATTCGGTCGGCTCGTCGACGACCTGGGCTGGGTATCGGGTTTCGGTCTGGACAGCTCTCAACTGCGCTTGAGCCCGCTTTGGCCGATCGGCCTCAAGGGGCGGCTGACGCCGCAGTAGGGGCAGAAATTGACATACTGATACAGCACGCCGCCACAAGTGGTACAGGGCGTCGGAAACCTCAAGGCGGGCGTGGTCGTTTCGGCAGACATGCTTGAACCCCAACCAATTGTGCGCGATGCCATTTCGGCAGACTCACCGTCAATCTGACGATCGACAACAGAGTCAGCGGAACTCGCTATCCACCTTCGCGGAGAAGCGGACAACCCGGCCGCAGGGCCGGTAACTGCGCAACAGAGTGCTTTATCGCATGTCGCATCAAGCGACGGTGTTAGCTATCGCACATACGTTACGAACTTATAGAAGAGAACGATTCTCTCCTCCGACTTTTCATGAACGTATGAGGCGTACGGCTCTTTGCAGATGAAACAGCGACGTAGGGCAAATGAAAAATCGTCGAGGAAAAAAACATGGCGACCTTCCGGTCACAGAAGGTCGCCATGCTGCGAAGACATCGATCAGTCGACAACGGAACGATGCATCCGTGCCCGCGTCCCCGTGTAAGAACAGAAACTATGCCAACGCATGAAACCCCACTATCCACCCGAACGCCCGCACGAATCGGCTCGACAACCACATGGCTCTCCTTCGGCAGCGCCCACTCGAGCCACCGTGCGCGATGCAGCACCACGAGCCCGAACGCAAGCGCCGCCAGCACGCCGAACGTCGCAAAGCCCATCTGATAGCTGCCCGTGCCTTCCTTCGCGATGCCCATGATCACAGGCAGATAAAACCCGCCGATACCCCCCGCCGCCCCGACGATCCCCGACATCAGCCCGGTCTTGCCCTTCCAGCGCTGCGGCACCAGTTGGAAGGTCGCGCCGTTGCCCAGACCAAAGCACACATACATCGCAATCAACAACGCAATACCAACCGACACCGGCGGCATCCACGCTGCAAACAGGAAGTCGCACAGCGAAATCGCCGCAAGCAGGGGCGCGCTGCAGATTGCGCTGATGGCGCTCAGCATCGGCCCGAGCGACGAGGTGATCGTGCCGGACATGACGTGGGTGGCAACGGCGAACGCGGTGAAGTACGTCGGCGCGACGCCGGTTTTCGCCGATATCGAAGCCGACATGCCTCGACGCGGCCTCGTTCGAATCGCTCATCACGCCGCGCACCAAGGCGGTCATTCCCGTCCACCTCTACGGACACCCGGCGCGGATGACCGCCATCATGGAAGCCGCGCGCAAGCACGGCCTCAAAGTCGTCGAAGACGCGGCGCTCGCGATCGGCGCCGAGTGGAACGGCCAGCGCTGCGGATCGTTCGGCGATTTTGCGATCTTCAGCTTCCAGGGCGCGAAATTGTTCGTGACCGGCGAAGGCGGCATGCTCGTGACCAACGACGAAGCACTCTACAAGCGCGCGTACAAGATCTGGGATCAGGGCCGCAATCCGTCGAAGGTATTCTGGATCGACGAGGATGGCGTCAAATTCAAAATGTCGAACGTGCAGGCCGCGCTCGGGCTCGCGCAGATCGAACGCCGGCGAGCAGATCGAGATGAAGCGGCGCATCGCGCGCTGGTCCGCCGAGGGCCTCGCGGGCGTTCCGAACGTGTAGCTGAATCACAAGGCGGCGGGTGCGCGCAGCATCTTCTGGATGTCGAGTCTCGTGCTCGAGGACGGCGCGCCGATCGAACGCGAAGCGCTGCGAGCGAAACTCAAGGAATTGAACATCGACACGCGGCCTGTTTTCCCGGCGATTAGCCAATACCCGATCTGGACCACACGGCAAGCGCCGCATCGGCGAGCGCGCGCTGAATCTGCCGAGCGGCGTCTGCCTGTCGCGCGACGAAGTCGACTACGTGTGTAACGCGTTGCGCAATCTGCTCACCTGACGACGTATCTCGCCCGCCCTCTCTTCGGACGCCGTAGCCAAATTCCTCGCCGCCCACGATGTCAGTTCGGGCTAAGCCATGCTTATATTTTGCGCACCGGAAAGCCGCATCACATCGACTTATGTGCCCTCATATTAGACGGCTCGATAGATCTCAAGAGATCAAAACGGCGCGGGATCCTGCACAAACTGGACATTCCCCTTGACTTGCGGCACCAACGCAAATGCGATTAGCGGACCGTTAAACATACAGGCAAGTGTGCCGGTGGTTGGAACGAAGTAGTGGACCACCAGATCCTTGCCATCTGAAGTCGCGCCTGTGACCCTTGGCGCGAAACACCATTTGCCGATACCGTTGGACAGGCCGACGACGGTGTACTTCGTAAAGTCATATGTCGGCATAGCGGGCTCTACCGTAACGAGCCCGATCGGGTAGTGCTCGAAAGGGGCCGCTGCCCATGCGCTAGCCAGCTCGGATTGGCTTCGAAAGACATACGTTCCGGGGCGAAAGAGCGGAAAAACGTCATCGTGACGTCTTGGACTGCTACGCTCTGCGGAGCCGCCCCACCGTTATCGTCGCCGCCACCGCCGCAACCTACGAGAAGATCGGCCACCGCCGAGGGCGAAATATTTGACGCACTTGAGATTCATCGCCTGCCCCTTCAACGTAAGCTCACGCTAACGATAAGCCTACGGTCTCGCGCATGCCCATAGTTGACGCAAGTCAACTACGATCGCACTGGCATGAGAGGTTGAAGTGGCACCTACTGGAGAAATTGGGAGTCACAGATCCAAGAGTGATTTTGTTTCGGACGCGATCGTGGTCTTGGTCTTTCGCGGCGGCAGCGGGAACGGCCAAGCGCCGTTAAAACTCCGTTTCTCGTCGATCGCTTCTGAGCATGCGTTCATCGTGTCGAACACCTTCGCTCTTGGCGGGATGTGCCGCCGCGGCACTATGCCGAAGGAGGCCGGGACCGTCTCGAAGGCGTCGCCGCCGCGTCGGAAGATCGGGGCGTAATAGTCCTTGTAGATCTCGCGCTTCTACCCGAAGTCGGGTCGCGAGAAGACGCTGAAAACGTCCCAGCGGGCATCGTTCGGGTTCGCTTTGTAAGACGTGCACATGGCGGCCTCCTTGAGTCGCCATGATACCCATCAATACGCGCGATATATTGTATGCATAGAATGCGGATGTTCCGGCGCACGTCGAACTGACCACAGACGTCGGATTAAAAGCCGTGCCGAACAGAAAGTGTCGCGCCGGTATTGTGCGAACCAAGAACTGCGACGCGTGCGGTGCCAGAAAAGACCCAATCATCGACTGTCAACGAGAGCCTCCGCTGCGGTTGTGCACGGAGCGTAAGAGTCGGGTTTGGCAACTCGACGATGGAGAGTTGCGGCGCCGTCGACTGACCCGGATGTAAAAAATTCGACGCCTGCTGTGCTGCCGGCTCAGGCATTGGTATCGCTCTCCCGGTGCCGAATCGAACCTCGTGCGTTACCTGTGCGCTATAGAAGCCCTCTAGTTGCCCGTAATACGGCCTTCCTTGACTTGCCTGGAATTCCATTTCATAGCGATGCAAATAGCGTAATGGTTCCGGAATGGGCGGAACAAGCTCCATAGGCATAGGCTCGAGATTCGCAACCGTCATCTCTTCGGGCGAATTGATGATTAGGCCATCTGCGAACGCATATCCGCTCAGTACAAAAAATACTATGCCGGCAATCCTTTCGTTCAGGCACGTCATGGTATTCCTCCGATGAAGGAATTGAAACGTCCCAACACTGACCGTTACTTCTGAAGAAATCGGCTTTGCGGCTTTGCTTGCCACCCAGACATTCTAGTCAGTCCTTCGCGTTCGGCTACCCCGATTTGTGCAGCGCGAGGGGCGACGCCACACCGATAGTCGGGGCCATTTCGAGCTGCGATCCGCTAGTTGTGATCCGCTAGACACTATGGAAGGGCCGCGGAAGTAAGCCTCCTGGAGTAAAACGAGGATTCCAACACCCGTTTTCCGAGAGGAGCGCGCAAATGAATGCGCCTCGCACAGCCCTTCACGGGCAGATACAACCATCACCCGATCGCTGTATGTCGCCTTCGAACTGGGTGACAAGAGCTGGAAGCTTTCGCTAGGCGATGGAGTGCGCGCACCGAGCCGCTGCACAGTGGCCACCGGCGATACGGCCGCAGTCTTCACGACGATTGCGAAGGCCAAGGTGCGCTGTCATCTGGCTGCGGATGCTCCGGTGCGCAGCTGTTATGAAGCCGGGCGTGACGGCTTCTGGCTGCACCGTCGCCTGGAGGAACATCAGATCACAAACCTGGTGGTGGATTCGGCCAGTATCGAAGTGAACCGGCGCAGACGTGGCGCCAAGACCGACCGTCTCGACAGCGACAAGCTGCTGTCGATGCTGATGCGTTACTACGCTGGTGAACGCCGGGTGTGGGCCGTAGCGCGCATCCCTACTCCCGAACAGGAAGATGGCCGGCGAGTACACCGCGAACTCGATCGCCTGCGGCAGGAGCGCACCGCCCACAGCAACCGGATCCGCTCGCTGCTCGTACTCCACAATCTGCGTGTCGAGCGCATAGGTGGGCGCGCATGGTCACACTGGTGGGCGCAGAACGCTGCCCGCCTGTTGCCGGCGCTGCGCGCCGAGATCGAGCGCGAGTTCGAGCGGCTCTCGCTCGCTGCCAGGCAGATCAGGACGATTGAGGCGCAGCAGCAGCGTGAGGTTCGCAGCGGCGCGCAACCCATGATCGCGCGGCTCACGGGTATCGGCACCGGCAGCGCCTGGTCCCTTGTCAGGGAACTGTTCGGCTGGCGGCATTGTCACAACCGCCGCGAACTGGCCAGCTGCCTGGGCCTAGCACCGACACCCTATGCCAGCGGTACCAGTGAAGTCGAGCAGGGCATCAGCAAGATTGGCAACAGGCGAGCCCGATGGCTGATGGTCGAACTGGCCTGGAGCTGGTTACGCTTCCAGCCCCCCAGCCAGCTAAGCCGCTGGTTCAACACGCGCTTCGCAGGCGGCGGCAAGCGCGTGCGACGCATCGGCATTGCAGCGCTTGCGAGACGTCTGTCGGTCGCGCTATGGCGCTATCTGGAGTTTGGCGAGATTCCCCTCGGGGCAACCCTCAAGTCACGTCCCCGCAGGGCGCTGGCGACCTGAGCAGCCAACGTCGAGCGGCAACAGTGTCTGAAGGTTGGGCGCGCCCGGACAGTAAGCGGGTTACCCATCGAATAACGGTAGTTCTAGATGGGGCGCGTCGGTAATGGGGTAGCTCCAGCGCAGCCTTGCGCATGCGGTATGTGGTGCCTGGCCCGGTGCCAGCACGGATAGAAGTTGATCCGGTCAGCTGTCCGGACTTCAGACACCCCCGGCCTAGCTGCGGTGAAACGCTCGCTTGATATGGAGGATTCCAAAACATCTGAATCCGTGCAGGTTATCCACCGCCAGCCAGCGTCGTGGTCATAGCAGATCCTATGCAGGGGGCACAAAGGCCAATCCTTAAAATCAACCTGTTGAGCCTTACTGAAAGGAGAGAGGATCATGCGCACAGTTCAGACATACGCGACGCACCACCCGGAAGCGTTCGTGCTGGCCGTGTCACTGGAACTCGCCGCAGCCACGTGGAAGGTCGCGCTGCACGACGGCCGCCGCAAGAAGCCAGCCGTCCACACGGTGGCGCAGCCCCAGGCCGCCGCGCGGCTGCAGGCCGTGCTCGACCTGATCGAGGCGCACCGGCAGAAGTAGTCGCTGCCCGCCGGCGTGCGCGTTGTCGTTTCCTACGAGGCCGGCCAGGAAGCGTTCTGGATCTGTCGCGCGCTGCGGGCTCAACACGTCGAGTGCTATGTCGTCGATCCGGCCAGCATTCCGGTGCGACGCCACAAGCGTCGCGCGAAGACCGACCGGCTCGATGCCAGCCGTCGAGCAGTGCACGTGGAGAGTTGAGCCAGAATGCACGCCGCCGCCCGCCACGATCCTCCGCGTGACTTGGCAACAGCTTCGACAGATCTTGGACTTCGGCGCGCGCCGCGCCGTGAGAATTGAACTTAAGGTCTGGATAGCGGTAAGCGCACTCGGGCGCTTACCCACGGCTAACATTGCTCCGATCGAGCGTAAATGCTCGGCGTATTGATCCGGCTTGTTGCTGGGCGGAACGCTCGCACTTTCAGCCACGCGTCTGGCGTCCAGCCAGTCCTTCGCGAGAAGTTCGTCGCCGAAGTCGATCGATATCTGATGGCTTTTCATCTGCGACACCCGCGCCAGAATGAAGGCGCGCTGATAACTATCGCAATTAAAATCTCACCGGAATGATTCGACATTGGAGTGGAATGCTCACATGTCCGTCTCGTAGGCGAGGCATGCAGAATAGTCGGGAATATCCCGAATCCAGCAGCACTTCATAGCCCGTAGCGCATCGAGAGCATGCGCATCGGCGGCTACTTGCGGTGAGAGCGATGTTCGCTCGACCGCACGCAGATCGATAGTCAATGCTAGCAGATTTTCAGTGATTCCCAGACCCAGCGCCTTCAGCAAAGCCTCTTTGGCCGTCCAGCAGCGATAAAATTCCTCATGTTGCGTGTCCGGCATTGAGACTTCTATCATCTTACGCTCGCCCGGCGTACAAACGAGTGTTGCCAGTTCACGCCATGCGATGGCCTTGTCAACAAGCTCAATATCAACACCAACCACACGTTTGCGCGATATCGCGATCAGAGCATGAGCTCCAGAGTGAGACACGTTGAACAGCAGTCTTCCGCGTATGGAGGACGCAAGCTCTGGCTTTCCGCGGCTGGTCGTACGGATCTTCACCTGAACCGGATCGATTCCCAAAAAAAATCCCAGCAACTCCCGTAATACAGAGCGTGTCAAGGAAAAACGAACCTGATCCGCCGTATTGCGAAAGCGTGTGGCTTTTGCACGTTCCTCTGCATCGAGAAATGGCATATCGGAAGCGCAGTTCCCTGTGAAGCGCAGGGGTACATGCCAAACACCGATATCATCCGGGAAACCACCTCGAGCAGCAATTTGGACAGCCCGAGACGACAGTGCGTTCAAAGCAAACATATTTGATTGTGCCTCGTTTTGATGTACAGCATCCCATGTGACGTCGACCGCGGCTAGCATGATTTCGCTTTCGATAAGAATGCGCAATCTGATTAAAGAGTGACGGCGTCAACGAATATAGTGCGCCCAAAATCAAGCCGACGGCTCCTTTGTATTTCTTAGTACAGCTTTCGTATCGCGTCTCGTCTTACCGTTGCCGCTGTGTCCTCCACCGGCATGCCCAGCCCGGCCTGCCCATACGCCACCACAATCTGCCCCGCCCAATACCGCACGATCTTCTTGCGGACCTCCCGTTCGCGTCAGCAAATCGCTTCGAAAAACTAACACGCACTTCTCCTAAAGTGGACCACGTAAAGCGACATGGGAATGATACTCAACGGTTGCGGCAAGCCTTAGCAGTACAACGCCGGCGAATGCTTCCAACGGCACGATCAGAAACGAATGGCGTAGCGCGGTATCGATTGGCCCAGCTCGCTTACAGTCACATAGTGCATTCACAACTTCGACAAGCTCATGCTCAGGCGCCGAATCTGACAGACACTCCTTGATCACACGCCGAAGACCGTGAAAGTGGTAACGAAGTTTTTCTTCTGTGTTGAGCGCGAGGAGAGATCGAATTGAATGACGACCGACGGTGCGAAGTCTGTTGGTCGGTCGATTCTCACCGCGAGTGTCAAAGAAGAAACAACTCTCTAGAATTCGAAGTGTCGAGAAAATCAGTAATAGTCGTTCCCGTTCTTGTAGAGGTTGTCCGGCCAGTTGCGCCGGGCAGCTTGACGACGCCTAGCGGCAATTTGCCATTCTTTCGATGCGCCCGGTGACCGGGTCGACGTACTCGGCGTTCGGCTTGCAGAAGTACTCGCGACCGACCTTGCGTGACACCGGCCGGATGTGACCGTTGCGGATCCAGTTCATCAGCGTGTTGCGATGCGGCTTGTGCTCGCCGAAGATCGTTTCTACCCAGACGCACAGTGGAATCAGTTGCGCTGCCATGTGATACCCCAGGTTTTCTAGTTGTTTCGATTACTCGTTGTGCTGCTTCGGTCATGCTAGGATTTGCCAAAATTCGAGGGAGATCGCCGATGCCGCAACTTGAAAGTGTGATGCCGTTTATCGAGGCCGCATTCGATGCAGAAAGCAATGTGCGGCCGGGAAATCCTCGACACTTTCTCGTGACGCGTCGCATGCCGTTGCCGGAGCGTCCCAATCGGTTCGCGCGCGAAATCGTTGTCGTGATTGAGCGATCCGTAGAAAGCGAAATACTTGCCGCGAGCGATGACCAGATGGGACAGGTCATCGGTCCTCGTATTCAGCGTGCGATTCCTACAAAGTTGGCTGGCTACAACCCTGCTGAGCAAAATCACGAACCGTTCCTCGTGATAATCGGCATGGAATCGATCGGCTTGTAAAGCGAGTCCACGCTCCATCGCTCTTCTCTGCGGATGCCGGCAGGCATTTGATGCCCCTGCCGTGAAGGATGGTGTATGCTGATTTAATGCGCCGCGCATCAACTGCGTCGGAGGGCAACATGGAACGATGCCTTGCTTGCGAGATGCTGGTTGGCATGCCTTCGACAGTGCAACCACACACAAACCTTCAGCGACTTGGAACTGGCATTTTCGGAACACCGAGAAAGCCAGTAAAGCATTAAGTCCAATACCGTTGTAAGACCTGTGGTGCTTGGCTGCATCAGAACACGCGCCAAGGATCGCCGGCCGGAATGTGGTCGGCGTGCGAATCAAGCGTGCCCGCCGTGGCGATCCGCGAAGAACTGGTGCCTGGGCTCGACTGGAAAAGCGCGGCAGAAGCCGCATCGCCGCGACGGCCACGTTAATCATTTCGCGAGAGCGCCTGTTCCCGCTCATGCTTGACCTCCCTTCTCTGCGCTTGCAGCGATAGGATGCGGTTTGGAGTTTCTCGGGACCTCCACTATGTTTGATGAGCGGGCAGCCGATGTTCCCTCGCAATGTCCGCGGCTGCCTCGCTTCCATCGGGAGCGGGGCTTTTTTCTGCGCTGTCAGCGACAGGGGCGGCGGGTGCAGCGTTTAGCATGTGCCGGTAGATACACGAGCCACTCGTCATGAATGGCTTGTTGAACGTTGCGTCGTACGTCTGGATTTTCGAAGCCGCCTGGCACATCTTGAGTGTCGGCTCGGCTGGAACGAGCTTCCATCCATCAATAGGCGGAGTGGTACGCGCTTCCAGTTCCGCAATGCGCGCGGCAGCGTCTTTGAGAAGCTGCACTGATGATGGCGTGTGCGGCGCGTCTGCGGCCTCGAGATAGCCGTCACGGTCGTTAAGCCGGCACCAGACTCTTGATGTTGTCGGTCATTACCAGGACCTCATGATGATTTCGTGATTACACTGGCCGCATTGACGTCCTCCCCGCCCTCAGTCGTGAACGACTGCCGCTTGCGCGGAAAGGGCGGGGATTCCTCCAGCGAGACGGTCACGTCCGACCGCGAGAATGTTCCGGGCAGCATTGCGATCACGATCATGTATCGTCCCACAATGGCTGCACGTCCACTCTCTGATTCCAAGACCTGCGACACCTTTCGGCCCCGTGCGAGCACCACAGCACGAGCAGGTTTGGGAAGAAAGCGCCTCATCGACCTCATCGAACCATGCGCCTGCGTCAGCGCACTTGTACCGAAGCATGGTCCGGAACATCGACCAGCCCGCGTCGAGCACAGACTTGCTGTGCAGTCCTTTGGCGAGGGCCGAAGCATTCACGTTGCCGACAAAGATTGCACCGTACTCGCGAGCGAGTCGCGTGCTGAGTTGATGCAGAAAATCCTTCCTGCGATTCGCGATCCTGGCGTGGATCGCCTTTACACGGGTCTTCTTGCGTGCCCGCTGGGCGGTTGCGAGAGCGGGTTCGAGGTCGCGGTAGAACCGCCGCGCTTCGACGTTCGGAAGACGTTCGTCCGAGAAGCCGGCAAAGGTCTTGAGCCCGAGGTCGATTCCCAGATCCATCTTCGCTTCACCAGGCCGAGCCGGCTTCACCTTGACCGTCACGTTCAAGTACCACCGACCGCGGCTGTCTTCGGAGATGCAACCGGCGCCGAACTCATACGCGGCCAGGCCGTAGCTGTCCCAGACGCCAAGATGCAGGCCCTGAAAGTGTGCCTGACCATTGCGCCATACGACCGAGCGGGCTTTGAATGGTATCCATCCCAGCGACCGTCGCGCGCCGCCCGACACACGCCACCGAAGCTTTACCTTGCGGTGCTGTTTTCGGCGCGTCGCGTACTCTTCGGCGATCTGCTGAAACACAGCCGAACCGATCGCGAGGCCTTCTTTCGACGCCCCGTTCAGATAACGCTGGATCTCGATGCCGGAAACAAAGCGCCGCTCGCGGCGAAAGATCTGGAGCGACAGGTCATTGCAGTAGTTCCAGACGAAGTTCACTGCCCGCGACATCTCGGCAAGCGATGCAGCATGCTTGTCCTTGATTCTCAGGCGCAGAACTCGAACAGGATCCTTGCAACGTGTCACGTATCAAATCGCGCTCGTTTAACTGTACGGATATACAGTAGCAGATCATTACGAAAAGGCAAGTCGTGCTTCGCGCGACGCGCTCTTCATTGACGGCGCCGCAGTGACGGCAAGTGACTTGCTTCGCCAGCGTGCTGTCTTGACCGATTATTTTGATTGCCATTTCACGCACCCCTTTCAGCGCTGTCGCTGGCTGCGGTCGGCACCCATTCGATAAGAGGCTGGTCGGCCGCACGTAAAGCGGATGGCGCGGTGAGCCGTCTTTCGTTGTGCCGAGGCACAGGATTTTCCGAAATCGGCCGGGCCTGAAAATCTCGTAGACCTCGCGCACGCGGTCAGGACGCGCGTTAGCGCCCCACGCAAAGACGACTGTTTCATGCTCGCGGGCTGCCGTGCGAAGCCACATATCGTTGTCAGGCCCGATCGGATCTGCGTGCTTCCATAGATCAGCGGGGCTCGGCGTCATATTGATAACCGCCACAGGTGCCTGCGGCTTTCCGATGCCGTTGAGAACCGAGAACAGGTAGCCGGATGCTGCGGCACCATGCTTATTCAGGGCAGCATTCGCCATACCTGAAAAGTTCGCTACAGCATGCAAAAGGTTTGGTGCAGGCAAGCTCGCTAGGGCGCGTCAGGCCGTAGGCAAAGCGTCGCGAAGCCGGTGTGTGCAACTGCGGAGTCACGGCCAGAGAGCCGGGGCCGTCCACACGTCAGTGTGGGCAGCACAGTTGTGCACGGACGGGCGCGGCATGCCCGCGACCGGAAGTTAACCCCTTATGCGCATTGACGGCTTGGCAACTGTTTCTATTGTCCTTTTCTTGGATCACGTGACGCTTCTGTGAAAGTTGTGCACCGAAAAGGTGGATGAACCTGTGGACAACTTATAGGGCAACCGCTGTAAGCGTTTGATTGCATGCGAGTTTGCTGCAATGCGCTACGAAACGGCACACCTGGCCACTGTTCCGTAGGGTCCGGCATGGCACCGGGCAGCTAAGTGATAGGCCGCTGCCACAGGCGAACGCCCATGCGATGGTATTGCCGGTCGCCGTGCCGATCCCGGCCACGAGTGCGCGGCGCCGCACACGTGCGCGACTGGCATCACCGCCAACCTGAAGAGCGGCGGCACGCTCGAAGATGCGGCGGCGATGGCGAACCACGCGTCAACGCGCACCCGCACCACTCAGTTCTATGACCGGCGCCGCGATGACATCACTCTCGATGAGGTCGAGCGAATCCGTGTGTAGGCTGGACTGTTTCCATTTACGGGACTTGACAGTTTGGGCGCTCGTTAAACTTTACGCAGCGGATTCGCAACGCACACGTATGGTCAGGGCAGCATGCGCCTCATGCCCGGGTTTGAGCTTCACCTGTGTTTGCTGTGGGAGTGCGAAATCCCATCAGCCCGGCGGATGACGGCGCTTGCGAGGTTTGGAGCCTACAGTGTCCGGCTCGTGCATCCGGTAAGCATCCAAGAGACGGTACAGCGTAACTCGCGATATGCCCAAATCGCGTGCGGCCTCCCCGTATCGTCCGCGATGCCGTAGCAGCGCCCGTTCGATTGCCGCTCGCTCGGCTGTCTCTCTCGCCGAGTTCAGCAATACTGGCACTTGACCCGCGACGTGATCCAGTTCGAGATCCTTCGCTGTAATCAGTCGTCCGTCGGTCATCACAACCGCCCGCCGCACCCGATTTCCCAGTTCGCGCACATTGCCGGGCCAAGTGTATCGAAGCATCGCATCTATGGCATCGGGCGAGAAGCCCTGCAGCCGCCGACCCGCCTCCCTCCGGAAATGGCTGAGCAAATGAAAGGCAAGCAGTTCGATATCGGTGCCTCGCTCGCGCAGCGGTGGCTCGACGATACGCAACACGCAAAGCCGGTGATAAAGATCCTGTCGGAAGCGCCCTTCAGCTATCGCCGATTCCAGGTCGACGTGCGTCGCGGAAATGAGGCGGACGTCGACATCAATGGATTCCAGCCCGCCCAGGCGTTCAATCTTGCGCTCCTGCAAAAACCGCAGGAGGCTAGCCTGGCTGTCGATCGGCAGGTCACCAATCTCGTCCAGAAACAACGTGCCTCCGCTAGCCGCTTCGACACGCCCTATCCTGCGTTGCGTCGCACCGGTAAAGGCGCCGCGTTCGTAGCCAAAAAGCTCAGACTGAACAAGATCGCGGGATATAGCGCCGCAGTTAATTGCGATAAACGGAAAATTACGACGAGAAGACCGGCGATGAATAGCAGCAGCTGTCAGTTCTTTCCCCGTCCCAGACTCCCCTGCGATGAAAACGGGTGCATCCGTTGACGCTATCTTCTTTATCGATCGAAACATTGCCAGCATCGGTTCGCATGCCCCGATCATCTCGCCTTCGGCAACCGAATGTATGAAATCTTCCCGTGGCGGTCCAGATAACTCAACCATTCCGTGTGCATGTCCAACAGCTCTGCCCACCCTTTCGGGATGAACGGTACTGTCACGTAGTCTGAACAGTAGTCGCGCACGAGGTGTCGCAGTGTCGCATCGCCGAGTTGTCCCGGCGAGACAATCGCAACCCAACCGACATTGGGCATTGAAAGGCCTGTCTCGAGCGCCTCGATCTCGTGGGACGGCAACCCCGCTGCAAGGTCGAGTAGTCCACCAGCGGCCTCGGCGTCATCGGCGGCCTTCTTTGCATCCTTCGATGATCTGACTACTTTCACATCCCAGTCGCGTTCCTCGAAGTATTGGCGGATCTCGGTGCTAGGTTTCGCTGAGAGGTATATCAATCGACGCAAATTCATACACTGAGCCCTTGCTGAACTTAGAAGCTAGGCGTGTCGCCAAGGTCGTCCTTTTCACTCGCGCTCTCCCCGATTTCGACGTATTCGACACCATTCACCGCAGCAAGAAAAACTTGATGTCCGAATGTCCCGTCACCGGTTCCCGGACCCTGAAAAACTGTCGCGAACGTTGAATCGCCCTTGATAGCCGACACCACGTCCTGACGGAGGTATTCACCACTTTCGTCAACCGCGATTCCGTTGTCTATCGCGAGTCTGAGACGAATGATACGCGTTTGCGTCGCATCAAAACGCGCTTCATAGGTGAGGTAATCGGCCCATCTGTCTTCCATCTCTCCCTCCGGATCTCAAGAACCCCACGCTGTGCCGACGTACTCATTGTCACGTTTCCGAGATCGCATATTTGCCGCAGAGCATCACGTGATCATGCAATATAGTCGATAAGAATTATTTAGTTCACGTGTACTACATAATATATCGATGCCAGCTAACACCTGCCAACCTTCAGATAAGCCTGTTGCATACTGAGCTAGCTGCCTGGCCATATCGGCAACTTTCTTAGCCTTCCTATCGGCACATTCTTCTCTGACTTTAGCTGGGGCCCAATGCGGGCGCCACGCTCGGCACGTCGGCCGTTGCCGCGACCGCCGTGGCGTCGACCACGCAGTCGCAGACGACCTGCGCGCTGCCAGTGGCCATCTGCAAGGCGGCCGCTGGAAGAGGCGGCTGGGATCGCGGTCAAATTGACCGCTGATATTCTGCATATTTCCGACGTTGATGCTGGTATTGCTAGGTCGGGCCTTTATTCAGATCCCTCGCGTGCTGCTGCCGACGCTGTCTGGCCAGGCACGTGGCGCAGTCCCGCTGCAGTGATGGCAAGAGAGGAATCATGACACGTGTCCTACCGAACGCATAGATGAATAGTGACCGTTGCCTATTCTGACATTTACCCACTTAGTCATGCATGAACCGATGCCGTCAGAGTAGAAACAATTGGGGTTCGGCTGGAACGTGAATTCGAGCCCGGTCACCTTGCGTCCACCGCTCTTCGTCGGTTTCCACTCGATCAGCAAGCCGTCCTTGCCAGTGAGCTCGGCAACGGCCGGATCGATCACCCGGCGCCTTAGCTGGCCGAAATCCTTCAGGCAGCTCGGCGGTGCCTCCATCGCGTGACAAAATTCGTCGAACCTGATCCGCACCAGACCGGTGTCCCGGTACTGCGCGAACATCTTCATCCATCAGTCGCCAGGAGTACACCGATCGCAGGGCCACCGTGTGCTTGAGCTTGTACGGGGTGAACTCCTTGCGCAAGCCCAGCAAGAAGGGCGCGACTTCCGGCGCAAAGTTGATCTCGCCCCATCCCTCACCATGCTGGTACGTGTTGCCGGAGATCCATCTGTACTTGCGCTCCTTCTCGCCGCGCCGCGTCTGTTCCACCGTCCGGATGTACTTGTTGAAAATGGACTCGGCCGCCTCTGAAGTTGGACATAGGCGGTCGGCCGGTCAATCCCGAACGTGTCGGCATAGTCCTGCGCGAACAGCTTCACCATCCATCCCTGGTTCGGCCCAATGGCTGCGGCGAGCTTGCGCAGCCCCACAGAATCGCTCTGTGCGATCGCCGACGAGATCAGGCGCTTCTCGATTAGTTTGAGCCCCTGCGCCGCGCGCGTCAGGGCGTTGCTCACGTTCACAAAGCGATCGGAGATGGCACCGCAGGCATCTCCGTAGCCTATTCATTCTGACATTTCCCCACTCGCTCTGACGTCACCAAACAATGGCGGAAAGGCAATCCTCTGTCGAGATACCTTGTCGTCAGAAAAGAAGTCGAGTGGGAATTTGTCATAGTTCGCGCCTGTGGTGACCGCAACCATCGCGCACGGATTCACAATACGTTCGGCAGGGCGTTCGCGCTACAAGACTAGGCGAAGGAACCGGAGCACTGCGCTGCGGCTGTCGGCAGGGGCGGCATATCGAGCGATGATCCGGAAGCGGTAGACAAGCTGCGCGTGAAGCTGGCCGAGCTGGAGGAACGGCACGAGCGGATGAAACGCACGAATGCGCTGATCCGCCGCGAGGATGGCGCCGGCGTTGCTGCGCTTGGCTACACGGCCGGCGCCATCGAGAAGTTGTTCAGGCCGGACTATCGAGGCCGCGCCGGCTTCGCATCTTACGAGCTGACCAACAGCAGCGCCAATATTCGGCGCATACGCGACCGCATCGCGGCGCTCGAAAAGATCGCGGAGCGCTGCGAACGCGAGGAATAGGGCAAGGCTACGCGTACCGCGAAGACGTGGAGGACAACCGCGCCGCGTTCCTGTTCGACGGAAAACCGGATAAACCAGTCCGCGATCTGATGAAGTGCAACGGCTTCGTATACAGCCCGACCCGTTCAGCAGGCGGCACGTCCGCATACGTGCGCAAGCTCACGCCGGCCGCCATCAAAACAGCGCAATGGCTTCGGCCGAAGCTCGATGAGCTGCTGACCGGCGGGTGACCGACCTCGGCCCGCTTCGGCGGGCCGCCACCACAGAGCAGGCATGAACGAGACACATTTTCTCTTTCCCGACGAGGGCCGACACGCGTGCCTATTCGCCGACAAGGAGTTCAAGACATGGGCGGTAGACGTGACGGCCGGCCAAGCGGCCGACCCGGGCGCGTTCAAATGTCGCTGATCGACCCGAAGCGGTCGTCCGACCCCGTTCGACCAAGGCGGCGGCTTACGGGGTATAACGGCCAGTCGGCGTCGCTCCACTTCGTTGACCCGGATAACGGATTGCGCAACACACGGCAATGGGGATCGGACCTGCGAGAAGGAGTTCGCGTCGACCAATTCATCTGCCGGAATCAATTGCGTTTCCTAACATTTTCTTAAGCGGTAAGGCAACTGTTAGTACGTTTCTTTTGTGCGTTAGCCCACGTATCTGGCTCGCATTGCGCAGATAGGATGGGGTCGCGCGAGCATAAAAAGCCGAGTCACGTATCAACCCCTCCGACGACGAGCGCCAGTCATGAAACGCATCTTTCAGCTGGTCCTATCTGTTTGCTCTTTGCTGTTTGGCCTGTTGGCATCAGCTACCTACCCGCTATTTTGAGTGGGAGACTGTGTCCGGCGATTCAGGGGGCCGCTCCACCATGCACAAGGTATCAATCCTGGCTGCGGGAGTGGATGCGTTGATCCGTGTCGACGAGATCTCGCTGGCGGTCGATCCACTGGACATGCATGCCGGTTTCGACACGGCCTTGGCACGGGTGATCAAGGCTGGATTCTGCGGGGCTGGCCGTGCCCGGATAGACGCGCGGGTAACCGGTTGCGACTGGTTACCCGCGGGGTGGAAAATCAAGGTGCTTCAGGAGAAACCACTGGACCATCAACAAACCTCAATACCGGCGGTCAGGGTCTATCGGTTGACAGTTCGACGCGCATTTCACCGACACTTAACGCGTCCCCCTTCGGTGAATTCGGCCCATTCACGCGCACAAGCGATATTACGGCCTCGTTCAGATTCGCGACACCGAGATTCTGCAGCACGTCGCTCAACGGCAGCCTCAGCGTGCCACCGCCGTGGTGATTGGCCCCAGATGCTTCGAACGCGCCAAACGTGCCAATGAAATGCGCTTGTCTGGCGGCGTCCGCGTTGCCGGCGGCAGGCAGGTTCAGATAGATGTTGTAGTAGTAGCCGCCTTGTTTTCCGAGCGCGGTAACAGCGAGCTTGTCCAGCACGAGGTACGGATATTTGAGCGTGGTCGCGCTCGCCTGGGAACCCGCCATTGCGCCTGAAGCCGCCGCGGCCGCCGACAGCGCATCCTTCAACGAAGAAATGTCCGACGCTTGCAGCGGCAAACGTGCGCTGACCGATCTCTCGTTGAGCGTCATGTTCGCGACGCCGCCCAGCGAACGCCGGCTACTCGAGATTGTGCGCCCAGCCGTATTCGCAAAGTTGCCGATCGCAGGACGGACCAGGATCGGTGCAAGCTGCGCCTGCACGCGGATGATGCGCCCTTCCTGGGCGTTTAGAGGCAGCGCAGACGGCACGTTGTTGGGCTGGGCGTACTGATAGTTCAGAGCCTCGGGCCGATAGCACTTCGACTTCGCGATCGTGAGGTTCGTCGCATAGGTGAATGACCCCGACCAGTACGAGCTACTTGGCGACGGCACGATTGTCGGAGGCTCGGCGCACCACGCGTCCCACAACCGGTCGACATTCCCGTGGTGCAGATAAAAGATGGGATCGGTAGGCGACGACATATCGGCCATCCATCCGCCGATAATGTTGTGCACCGGGTTGTGAGGAGCCGATTCGAACGACGCCTCATAGGAGTTCGACGTCCCACGCTGCATGTTGATGATGTTGGATGCGTAAGGCGCCATCGTCAGCGCAGCGTAAACGTCGGTATTGACTCGCCCGGTGACATATAGCGGATTGCCGCTGGCCGCGTCAGTGAACTCGCTCGGCATATGGGGATACCTGTAGTAATCCCAATACGGCAGCGTGAGCTTGCTGTCTCCCGACACCGCTCTCAACTGCTGCTCGAAGTAGTACAGGTAGCCTCTGTGCCAGGCGAGGAAGTACGGCACCATGTGCGGACAGTAGTTCAGGTGCACGTTGACCCAGTACTGCCATGATGCCGGATTGGTGGCATCGGTCACCGCTTGCATCAATTTCACCGCATTCAGAAACGACGCGTACTGCGGCGTCGTTTTGAACTGCTGCCATTCCAGCCGCGTGAGCAAGGTTGTCTGGCTAAACCCTCGTACGGGTAGCGACATCAACGCAGCGGCCGAGGTGGAACCTTTAAGAAAAGAGCGACGGTTAAATCTGTTCGAAGCCATTCAGATTCTCCTCTGGACGGAGATATTAGCGTGGATTGATTTATGGGGTTTTCGGTGGAGTTTGGCGATGCGAACGCGAAGGCGCTCTACCCGCCGACTAGCTACACGATAGCCTGGTGCTCCGTGAAGGCTCGCGTTATTAGCCGAGAACTGTGCGCAAGCCCACATTCACTCGCGGAAGATTTGCAGGCGTCTACGGATCATGGAATCTTCTTTGGTGGCCCAAGGCGGACAGCCCCTAATGAACCTAGTTTGGCCAACGGCAACATGAAATCAATGTTGCCCGATACATGCTACGAAACACCAGCGTCCATTAGAGTCGCTAACACAAGTCATCAACGAAGCGTGAGCAGATAACGGCAGCGGCGAGGGAAAGCAAAGCACGATGAATGTCGAGACGCCGCTCGAAACAAATGCGCAGTTGCAGTTTGCCGAAACCGGCAAACCAGGCATGCGTGCGCTCGACCACCCAGCGATGCCGCCCGAGCCGCTCCTTGCTTTCCACGCCGCGACGGGCAATAAGTGCCGCGAGACCGCGCTGCTTCAGGTAACGCCGACAGCGCGCAAAGTCATATCCCTTGTCTGCATGCAACTTGCCCGGGCGCTTGCGCGGCTGGCCACTCAGGCCCGAGACTGCCGGAAAGGCATCGAGCGTGGGCTCGAATGCCATCGAGTCATGTCGGTTAGCGCCCGTGACCGTGATGCCAAAGTCTTTTCGTCAAATCCACCTCGTCACAGAGCGAATTTGCCCAACCCATCCTATTTGTTCGCAAAATGCAAACTTTCGACAACTGGGCCTGCAGTTCAGCGGCAGGAGTCCAACTTAGCCCGAAGGAACCTCTCAAAGCGAAATTCATTCATCCGGTTGGCAACGCCATCGCCTAGAATTTCGACCTACAGCGGGCGGCTTCTGCCTCAGGGAGTGAGGCGGACATGCGCTATCGGAAGTCCCCCCGACCGCTGGGGGAAGCGAATATCTCTAGCGATTGCCGACGAACTTCGAGGCGATGTCGAATGACCGATTGTGGCCGGTAGTACTCGTTCACACAAGCCGAATAAGCCGCCGTTCAGGAGTTGCCCTCACTCCCGGCGGTACGTGCATCGAACTGGCGCTATCAACGAATAGCAGCTATTCGATGAACCATGCCTCATCAAGAACGAAGCGTAGATGCTCCAATGGTGCATATCCACGACGGAACGACACGTGCCTACCGGCCCTTGCCTTCTCTGCGGTCAGGAATCTGATCTCCAATTGAGCCATATCCTTCCGGCATTTGTTTTCCGCTGGCTGAGGGAGTCGGCAGGAAATGGTCACGTTCGAATGCGCCTGCAGCCTAATCAGCGGGCTCAAGACGGAATTAAACGGCACTGATTATGCTCACCGTGTGAGACGGTACTCAGCCGATCGGAAAGATCATTCGCTACGCAGTTCTTCCATCCATACCTCGAAGCATCTGACAAACGCTTCCATTACGGCGCGTGGCTGATTCACTTCTGTACATCCTCTTCTTGACGGGTACTCCGTTTTTTGTATCGAAGAAGAGGCGATCTCCGACTACCCGTCGGAGGTCTTCGGGCTGCGTTTGGTGAGTACATTAACGGCAACGCAAACCGCATGGCAGCCCTCATTGAGATCATGTCCGACCACCAACACAAGAAAGTCGATGTCGAGTCGCTCGAAAAAAATGGCATCGCGCTATTCGCGCGGCAGGACGGCCGACGATTTCAGCGCTTGCTCACGCATGCGCACCAGCGCTGCAAAAAAACGTCGTCTTCAAAACCAACGTCAGGGTGCGCCCACGTAACAACCCATGTTGATCGTCCGCTCTTCCGGTGCGACAAAAATGAATCGCGCGGCAAGCAGGTCCGGATCTCTCGGCGCGCGCAAACGTACCATTGGAAGCAATCGGCCTTCCGGCCGAGGGCGACGTGGTGCAATTAAACTACCGCGACGCCGTTACGCCTGCAACCTGACGCAACTTTGCTGCTGCGACAACGAACAGCGGCTTCTTAAGCTTTCCTTAAGGTCGTGCGCGAATACAGCCGGATGTTGTGGCGAGTACGCGGAGTGCGTCATACGCGCTTGCTTCATAAACTTTCTCTGTTATGAAACCCACCCCATTCGAAGCTGAACAATCCGCATGCGATAACGGACGCGGTCTTCCCGCCGATTTGTGAATCTCCGGTCGCCCGTCGCGACGCAATCCGCGTGAGGCATTCTTTAGCGGCGCCCGGAATATCTGATCCCTCGACCCGTTTACTCGACACGTGTCTCACGGCATTCGATTTGCCGATTTCACCCAACTACGTCGCATCGCGGGTTGCCCACCGCGGGGCAGTGTCGTGCTCTGTGACAGGCGATCCTCTGCCGACCATCGACACCCCGCGACTCAACTTTCAATGGAGGCTAAACCACACATCATTACCTGACTGCAAATCTGTCCGTCGAAGCGGGTCATCCTCAGGAGGAGTTATGCAATCGTTATTTAAGCCCCGCAGCTTCAGACCACTGGTTTCTCGTGCTGCCAGCCTGTCCGCTGCCGGCTTCATCGCCGCGTTGGCCGCAGGCCAGGCATGCGCGGAACAGCCGCCGCCACCTTGCCATCCGAATCCAAACGCTGCCGCTGACGGCGCGCTGGTGCGTCAGCGCGGCGACATCGCGCACCTGCCGGATCCGCTGCAGGATCTCCTCGAGAGGATGGCCGAGCGGCCCCATTCCTATTTGCCCATTCAGGCCTTTGCGGAGGCCGACAAACCGAGCCAGCTGTTCCAGTATTACCTGCTGTCCACAACAGGATTCGAACCCAATCTGTTCACGGCACGATTCCCGGGCATCAACGACCAGGCGATGCTGACGGCAACTGGCGCCGACTGCGGCTTGCCAACCATCGGTGCGGTGCGCCTGGTGGTCGAACCGAAGCCTGGGCTGCCCACTGATCCCAACAACGTTCGCGCCTTCATCGATGTATTTACCGACCTGTCAGATCTGTTTGTGATTAACAACGAAAGCGGCTGGTACGAGGGCTGGATGATCCACGATTTACACGTGCCGGATGTCGCACCACCCCGACCCGACGGGCACGCCCAGTTCGGCACAATGACAGCCGCGGACGCGGCCGCCGTGCATGCGATGGGCACACACAACAATGTGCCGGGCCGGCTATTCACAATGGATGGCAGGTCACCGCATTTGCCTGACGCTTCCGACCACTTCCCCGACCGCCAGACCAATATCGTGCCGATCCAGCTAAGCATGGGTGCGCTTAACTGCATGCAGCAGTCTGATTGTCACGGCTACTGGGAGTTCAACTACACGACCAACTGGATCCATCCACTCTACGAGTTGCCTTTTACCGGCGGGATCCCCGGTACCATTGAAGCGGGCAAAGTTGGCGCGCTCTCGTCACTGATTCCGGGCTCTGGACCGGCAGGCGTGAAAAACAGTCCGATCGACTATGGCGACGATCCGAACAATGCGGCTCCGCTGGGCGGTGCAGGTCCGCGCGACCCCGACCGATTCGACGCGGACGTCGATAACCAGCGGGAATACCGCCAGCGCCTCATCCCGAGCGGGCTGGCCCACGAAATCTACCTGGACACTTATGTGCGAGTGGCATCGTTCGAGCATGGCACGCCATTCCCGCAGCGCTTATACGACGCCTATGTGGCCGAAGTCAAACGGGTCGATACCAATGGCGACGGCGTAATATCGGCACGCGAGGGGGACGTGGATACTGCCAGCGATGGGTTCCCGGACAATTCCCGCCTGTTCTTACCGGCGACTTCGTTCCGTCGCTTTGCCGTGACGCGCGAAATCAATGACGGCTCCCTGGCACCGCGGTTCGCGCCCAGCCAGCGGGCTTGGGTACTTACTGGTGCCGCCATAACGGTAAGCCCGCCTCGGCCCGCGTCTGCGGGTCGCGATAGCGACGACCGTTGAAGGCAACCCGTCGACCTGACGGGATGTCTCCTGAGTTGCGAGGGACGATCGAACCGTCCCGTGCGCTCTCGAGGTAGACGATAAGGTCGCCCAAAAGGCGACCCTATCGTTGCTGCCTTCCGTTGATGTTCATCATCAACGGAAAGTGGCGAAGACAAGACAGTCATGGTGACCAAGGGCGAGACCGGTCGGGATGCGTCGGTCTGCCGTGTTGCTTCAGATAATCGGGCGTTGCACATGTCACTCACGATGCCCGGCCAAGCGGATGCGCGATTAGCGAGAGCTCGTCGGCGTTGCCGCCGCGGACGACACAATCCACGTTCTCGCCAATGAGATCGACCCGCCGGTCGTTCACGCCGCGATCGACACGTATGCCGGGATATCGCGCAATGAACTCGGGCAGGGCGGGGACCAACACGCAGCTTGCGTTCGCCGAGCCGATGTCGATGCGCAGCCGTTCGCGCGGACGCTGATGTGCGCTGGCAAAACTCGAGTCGATCGGACGGCCTGGGCTGTAGCCGCCGGGTCCCTGATCGCCACCGGGTCCAGCATTGCCGTAACGTCCAGAAGCAGCGGCTGCGCCGCCCGTTGTCAGTGGCGTAAAGGAACCCCGCGGGTATGCCGTTACGGGACCGGTACAGCGTTGCCACGGTTACGTTGCCACCATTGCCGCGCGGCCAGGTATTCCGGGAGCCACCATCGTCGCCTCTTCCCCCGTCACCACCAGTCGCCCAGCCAGGGTGCGAAGTCCAGCGTTCGCCCGGTTTGGCTTGGTGTCCTCCCCATCAATTTGGTGCCATCGGTGCATTGGCTTGCGCAATGTAACCACCGCACGTGCATGCGAATTTGCATAAGTTGAAATGTGCTGCATCGCTGATCTCATACGACGATCCTGTTCAGCTTAAATTCCCACTCAGTTTGCTTTCGAATGCCCTACTCTGCCGGTCGGCTTTGAGGTGCCGCACACATAAGCAAGGAATAAGTGAGGCGTTGGCTCGTTTACGTATAAGCGGCTTTTCGTTTGAAGCATTGCAGACTATCTGAGTTTGCCCAGCCGCCCTCGCAGCTGGGGTGGTCCCTAAATGAAGGAGGTGCCCCATGAAAGCTCCGCGTCAGTTCTCTGCCTTCGAATCAACCACTCAGCTTCTCCGCTCGTCGAAACTGCATTCGCTACCCCGCTTCATGCCCCGGCATTTACGCGGCGCTGTGTGTGGAATCGGTCTCGTTGCATTGTCGTTGGGATCCTCCGTTGCAATAGGAGAGCCAATCCTTCCACCGACATCCACTGTCGCATCGACGGTGCCAAACAGGGGCGATGTCAATCCGTACGGTATTGCGTTCGTGCCCAGCGGCGTGCCGTCGTGGAGCACACTGAGCCCAGGAGACGTCGTGGTGTCCAACTTCAACGCCGCGTCGAACAAGCAAGGCACGGGGACGACCATCGTGAAGCTCGTGACCGACAGCAAGCCAGTAGCCTTTTTCCAAGGACAGAATCTGGGCCTCACCACCGCACTTGCAGTGCTTAAAAGCGGCTTTGTGCTGGTGGGCAATCTTCCGACGACGAACGGCAAGAACATTCGCCCACCCGGCTCGCTATTGGTCATCAACCCCAAGGCAAACTCGTTGGTGAACTGAAAGATTCCACCCTCCTGGACGGTCCGTGGGATATGACGGTAGCCATCGATCAGGGGCCGCGAGTCACGGCGTTCGTCTCGGACGTGTTGAACGGAACAGTGGCAAGGATCGATATCAACATTGGGGACAGCGGCGCGATGCTTTTGGGTAGCTCGCACATCATTGCGTCCGGCTACGCGCACCGAACCGACCCCGCGGCGCTCGTTGTCGGCCCTACGGGACTAGCCTATGACGCGCCCCATGATGTCCTCTATGTCGCATCAACCGGTGACAACGCAGTATTCGCAGTCTCGGGCGCGCTGGCGCTCACGCACGATGGTGGCATGGGAAGGCTGATTTATCAGGACAACACCCACCTTCACGGGCCGCTGGCATTGGCGCTCGCGCCCAATGGAGATCTGGTGACGGCGAATGGCGACGCAGTGAACCCCCCTGATCCTCAGCATTCGAGCGAAATCGTCGAGTTTACGCCCGGCGGTACTTTCATCGCGCAGATGCAGGTCGATCCGGCAGCGGGTGCCGCATTCGGCCTCGCGTTCGGACTCAGCAGCAGTGGCCAGTCCCAGTTCGCGGCAGTCAACGACAGCACGAACACAGCCACTGTCTGGACGTTGCGCCCGAGCAGTGGCAACTGACGGATGAAGAGAGTGGTTCCGGGCGCTAAGGTCGCCGCGGCACCGGCTTTAGGGGTGGCCCGTCAATGTCCATAGGTCGCAGCCGTAACAAGGCGCTGCTTCCATGACGCTAACGGCGCGCCTTACGGGCCATCCCACTGGCGGTAACGCCGTGTCTGGCATGCCGCAGCCAGTTGCTGCAACATCAGAGCGTTGAGCGGCGAGACGTGCGGATCAACAGTGCGCCCCTCGCTGAGCCGCTTGAGTTGGAACTTGATGACCGCCATATTGGCCAGCGAACCCAGCGTCTTGCTTTTCCATCTGATCGGACGCAGCATCGGCGCGTTGTCCTTGTCATGCTGCCAGTCGCGCGGCAGCTTCGGATCGGTGGATAGCGCCGTCTCGATACCGACCATCTCGATGCCTCGACCATGTGCTCTGCCACTGCGCGGCGGCGAATGTCTCCCGTGACCATCAGGGGCATGCTCGCGACGGCCCTGATATCGCGCGAATTCGAGAAAGTACGCTCCGGGGTGCACCCGAAGCCACTCACAACCTGGATTCAGTGAACATCCCGTTACCGTTGACGCTGTCCGTCGCAGGAACTTCATCCTGCATCACGTCCCAATGCTCTGCAATCTTGCCATTTTCGACGCGAATAATATCAACGGCCACCATTGGCCTTGGACCACACCCGGTATGCCGGCCGTGAAACATTACGCAGTCACCTTCCGCAACGACAAGCCCGGCTTCGTACTTGAAGTCGGGTGTCAGATTGGCGACTAGTGCCTTGATTGCAGACGGGCCATTGGGTATCAGTGGATTGTGCTGCTGATAGTTGTCGCTGAACAGTTGATCAAGCACGCTGGCGTCTCGACTGACAAAGACCCGGGTGATTGCTTCCAGGACCAGGGTCATGTTTGCCTCAGTGCTTCTGAGATGTAGTCATCGCTTCGCTCCAATTGATGGCTGAATCGTCGAACGCCTGCACCCTACATAAAGGTACAAATCTGTACCTTTATGTAGGGTGTACGTTTGATGTACCTTTGCCAACCACATTTACGCTGGACAGCATGATGACGAAGACTACAAGGCGCGGCGCACCCAAGCGAGGGGAGCCTACAGCCTACAGCTCGTGAACGCCTGGTTGAGACTGCGATAGAACTTTTCTATCAGCACGGAATTCGGGCCACCGGCATTGATACGGTGCTCGAGCGCTCCGGTGTATCAAAGTCTTCCCTATACCGAACCTTTTCATCCAAAGCTTGGTGCACGCGACCCGCATCGCCTGAGTGATCAGCTAACGCTTCTGATGGAGGGGGCGTAGAGCTATATCCATTCTTGAGGAAGATGGCTAGGCCACCTCGCTTGGAGATCTGGAGTATTTTGCGAACCGGCAATCAGCCTTCGCGTTTGCCGTGCGGTGCGGCACCGCATTCGCGGACGATGAGCCGATGCCACGACCTCCATGTGATATCCAGCTCAGCTGAAGCGTTGTAGCAAGCTGCCGTTTAGATTCGTCGGGCGCAACGTAGGATTTGCGGCTGGCTGCTGGAGGGCCAGCGAGCGCGTGTCGCTACGCCACTACGTCATGTGCTCGACGAACGACGGTCTCAGAACGCCCCGTTACCGCCGGTCGAGCAGTCGCAGTTGCAAGGGCAGATATCTGAGTGGAACGGCCATTCCCTACCGTCACTCGAGGACAAGTCATCGGCCATTGCGAACGTTCGGCTGTCGGCGGTGGTGAGGTGGCTTTAGGCTACTTCTCTGCCGTTCGGAGAAAGATCAGGCGACTGTACGTCATCGGGCTGGTGTGGACCGATCGGCGTTTTCCGATCGGACCCGGACCTCCAAAAAATGACATATACCGCGCGAGACGCCGGTGTACTCGGCGCGCACGCTCGATGCGGTTGCCGCGCACGCGCAAGCCGCCGGATGAGCACTGCGCGGTAGGCCGCGTGAGTAGTCAGCGGCATCAATCCGCCGCGCGGGATCGAACGATCGTCTTTAGTGATGCTCCGCGAGGCCCCTCTTTTTTAAGGACATTCCCTACTATCCAGACGCGGAAGCGGTGCGCCGTAGGAGCTGAAAATGTGGCCCCGTTTCAGCGCGCTGCATGCGATATTCCCGTTGCAAAAAAAAATGGTAAGGTCCTCTCACCGTCTGTCCGGCAACTAACCCGCGAATTTCCATCAAGCTTGCTCGCGCGGTGCCGACAGACCAATCATCGCTTTGTGCGCCCCAACCCTGTATCCAATGTGACGCGAACAACGATGATCCAGCTCAATCGGATTGCTATCGGCCTTGTCGAAACCGACGAGCACGCCCAATTCTCTGGTTATTTCGCGAGGCCGGCAGCCCGTTTCATTTCATTAGGTAAACGTAACGCGTGGGCAGGCTTGAATCGCTCACGTGGCATCGTAACGGCAATCTGCGCGGCCTGTGCGCTGATGTCCGGATTAGGCGCATGCAGCTCGCAAGCGCAGACATCGCCCGTTCCACCTTCTGCCCAGCCACCTGCAAGCGTCAGACTCTGGTGCGCCGAGCCGCCCGGCTATTACCCGTCCGTACAGACCTGTGCGAGCGGCTGGCAGCGACGCGCGTCCGATCTGCCCGCCTCCGCGGTTTCTCCACCCGTGCTGATAATTCCGGTCCAGCCTCCCGCAGAAGGACGATCCCAATGAAAACTATCCGACCGGTTCGGTGCACGCTCGCGCGTGCCACCTTTGTGACCGCAGCGCTCGCGCCGATACTGCTTGCGGGATGCGGCGGTGGCAGTGACGACTCGACGGCGTCGAGCGGCACGAGCTCCGCGAAGCTCGCCGACACCTCGTCAGGTACGAGTTCGGTGTCGTTGTCGCCGCTGTCAAGCACGGTGGCGAGCACGCTGGTGAGGCCGGCGTTCTACACAGCCCCGGCGGTGTTGAACCCGCCCTCCGACATCGACAGCGCGGCGCCTTTCGCGTCGGCCAATCAGCCTCCTGCCGCGCAAGCGTCGACGTCGACAATGGCGGCCGTGTCGCTTGCGCAGTTGACGCCGCAAACGATTGCACGGCACGCTACGAGGACTGCGCGGGCGGCGACGAATTCAACGCAGATAACGACGTATACGCCGGCGCAGATTCGCGCGGCCTATCAGCTACCGCCGCTGCCGTCGTCGTGGAGCAATGTGAGCGCGAGCGAGGCCGCGCAAATGGGAGCCGGACAAACGATTTACGTGATCGACGCGATGAGCGATCCGAACGTCGTCAAGGAACTCGCGGCGTTCAACCAGAAATTCGGCTTGCCGGGCTGCACGACGACCACCATCGCGCCGTACGCGTCGCTGCCGCTCGCGGCCCCTAGCAGCAACGCGTGCCAATTCTCGGTCGTGCGCTCGACGACCAGCGGCGCGATGACGTCGAACGCGCCGCCGTACGACTCGGGCTGGGCCACCGAAATCGCGCTCGACGTGCAGTGGGTCCACGCTACCGCGCCGCTCGCGCGCATCGTGCTGATCCAGGCACCGGATGCGTCGACCAGCAGCCTGATCGCGGCGGTCAACCTCGCGAACGCGATGGGGCCCGGCGTCGTGTCGATGAGCTTCGGCGCCCCCGAAGGCTCGTGGACCGGCTCCGTCGATTCGGCGTTCAAGCACACGAACATGACCTACGTGGCCGCTACCGGCGATAACGGCACCGGCGTCGAATGGCCGTCCGTGTCGCCGAACGTGCTGGCCGTTGGCGGCACCCATCTGAGTTACGACGGCACCACCAGGAACGAAACGGTGTGGTCGGGTACCGGCGGCGGAATTAGTCAGTACACCTCGGTACCGGCGTATCAGACCAAGTCGGTGCCTGGACTCGGCACGCTGACGAAGCGCTCGGTTGCCGACGTGTCGTTCAACGCGGATCCGTTCAGCGGTCAGTACGTCGCGGTCATCACGCCCGACGCGGCCGCGCCGAGCTGGTACAGCGTCGGCGGCACCAGTCTGTCGACCCCGCAATGGGCCGGCATCGTCGCCGTCGCCAATGCACAGCGGTCGCGCAACAGTCTCGGCGAACTCGGCCTCGCGCAGGCGCAGTTGTACGGTACCGTCTCGACCGACGCGGGTCTGTACGCGACTGCGTTCTACGACGTCACTTCGGGCAACGACGGTTACTGCTCGAGCTGCTCGGCCCATACCGGCTACGATCAGCCGTCGGGTCTCGGCACACCGGTGGTCGGCAGCCTGCTGTCGACGCTCGGTGTGTCCAAGGCGCCGCCGCCGGTCGTGTCGGCCGCGACGGTCAAGGGCACGGCGGGCAGCGCACTGTCGTTCATGGTGGCGGCCAGCTCGTCGGACCCGCTCAGCTGGTCGCTCGCGAATGCACCGCGGGGCATGAGCATAGATAGCTCCGGCCAGGTGACATGGGCGCAGCCGGTCGCCGGCACTTACAAGATGACCGTGACCGCGAGGGATACGGTCACCGGCTCGACGGGCAGCGCGAGTGCGAACGTGACCATCGTCGCGGCATCGAAGCCGGTCGTGCAGGCAACGACGATCGCGGGCCAGGCGAAACAGCCGCTCAGCTATCAGGTCGACGTCAGTGCGGCCGATCCGGTCAGGTTCTCGCTCAGCGGCGCGCCTTCGGGCATGTCGATCAGCAGCGCCGGCGTGATCAGCTGGAGAACGCCTGCGAAGGGCACGTATAGCGTCAGCGTCAAGGCGACCGACACCAGCAACGGCCAGTCCGGTTCGGCGACGATGAGCGTGCGGATCTCGTCCGAGGCAACGGGCCCCGTGATCTCGGCTGCGCCGATCAGCGGTGTTGAGGGCCGCGCGGTCAGCGGCGTGATCGATATCGAGGACCGAGGCGCGGACAACGTGCAGGTCGACATCAAGGGCGCGCCGTCCGGCATGGTGTTCGTCGAGAGCGGGCCGGGCTTGGTTGCCAAATGGCGGCACCCGGTCGCCGGAACCTACATACTGACGCTGACTGCGGTCGATTCGGCGGGGCTCAGCTCGCAGGCAAATCTGGTGGTGACGATCGGCACGCGCTGAGCCGACTCGTCGCGCTGCCGCAACGTCGCTGCCGGCGACGTTGCGGCGCGCTGTTGGTGAAAGCGCGGCTTGGGAGCGGGAAGGCAGCGAGTCTGTGGGTCAGCATCGCAGCCGTACAGTGGAAATCTATTCGTACAACGACATAACGAAAGCCTTCATCAGTCTCGCGAACGTCCAGGGCTCGAGCGTTCCCCATCCCGGATACTCGGACGGCGGCTTGCTCACTTCGGGGAGCCACGCGATCGCACCGTCCCCGTCAGCCCGTCGCCCCCCCTATTCCCAGTGAATCTTCCATGCGTGCGACGGTTTGCCTGATCGAGGGTCTGTCGACATGTGACTATCAATTGCTCGGTGGGCACGGCCCGAACGGACGTTGCCTGATGGCGGCGATCGGCACTTCCTGGCCGAATCCGGGCCGACAGCAAACGCACCATACCGACCCATAAGAGACCCTCGACTCACCCAACAACGGCCATTCATTCAGATGGTCCATAATTGCCAGCATATCGAACATGGCTGATGACCGACCAACCAATGTCCCCAGACGAAATCAACACAATGCTCCCAGCTGTTTGAAGCGTGGTGCCAGGCCCTTTGCGACATTTGCGATTGTTGATTCTCAGTGAGGTCAACTCCTTGTTGAGCTAACTCGAGAATTCCCCGCGGCATTGGATGACGCTTATAGATAATTCATTTTCCTACTCCCGTCATTTCGAATAGCCTAAAAGCAATTCGCGCAGCTACGATAAATCCAAATAGCACTAATAGCATCGATGCGAGCGGAATAATTAGCGTTTTTCTTCTTTCGCCTTTACTGTCATAGAGAATGTAATTGGAAAGTCGCGGGTACGCCTTGATGCGAAAAGGAATTACAATGATGGCCAAAAGCGCGAGCACAAAGTCAGCGATCCGCCAACTCGTACCTGCTTGCTCCTTATTGAATGCATGGAAATAGAAAAACATTAGCAAGCTTAATAGAAAAATAAAGTCGACGACATGTCCTATCTTCCTATTCATTGCGACCCTCCAGTTGTTCGTCCGGCTCCGATCTCATACGAGTGACCCGATCGATGCTACGATGATCGTTAGAGTTGGCAACGCGATCTCCTCAGTCGCTGAGTGGTACTGTATTTGGGTGCCATCCAATATGAACCGCGCACGGTATTCCGGAAAACTCTGGTACCGATTTTACGGTACCAATTTCCACGTGATAGACGCCCGGCCTTAATTCAACGCCATACATGTATCTCGAATAGTATCCGTTGTGATCGCTACTAAAGCGATGCGCGATCACCCCTTCAACATTGTGGATGTGGTCAATAATTACCGACCCCGTGATATCGACAATCCTTATATGGATTGGAACGATTAACCCCGGCCTGCCATAGCGACCGTCAGGATATCGTGAACCGTCGCCAACGACACGGATTACTCGCTCTTCATCGCCCCGTCCCTTGTAGTACACGTTGAGGAGAAGTTGATATACACGATGTTCCGTGACTTTAATGTCGATCCTTATGGTGGAATCGGAGCGACTGATGTCGAATGGCGCGATATCTTCCGGTAGATTTCGGACCGGTCCGGCCATCGACGGCGTGGTACCAAGTAAAAGTAGCCACGTGGAAACCGAAAGGATTAATGGCCTGGCCATCATCAAAAAAGCACGCTTTGGCATGCGTCTCACTCCTTCGCTCTAATATCTTGGCGCACAATTCGGCGTCGTTTCGAATGATCACTGAAATCTCGGGACACCGTTTGTGCGCTGGACAACCTGGCGAGCGCCTTGATTGACTGCCCTGTCGGCCGTCCATCGGCGATTGTCAGCAATCTTTGAGTCAACGTCGAACGGCCGAAATTGGCCGAACTCTGCCTCATGCGCCGACGATTCCGCCCGCTCGCCAAGGGTTATGCAAAAGACACGTTGCAGCCCATTACAGCCCATCATGCCCCGGACAAGCGGACTGTCGTACCGCGCAGAAGCTTTGATTCCAATCTTTTAACACTGCTGAGCACATTTTATGGGTTTGACCATTTGACTACTTCACGTGGGCCGATGGGTGGCGGTGTTAGTACCTCGCTCTCTGAACCAGGCGACGCGGGAGTCACCGACGTTCGCGCGGTACTGCAAATCGAATATGCGTGATTCGCTGAGTACTTGCCCCCAAGACCGACAACCGTACTCGCGCGGTGTCCGACCAGGATACCTTTCGACAATGAACGCGACGGCATCGTCGAGTTTTGTCCAACCACCGATTGCCAGTTCGGCGGTGGCTTCACGGAGCGCGCAATCAATTCCAGACAACGCCCATTCAATCGTCCCGTCAGGCCTTCTGCCGTCGATCAAAAAGTCTGAGAATTCTGGGGTCTGCACCAAGTCCGCCATAAGTGCCCTAGATTTCTCCATTACGTAGGCCCACCGACGCAGCCGCTCGAAGTGCCCGTCAATCCGTCCGTAACACTCGTTCAGATAGACTCGCGCGGCGGCGCAGCCATCGGTACACCAGAGATTGAAACGATCAATGAAGTGGTGCGCCAGCCCGTTGCGCAACGCGATCAGATCGTTCAAATCCGCCTTAGTCTGCGCGTAGTCCGCAGCGGACATCTGAAGTTTGATTCGATAGCCGACCGCAAGGGTATCGGGAACTATAGTCTTCCAATCGGGCGCTGAATTGGGAGCCTCAGCGGCCACCACGAATGAACCTAAGAGTCTTTTGACCAAGGCGCCGAGACTGTCCGTCGCCAACTCGTCAACGCGCTCCGCCCGAACTTGCTCTAACTCGTGGACTCTACCCATGATTTCATGATGGGCAACAAGCTTCTTCATCAGCTGCTCGTATTGCTGAAGCCGCAGTAAGCAGCGGCCTAGAAGACGCTGAACCTCTCGTTGCTATCCCGGCACGGCGCCATTTTTCATTGTCTTGTCGACCTCAGCATTGGACCTTAGACGAATGCGCACAGGCTTAGCGCCATATGCCCCTCCAAGTCTGAAAGGTTACCTGAGTTGGTATGGATGTCGGCTATTGGAGGCAACCCTCCACTGCCCGTTCCTCGCCAAACCCGGAGGATCGTCGCTTACCGGCGATTCGCTCGCCCTCGTGCCATGCCGAACTTCCGTAACCGACCCTAAGCTGTCTCGCGTCGTAATTGACTGAACGTCTGATATTTATCTCCAGGCGGTCATTCGACGCGAACCGTGACTGGGCGCTAGTTTCTATGTTTGTAGGATTGGGCGCGACGACGGTTGGGACGGCGGCGCGTCGCCGCGCAACGCGTCGTCGAGCGCCCGTGCAACCCCCAGCATATACGGCTCGACGAGCATGTCACTGTGGCCGCCTTCTACCTCGACGACCTTCAGCCCGGCGCGCGCGACACGTCGCCACAGTGACATCGGATCGGCGCGGTCCACCAACGGAATCAGCGCATCCATATACAGGATCGGTCCGGCGCGATATCGCCGCGGCCGGTATCGCGTCATCGCAACCCGCATGGTCTCGCGCACGCGCCGCTGCATGGGTGGCAGCCCGACGGCATCAGGTGCCGGCTTGTGTGCGGTGCGTCCGAGTCGCAGCCGCATGCGGTCGAGCGCACCAGCGAACTTGCCGCGCATGAATCGTCCGCGCTGCGCAGCCGGCATCTCACGCAGCGTATGCCACTGCCGCGCGACGTAGTCAAACTGATGACGCAGCCACGCATCCCACGGCAGACAATGTTCGTGCACGTACGTGTCGAGCATGCACAGCAACTCGATCTCCTCGCCCGCGCGATGCAGTTGCTGCGCGATCTCCATCGCGATCAGCCCGCCGAACGAGTAGCCGAACAGCGCGTACGGCCCGTGTTCCTGCACGATGCGTATCTGCTCGATATAGCCGCGTGCCATCTCGACGACGTCCTGTTGCGCAGCCTCCTTGCCTTCGAGAAGACGCGCGATGAGTCCGTACACCGGCCGCGGGCTCCGCAACGCGCCGATCAGCGCACGGCATTCCAGCACCGATCCGGTGACGCTGTGCGCGACGAACAGCGGCGTACCACTTCCAGCGCGCATCAGCACCAGCGATTCTGCCAGGGCGTCGGCCGCATCGTTGACCATGACGTTGGCAAGCCCGGCGATGGTCGGCGCCGTAAGGAGCGTCGTGAGCGAAATCGTGCGGCCGGTCGCCTGATGCACATGCGTCGCCAGCTCGGCGGCGAGCAGCGAATCGCCGCCCAGATCGAAGAAATTGTCGTCGCGAGCGATCGGGCTGAAGCAGAACAGGCTCTCCCACAGCGCTTGCAGGTAAGGCTCGAGCGCCTCGCGAGTGGTGCCGGGCGGCGGCAGCGTGCGCATCGCGAGATTCAGCGCTGGATGCTGGCGGATCACGTCGAGACATTCGGGGTTGCGCAACGCCGCTGCGTTGGCAACCGGCAGCCCGTTGATCGCATCGCGCGCAGCCGCTTCGGACGGCTTGCCGCTGTGCGTGACCGGCAATGCATCGACCGCGAGGATCACGTCCGGCACGTGCGCTGGTGACGCGCGGCGTGCGAGGTCACGGCGCACCTGCGACTGCAGCGCGACGGTGAGCGCGACGCCGTCCTGCAGCACAAGAAGCAGGACAATGCAGCGCTCACGCGAACGCGCCGGTACGCCCGTGGTCACAGCAGCGCCCCGCGCGGCGGATGAAGTGGGCGAACCACGCCCATCGACGACCATCGCGTCACGGATACCGGGGATGTTGTTCAGTACACGGTAGATCTCCGCAGGACCGACTTTGACGCCACTCACGTTCAGCACGCCGTCGCAGCGGCCGTGCATGCGCGCGGAGCCTTGCGTCGAGAACTCGACCAGGTCGCCATGTGTCCAGACACGCGGATTCGCCATGAAGTAGGCTTTATGAAAGCGGGAGCCATCCGCATCGCCGAAAAACCCGAGCGGTCGTGACGGGAACGGATTCGCGCAGACCAGTTGGCCGACGCCGTGCGCGGGCGCGCCGTTCTCCCACGCCTGCACGTCGAGCGCAAGGCTCTTGCATTGCGCCTGGCCGACATACACCGGCAGATTAGGGTTGCCGAGCACGAAGCAGCCGATGATATCGGTCCCGCCGGAGATCGACTGCAGCGGCAGGTTGCCAACATGCTCGCGCACCCAGTGATATTGCCCGTCGTACAGCACCGCGCCGGTCGACATCATCGCGCGCAACGCCGAAAGGTCGAATTGCCGTGCGGGCTCGAGGCCCGCCTGTTCGCACATCTTCAGGTAAGCCGGGCTGGTGCCGAACATGCTCACGCGCTCGTCGGCGACCAGCTGCCACAACGTATCGACGGACGCGAGCGGGCCGTCATATGTGACGATCTCGACCCCGGACGCGAGCGCCGACAACTGCCAGTTCCACATCATCCAGGCGCAGCTGGTGTGGAAGTAGAGCTTGTCGCCCGCGCGCAGGTCGGTATGCAGTCGGTGTTCCTTCAGGTGTTCGAGCAGCGTGCCGCCGGCGCCGTGCACGATGCATTTCGGCTTGCCGGTGGTGCCTGACGAAAACATGATGAAGAGCGGCTGGTTGAACGGGAAGCGCCGCCAGACGAAGGCCGTTGCGTCGGCTTGGGCGATCAGCGCGCCGAGCGAATGAACCGGCAGCATGACGTTGCCCGGCAACGGCCCGTCGTCGAGGAAGACGATCCTTTCGAGCGAAGGCAAGGCGGCCGCCAGCTGCGCGACGTTTGCCGCCGGCGTGCGGCCGGTATTGGAGCCCCGGCTTGCGATGTGCGCAAACAGTAGGCGTGGCGAGAGCGGCGCGAAGCGGTCGAGCAGTGCGTCGGCGCCCATCTCCGGCGAGGCGCTCGACAGCGTTGCGCCGATCGCCGCGACTGCCAACGCAGTGACCACCGCCTGCGCGTCGTTATGCATCACCGTTGCAACCCGATCGCCGCTGCGCACTCCCAGGCGTTCGAGCGCGCTGGCAAGACGCGCGACGCGCTCGCGCAGCTCGCCGCGCGTGATCCGCACCCGTAGCCCGTCGGCGTGACATTCGCACAGCGCCGGCGCATCGGCGCCGGCGACCCTCAGGTTGAGCAGGTTGTCCGCATAGTTGAGCTCGACGCCGGGGAAGAAGGTGGCGTGCTCGCAGTCGTCGCCGACACAGACCGGCTCGGTATCGCCGCCGTGATCGATGTCTTCACACCAGCCGAGAAAAAATCGCCAGAAGGTCCGGTACTCGCGTACTGAGAACGCGTGCAGCTCCGCGTAGTCGGCCAGCAGGAGGCCGGTGTGTGCTTCGAGCACCGCGGTGAACTCAGTCATCCGGGATGCCGCGATGCATCGTTCGGTCGGCACAAACATAACGCGCTCGGCGGAGCCGTGGCGCTCCAGATCTTTCATCATCAGATCCTTCCGTAGCATGCAAGCGCCGCGCTGCGGCGCAGGCCGCTCGAAGACCGGCGTTTGGGGAGCGCAGTTGAGACCCCGGTCGCTTGCGGCGGGATGATTCACTTAGAGATCAGGGTGGGTCACCCGAGTCACCACGTTATTGGTTTGCGATGGTGCGATCTGTTCGTCGCCGAACCAAACTGGCCGGAAGAAACCGTGATTCCGGCGGCCGCTCTGCGTCGCTGGCTATGTCAACCTGGTTTGTGCGACATGTGTCGTGGTTGGCCGCGCGTTATGCGGCATGTAGCAGGCCCTTCTGTGCCTCGTCAGAGCAACAAAGGCCGAAAGGACGAACGCTCTGATGAGCACCTTGTTACACCCCCTGGGAGGGTGTTCGCCACGGACGAACGGGCCCGAGCTCGCGTGACGGGAGCAAGGGCGGCGTTAGCAAGATGCGCAGTGAAAAGCGAAGGCTTGACGCCGGCCGACACGCAGGAGCGCCTTCTCTACGAACTGGGCAGCGGGCAGTGGAACATTCCCGAGCTGCGCACGCTGCTCGAGCGGGTGCTGTCCGGGAGCAAACCCTTCGAGGACTACGAGGTCAACGTGGCCTTCGACACGATCGACGCGAGGAACATGTTGCTCAACGCCCGCCCGATCGGTCGTAACCGCACGCCGTACTCACACCCGTCGGTGCAAAAATTGGCATCGACACGGGGTACAGCGCGACCAAGTTTGCCTAGGCCGCCGGATGAAGCGAAATCCGCGCAACGAGCAATGCCTTAAATCTATTCGCTGACTGGATCTTGCGGTAAAGACCCAGTGCGTCCACTTTCTGCAGTCGCCTCCTTGGAACCTGGCTTCAACCCTTTAACCGCTGCGATCAAGGCTTTTGCAGTGCTCGCGGCCCTATAGCCCAAAAGGCCCCATGTGTTGTTAGCGACATTTATAGACCAAGTATAGCTGCGGTTGCCACGTGTCCAGTAGTCCTTATATTTTTCCGACCCCGGGCAGAAGTCAACGTCGTACCCTTGTTCAAACGCCCATTTGATGGCAGCTTCCCATGCAATTGAACCAGGTTTGTACTGACTATACTTCAAGTCGAATCCGGATATAACACCGGTAGCAAGTGGATTGCCGTGGCTCATAATGCAAGCGGAGATCAGCACATCATTAAACTTCACAACGTGTATGCGTGCGGGCGCATTATCACCCCCATATGTGAGCGTGGCTACAAGAAAATTCTCATAATGCCGTGAGAACAGCCAAGCGCCTTTCTTATTAACCTTCTCGGCCCACTCACGTTTGGTTGCAAGAATCCAGTGAATAACTTCAGCAATCCCTTTACGATTCTTTGGATCCATCATAAAAACTTCAAGCTTGCCCTCTTTAGCGAGGCGTCGCTCTAACTGCCCGGGCTTTTTGTTGAACAACGCACCCAGCGACTTGGTATAGGTAGCCCAATCGCTGTATTCATGTAATTTCGCAATCCAGCAAACATTCTTTTGTACACTGAGAATATGTTTCTCCCGTTGCGCAAGACGATGAATTGCAGATCCTTCGTTCATGTACGGCAGGCGTATTAAATCTGCTTTACACTCTGCGCGTGCGGCTTTCCAAGCGCGTTCTACTAGCATTGCAGCATCGCGGCGGTCTTCCATCAACGGGCCAGTATAGTCAGCAGAATCTGAACCTAGCGGGAGGAGGTATCTCCAAAGTGCGCGACGATGCGTGACCAGAGGCCACACAAGGCACAGCTCACCGTTCTCGCGCATCACTATGCAGTGTAGAGCGCGTCCGCGAGGTTTAGCTACATGAAGCCAAGCTAGCAGAGAAACATCGTAGCGCTGAAAATACCGCCCATTCACTTTCAGCCACAATAGTTCCCATTCAGACTTGAGAGCAGTGAAAGCCGCTTCATCTCGGATGATATCGAGCCGAATATTACTGTCGTTCATAGTGCCCTCGCTCGGCCCGCCTGCATGTATAGAGGAGGCGGGATCGCGTGAATGGACCGATGATGCGCGCCAGACGTGGCACGCGCATGACCGATAATTGCGGGCGGGTTGCCGCTCAGTGTTTTCGGGCAACCGCTCGCAGAACTGAAACGCCGTCGCGGGTGAGGCGGGGACGTTGGGCTCCGGACGCCGGCTGTTCGAGGGCGACCAGCTGGCGTTCCAGCAGGGTATCAAGCTCTTCGCGGTTCAGGTCGATTTGCTCGCCGGCGGCCTTGACGAGCATCAGAGTGGCGAATTCGTGAGGGCTCAGCATGTACGTGTCTCCGTATTATCTGGATGGACATTGCGGAAAAGCATAAGTTACCGCAAAAGCTCCCGGGAACGTCACTATTCGGTAGCTATTTCAGTCATTTTATAACCAAGCCTTGCGAATTCGGCAGCCTTCAAGCCGGGGCCCAAATGTTAAATCGGAATCCGGTCCGGTCGGTATCGGTTCTTGCCCGTAAAGCCACGACGTCTGTTTTTTCCCGCATCGATTGGCATCTGGCTAATTTCCGTTTTTCACCCTGGCGTGCGGGGCAGCGTGATGTTTCCGCGTCGCTCAATGCGACCGATACCGACAGGTGTTTGTTCAGCGCGCCCTGTCTGGACGGTGCAGCATGACGTTTCTATGTGATGCCAGCTTGACGTCCTCCAGCGAGACGGTCACGTCCGACCGCGAGAATGTTCCGGGCAGCATTGCGATCACGATCATGTATCGTCCCACAATGGCTGCACGTCCACTCTCTGATTCCAAGACCTGCGACACCTTTTGGCCCCGTGCGAGCACCACAGCACGAGCAGGTTTGGGAAGAAAGCGCCTCATCGACCTCATCGAACCATGCGCCTGCGGCAGCGCACTTGTACCGAAGCATGGTCCGGAACGTCGACCAGCCCGCGTCGAGCACAGACTTGCTGTGCAGTCCTTTCGCGAGGGCCGAAGCATTCACGTTGCCGACAAAGATTGCACCGTACTCGCGAGCGAGTCGCGTGCCAAGTTGATGCAGAAAATCCGATTCCGCGCCGAACGCTCTTCCAGGCTACCGCGGCGGCCATATCGAGGTTGCTTCGGGTGGCCTCACTGCCTGCCGGCCAGCCTGCTCCAGCGTTTCATAAAGCGCATTCGCGGCGGTGATCGCCCGGTCCAGCGCGGCTACGGCGGCCTCGGAGCCGGCCGGCGCGCTCTTCGCAAGGCCCTCCACCTGCGTTTTTGCTTGCCTGACCTGCGCTTCCCACTGCGCATGCGCGCACTGCACCAGGTCGGCCTGGGTGGCGGCAACGATGTCAAACGCCTGCCGGCTCCAGGCCTGTACCTTCACTGCGGCGAGCGCCGCCAGGCTGCTCTGCAGAGCCAGCCATTCCTCCGTCTCTTTCACGGACAGCGCCTTCTGTGCCAGATCAAGGGTCTCAGCAAGCGTCGCCCGGGTCGCCTGCATGTTCAGCTCGGCGAGCTTCCCAACGCCCTCGACCATACAACCGCTAAGGCCGAAGAACGTATCGAGGTTCGTCTTCTGGCTTGTAGCAAGCTGTTCGTCGCTGGGCTTGATGAAACTTCTGCAAAGGTGATCACGCGTGGGGGTCGCGCCAACGGGCGTTGCGCGCTGCGCGGGAGTAGCATCGCCGACGGGGGGCGGCGGGAAGAACAGGATAGTAATCATCCCTGGCCCTGAAGTTTTTCGCTCCACCGTCGCGGCGCAACAGCCTGCAGTACTGCGTCGCCGTCGCGGGTCAGCCTGAGACGCTGTTGCCCAGACGCGGGTCGTTCGAGTGCCACCAGCTGGTGTTCCAGCAGGGTGTCGAGTTCCCCGCGTCCGAGGTCGATCTGGTCAGGTGCGGCCCTGACCAGCATCAATGTGGCGAATTCGTGAGGACTTAGCATGTCTGTGTCTCCCGGGTCTACTGGAATGAGCGTTATGTAAGGCAAAATTACCGCTGTCATCAACGGTCGGTAGGTGTTCCAGTCTTTTTGTTTTTGACAGTCCACAGCTTTGGAACGGGAATGTTAAGTCCAAATCGGGGCAGAAAAATGAATATCGTGTATGAACAATATGTGTTTGATAGTCTGATTTTTATCAGACAAAAATGGTGATTCCAGCCCGGAAGCGGTTCGCACGTAGTTGGCCTTAAGACAACAAGGGAAACACCTGATGCCCGATGAACGTCAGAATGGCTTTGTTCGTCTCTCAGGTTCTTGCTCGAGCCCCCGGATCCAGAACTCTTCCGGCGACTCGTCAGTTCGCGTGGCAGGCGATGACAGGCATCGGCTACGCGATGAAGTGGGGCGACGTGAGCTTGACCTACCGGTATCTCGCCTTCTACGGCTCGGGTGATCAATCAACTCGTGCAAACGCTGCGTTTCAACGGTCCGAGCCTGAATGTGATCTTCAGGTGGGGATGTTCGCTGTGACGCAACCGCCGGCTCTGCGCCGCTGCGCGGCGAGGCCGGAGCGCACTTCAAGCGGGCGGCATTCGGTTCCGTATGCGCGGTCGGTTCATCGCTCGATCCGAGCACGAAGGTCTGTTATTTGAGTCGAGCAGCCGCTTGAAGCATCTAAACGCAAAACGAATGGCCGTAGATGGCCGCACCCAGTCCAACGATGAACTGGCGGTAAGCTCCACCGATGATGCTTCCGCATCGGGCAGCACCCCGACCCGTTTCTGCCGCTCGCAAGTTCACCTCGTCAATGTCCACAACGAGGGGCAACCCGGCACTCCGGGACAGGTGTCGCCAGATTGCTTTTGGGGTCCTGCCATGCCTCGGCGGGCGCGCAAAGTGCGGTTCATCGCCGCGCAGATTAATCAGTATTCCGGATGATAGACGATGCTTCTGACATCGACTTAAAACTGAAACCCCGATGCAGTCACCTTCTTCCTGCCATGAGCCGGATCGGCGGTAGTTGTACCGTTGAAAGGGCACTTGATTTGAGGGACCATTCTGCTTCTTCAAGCACATACATGCTTCAACCGTCTTTCTGCAATCCCCATACCACGTCAATAACAATGGGGACGGCGCGTCAGGAACCAGCACCCGTAATGAATTTTTCACACAAATCCCGTTCCCGCGATCTAGTGTGTTTTCGTACGTGCATCGGAGGCGCATCAGTTCATCTCTCAGGTAGCAAGCGTTGGATTTGCGGTGGAGCAAGTCGTTTTCGCATGGGTACGGGTGACAGAACCCGGCAGCGCGGAGGCGTTTTACCCTTTTTCGCGAGGCACACAATGAAATTCAATTTCAGACGCCTATCCAGCTTTGTTTCCCAAGGCATCGCAGCCGGCAGTGTCATCGCGCTCACGTGCGCGTTCGGGCCAGGCTCTCAGGCGCAGACGTTAGGACCGCTCGTCACGGTGGCCGCAGGCGATCCATTCAGCGGATGCACGGCAGACCAGGTGCATGCGCAGGAGTCAGCGCTCGGGAGTGTCCTCTTTCCGGCCACGTCGATCGAGCCATGGGTGGCGACCGATCCGATCAACCCGTCTCGCCTCCTCGTCGGCCACCAGCAGGACCGCTGGAACAATGGTGGCTCACGCGGACTCGTCGGCGTCGTCTCCAACGACGCTGGCAGCACCTGGACCAATTCGATCCCGCCCGGCGTTACTGACTGCACCGGGGGCAAATTCCGTCGCGCGTCCGATCCCTGGGTAGACTTTGCGCAAGACGGAACGGCATTCTTTTTCTCGCTGGTGTTGGACCCCGCGCAGCCGACGACTCCGTTTGGCGCACGCAATAGCGCGATGCTGGTCAGTCGCTCCGTCGACCACGGCGCGACGTGGCAACCGCCCGTTACGCTGATTCGCAACAACTCGCCGCACGTACTCAATGACAAGAACTCCCTCACCGCCGATCCGACCGCGAACAAATACGTCTATGCGGTGTGGGATCAGCTGAGCGTGTTCCCACAAACGAAGGACGCCGCCCAGTTGCTCGCGGAAAACGATGGTGTCCTGATCGCGCGCAAATTGCGTAAAGCTGCAGCGTCAGCAGCGGGCGGTGCCCCATTGTTCAAGTTTAATTTCACCGGCCCGAGTTTCTTCTCGCGATCCATCGACAACGGCGTGACATGGAGTACGGCCACCCCCATTTACCAGCCGGGCACGAACGCACAAACGATCGACAACATTGTGCGGGTGTTGCCTGACGGGACGCTGCTCGATTTCTTCACCGCGATCAATGTCACGCCGTCGGGTCTGAGCATCGGGTATATAAAGTCCGCAAATAAAGGCGTGAACTGGACAGGGCCGACATTCCCCCACGATATCAGCGTGGTCGGAGTGGTAACTCCGGACAGCGGTCAGCCGGTACGCGATGCTTCCATTCTCTACAGTGTCGCTGTGAACCCAAAGTCAGGGGCTATCTATCTCACCTGGCAGGACGATCGCTTTTCGAACGCGACCTGCACCACACCCACTGGGTCGATCCCGATCGATGGGATCGTTTTCAGTGAGTCGGATGACGGCGGGGCCACCTGGTCGACGCCAATGATGATCAACAAGACGCCGGCGAACGCGACGAACCCCTGCCGTCAGCAGGCTTTCATCCCTGCGGTGGTGGCGTCGGGCGACGGCAATACCGTCGTGGTGACCTACTACGACTTTCGTAATGACACGAACACACCTGCCGGCTTCGAGGGCACCGACTATTTCGCGGTGTTCTGCTCCACTGCGTGCACGAACCCCGCCAACTGGGGCGCCGAACAAAAGCTGACCACAGCCTCGTTCAACATGCTTGATGCTCCCGTGGCGGGTGGCCATTTCCTCGGCGATTACATGGGTCTGGCTGCTAGCGGGCCCGCGACCTTCTACCCGGTATTCGGCACGGCCACGAGTCCCAACGTGACGTCCGAATTCACCCGCAAACTCACATTGCCTTGAGCGCAAGCGGCGGCGACGGGGGAGTCGCCGCCAAATCCTCGCAACAACTCATATGGGGCGGGAATCGGCGAGTTCGCCGCGATGCTGCAGCAACCTTTTCGCTGCGTGATCGCCTTGGACTCCCGTCCCATGAACTACGAACCGCAAGATATTTTTTATGGTCTCCGTTTCTTTTTCTTGTACCAGTCATTCGGAAATGAAGACATGCGCGCGAAGCCGATCGTTTAATGGTTTGGCCATGTTGACCTGCCTGTAACAGGTAGAGAATGCCCGAATGTCCGTAGCGGGATAGGAATCCGACGTTACCATGAGAGATCACCTGCCTGCGCGAAGTACGGTTCATGGCCGAGCCCGGAAGTTCGGCGCACGAGCGCTCCGCATCTTCTGCAAACTTCCCTTGTCGTTGAGGGTTGTTCGACGCCTGCCGAGGTCGACACGACTGAGAATGGAGCGCGCACGTGTCGCGCAACGCTGCGCGGGACGACATTCCGGGCGCTACGAATCAAACGGACGCAGCTTGCATCAGGCAGGTCGCAATGAAGGAAACGACGTCACGTGTTCCCGGCAAGCCCGCCGTAACGCGCACGGATGATGTCGACGGGATGTCCGTTGAAGCTCTCGGAAACAATCACACTTTGCGATCGGCATGTCCTATTCATCAGACAAACAACTCGCGCTTGACGAGGCCCAAAATGACAATCGCCAGCGCACAATGCGCTGGCGATCATTCATGGAAAAGCGTGACTACAGCAAACCGTCATCACGCCCCGCTATCCACACTCACCCCCGCGCGAATCGGCTCGACCACCACAAGGCTCTCCTTCGGCAACGCCCACTCTAGCCAGCGCGCGCGGTGCAGCACCACGAGGCCGAACGCCAGAGCCGACAGCACGCCAAACGTCGCAAAGCCCATCTGATAGCTGCCCGTGCCTTCCTTCGCGATGCCCATGATCACAGGCAGATAGAACCCGCCGATTCCGCCCGCCGCGCCAACGATCCCCGACATCAGCCCCGTCTTGCCCTTCCACCGTTGCGGCACCAGTTGGAACGTCGCGCCGTTGCCCAACCCGAAGCACACATACATCGCGATCAACAAGGCAATGCCAGCCGACGCCGGCGGCATCCACGCCGCAAACAGGAAGTCGCACAGCGAAATTGCGGCAAGCAGAATCACCAGCGCACGCACACCCGAAATACGATCCGCGACCAGACCGCCGACAGGACGCACCAGCGCACCAATACAAGCCAGCAGCGACATGAAGAGCCCCGCTTCAAGACGCGGCATCTGATACAGCGAAATCAGCAGCGTCGTCACATACGACGACATGCCGACGAAACCACCAAACGTAATGCTATAGACCAGCATCACCACCCACGTATCGCCCTCGACGAGCACGCTGCGATAGTGCTTCGGCAGCACCGCAATCGCGAGCAGTGCGCCGAGCACGGGCAGCAGCAGCACGCCCGTCTTGCCCGCGCCGAACACGCCCGCATGCACAGCGACCACGAGCGCGACGAGACCCACCAGCGTCACGATGAAGCTGCGCATCGCCTGCACGCCGCTGCCCGACTTCTGTCCAAGATCCTTCGCCCAGAAAAACAGCGCGATAGCGGCAAGACTCAGCAGCGGCAGCGCTGCGCCTGCGGCCTTCGCCCAGCCGAACTGATCAGCGAGCGCGGGGAACATGAAACCGTCGAGCACCGCACCGATATTGCCCGCAGCCGCGAGCCCCAGCACCAGACCCTGCACTTTCGGCGGATAGTTGCTGCCCGCCATCGGCAGCGCAACGGCAAAGCTCGCCCCGCCGACGCCGAGAAACACGCCGAGAATCAGCAGCAGCGTGTACGACGGCGCGCCCGGCATCAGCAGCAGCACGACGGAAGGAATCGCCGACAGCGCGATGCCCATCAGCGCGACGCGGCGTCCGTCGCAAGCCTGGTAGAGATTGCCGAGCGTCACGCGCAGGATCGCCGCACCGAGCACGGGCACCGCGACGAGGAAGCCCAGTTCCGCGGGCGACATCGCGATGTCCTTGTGAATGAACGGCGCGAGCGGCCCGAACATCACCCAGACGGTAAAGCCGGTATCGAAGTAGAGGAAGCACGCAAGCAGTGCGCGCCAGTTACCGCTCGCAAGCGAATTCAGCAGGTTTCTCATGGGTCTCTCTCTCATTGAACGAAAACAGGGCTGATGCGTGGGGTCGAGCAAAGAACTAGGGGAAAGCACGTTCGGTCGCGCGGGGCCGCGCAGACTGCGCGACGTGATGCGCCGGTTTGCGGGGCGCGCCGTGCCGCGACGATGCGTCGTCGGTGTCGCGATCGACGACGCTGTAGATCAGTGTGTCCATCTCCTTGATGATGTCGGCGAGCACCGTCGTGATGACGGCGAACTCGCGGCCGTACGAACCCGCGCGCGCCGCCGAAATGCGCGCATTCAACGCGACAATGTTCGCCTGCATCGAAATGCTCGATAGCTGTTCCGCGATTGCGGCCTGACGGCGCTGCGTTGCCGCTTCGATACCGCGCATCTCGTTCTGATAGGCCAGCGTGATTTCCTGCAGCAGTTCGAGCAGCGGCGTCGCCTGCGCGACGAGGGCATCGACATGCTCGCGTGTCGCGTCGTCATTCGCCTCGACGCGCGCGACCGTTTCATCCGTCAACGCGATGAAGCGCCGCACGCGTTCATCCGCCTTGCGCGTGCCGTAATAGAGCTGCTGCAACGCAGCCGAGAACACGCCGGGCAAATGATCACTGCCGTTCACAAGCACGCGATGCGTCGCCGCAAACGTCGCGAGGCATTCGCGCGTGATGGCGAGCGCATTCATATCGCCATGCGACGCGAGCAACACATGCAGCACGATGCGTTGCGAAAGCATCCGCTGACGGCCCGACAGATTGATCAGTTCGCCGATCGTCTGTCCGGACACTTCACTGCGTTGTGTGGTGATCTGCTCGTTCGTCATGCTGGATCGCGTCGATGCGCGCTTTTCGGTTGCGCAAAAAAAAAGCGTCCCGAAGCGCACGCGCGCCGCCCGATCACATGGATCGAACGCTCCTCGCACGTTGCGTTTCGGGACGCCGTTGCCCCATCGGTCCGCTCGCATTGCGAGCGTCCCTGAAAAACTGGATTTCGTTGAAGCCGCCATTGGCTACGCGGCGAATAATGCAATAGGTATGCCATCGGCCTGTTTTCGGCCGATGCATGCATGTCGAAAGGGACTTGAGGGCGCGCTTGCGGAGCGCGCAATCGCTTGCTGGACGGGGCGTGCGCGTATTCTTCGATTTTTCGCGCAAGGCCTGTTGCCGCTACGTCCCGCCAATGAAAAAGCGCCCTTCTCAGGGCGCTTGTGCGCGCCTCAACGAAGCGCGCCGATGCTGTGCCGTGGTGCAGCGCACCACGGCCGTGCGCTCTGCGCTAGCGCCGGTCGGACCCCGAGATCACGTCGATCCACACCGCGAGCACGAGAATGCCGCCCTTCACGATCATCTGCCAGTACGAGTCGACGTCGAGCATCGACATGCCGTTGTCGAGGCTCGCCATCACCAGCGCGCCGATCAGCGCGCCATATACGGTGCCTGAGCCACCGCGCATCGACGTGCCGCCGATAAAGCACGCCGCAATCGCATCGAGTTCGCCCATCGACCCCGCCGACGGCGAGCCCGCCGCGAGTCGCGCCGTATTGATGAGGCCGCCGAATGCACACATCAGCCCCATCAGCGCGAAGATCGCGAGCTTCACGCGGTTCGTGTTGACACCCGAAAGGCGCGTCGCTTCGAGATTCGAGCCGACCGCGTAGATACGCCGGCCGAATACGGTTTGCGTCGCGATGTACGTGAAAATGCCGAGCAGCGCGAGCAACAGCAATACGGGCACGGGAATACCGCCATAACGGTTGAGCGTCGCGACGAACGCAAGCAGGATCAGGCCCGTAGCGACGATCTTCACGCCGTCCTGCCACAGCGGCACGACGCTCAGGTTGTAATGCTGGCGCTTCTGCCGCTGCCGCACGGTCAATGCGGCGAGCAGCACGAACAGCACGACAGCAAGCGTGTCGCCTGCAATGCGCGGCAAGTAGCCCTGACCGATGAAGACGAAGTCGTCGGACACAGGCGCGATCGTCGATCCGCCCGTCACGCCGAGCAGCACGCCGCGATACGCGAGCATGCCGCCCAACCCGACGATGAACGACGGCACACGCAGATACGTCGACCACCAGCCGTTGAAAAGGCCGATCGCGACGCCGAGCAGCATCACGACGGGCAGCGTCGCCGCGAGCGGCCAGTGATAGGTGACGTTGAGTATTGCCGCGACGCCGCCGAGCAGCCCGAGCAGCGATCCGACCGACAGATCGATCTCGCCCGAGATGATGACGAACACCATCCCGCACGCGAGCATTCCCGTGATCGACATCTGCCGCAACAGGTTCGACAGATTGCGCGGCGTGACGAACGCGCCTTCCGTGAGGAACGAAAAGAACACCCAGATGACGGCGACGGCAAGCAGCAACGCGAGCAGCTTGTAGCGCGCGAACAGCTGCTTGATACGCTGTCCCGATGCGAGTGATGCGCCGTGTTTCGCGTGGCTATCGGAAGAAGTGAGATCAGGAGTCATGCGACGCTCGCCAGTTGAGTGGGGCCCTTGCCTTTCGTGTCCGCGTCTTTCGTGTTCGTCGCGATCGCGGCCGTCAGAATATGTTCCTGCGTGAGACCGTCATTCACAAAATCGCCGCGCAACTCGCCTTCGCCGATCACGAGCACGCGATCGCTCACGCCGAGCACTTCCGTCAATTCCGACGACACCATGATGATCGACACGCCGCGCTTCGCGAGCGCGAACATCAGCTTGTAGATTTCGAACTTCGCGCCGACATCGACGCCGCGTGTCGGCTCGTCGAGAATCAGCACGGAGGGATTCGTGAGCAGCATGCGCGTGAGCACCGCCTTCTGCTGGTTGCCGCCCGAAAGGCTCGCAATCGACAGCATTGGCGACGCTGCGCGCACGGACAGGCGCTTCATTTCCGAGTTGATCGTGTCGAGTTCGGATGCGGTATCGATGCGCCCGCCTTTCGCGAAGCGTTGCAACACGGCGAGCGTGATGTTATGACCCACGCCCAGCTGCGGCACGATGCCGTGACGCTTGCGGTCCTCCGGCACCATTGCGATGCCTGCCGTGATCGCATCGGCGGGTGCGCGGATTTTCAGGCGCTTGCCGTCCATCCACACTTCAGCCTCGCTCACACCCGGATACGCGCCGAAGATCGCCTGCATCAACTCCGTGCGCCCCGCACCGACCAGTCCCGCGACGCCGAGAATTTCGCCCTTGCGCAACGCAAACGACACATCGTCGACGCGCTTGCGGTTCGTATTCGTCACGTCATAGCACGTCACGTTGCGCGCCTCGAAGATCACGTCGCCGATCTCATGCGGTTCGCGCGGAAACAGATTCGTGATCTCGCGCCCGACCATCATCGCGATGATGCGATCGGTGGTGAGCTGCTTCATCGGCTGCGTGGCGACGTGCTTGCCGTCGCGTATCACGGTGATCGTGTCGCACACGGCTTCCACTTCATCGAGCTTGTGCGAGATATACACGCAAGCCACGCCGCGCTTTTTCAGATCGCGCACGATATCGAGCAGGATCTTCGTTTCCGCTGCCGTCAACGATGACGAAGGCTCGTCGAGTATCAGCAGTCGGGCCTGCTTGTTGAGCGCCTTGGCGATTTCGATCAGTTGCTGATGCCCGCCGCCATAGTTCATCACCGGCTGCGCGACGTTGATGCCTGCGATATTCAGTTCGCGCAAGAGTTCGTCGGCGCGCTGATACATCGCCGCGTAATTCATGCGGCCGCCGGGCAGCGTGATTTCGTTGCCGAGGAAAATGTTCTCGGCCACCGACAATTGCGGCACCAGCATCAGTTCCTGATGGATGATGACGATGCCTGCGCGTTCGGTATCGCGGATGTTCTGCGCGACGAGCGGCTTGCCGTCCCAGAGGATTTCGCCGGACCACTCGCCATGTGGATAGACGCCGGAGACGATCTTCATCAGCGTCGATTTGCCGGCGCCATTTTCGCCGCACAGTCCGACGCATTCGCCGGGCGCGACGACGAGATCGATGCCGTCGAGCGCCTTCACCCCGGCAAACGATTTGGCGATGCCGCGCAACTCCAGAAGCGCTTGTGCCATGCGTAATGTCCTGGATGGATGAAAGATGCGCGAGCGCTTCTGTCTGTGACGATCAGAAGTGCCCGCGCCCGCTATCAGTTGCCAGCCAGTTGCGCCTGCGTATAGAAGCCGTCCTTGATCACGACATCGACGTTGCTCTTGGTAAGAAGCGTGGGTTGCAGAAGCACCGTATCGACCTGCTTCTTGCCGTTGTCGTACTTCGCGTTGTACGCGGGCTTGTCGCCCTTCGCGAGATCGACGGCGAGCTTGGCCGCCTCACCTGCGATCAGCTTCAGCGGTTTGTAGACGGTCATCGTCTGCGTGCCCGCGATCACGCGCTTCACAGCCGCAAGGTCCGCATCCTGACCTGACACGGGCACCTTGCCCGCCATCTTCTGCGCGGCGAGCGCCTGGATCGCGCCGCCTGCTGTGCCGTCGTTCGACGCGACGATCGCATCGATCTTGTTGTTGTTCGCGGTCAGTGCGTCTTCCGTGATGCGCAGCGCGGTCGCCGCGCTCCATTCCGGCACCCACTGCTGGCCAACGATCTTCACGTCGCCGCGATCGATGGCGGGCTTGAGCACCTTCAACTGCCCTTCGCGCAGCATCTTCGCGTTGTTGTCGGTCGGTGCGCCGCCGAGCAGGAAGTAGTTGCCTTTGGGCTGCGCGTTGTAGACGCCTTGCGCCTGGAGTTCACCGACCTTCTCGTTGTCAAACGAGATATAGGCATCGACATCGGCATCGAGAATCAGCCGGTCATACGACACGACCTTGATTCCTGCCTTGTGCGCTTCGGCGACGACATTGCCCAGGGTCTTCGAATTGAACGGCACGATCACGATCACGTCGACACCGCGCGAGATCAGGTTTTCGATCTGCGAGATTTGCCGCGCTTCGCTTGCGTCGGCGGATTGCACGGAGACTTTCGCGCCGAGCTTGGTTGCTGCGGCGACGAAATAGTCGCGATCGCGCGACCAGCGCTCAACGCGCAGGTCGTCGATACAGAAGCCGATTTCGGGCTTATCCTTGCTCGCGTGCGCGAGCGGCGCGATCATCGTCAGGCCGGCGGCCATCGCGGCGCAAACGAGGGAACTCAATACGGAACGACGCATTGCAGATTTCATGTCTCACTCCATTTAGGGTTGCGTGCAGTTTCGAATGCGAGAGAGTCGAACCGCCGTCTTAACCTCAGGGTGCGCTGCGAATACCTGTTCGCGAGCGTCAATTTTGAAAACTGCCCCATTTTTGTTTGCACGACAGCGTGTGCCGTGCGCGCCGGCGGAGCAATTGCGAAATCTACCGGCGCTGCTAACGTTTTTTCGTGCCTTTGCGTTGCCTATTTAGCGGCTGAGTAGATTGCCTGATTGACGATGTTCTCCAGACGCTCCTGCTGTCCGCTGACATGACGCGGCGCGATGTTTCGCTGCACTGCATCGCTTGCCAGCGATTCGAGCGAATAGCCGCCCGCCAGCACCTTACGGCCGAAATCGCTGTCCCATCCCGCATAGCGCTGCTGCTTGAACGCGCCCAACGTGTCGTTCTCGACGAGATGAGCTGCGCGCTCCAGGGCGACGGCGATCACATCGATTGCGCCGATATGGCCGTGCACCAGGTCTTCGGGATCGATACTCTGGCGGCGGACCTTTGCATCGAAGTTCATGCCGCCCGTCTTAAAGCCGCCGTTGCGCAGGATCTCGTAGAACGCGAGCGTGAGTTCTTCCACACTATTTGGGAACTGGTCCGTGTCCCAGCCGTTTTGCGCGTCGCCGCGATTTGCGTCGATGCTGCCGAAAATGCCGAGCGCGAATGCGTTGGCGATTTCGTGGTGAAACGAATGACCGGCGAGTGTTGCGTGATTTGCTTCGATGTTCACGCGGATTTCATCCTGCAAGCCGAATTGCGTCAGAAAGCCGTGGACTGTCGCGACGTCGTAGTCATATTGATGCTTGGTCGGCTCTTGCGGTTTCGGCTCGATCAGCAGTGCGCCCTTGAAGCCCAACTTGTGCTTGTGCTCGACGACCATGCTCATGAAGCGGCCAAGCTGCTCGCGCTCGCGTTTCAGGTCGGTGTTGAGCAAGGTTTCGTAGCCTTCGCGGCCGCCCCACAGCACGTAGTTCTCGCCTTTCAGGCGCTGCGTTGCTTCCAGCGCGTTCAATACCTGGGTTGCGGCGAAGGCGAACACATCGGGATTCGGGTTGGTTGCTGCGCCTGCCGCATAGCGTGGATGCGAGAAGAGGTTTGCCGTGCCCCATAGGAGCCTGACGCCCGTCTGCTCCTGCTTGCGCGCGAGCACGTCCGTCATCGTCTTGAAGTTGTTCACGTAGCTTTTGATGCTGTCGCCTTCGGGCGCTACGTCGGCGTCATGGAATGTGTAGAACGGGGTGCCGAGTTTCTGGAACAGTTCGAACGCGTGATCGGCCTTGGCGTGCGCCTTTTCCAGCGCATCACCCGAGCGATGCCATGGACGCTCGAACGTGCCTGGTCCGAACATGTCCGCGCCGGGCCATACGAAGGTATGCCAGTAGCAGACGGCGAGGCGTAGATGATCTTCCATCCGTTTGCCGAGCACGAGTTTGTCCTTGTCGTAGTGGCGATAGGCGAACGGGTTGTCTGTGTGAGGGCCCTCGTAGCGCACGGCGGGCAAGTGTTCGAAGTAGGACATGCGCGTCTCCTGGAATGTCGTAGTGTCGGCTCGACGTTGCATCGAGCTGTGCATGAAGTGATGTCATGCTGACGCTTGCTGGTTTGTGCGGCAATTGCGAAATTCGCCAGCGGGGGTGGTGATTCTTTGTGGTTGCTGGCGCAGGGGGATGGGGCGCCTAGAATTGGCGCGATGGGTTTGGTTGTGTGATTTGGTTTGGTTTGCCAGGGTTTTCACTGGCATCCGCGTTTTGTCTTCGTGCTTCAAGCGTCGCCCCTGTGCGGGGCGACGCTTGAACGGCAAAAACCAAAACGCGGATACCAGCGCAAAGACAAGCACATCGAACGGCGACACAAAGCACAAACCGATAGGCAAGCAAAACCAACCCTCACTGCTCGGAGAGCAAATGCCCCAGCGAACGCACCGAATTGCACTGCTCTTCAACGCAAACAAAGTCTACGACCGAGAAATCATCACAGGCATCGGCAACTACCTGCTTTCAACGCGAGTCGCCTGGGACCTCTTCCTTGAAGAGGACTTCCGCGCGCGCCTAAACGGCATAGAACGTTTCGAAGGCGACGGCTTCATCGCCGACTTCGATGACCCCGCAGTCTGCGAAGCGCTCGCCGACTCGCCCTTACCTGTCGTCGCCGTAGGCGGCTCATACGAAGACGCATCGAAGTACCCACCAAACCTGCCCTACATAGCGACCGACAACATGCAACTCATGTCGCTCGCGTATAAACACCTGATCGGCGCCGGCCTGCAACGCTTCGCCCTCTACAGCCTGCCCGAATCCCCGACCAACCGCTGGGCGCAAGAACGCGAACTCGCATTCAACACGCTGCTGAAAGCAGATGGCATGGAAGGCGACGTGCACCGCGGCCTACCGACCAGCGCGCCCGTCTGGCACCAGGCCAGCGTGCAACTCACCCAATGGCTACAAAGCCTGCCCAAACCCGTCGGCATCATCGCGGTAACGGACGCCCGCGCGCGTCAGGTCTTGCAGGCATGCCTGATCAGCGGCATCCCCGTGCCCGAACAGGTCGCAATCATCGGCATCGACAACGATCCGCTAACGCGTTCGCTCACCCGCATTCCGCTTTCATCAGTGATTCAGGGCACAGAGGAAATGGGCCGCACGGCCGCGCACCTTCTGCATCAGATGCTGGGCGGCGCGCGCTTCGCAGGCCGTCGCATCCTCGTGCCGCCCGTCGGCATCAACGTATGCGAATCGACGAAGCACGAGCCGCTCGCGAGCCCTTACGTGATGCGCGCGCGTCACTACATCCGGCAATACGCCTGCCAGGGTATCAAGACAGAACAGGTCGCCGATTACGTCGGCGTGTCGCGTTCGTCACTTGAAGATTACTTCCGGCGCGAACTCGGCTGCACCGTGCATCAGGAAATCCTCAAGCACAAGCTCGATGTCGCCAAGCAACTGCTCGCCCAGCAGGACATGTCGAGCGCGGAAGTCGCGATTCGCTGCGGCTTCACTTCGTTGCAATACATGTACGCCGTGTTCCGCCGCGAACTCGACTGCACGCCGCGCGAGTATCAGGAACGCATGCAAGCCGCGCAATCGGCTCACAATGCGCCATCCGCATAAATGCCTTAATCTGGTTTGATCCGCGACGATATGAATTTCGCCGACATGCACAGCACCGATACATCTCTTTCATCCAGCGTCCAGGTCGATCGCTGGGGCACGTTACCCGGCCTCGGCGACATTCGTCTGTTCACACTGCGCAACGCGCACGGCATGCGTGCCACCATCAGTGATCTCGGCGCGACGCTCGTCTCATGGCATGCGCCCGACCGCGCGGGCCGCGTCGCCGATGTCCTGCTCGGCCACGACACGCCCGCCGATTATCTGGCGAGCCGCTGGTTCTTCGGCTCGACCATCGGCCGCTGGGCGAACCGCATCGCGCAGGCACGCTTCACGCTCGACGGCGTCGTGTATCAGCTTGATCGCAATGACGGCGACAACCTGCTGCACGGTGGTATCAACGGATTTCACAAGGCCCTTTGGCATGCGCGCGAAGTGGACGGCGCGCTGGTGCTGTCGCACGAATCGCCCGAAGGTGACGCAGGTTTTCCCGGCGCGGTCGCGGCAACCGTGCGCTATGCGCTCGACGACGACGGCGCGCTCACGATCGACTACGACGCAACCGCCGATGCGCCCACGCCCATCAGCCTCACGAATCACGCGTACTTCAATCTGTCCGGCGACGCGTCCGCCGATGCGCCCGACATTCGCGGCCACGTGATCGCGATCGACGCGGACGCCTTCTTCGCCATCGACGACACGATGATCCCCATCGAAAGAAAAGACGTCGCAGGCAGCGTATTCGACTTTCGCGCGGGTGCGCCGATTGGCGCGCGTCTCGACTGGCCGGATGCGCAACTCGCGCGCGCAGGCGGCTTCGATCATTGCTACGTGCTGCGCGACGGCACTGCCGCGACGTGCACGGCCGCCACGCTCTACGATCCCGCCAGCGGACGCGAGCTGACGGTATCGACGGACGCGAAGGGCTTGCAGTTCTATACGGGCAACTTTCTCGCGGGCGTCGCAGGACGCAACGGCAAGACGTACGGCAAGCACGCGGCGTTGTGCCTCGAAACAGGCGCGTTTCCGAATCAGGTCAACATGCCGGACGCCGAACAGGTCGTGCTACGGCCCGGTGAACGTTATCGCCACACCACCGTCTACCGGCTCGGCGTGCGTTGAGTACTGGCCGCGGAATAGCTTCCATATTTCTTACGTAATCTGTCGAAACATTGCCGCTGTTGTAATTCGCGCCCGATGATTGCGGCATTCATTACGCCATGAAATCATAGGCAGCCTTTTCTGATCTCAAAGCCAGCCCACTACGGCGCCCAATCCAGGGGCAAAGCGGCCAGCCAGCAAACGCCATCGCATCCCCCCGACGATGGTCATTCCGTCACGAAGCATCACGCGCGTCGCGAGCATCGACGGCCCGACGCGTGCGCCAGCCATTTCGATGACGGTTGCGGTCAGTTGCAACCCTACGCTGTCTTGCCCCTGGAGCGACCCGTGAACACACCCGAAACCGTTGTCATCGATTCCCCCGCGCGCGCCAATGGGCAAAGCAAAAGCGCCGGCAACGGCGCGCCGCCCGCCGGGTCGCGCCGCATCACGTTCATCCGCTGGCTGCGCAAGGTGCATAGCTGGATCGGCCTGTGGGGCGCGGCGCTCGGTCTTCTGATGGGTACGAGCGGCTTTTTGCTGAATCATCGCGGCGGCCCGCTGCGTGTTTCGACGGGCGAACCGCAGGTCGAGTCCCTGCAGGTGAAGCTGCCGCAGCCCGCGCCCGAATCGCCGCGCGATCTCGCCAAATGGCTCAAGCAGGAACTGAAGGTGCAAGGCAAACCGGGCCGTGTGCAGAAGGAGCTGTCGCATCCCGCCGCGTGGGGTGATCGCAAGGCCGTTCAGCCGGAACACTGGCAGGTGAGCTTCGCGTCACCTGGCGAAAACACACAGGCGGAGTACTGGGTCGGCAACGACTATGTGACCGTCAAACGCAGCGCCAACACGTTCCTCGCGGCGCTGACGAATCTGCACAAGGGCGTGGGCCTGAGCGTCGGCTGGGTGCTGCTGATCGACACGTTTGCGGGCGGCGTGATCCTGCTGTCACTGACAGGCGTCTTGCTGTGGACGCAGTTGAACAGGCGCCGCACGATCGGCGCGGTGCTGGTGCTCGGGTCGGTCGTCGCCGCTATCGTCGCCGGGATGTCCTGACGCGTCGCGCTCATCGAATAGAACAAAGGGCGATGCACCGCTGTGCATCGCCCTTTTTCCTTGAAGCCTTTAAAACCGCAAAATCTTTTATCGGCGGAAGGCCGGCGCGCCCATCGGTGCTCCTGTGTTACCGCCGTCAACGACGATCTCTGCCGCCGTCATCCCCGACGCCGCATCCGATGCGAGGAACACAGCCGCCTGCGCCACTTCTTCGGCCAGTGCGAAACGGCCCATCGGGATCATCGGCGAGAGCGCCGTTTCCGTCGCGTCGAGCGTTGCGCCTTCACGGTCGCCGCGCGTCCAGATCGACGTGCGCGTGCCGCCAGGAATGACTGTATTCACGCGAATGCCGCGCGTGACGAGCTCCGAAGCGAGCACGCGTGCCATGCCGGAGATCGCCGCCTTCGATGCCGAATACGCCGACGACCCCGGCGCGCCCAGCTGACGCATCACCGAGCCGTTCAGCACGATCGAACCACCGTCGCCCATCAGCGGCACGGCCGCCTGCACGGTGAGGAACACTGCCGTCACGTTGGTGCGCATGATCGCTTCAAACTTCTCCGCCGTCGTACTGCCGACAGGCGTCGCGCCGCTCACGCCCGCATTCGCGAACACGATATCCAGCTTGCCGAACTTGTCCGCGATGACTTTCATCACTTCATTGATGGCCGCGGGATCGTCGAGGTCCGCGCGGATGGGAAGCGCGTTCGGGCCCAGCTCGGCCGCCGCTTCGTCGAGCTTCTTCTGGTCGCGGCCCGTGATCGCCACGCGCGCGCCTTGCGCGATCAGGATGCGCGCCGCCGCGAAACCGATGCCGCCGTTGCCGCCTGTGATGAGTGCCGTCTTGTTTGCGAATGACATGAGCATTTCTCCAGAAATTAAGGTTGGGGCGGACATCCGCCCGCAGTCGCTTTATAATTGCAACTGCAATCTTAAATTAATGATAGTGACCGCAATCAATACGTGTCAAGCGGTTTTTCTCACCGTTTGTTGCGGAAGGTGGATCAAGCGATGAAAGTCAGCAAGGAAAAGGCGGCACAAAACCGCGCAGCCCTTGTCGAAACGGCCGCGCGTCTCTTCAGGACACACGGCATCGACGGCGTCGGTGTCGCCGAAATCGGCAAGGCGGCGGGGCTCACCCATGGCGCGCTCTACGCGCACTTCCCGTCGAAGGAAGCGCTCGCGGCGGAAGCGCTCGCGCACGGTCTGCAGATTGGCCACGAACGCATGACCCGAACGCGCGATGGCCATGCACCGAGCCTGAGCGAACTGCTCGACAGCTATTTGTCAGAAGAAAAACGCGACGATATCGCGAACGGCTGCGCGATGGCGGCGTCGGCGAGCGAGGTGGGCCGTCAGGACGAGATGATCAGCGCGCGCTACAGCGAAGGTTTCGAGTTGATGGCGTCTGTGTTCGAAAAGCACCTGCGCGCGCACAAGGTGAAGGGCGACCCGCGCGAGAAGGCGATTGCGATTTCGTCGACGCTGATCGGCGCGATCGCGGCGTCGCGTGCGGTATTGAAGGCGCAGCCGGAGCTCGCGAACGACATTCTGCGCGCGGTGCGGCGCGCCGTCGGCGATATTGCGGGCGAGAAAGCCTGAGCGGCGGCCGAGCCGAACGAAGAAATGCTTCAAAAGCGCGACGCAATGCGCACGCGCCGCCGTCCACGCACGTCACGCCTTGAACTCGCGAATGCGATGTCCAATAGTTAAAAGGGAATAAAGAGGACCGCGTCGTAGTTCGTCAATTCATGGCGAACACGCCATTCTTCGAGCAAGGAGTGCATCGTGCGCAAGATCATTGTTTCGCTTCAGTTGACCACCGCTCTCGTGCTGTCTGTCGGCGCCGCGCTATCGAATGCGCAAGGGCTTTCCACCTACGATGACGTGAACGCGCCCGTCAACAGTACGCGCCTGATGCCCAACGCGCCGCGCGGCAGCGAATATCCGACGCACGGCAACCAGCAAGCCGGCGAAATGAATCTGAACCCCACTGATCCGCGCGCGCAACTCGTCACTGGCACGCCGAACAATGCGCAGTCGGGCGGCTATGGGTCGCCGCTCGCGGGTGTCCATACTGCTGTTCCACCGGGCCAATAACAAGCGCGACCGTCGCACGTAGAAAAAAGCCCGCTTGCGCGGGCAACCTTCTACCCGGAGACAACAACAAAAAAGTGCATCATCCCGCGCTATCCTTTCGTCGCGCCAAACGTCAGGCCCGCGACAAAGTGCTTCTGCATCGCAAAGAACATCGCGACGGAAGGCAGCGCAGCCAGAATCGAACCGGCCGACACGAGATTCCACGCCGTCGTCCATTGCCCTTTGAGCGCCGCGACCCCAACCGTGATCGGCGCGGCGTCATCGCCTTGGGTGAGGCACAGCGCCCAGAAGTAATCGTTCCAGACGAACGTGAAAACGAGAATGGCGAGCGCAGCAAGCGCGGGGCGAATCAGCGGCAGCACGATGCGGAAGAACACCGTCCACTCACCCGCCCCTTCGATACGCGCCGCTTCGACCAGTTCATACGGCAACTGCTTGATGAAGTTACGCAGAAAGAGCGCACAAAACCCCGTCTGAAACGACACGTGAAAGAGAATCAGCGCGCCGAGCGTATTGAAGATACCGAGGCTCAGCGACAGATCGCGCACGGGAATCATCAGAATCTGGATCGGCACGAAGTTACCCGCGACGAAGGTCGCGAAGAGCGTCGTGTTGCCGCGAAACTTGTAGATGGCCAGTGCAAAACCCGCCATCGCCGCGAGCGCAATCGAACCGACCACGGCAGGCACCGTGATCAGCACGCTGTTCCAGAAGTAATGCAGCATCGGCGACGTGGTGAGCGCTTCGCGATAGTTGTCTATAAGCGCGATGTGCTTCGGCCAGCCCCAGTAATTACCTTCGCTCAGTTCTTCCGTCGAACGCACCGACGTGACGAGCACGGCGATCATCGGCAGTAGCCAGATCAGGAGCGCAATCGGCAACGTCAGTTTGTACAACTGCCGGTTGAACGGCTTCCATTTGGCAACGGGCATCGGGTACATATCGTCCGCTCCTTACTGTTCGTTGCGCAGCATGCGGCGCAGGTGATAGACGATGTACACGAGCATGATCGCGAACAACACCACGGCAATCGACGCCGAATAGCCGATGCGGTAATACTTGATCGCCTGGTCGTACATGTAATAGGCGAGCACGGTCGAGCTTTCGAATGGCCCGCCGCCCGTCATCACCGAAATCAGATCGAAGCTGCGCAGTGCGCCGATCACCGTGACGACGATCGCCATGAACGTGACAGGCCGCAGCTGGGGCAGCACCACATGCCACAGCATCGACCAGCCCTTCGCGCCTTCCATGCGCGCGGCCTCGATCTGCTCGCTGTTCAGCGATGTCAGACCCGTCAGATAAAGAATCATGCAATACGCGGTCTGCGGCCAAAGCGCGGCGAAGATGATGCCGAATGTCGCATAGTGCGCGTCGCCGAGCACGGGCACGCCGTGGCCGAGTATCACTGCAAAGAGACCAAAGGTCGGATCGTAGAACCACGAGAAAATCAATCCAACCACAACGCCCGACAACACGAACGGCGCAAAGAACAGCGACTTCACGACGCGTATGCCCGCCACCGCCTGGTTCAGATAGAGCGCGACGGCGAGCCCCATCGGCGGCGCGAGCAGGAACAGCACGAGCCAGATGACGTTGTTCTTCAGCGCGGTATAGAAAGTCGGCGCCTGAAACAGTTCGATGTAGTTCGCGAGACCGACGAAGACCTTGTCGGTCATGCCGTCCCAGTTATAGAAGCTGAGCCATATCGACGACAGGATCGGCCAGACCACATACACCGCGACCATGAAGCACGCGGGCGCGAGAAACAGCAGCGCGGCCTTGCGCTGCCGCCGCGCGGTGGGCGACGGTCCACGCTTTTTCCGCGTGGCTCTCGGCGCTGGCGACGCCTGCGGCTGCGACGGCGGCGTGCCGTTGATGTCCTGACGTGTAACGGAGTGCGACACGACGATTCTCCATGCAACGAAATTGCTGCTTCGCGCCGGACGCGCATCTCGATACGCATCCGGCGCCACTGCCTCACATCCTTACTTCTTGTAGATGCGCTTGCGCGTCTGCTCCAGCTGCGCAAGGATCGCATCGATCTTCGTCGGATCGGCGACGAACTGCTGCATGCCCTTCATCCCTTCGTCGGCCATTTCCTTCGTCATGTCGCGATCGTAGAACTGCGCAATGCCGCCCTTCGTGTTCGACAGAATCTGGAAACCGATCTTCGAAATGGGATCTTCCGGCTCAGGCGACTTGCTGTTCGCCGACAGCGAGCCAAGACCCGTCGCGAGCTTCGCACCCTGCTCCGGCGTCTCGACGAACGCGAGGAACGTATGCGCGTCAGCCTTGTTCTTGGCCTTGGCCGGAATATGCAGCGATTCGACGGGACCATCTTCCGCCGTCGGCACGTTCGAGTCGATGATCGGGAACTGGAAGTAGCTCATGTTCGGCTTCACGTTCGGCGGAAAACCGCCCGTGATGAACGTGCCCATCAGCATCATCGCGGCCTTGCCCTGGAACAGGAACGGTTGTGCCGCATCCAGATCGTACGACAGCGAGTTGTCGATGAAATCCTTGTCGTCGAGCAACTGCTTCCACGTCGTGTAGACCTTCTTCACGCGCGGATCGGTGTACGGCACTTCGCCTGCCATCAGCTTCTGGTGGAACGCATTGCCGTTGATACGCAGGTCGAGATAATCGAACCAGCCCGCCAGCGTCCACGCATCGCGGCCGCCCACTGCGAACGGCGTGATGCCCGCCGCCTTGAGCTTCTTGCACGCGTCCATCAACTGGTCCCACGTCTTCGGCTCGGACGCGATCCCAGCCTTCTGGAACAGATCCTTGCGATAGAACAGGCCCCACGAGTAGTACACGGTCGGCGCCGCATACTGCTTGCCGTTGTACGTCGACGATTCCTTCGTCGATGCATACATGCTGTCCCAGCCGTTCTTCTTCCAGTCGCCGCTCAGGTCTTCAAAGAGACCGCGCCGCGCGTAGTACGCCATGCGCTCGCCGTTGTGCCAGTTGACGACATCGGGCGCGACCGTCGACAGCCAGCCCGGCAACTGCACCTTGTACGCCTCCTCATCGACGAACGACGCCTTCACGTCGATGTCGGGATGCGCCTTCTTGAAGTCATCGATTACCGATTGCCACACCGCGCGCTGGCTTGCGCCTTTGAACGCGATATTGATCGTCATCGTGCCCGCTTCAGCCGTCGTCGCCGCGAAAGGCGAAACGGCTGTGGCGACCGCGAGAGCTGCGGCTGCAATGGCGGTGCGTGCGTTGAATTTTCTTGCTGTCATCTTCCTGTCTCCTTGTGTCCTGGTTCTAACCTGCTGGGATCACTGCTACGTTACGAAGTTATTCCGTGCTTTCCGTACCTTCCGTACGATAGGCCGCGACGCCTTGCGGCTCGACTTCATGCGCGCCGATCACGAAACGCGATGCATCGACGCCTTCGATCACGTGTCGAGCGTTCGTATAGTTGAATACATACGTGAGCTTGCCGCGCCGGCTGATACGCACGCTGTCGCCGAGCGGTGTCGGCGTGAGACCCGCTTCTGTCGCGATACGCGCAAACAGCGATTCCGTCAGGCGATCGTCGAACAGACTCGCGAAGTAATGCACTGAGCCATGCTGCACGTACGCGGGATGCCCGTCGGCGAAACGCGCGCGCACGCCGAAGCTGCGCTCGTCGGCGGCATCGATCAGGTCGCGCCAGTAGCGCGCCTGACCTTCGCGCAGACCATCGCCTGCGTCGTTCACCTGCACGGGCTCCGTCACGTTCGGCCGCATCGATTCGACGCGCCATACGCGAATGGGTAGCAGCGATGCGAGTGCGCCCGGCGGCAGGTTCGCGGGAATCTGCAAATCAGGCGTCTTCGAACCCGTGCGCGGTCCGAGCACGATCTGCGCGCCCGATGCCGCGAGCCGCACTGCGAAGTCGCCAGGCACGACGGGCAACGGCGGCACGACGATCATCGCGTAGCCGTCGAGCGGCGCATCGGCGGGAATCACATCGACGTCGAAGCCCAGCGAACGCAGCGCCGAGTAATACTCGAAAGCGAAGCGCGGGTAATGAAAGTCCGCGCCCTGCGGATGGATTTCAAAGAGCCATTTGGCTTCGTAGTCATAGATCAGCGCAACCTTGCTGCGCACATTCGCGTTCGCATCGGCATCCGCCGCCGACACCTTTGCGATCTCGTGCGCGACCTGCTCCGCTTCGCTGCCGCCGATGTCGAGGCGATTGTCGGGCGTGTTCAGCCCTGCGTGCATCTGCTCCTGCGCGAACGGCGCCTGACGCCACCTGAAGTACGACACGCAGCCTGCGCCGTGCGCGAACGCTTCCCAGCTCCACAGACGCACCATGCCCGGCAGCGGCGCGGGATTCCAGTGCGCCCAGTTCACGGGACCGGGTTGCTGCTCCATCACCCAGAACGGCAGCTTCGACATGCCGCGATACACGTCATGGTTGAACGAAGCAAAGTCGGGATGCCCGGTGCGCAGGAACTTGGCCTTGACCTCCGGCGCGTACCACTGCTCTTCGAGCGCGCCGAGCGGATAGCTGTCCCACGTGGCCACATCGAGATCGCGCGCGACCTTGTAGTGATCGAACTCGGTGAACAGCTGCATGAAGTTGTGCGCGACGGGACGTCCCGGCGAATGCGCGCGAATGATCTCGACCTGCATGCGGTTGTAGCGCGCGACTTCATCGGAGGCGAAACGCCGGTAATCGAGCCGATGCGAAGGATGCGCTTCCGTGACGGTCGCGACGGGCGCGTCGATTTCGTCGAAGCTGCGGTACTCCATGCTCCAGAACACAGTGCCCCACGCGCGGTTCAAGGCGTCGACGTTCTGATAACGCTCCTTGAGCCACACGCGAAAGCGCGCGACGGCAGCAGGCGAATAGCTGACCACCGTGTTATGGCAACCGAATTCGTTATCCGTCTGCCAGTACGCGACGGCAGGATGCTTGCCGTAACGCTCCGCGACAGCCTCGCAGATCTTGCGCGACGCTTCGAAATACGACGGCGACGAGAAATCGTAATGACGGCGCGAGCCGAATGCGCGCGGACGTCCATCCGCGCCCACGGGCAGAATGTCGGGATGACGGTCGATCAGCCACTTCGGCGGCGTCGCTGTCGGCGTGCACATGACGACCTGCAAGCCGGCCTCACCAAGCACGTCGATCGCACGGTCGAGCCAGGCCCAATCGTATTCACCCGGCGACGGCTCGATACGGCTCCAGGCAAATTCCGCGATTCGCACCTGCTCGATGCCGAGCGCCTTCATACGGCGCGCGTCGTCTTTCCACATCGATTCCGGCCAGTGCTCCGGGTAATAACAGACTCCAAGGCGCATGAGCATGTCCCTTATTTATGCGTAGTGTTCGACGGAGTTAAGTGCCTTCACGGCGAATCCGTCTTCGATGAAAAGATGGCAGGCGCGGGCGGGCGCGGCGAATACCACGCGCTCGCCTTGTTCGACGCGAGCGTTGCCCGGCACCTTCGCGATCAGCACGGCGCCGCCTGGCTGCTCCAGATGCACGTAGCTGTGCTCGCCGAGATGCTCGATCAGCGAAATGGTGCGTGCGAGCGTTGCATCACGTCGTGATGCAACGTCCGTGACGAGTTCGAGATGCTCGGGGCGCACGCCGAGCGTGACAGGCTGCCCGCCTTGCAAGGTGCTGCCGTCGACTTCGACGCGCAGGGTTTCGTTGGTGTGATCGAGCGTGACGTCGACGCCTTGCGCGTCGATCGCCGTGACTCTGCCAGGCAGGAAGTTCATGCGCGGCGAGCCGATGAACCCCGCGACAAAGCGACTATTGGGCCGGTGATACAGCTCCAGCGGCGCGCCGATCTGCGCGATGCTGCCGTAGCGCTCGGTGTCCTTGCCCGAATGCAGCAGCACGATCTTGTCAGCGAGCGTCATCGCTTCCGTCTGATCGTGCGTCACGTAGACGACGCTCGCGGTCGCGAACTGTTTGTGCAGGCGCGCAATTTCGATTCGCGTCTGGCCGCGCAACGTCGCGTCGAGATTAGACAAGGGTTCGTCGAACAGAAACACGCCTGGCTCGCGCACGATCGCGCGGCCAATTGCGACGCGCTGCCGCTGCCCGCCCGACAATGCGCGCGGCTTGCGGTCGAGCAGCGCTTCGAGTTGCAGGATGCGCGCGGCTTCCTTCACCTTGCTGTCGATTTCCGCTTTCGGCTTCTTCGCGAGCTTGAGGCCAAAAGCCATGTTCTCGTAGACGCTCATGTGCGGAAAAAGCGCGTAGCTCTGGAACACCATCGCGACGCCGCGCTCGGCAGCGGGCACATCGTTGACGATGCGACCGCCGATCGACAGATCGCCGTCCGTCACGTCTTCGAGACCCGCGATCATGCGCAGCAGCGTGGACTTGCCGCAGCCCGACGGACCGAGGAACACACAAAACTCGTTTTCGCCGATCTCCAGATCGACGTTGCGGATCACGGGCGCGTTGTCTCCATACGCTTTCTGCACGCCCTTCAACGAAATGCTCGCCATCGCTTCGACTCCGTGATTTAATCAGCCCGAAGCGGAGATTAAGCGCTTAATCTGAATGGCCGAAAAAACGACCGCATTGCGATCGCTGGCCTTTCTGAAGGCCATTTGTTGGCCGCGTAAGGCTGTCTCCGATAATTCGTTCTGTCGTTTTGCGCATGGTGCCCCGCCTTCGTAGCCAATGCAAATGATGAACGCGAGTCCCACATATTGAATAAGCGTTGCGAAACATGTCCACTTTGAGCGAAGTCGCGCGGCGCGCCGGCGTCACGTCGGCCACCGTTTCGAATGTGCTGCGCAATCGCGGGCGCGTCGGCGAACAGACGCGTCAGCGCGTGCTCGAAGCCGTCGAAGCGCTCAACTACCGTCCGCATCTTGCGGCGCGCGCACTCGCCGAAGGCCGCGCGCCGACCATCGCGCTGATGGTGTCGAGCATCGCGAACCCGTTCTACCCGGAGTTTGCGCTGGCCGTCGAGCGCGCGGCGCGCACCAGCGGGCACTTCGTCATCATCTGCAACACCAATGAAGACCCGCAAGCGGGCCGCGCGTATCTGGAGCAGATTGCGGGCACGCTCTCCGAAGGCGTGCTGGTGATGAACGCCAATCTCGACTTCGACGATCTGCGCAAAACGGAAGCGCGCGGCGCACCCGTGGTGCTGTGCATGTGGGAACGTCCCGACGATCCACCCGGCCTGCCGTGCGTCGCCGTCGATTTCCGTCTCGCAGGCCAGCTTGCCGCGAAGCATCTGATCGAGCTTGGGCACACGCGCATCGGTGCGGTCGTCGGCAGCAAGCCCTCGGGTATTCACGCGTCGCGCTATGAGGGCTTCGTCGATGCGATGCGCGAGGCTGGCCTCAAAGTGCCCGCGAAAAACGTGCGTTACGCACCCGATACGACGCAGGGCGGCTATGCCGCAGCGCGCGATCTGCTGGAGCACGACACGAAGCTGACGGCCATCTTCGCGACGAACGACCTGCCCGCGCTCGGCACGATTCACGCGGCGGCCGATCTCGGGCGCGACGTGCCGCGCGATCTCTCCGTGGTCGGCATCACGGACATTCAGCTTGCACAGCAATCTCGTCCGCCCCTCACAACCGTCGCCGTGCCGACCGTCGAAGCCGCGGAGCTCGCCGTGTCGTTGCTGCGCGAGCTGATCGAGCGGCCCGCCGGCAAGCATGGCGCGCACCAGAAAGCGCCGCGCGTGTGCGTGACGTCCGCGCCGCAGCTGATCGTGCGCGGCTCCACAAGCAAACGCTGACCTATACCTGCAACGAAGCTGAGGCTTTCCTCATACATCACACGATCAGGCATGACAGGTCTCGCATCACTCGATCCTGGTCAAAATCAGTACAAACGCCTTTTTGCGTCGCGTGGTGCATTGGCGGGACAGAACGGGGACAAGAACCCGCAAAGGCTTGCGCGCCAAAGGCTTGTATTGCGCAGAGCGTCTGTTTATGCGGCTTTGCGCCATCATTGAATAAAAAAATCCGGTTCAAATCATCGTCGCGCTTGTTAGACTCGAATCGACTTCCCCAAGGGTTTTCGATTCATGAACAACACAGTGGATGATCCAGAAGCCGTGCCGCGCTATCGCATCGGGGCCGTCGCTCGCATGGCGAATCTGCCCGTCGGCACGCTGCGTATCTGGGAGCGCCGCTATGGCGTTGTTGCGCCGCCCACCACGCAATCGGGGCATCGCCTGTACAGCGAAGCCGACGTGCGGCGCGTCGCGATGATCAAGGGGCTCGTCGATCGTGGCTACTCGATCGGCTCGATCGCCACCTTGCAGACGGGCGAACTCGAACGGCTCGCGTTCATGCATGTCGACAAGACCCCTGTTTCGCCGCTCGCGGAAGGACGGCCGGGCTTGCGGCTGCGCATCGTCGGCACGGCGCTCGCGCAGACCATTCGCCAGCATCTGCGCGCGATGCAGGCCGAGCTCGCGAGTGAGCCGAAAGTCTTCGAGAACATGACGGCTGCGTTCACCGAACGCATGAACCAGCCCACCGATGTGCTGATCATTCATCTGCCGTCGCTGCATGCGGACGATGTCGAGCGCGTGCTCGCGTTGAGCGCGTCGACTCACGCGGAGAACATCGTCGTGGTGTATTCGTTTGCTGCCGCCAACACGATCAATCTGCTGGAACGCGTCGGCGTGCGCACGATACGCGAGCCGCTCGATCAGGCATCGATCGCGCAGATGATGAGTGACATCCAGCGCAAGACGGGGCAAGCGGCGACGCAGCCTGACATGCGCGAGCCCGCGCCGCAGCGGCACTACTCCGACGAAACCTTGATGGCGATGGCCCATGCGTCGACCACCGTCGCGTGCGAATGCCCGAAGCATCTCGCAAGCATCATCATGCAGTTGAGCGCATTCGAGCAGTACAGCGTGAGCTGCGCGTCGCGCACGCCCGCCGATGCGCTGCTGCATGTCTATCTGGCGAACATCTCGGGCCGTGCTCGCGCGATGTTCGAGCATGCGCTGCTGCGGCTCGAACGCGAGGAACGTTGGGCGCTGGAAAAATCGCTGACAGCGCGTTGATACCACAGAAGCGGCTACGCTAAACGTTTGCGCAGCCGTCCAGACTTCAGCGTTGCGAGCGCTTGTTCGCGTACATCGCGCCGTCGGCTTGCGCGAGCAGGTCGTCGATACTCTGCGGACTCTCCGGCTCATACGTCGCCGTGCCCACGCTGCAATGCAATTGATAAGGCGTTTGCGCGGACTGGTTGTGGACATCCAGTTGATGTCTGAGACGCGCGATGGTCTGCGTCGTCCCTTCTTCGTCCGAGTCGCCCAACAACACGACGAACTCGTCGCCGCCTAACCGTCCGATCACATCGCTGTCGCGTAATGCCGTTTGCAATACCTTTGCAAATGCAATCAACGCGCGGTCGCCTTCCGCGTGGCCGTACACGTCGTTGATATTCTTGAAGCCATTCAGATCGAAGAACAGCAGCGACGCCGGCTTTTGTGCGCGCTTGCAGAGCCTGATTGCATGCTGCGCGAGCGCCTCGAAGCCGCGTCGGTTCGACAGGCCTGTCAGCTCATCCGTGGTCGCGAGCTGCACGGCGGAGATTTCCTGCTCGGCCATGCGCGCAAGATCGCGCAACAGCACGCGCTCTTCGTCGTCCAATGCGCGTGGCTTCACGTCGATCAGACATAGCGTGCCGAGCCGGCTGCCGTTGTCGACGGTGAGCGGATAGCCCGCGTAGAAGCGGATATTCGGATCGCCCGTAACAAGCGGATTGTCGGCAAAGCGCACATCGAGCAACGCGTCGTTCACGAGGAACAGTTCATCGTCGAGAATCGTATGGCCGCAGAACGATACATCGCGCGATGTTTCCGAAGCATCGATGCCGGGATGCGACTTGAACCACTGGCGATGGCTGTCGACCAGTGTAACGGCCGCAATGGGCACGCCGAACAGGCGTCGCGCGAGGCGCGTGAGACGGTCGAACCGTTCTTCCGGCGGTGTATCGAGTATGTGAAGCGAACGCAACGTCTCCACGCGTTCGCTTTCGTTATGTGGCATTGATGGTCGCAGCATTCGAGATCCGGATTAAACGCGAACACGCGATACTCCTTTAGCACCGCGCGATCCGCCGAAGGTTGAACGGAACCGGGTACAAATTCTATCCGCAGCCTGCCGTAAATGAAACGATTACGCCCTGCCCAGTTGACTCAAATGCATGCGTAATTGCCCTGACTGAAAGCTAACCGACACCTGTCGGCCCGTTCAGCACGATGCGCACCTTGCGCGCCAGTTCCACACGCCGATACGGCTTGTGAATCATGTCGAACTCGCTGCCGTTCGCATCGGTCCGCTCGAGCGACGCATCGGCATAGCCTGTCGTCAGCAACACCTTGATCTTCGGTTGCAGGCGCCGCGCCTCGCGCGCGAGCATCACGCCGTTCATGTTGCCCGGCATGATGAGGTCGGTGAACAGCAGGTCGACAGTCGTGCCGTCCTGCAACATCTCCATCGCCTCTTTCGTGTTCAGCACGACGCGCGTGCGATAGCCGATCTGCTCGAGCATCGCCTGCGCGACTTCCGCCACTTCGACGCGGTCGTCGACGATCAGAATCGTTTCGTTGCCCGCCTTTTCGATTGCCTTCGGTGCGGACGGACGACGCTGCGCACTGCCTTCCACAGCCGGGAAATAAAGCCGCAACGTGGTGCCGACGCCGGGTTCCGAATACAGATTCACTGCTCCGCCCGACTGCTTCGCGAAGCCATATACCATCGACAACCCGAGGCCCGTGCCCTTGCCTTCGTCCTTCGTCGTGAAGAACGGGTCCATCACCCTGTCGAGAATCTCAGGCGGGATGCCGCAGCCGTTGTCGGAGATCGCAATGCTCACGTAGCGGCCGGTCCGCAGGTCGGCGAAGCCGACCATCGCTTGCTGCTCCAGTTCGACCGTCTCCGTGCGCACTGTCACGACACCGTCGCGCTTGTTTGCAAGCGCGTCGCGCGCATTGAGCAGCACGTTGAGCAATGCGACTTCGAGCTGGGTCGAATCGACACGGCAATTGCCGAGACCATCCTCATATTCGGTTTTCAACGAAACGTTCTCGCCAAGCGTGCGCCGCGCGAGTTCGACCATGCTGTCCGCCAGTGTATTCAGATTGACTGGGCGCCCCACGAGCTTCTGCTTGCGCGCGAACGCGAGCAGCTGTTGCGTCAGCGTCGTGGCTTTGGCGACCGCGCCGCGTATGCGATCGAGGCTTTGTGCCATCACCGGGCCTTGCGCATTACTTTCGATGCCCATTTGCAGCACATCCACATAACCCGCCATCACCTGCAGCAGGTTGTTGAAGTCGTGCGCAATGCCGCCCGTCAACTGCCCGAGCGCCTCCATCTTCTGCGCCTGATGCAGCGCGTCCTCTGCGTCGCGGCGACGGCTCACGTCCAGTTGCGAGCCGAAGAAATACACCAGTTCGCCTTGCTCGTTGAAGATGGGCGAAATGAAGAGCGCGTTCCAGAATGTCGAACCGTCCTTGCGATAGTTGAGAACCTCCGTCGCGATCTCGCGGCGATGCGCGACGGCGTCCCGCACTTCGTCGATGGTGGCGCGATCCGTCTCCGGCCCTTGCAGAAAGCGGCAGTTGGTGCCGATGATCTCCGGCAGCTCATAGCCTGTCATGCGCAGAAACGCATGGTTCGCGAAGATCACGGGGTTGTCGGGCAGGTTCGGATCGGTGACGACCATCGGCATGCGAGTCGTCGATACGGCGGCAAAGAAGATGTCGTCGCGATGGTCGGTGATCTGATGCGCGCCGCTTCGAATGGTTGTGAGTGTACCGTTGGTATCCATGGCATTTGACGCAATAAGGTGCGACAGCCACGGTTGTTTCGCTCGACTCTTTACGTGGGCAGTCACACTCCGGTTTGAGAAGCCGCATCGGTCTGCGCAGAGCGACGCGGAATTGCAATGCGTCCGTCAATGCGAAATTCATGCCGACACGAAAATGCGGCAGCAATTGCGCAAAAGCTCATGGATAAAAGGGAAGAGTTACCGCGCAAAGCCACCATGCGTCACTGGAAATGACGGATATGCGATGCGGGATTTCACAAAAGGAAAGGCGGCTAGAAAAATTTTCAAAAGATCTTTACTGCTGCGTCCGGCGCAGCATCGACAGGTCATAGCCTAAGGCGCGAACGCGTTCCAGCAGCGCGCGTTGCAGTTCGACTGCGGGCTTCGCTTCACGCGTGAGTATCCACAGATAGGTGCCGCTCGGTTCGCCGACGATCGACCAGTCATAGTCGTCGGCGTGGTCGAGCACCCAGTAGTCGCCGACATAGAACGGCCCGAAGAACGATACTTTCAGCTTTGCGTTGTCCGACTCGGGGACCACACGCGCCTTGCCGCGCGCGATGCGGCGCAATCCATCCGCACCGCCCTCGCGGCCCGTGTTGATCACGCTGATCAAGCCGTCGTCGCGCTTCGCGTAGTCCGCCGTGACGAAATCGCGGCCTCGCTCGAAATGATTGTCATAGCGCGCGAACTCGTACCAGCGCCCCGCATAGCGGTCCACGTCGACGCTCTTTGCCGGCTCGGGCACGCGCGCATTGCCCTTTTTCCTTCTGATGACGACGGCGCACGCAACCAGCAAACCCAATGCGACGACCACCGCGCCAGCAATGACAGCGCGCGCATGAGAACTGTTGTGCTCGATCTCCTGACTAACGTCTTGTTCGACACTCATCGGTTTGACATCCTCCCCGTCCTAAAGGACGGGGAATCCTACGGGTGCGCAAGCACCTTCGGCGGGTTCCTGCTTCGACGGGCGGCCTGACTGCGCCATCCCTCCACAGGCAATCGCGGCATGTCCTGCCGCTAGAACATTGAGCGCGCCAACGTGATCGGCGTTCACTTCGTGTCCGCACTCGACGCACTTGAACAGAGCTTGCGTCTTTCGATTTTCCTTCGACACATGACCGCAACACGGGCACGTGCGGCTCGTGTTCTTCGGGTCTACCGCGACGAAATATCCGCCGCGCCATGCCGTCTTGTATTCGAGTTGGCGGCGGAACTCGCCCCAGCCCTGGTCGAGAATCGACTTGTTGAGGCCGGACTTCGCGCGGACATTGCGTCCCGGTGCGCTTGCCGTGCCTTTGGCCGACTTCGACATGTTGCTGATCTTCAGGTCTTCGACCGCGATCATCGCGTGGTTTTTGCTGATAGCCGTCGATGCCTTGTGGAGAAAATCAGCGCGAGCGTCCGCGATACGCGCGTGGATGCGCTGAATGCGGGACTTCGCTTTCTTCCAGTTGCTACTGCCTTTGACCTTGCGGGCCATCCGGCGCTGATACTTCGCAAGCCGCTTCTCGTGCTCGCGGAACGACGCGAGCGGCGCGATATACGAACCGTCCGACATGGTAGCGAAGCGGGCAACGCCCACGTCGATACCGACTGCCGAGCCGTGCGCAACCGGCTGCTCTACCTCGCGCTTCGTCAGGATGGACACATACCACTTACCCGCGCGCAGCGATACGGTAGCCGATCGGACCTCGCCGAGCACGTCGCGGCTCTTTCGATAGCGCAGCCATCCCAGCTTCGGGACCTTGATGCGTCCGTTGCCCGTATCGACCTCAATCTGATTCTTGTCAGGGAACAGGAACGAGTCGCCCATTCCTTTGCGCTTGAACTGCGGGAACGACGTGCGCCCAGCGAAGAAGTTTTTGAAGGCCGCTTCGAGATGCTTTAGCGCGTGCTGCTGTGTATGTACCGGGCCATCCTTCAGCCACGGCGTATCCGCGCAGTTGCGCCATTCCGTCAGGCGTTTCGCCATGCCGACGTAGCCGACGAACTTCTGTCCTGCTGCGTGGTTCTCCTTCTGGAACGCCAGCGCCTTGTTATAGACGAACCGGCACGCGCCTGCGAACTGGCGCATCTTGCGCGCCTGCGAACTGGCGCATCTTGCGCGCCTGCTCGCCGGTCGGCATGAGTTCGAATTTGAAGGCTTGAAGGAGTTCCATGCCGCGCAACATACTGTTGTCTGTGAAACTACGCAAGGGGTAAAGGTGGGCCGTCCACGCATAAAAGACTCGGACATGAGGCACGGAAGGCACTGCGTCTTCCTCATGCACGCGCACTTGGTCATCGTAACGAAATACCGACGTGGAGTATTCACGAAGCAGATCATTGACGACCTGCGCGTGATCTTCGCGAACGTATGCCGGGAGTTTGAAGCCGAGTTGGTGGAGTTCGATGGCCAAGAAGACTATGTGCATCTACTCGTGAACTATCCACCGAAGGTCGCAGTGTCGGCGCTCGTAAATAGCCTGAAGGGTGTTTCGGGCCGGATGATTCGGCAGAAGAACTACCCGACCATCCGGCGCAAGCTGTGGGGCGGCGCGCTTTGGTCGCCATCCTATTTTGCGGGCTCGTGTGGCGGCGCTACTATCGCGGTCGTGCGCCAGTACATCGAGCAACAGCAGACTCCGCGCTAAGGCCGCAGAAGGACGCCTGCGGCGTCCGCGCTATCCTTCCTCCCCGTGAACGGGGAGGTTTGACGCCCATCCCGATCAACCTCCCGGATATGAAACCTCGACCCGGCGACAAAGCCGTTTAGACCTTACGCATCTGAAAAGTTTTCCAGCAAAGCGCAATACGGTGTCAGCGCAATGAATGCTTGACGGCAAAGCCGCGACGCAGATTCGTAATAGCCGCTATGCTCTCTCTTCTGCATTTCCATCCCGCTGCACTCAACCTCTTATAGTTTCCTTCTCGCGGAGTCGATCATGCAATACCGCAAATTCGGCCATACTGGTCTTACTGTCTCGCGTTTGTGTCTCGGTACGATGACGTTCGGTTTGCAAACCGAAGAAGACGTATCGCATGGCATTCTCGACAAGGCGACAGACGCCGGTGTGAATTTCATCGATACGGCCGATGTCTATCCGCTAGGCGGTGGCGAAAATCTTGCGGGACGCACCGAGGAAATCATCGGGCGCTGGCTCAAGGGCAAACGCGACCGCTTCATTCTCGCGACCAAAGCCGTCGGCAAGGTCGGTCCGCATGCGTGGAATCAGGGCGCGTCGCGCAAGCATTTGCTAGACGCCATCGACGATTCACTGCGTCGCCTGAACACCGATTACGTCGATCTGTACCAGCTGCATTCCGATGACCGCGACACGCCGCTCGACGAAACACTCGAAGCGCTCGACGTAATTGTGCGCTCGGGCAAGGCGCGCTATATCGGCGTCTCGAACTATTTGGCGTACCGGCTCGCGCGCATGCTCGGACGCTCGGACGTGCTGCGTACCGCGCGCTTCGTATCGGTACAGCCGCGCTACAACCTGCTGTTCCGGCAGATCGAACGCGAACTGCTGCCGCTCGCCGACGAAGAAGGCCTGGCCGTGATTCCCTATAACCCGCTCGCGGGCGGCCTGCTGACGGGCAAGCATCGACACGACGCTAAGCCCGCGGACGGACGCTTCACGGAGACGGTCGGCAAGGCAGGTGAGATGTACTCGGAGCGCTACTGGCACGAACGCGAATTCAAGACCATCGAGACGCTGCGCGAGATCAACGCGAAAACGGGCGAACCGATGACGAAGATGGCGATTGCATGGGTCCTCGCGAATCCCACCATCACGTCGGCGATCATCGGCGCGAGCCGTGTCGAGCAGTTGAACGACTCGCTCGCCGCTGTCGATCTCGTGCTCGACCCCGAGATCAAGAAGCAGCTCGACGAGGCGACCGTCGAATACCGTTGGGGCGATGCGCCACGCTGAGCGTTAATGCTGCGCTAGCGTCCGTAGCGCAGCACGGTGCTGCTAGCAGCCAGCACGTGATTCGTGACGGCCGCAAGAAATGCGTCGTGATTGAGATTGGGCGGTAGCGCATCGGGCGCGAGATCGAGCGCGTAGACCTGCAACACATAGTGATGCGGCACGTCGCCGATGGGCGGGCAAGGTCCGTAGTAACCTGGCTGTCCCGTTCGATTGATGCCGCTCACGCTGCCTGCGGGCGCCGAAGCGCCATGCGGCATCGCGTTCATCGACGCGGGTATCGCGTACAGCACCCAATGGATCACGCCAATGCCCTTGGCGCCATCGGGATCGAAGAGCGTCACCGCAAAGCTGCGTGTGCCCGATGGCGCGTTGCGCCAATGCACGGCGGGCGACTGGTTGCCGCCGCCGCAATTGTTCGCGCTGGCTGCGTGGCTCGAATCGATGGTGCCGCCATCGGGCGTGCCCGGCGACGTCACTTCGAAAGCGTCGGCCGCCACGGCGTGCGTGACGCCCGACGAGAGCGCCATACATAGCGCAATGGCTGCGAGCCGGGTGTTGGAGATAGTTTTCATTGGACGGTTCCGTCGAAAGGGATGCGCTCACGCGGTCATGAGCGCATCGGAGGAAACGAACGGCCATGCCCGTTTATTCCGCTCTAAGTAGTCTGCACATTGCTGTGCAAACGCGACTTTTTCTGCTTCACAGAGGCCGGTTTCACGGTTGCCGAAGCACCCGCCAGAGCCTTCCTCTCCACAGACTGCTGCGCCAGAGCTTGGCGCCGAATGTTGATGGCCGCGTTCAAATCGCGGTCCATCTTTAGCCCGCAGCCGCATTCGATGACGCGCTCACCCAAGGTGATTGCATGGATTGCGCCGCATGCCGAGCACGTCTTGCCGCTTGGATAGAAGCGGTCCACCACAATCACCTGTGCGCCGGTCATGGCGGCCTTGTATTCGAGTTGACGACGAAACTCGAAGAACCCTGCATCGGCGATGGCGCGTGCGAGCTTGCCGTTCTTCAGCATGCCCGATACGTTCAGGTCCTCGATACCGATAGTCGAGTAGTTCGTTGCGAGATTCGTCGTCAGTTTGTGCACAGCATCCTTACGGACGTTCGCTATACGCAGGTGCAGCCGCGCGAGCTTGGCTTTCGCTTTGGCCCGGTTTGCACTTCCCTTCTGTTTGCGCGACAGCGAGCGCGACAGGCGCACGATGCGCTTGTGCTCGGCGCGGTGCGGCTTCAACGCAGGAGCGCCGCCGCCGTCGCTGAATGTCGCCAGCGCCTTTATGCCAAGATCAACGCCGACAGCGCCACGGTCCTCTGCGGCCTTCAGGCGCTCCTCTGTCTCCACCGACAGAGCCATATACCAACCATCGGCCATGCGGCTCACGCTCGCGCCCAGCACGCGCCCAGCGAAGCGCAATTCCTCACGCATGCGAACAACGCCGCAGCGCGGAAGCTTCACGGTCCTTCCGACTACCTGCACGGCATGGCTGGACGCATTCACGGGGCCATTATCGGCGCGGAATGAATCGCGGATGCCCTTGCGCTTAAAGCGCGGATATCCAGGCTTTTTGCCGAGCTTCACGCGACGAAAGAAGTGGTTGAACGCGAGCCCGACATTCTTGATTGCGACCTGCGGCGCGCACTTCGTTACCTCTGCCATCCACGGGAATTCGACGGCCTTGATGGAGTTCAATTGCTTGCGAAGCGCGGCCTCGTTCGGCTTGCCACCTTCCTTGTGCTGGCGCGTCCATTCCGCCAACGCCCAGTTATAGGCGAAGCGAGCCACGCCGCACGCGCGAGCGAAATACTTCGCTTGCTCTGTGGTCGGGTCCAGGCGGATTTTGTGGACGCGGACAATCACCTGGCAGCTTCCGTCAGCGCGTCGATAAGCTGCCTGTTCTTTTTGCTACGTGAGCCGTACAGCCGCGCGGAGAACACCATAATGATTTCGAGCACGTCTTTCGCGAGTTCTTCCTCGAACGAAGGTTGCTCACCCTTGTGAATGATGACGATTTCGATGTTCTGCGCCGCGCACATGGCGAACACCAACTCGGAGCCGAAGCGCAGGAGGCGGTCTTTGTGCGTGATTACGAGCCGCTTCATCTGCTTGCGCAGAATCATTTCGAGCAGACGACTGAGACCTTTCTTGTGGTAGTTCATGCCACTGCCAAGGTCTTTAATGACTTCGCAGCGCCAGCCTCTAGCCGCGCAGTAGCTTTCCAGCATCGCGTGCTGACGCTCAAGGTCGTCCTTCTGGTCGTGCGAAGAAACACGGGCGTAGCAGACTGTCGGCGCGTCCTCGTTGCCGATGCCGAGCAGGTCCGACACGGCGTAATAGCGCGTGCCGCCAGCCGTCTTACGTGCAGGCAGTAGTTCGCCGGTCTCCTCCCATTTACGCAGGGTGGAGACCGCGACGCCGAGCATCGTTGCCGCTTCGCCAATCTTCACAAGCCTCTTTTCCATAAGGATAGGTTAGGGCAGATTTCGGCAGAAAATTCAACTCAGTTGTTCGCCCCGCCCGCTCTTTCAACGGAACACGCCCGAGCTCTGGTTCGCTTCCGGCAACTGCCGCGTCTCCCGCACCGACTTCGGACGCCAGAGCCTCGCGCCGCCTTCGATGCCCGCCGCGTTCGATACGACGGCCGCATTCGACGGCAACTCGAACGTCAGACGCTCCGCATTGCCGCCACCGATCCACAGCTTGTCGTAGTTGACGAGCGAAGCGAGGATCGCGATCACCTTCTCCACACGCCGGTTCCAGCGTTTGTTGCCCACCTTCTCGCGCGCCGCATTGCCGATGTACTCGTCATACGTGCGGTCCTTGCTGACGGGATGATGCGCGAGTTCGAGATGCGGCATCAACTCGCCGTCGCGAAAGAGCGCGGTGCCCGCGCCCGTCCCCAGCGTCAGCACGAATTCGATGCCATGCCCTTCGATCGCCGCGAACCCCTGCATCTCGGCGTCGTTGATCATGCGCACGGGCAAGCCGCCCACGCGCACTGCCAGTTGTTCCGCGAGCGCGAAGCCGCGCCAGTTCGCATCGCCGATATTCGGTGCCGTCAGCACATGGTTGTCACGCACGACGCCTGGAAAGCCGATCGACATCAAAGTTGGATGCTGCGCATCGACGAGCGGCTGCACGAGCGTCGCGAGCGTATCGACGAGTTGCTCAGGCGTGCAAGGATGCGGCGTCGCGACGCGCACGCGTTCGCTTTTCATGTCGCCGCCCGCGTCGATCACGGCCGCCTTCAACCCCGTGCCGCCGACGTCGATGGCGAGTATCCGTTCACCGTCGCTTTTGGTGTTGCGGCGCGTCTGTACTTTAGCTTTAGTCAAATCGTCCCCCTTTCGTTTGTCGTTGTGACAGATCTGGACAGGTCCAGACAGGATTACTCTTTGCTCTGCAATGAACGCCACGCGCGGCCATCGCGCGCGAGCAGTTCATCGGCTTGCGCCGGCCCGCTGCTGCCCGCCGCATAGCCATGCACGGGCAGCGCACCGCCTTCAGGGTGCAGCACATGATCGACCGCGCACCAGCCCGACTCGATGCTGTCGGCACGCTGGAACAGCGTCTCGTCGCCGAGCATGCAGTCGTAGAGCAGCGTCTCATAGCCGACATTCGCGCGTTCGTCGAAGAAGTCGTTGTAGTTGAACGCCGAGCGCACCGCACCGATCTGCATCGCCGGTCCGGGCACCTTCACGTTGAAGTCGAAGCGCGTGCCGTGCGCGGGATCGATGCGCAGCGTGAATACGTTCGGCGTCAGCGCTTCGACGGGCGTGTCGCGGAACATCAGAAACGGCACGCGCTTCAACTGCACGGCGATCTCGGTGCGGCGCGCGGCCATGCGCTTGCCCGTGCGCAGATAGAACGGCACGCCCGCCCAGCGCCAGTTGTCGATGAATACGCGTGCGGCCGCGTACGTTTCCGTGGTGCTGTCGCGCGCGACGTCGGGTTCGTCGCGATACGCGATGCCCGCATCGCCCTTTTCGTACTGGCCGAAGACGACGTCGTCCCGCTTCAGCGGCTCGATGGCGGAGAACAGTTCGGCTTTCTTGTCGCGCACGGCCTCTGCATCGAATGAATTGGGTGGCTCCAGCGCGACCATTGCGAGCAACTGGAACAGATGGTTCGGCAGCATGTCGCGGAATGCGCCCGTCTGCTCGTAGAACTTGCCGCGCCCTTCGACGCCCAGCGTCTCGGCCGCCGTGATCTGCACGCTGTCGATGTACTCGCGCCGCCACACCGGCTCGAACATCGCGTTCGCGAAGCGCACGGCAAGGATGCTTTGCACGGTGTCCTTGCCGAGAAAGTGATCGATGCGATAGACCTGCGATTCGTTCGCGAAACCCAGAATGTGCGCATTGAGATCCCGCGCGGACGCGAGGTCCGTGCCGAACGGCTTTTCGATCACGAGACGCCGGAAGCTTCCCTTGCGTTGCGGGTCTTCTTTCAGCAAGCCATGCTTGCCCAGACGTTCGACGATCGGCCTGAAAAAGCGCGCGCCCACCGCGAGGTAGAAGATCGCGTTGCCGTGCGGCGTTCTCTCGATACGCTGCTTGAGCGCTTCGAACACATCGTCGGTTTCGAATTCGCCCGCCATGTACTCCATGCGCGACGATAGCCACTTCCAGGCTTTCTCGTCGACCTTGCCGGTATGCGCTTCGCTAGCCTTGTCGGCGGCGAACTGCTGCAGCGAGTGGCCGAGATCGTCGAGCCACTCTTTTGTTTCGCGCTCGCCGTGATTGACGCCGATGATCTGCATGGCGTCGTCGAGCAGGCCATCGATGGTCAGGTTGTACAGCGACGGCGTCAACAGACGTTTAGTCAGATCGCCGCCCGCGCCGAATATGACCAGCGTGCACGGCGGCGCAGGCCGCTTGCCTGCGGGACCCGCGGCGGCGGCGTGCGGCCCTACGCCGATCTTGCAGCTTGCTGACGAGGCAGTCGATGAAGCGTCGTTTGCGTCATTGGACATGGCAGTCTTTCCATCAATGAGCCATACGAGTGGCGATATCTGAAAGACCCGCCGCCATGCCGCACAGTTCAATCGAACCGCTGCATGAGCTGCGGGCAGCGCGGTCTATTTCACGGAAGCCGCCACTTCGGCGTCCTGTGCCTCGCCCGTCTCAGGCACGAAGCCCGAGCTTGCAGGTTCGCGCGGCTGCAACAGCAACGCGACGAGACCCGACCATCCCGTCTGATGCGACGCGCCCACGCCGCGTCCGTTATCGCCGTGAAAGTATTCATGAAAGAGCACGAGATCCTGCGAGCGCGGGTCCGCCTGCAACAGGGGATACGCAGCCATCACAGGCCGCTCGTTGTTCTTGTTCTTCAGGAAGAGCGTCGTGGTGCGTTGCGCGAGCGCGTCGGCGATTTCGGACAATGAAAGCTGGTTGCCCGAGCCCGTCGGGTACTCGACGCGAAAGTCGTCACCGTAATATCGATGGAATTCATATAGCGACTCGATCAGCAGATAGTTGACGGGCATCCACACCGGCCCGCGCCAGTTCGAATTACCGCCGAACACCCGCGAATCCGATTCAGCGGGCAAGTACTTCACGCAGAAGCTCTGGCCGTTGTGTTGATAGACGTAGGGTTGATCGCGATGCACACGCGAGAGCGCGCGCACGCCGTGATCGGACAGGAACTCGGCTTCGTCGAGCGCGCGCCTGAGCAGCGCTTTCATCCGATGCCCGCGCAACAGCGAAAGCAGCAGGCTGTTGCCGCGCCCCGGCTCATTCCAACGCGACACCAGTCGCGCGAGTTCGGGCTTGTTGCGCAGGAACCAGACAAGGCGATCGCGAAGACCGGGCAGCGAGCCATGCAGCCGCTCTTCGAGCACATGCACGGCGAGCAGCGGAATCAGACCGACAATCGAGCGCACGCGCATCGGCACATTGGAGCCGTCGGGCAGGCGCAGCTTGTCATAGAAGAATTCGTCCTGGCTGTCCCACAAACCTGTATCGCAGTTATCTTCACAACTCACAGCCTGCGCGATATACAGGAAGTGCTCGAAGAACTTCACGCCAATATCGACGAACACGTGATTTGCAAACGCGAGTTCGAGCGCGATACGCATCAGGTCCAGCGCATATGCCGCCATCCATGCGGTGCCGTCGGCCTGGTCGATATGGCCGCCCGTTGGCAATGGCGACGAGCGGTCGAAAATGCCGACGTTGTCGAGCCCAAGAAAGCCGCCCTGGAAGATATTGCGGCCGTCTGCATCCTTGCGGTTCACCCACCACGCGAAGTTGAGCAGCAGCTTGTGGAAGACCAGCTCGAGAAAATCGCGGTCGCCCTTGCCCATCAGCGCGCGATCGATTTCATACACACGCCACGCAGCCCATGCATGCACGGGCGGGTTGGCATCGCTGAACGCCCATTCGTACGCGGGGATCTGCCCGTTCGGATGCATGTAGCGATCCTTCACGAGCAGCAGCAACTGACGCTTCGCAAACGCGGGATCGATCAACGCGAACGCGGCGGCATGAAACGCGAGATCCCATGATGCGTACCACGGATACTCCCACTTGTCGGGCATCGACACGATATCCGCGTTGCACAAATGCCGCCAGTCGCGATTGCGCCCCTGTTTGCGCGATGCGGGCGGCGTCGGCTGCGAGGGGTCGCCGTCCATCCAGCGCTCGACGTCGAACTGGTAATACTGCTTCGACCACAGCATGCCCGCCAGCGCCTGGCGCTGCACGAGCCGCTCGTCGGCGCCTTCGATAGGGTGCTGCAACGCCGCATAGAACGCATCGGCTTCGGCGATGCGCTGCGCGAACAGTTGCTCGGCATCGAGCGGCGTTTCATCGGGGCAAAACTCGGGACGCCAGCGCAGATAGACGACGGCCGCCCCTGCGGCGGCAGATTCAGCGGCACGTGCGCGGCCGCCTTCGTTCCCGCGTCGCGCCGGATCGCGTCGGCGTCGCCGTGCACGAGGTAGTCGTTGAATCCGTCCTTGAACGGACCTTGCGCGTCCATGTTGAAATGGCGCCGGACGTTCGTATCGTTCTCGCAAAACAGCCACTCGAAGACCGTGGTATCGGGCGACCATGCGGTCACCACGATCGGCTCATGACCAGGATGCGTGCCGAGCAGACGCGTGACGCCGTGTACCGTCTCCTTCGTGAGCTTCGGGCGCTCGTCGCCCTCCTTCCACGACCATTTGTTGCGCGCCCAGATTTGCGGCAGCAGATCGAGAGAGGCCGATTCGTCCGCGCGGTTTTCGACGGTGACGCGCATCACGATGTCTTCGGGCGTGCTCTTTGCATATTCGACGGTCACGTCGAAATAGCGCAAGTCGTCGAAGACGCCTGTATCGAGTACTTCGTATTCCGGCAGGTCCGCACCGCGCCGCCCGTTCTCTTCGACGAGATCCTGATAGGGAAACGCGCCATGCGGGTACTTGTACAGCATCCGCATATATGAATGCGTCGGCGTGCCGTCGAGATAGAAATACAGTTCCTTGACGTCCTCGCCGTGGTTGCCTTCCTGGTTCGTGAGGCCGAACAGGCGTTCCTTGAGAATGGGATCGGCGCGGTTCCACATCGCGATCGACACACACCAGTTCAATGTATCGTCGCCGAAACCCGCGATGCCGTCCTCGCCCCAGCGGTAGGCGCGGCTGCGCGCGTGATCGTGCGGGAAATAGTCCCATGCGGTGCCGTTCGGGCTGTAGTCTTCGCGCACCGTTCCCCACTGGCGCTCGCTCAGATACGGACCCCAACGCTGCCATCGCGCGCACTCGCTGGAGTGCAGACGTATTCCTTCGACGGTCGCAAGCAGGTTTCCGGCGCGCAGCGGAGGCATGGCAGCGTCCTCGTCTCTCGTGTGACGGTGGGTGTCACATCGTCGCGCGGTTTGGGGTGTTCGCGTCGGTGAGGTGGGCATGGGCGCTTTCGCCCAGCAACACGTCAATACGCAAGCGCTCTCCCAGCGACCACGCCTGAAACGGCGTGCCGCCCGGCGTGTGCGGCGCATCGCCGTCTGCGACTTCCGAAATGTGATCGAGGCCCGCGCGATCCAGATGCGCGTCGAGCGGCGCGAGAAAACGCGCGCGTGCTGCGCTGCGATCTACCTCGTCGGGACGTTGCACGCGCAGCCATGCTTCGACGAATGGCCCGAGCAGCCATGGCCACACTGTCCCCTGGTGATACGCGCCGTCACGCTCGAGCGGCGCGCCCGCATAGCGCCCGCGATATGCAGGATCTTCCGGCGACAACGTGCGCAAACCCAGAGACGTCAGCAGATGCGCTTCCACCTGCGCAACGATGGCGCGCGCCGTTTCGCCTTCGACCAGCGCAAACGGCAAGCCGCCTGCCGCGAAAATCTGATTGGGCCGGATCGATCTGTCGACCGTGCCGCGCACATGATCGACATCAACGTTATCGAACAGCGCGCCCGTTTGCGGATCGACGAAGCGTTGCGCAAACGAAGCCGCCACACGGTCGGCAGCTTCAGTCCATCGCGCGTTCCACTGTGCTGCAATGCGCAACGCGTTGAACCACAACGCCTGCACTTCAACCGGCTTGCCGATGCGCGGCGTCACCACCCAGTCGCCGACCTTCGCATCCATCCACGTGAGCTGCACGCCAGGCACGCCTTCACGCAGCAGGCCATCGTCGTCGGCTTGGATGCCGTAGCGCGTGCCCTGTGTGTAGCCGGCCAGAATCGTATCGACAGCTGCTTGCAGGCATTCGCGCGTCGCGTCCGACGCATGCCCCGCCGCCAGATAGTCGTGCACGGCAATCGCGAACCAGAGCGAGGCATCGACCGAGTTGTATTCCGGCTCGTCGCCGTAATCGGGAAAACGGTTCGGACACATGCCTTGTGAAATCGTCCCCGCCCAGGCGAGCAGGATCGATTCGGCTTCCGCGAGCCGCCCCGTTGCGATCAGCAGACCGCGCATCGCGATAAACGTATCGCGGCCCCAGTCGGTGAACCAGGGAAAACCGGCGACGATCGTGCGGCCCGCCGAGCGCGCGACGACGTACGCATCGGCGGAACGATGCAGGCGCGAAGCGAAAGCAGCGCGGCGGTTCGTTTCGGTCTCGGCAAGCGCATTCGCCTGCTCCATCGCGGCGGCTTGCGCAACAGGCGTCGATTGGTTCGGCACGTCCGCGCTCAATATCATCGCGGCCGCATCCGAACGAAGATCGAACGTGAATACGCCGGGCGTCGCAAGGTTTTCGGTGAAATCGAGGCCGCGCTCACGTTCGCGTACGTAGCAGAAGTTGCGATACCAGACGGGCGCGTGTTCATATGCGCCGTTCGTGATGATGCGAATCGCTGGCAGATCGTGATACGGCTGCCACTCCACACGTTCGCCATCGACGGAAGCGGAAAAATCGAACGCGCCGTTCTCGTGATGCAGCGCGTGATAATCGCGACCCGACAGCAACGGACGAACGTGCAGCGTGATAGGGTCATCGCCACTAGCATCGCCATCGAATGCCACGCGCCAGCGCAGCACTGTTTCGCAGGTTGCTTTCGCGACGAACGCTTCCGCGATCACACACGTCTGCGCATCGATACGGAAGCGCCATGTCGGCCACGGCGTCGTGTCGAACGCGATCAGACTCGCAGCGATGTCGGGATAGACGATATCGGGTGCATAACGCTGCATCGACAGCGGATAGCGCACGCCCTTCGTTTCGATCCAGGCCTCGATCCCGTTCACGAGCACGATACGGCCCGCTGGCGCGCGCGTCGCCGTGAGCAGCAGCGCGTGATAACGCCGCGTGCGCAGCATGCCGACCGTGCCCGACGCAAAGCCGCCAAAGCCGTCGGCCTCAAGCCATTCGTCTTCCAGACGTTCGATATCGAAAGGAGATTCGACGCGGGTCATCGCTATAGCCGCCGTGCGCCGGCGACGGGATCAAGACAGCCGACAGATTAGCCGCTCGCACATGAAATGTCTTGCTCGCTCAACTGGCCGACTGCGCAGTCGACGGCTCGCTCGCACCTGCTGCGCTGGAATCGCGCTGGATCGGCAGCACGGCCCACACTTCCAGGCCGCCACCCTCACGTGCATGGAACTCCAGCGTGCCGCCATGCAGCCGCGCAATGCGTTCGACGATCGCCAGCCCCAGCCCCGTGCCGCCCGTCTTGCCATGCGCGTTCTTGCCGCGCTGGAACGGCGCCTTGAGCCGTTCGAGTTCTTCCGCGCTCAAGCCTTTGCCGCGATCGGCGACGGCCACATGGATCGCCTGCGCGTCCGCCCACGTCCTCACGGCGAGACCCGTTTGTCCGTAGACGACGGCGTTCTGCATCAGGTTCATCACGAGCCGCATCATCGTGATGGGCCGGAACGCGTGCTCGGGCAGCTCGCCCAGTTGCAGGTCGAACTCGTGCCCAAGACCCGCGAAGTCGGCGGCAAGCTGGCTGATCAGCGCGTTCAGATCGCCCGATTGCGGCGTCTCGCGCTCGCCGCTGCCCGCATAGTCCATGAACTGCTGAAGAATCGTATCGATCTGGTCCAGATAGGATTCCGCCGCGCCGACGAAGGCTTCGTCGCCGTTCGTGTCGTTCGCCATGGCCATCGCAAGGCGCAGCTTGGTCAACGGCGTGCGGATGTCGTGCGAGATGCCCGCGAGCATCAGCGCACGCGTCGCTTCCGCCTGCTGCAACGCCTGCGTCATCTGGTTGAACGCGCCGCTGACTTGTGCGATTTCCGTCGGACCATCGACGGGCAAAGGCGGCGGCACTTCGCCCGCGCTCACGCGGCGTGCCGCTTGCGCAAGCTCCCGCAATGGACGGTTCAGATGCGCCTGCAGCGCGAAGCCCGTCAACGCGGCGAGCATCGCCAGCCCGATGGACAGCAGCACCGCGGTCAGCATGCCGCCGCCCTGTGCCTCTTCCGGCACCTGCAAGCCGATCCAGTAGGGCGTGCCCGCCACATGCATGCGGATCCACATGCGCGGATGCGGCGCGCCCTGCCAGCGCACTTCTGTGCCCGCAGGCAGATAGCGGTGCAGCGTATCCAGGAACGTCACCAGCTGATAGGTCCGGTAGAACGCGAGCAACCGCACACGCGGCTCGGATACAGCTTCCGTTGGCGGTTCGCTGCGCGCATCGAGCCGCGCGACGAGCGTGTCGCGTGCGTCCTCGGGCGACGCGGCCAGCGCGTTGTCCAGCGTCTTGATGTACGTGCCGAACACGGCCGCGGCGCGTTCGACGCGCGGCTTCTGCACGTAATGAATCAGCACGCTCAGCGAGCACACCTGAGTGAACGCAACGAGCACGATCAGCAGCGCGATGTTGCGCGCGAGCACGCTGCGCGGCAGCAAGCGGGACATGAAGCGCGGCAACATTCGCGCGCTCATGCGTCGACGTCGGCGACGAGCATATAGCCGACGCCCCACACGGTCTTGATGTAACGCGGCTTCGACGGATCGCTTTCAATGGCCTGCCGCAGACGCAGTATCTGCACGTCGATACTGCGGTCGAGCGCATCGTGGTCGCGCCCTCTTGCACGCGCGATCAGATTGTCGCGGCTCACCGCGCGGTTCGGCGATGCGGCGAGCGCCGTCAGCAGCAGCATCTGCGCCGAATGCAGCTCGAGAAGATCGTCCTGTTTGTAGAGGCACTGCTTGGCGACATCGAGCCGGAAGTCCCCGAAGCGCAGCGTCTGCGTGGTGACGGTCGGATCGTTCGAGGCGATTTTCTGGCGGCGCAGCAGCGCATTGATGCGCGCCACCAGTTCGCGCGGCAGGAATGGTTTCGCGAGGTAATCGTCGGCGCCCGTTTCGAGGCCGATCACGCGATCGAGCGGATCGCCTTTGGCCGTGAGCATCAGAATGGGCAGCGTGTGCCCTTCCGCCCGCAGTTTCGCGCAGATCTGCAGGCCGTCTTCTTCGCCGATCATCAGATCGAGCACCAGCAGATCATACGGCTCACGCTGCAAATAGCGCTCGAGCCGCTTGCTGTTTTCCACCGCGCGGACTTCGAAACCATGTCCGCTCAGAAAGCGCTGCAGCATATTGCGGAGTTCCGCTTCGTCGTCGAGCACGATGATGCGGGCGGGTCGGTCCATACAAGGCTCCTTCGTCGCGTATGGTTTCATTCATCTTGCAACAGTGTAGCTTCATGCCGACCCGTTTTTCCGTCAGTGCGATCCCGCGCGCTGCGCCATGAACTGCTCGATCTGCGCGAGCGTCACGTAGCCCTGCTTCTGCGTGTCGATCTCATTGAAATGCTGCGCCACGCGTGGCATGCCCGTCTGCGCCTGAGCAAGCGTCAGCTTGCCGTCGTGTGTCGTGTTGGCGGCGGCAAAGCGCTCCTGCAACTGCTGCATCATGCGCTCCATGCGCGGCGATCCCGCCATCGGTTGCGGCGCCGTCTGGGCCATCACGCCCGTCGATGCAATGCACAAAGCCAGAATAGCGATCAACTTCTTCATTTCCCATCTCCATCATCGGTTCATTCAACTTCTTCGCTACGTCGTGTTGCGATTCGTCGTTGGTGAAGCGAATTCTGGTTGTCCGGGACGCCCAAGGCAATTTCAAAGTTATGTCGATCCATGTCATGCCAGCACCCCGCAATTTCACGCACGATGCAATGCGTATTACGCAGCAGACACTTCAAAAATGAGCGTGCTTTTTCCGACATCGAATGAAACAAGTAATCGCTGCCCATGAACCGATGCGTTGCGTATCGTTTGCACGTCGGTTGCCTCATCAGCATTTCGCATCGCATCCGCCGACATCCGCTTCAGGAGTTTCATGTGAACATTCGCTCTGCTTATACGTCCGCGATCGCCGCCATGGGCATCGCCTGCTCGACGAGCGCCTTTGCCGGCACCGTCTTCATTCATGCGGCCTATGTGCCCGCCGCCGTCTATGCACCGGCGCGCACGCTCTATTACGTGCCGCCGCAACCGCCTGCCGTGGTGCCCATCGTGCCGGTGGCGCCCGTCGTGCCCTACGTTGCCGTCGTGCCGCCACCCGCGCCCGCGATACGGCTGCCCTATGCGACGATTCCCGTGCCTGTCGTCATCATCCGCTGACCGCATTCGTGCCACGATTCACTTGATCTTTGCAGAGGCGAGGCCAACAATGAAAGCCTCGTTCGTCGACGAGTTTCGCGGAGGGCCACATGCCAGACATCGAAAAGGACAAGGTCATCGCCGTGCTGAACCAGATTCTCGAATCCGAGCTGGCAGGCGTGGTCCGTTATACGCACTACTCCTTCCTGGTGTTCGGCTTTGGCCGCATTCCAATCGTGTCGTGGCTGCGCCAGCAGGCTGACGAATCGTTGCTGCATGCGCATCAGGCGGGCGAATGGATCACGACGCTCGGCGAGTATCCGTCGCTAGGCATCGGTGCGCTGCTCGATTCGCATACGACGGACATCACGACCATCCTGCGTGAATCGCTCACAGCGGAAGACGTCGCGCTCGGCCTGTATCGCGATCTGCTCGCACTGGTCAAGGACCGCTCCGTCGCGCTCGAAGAATATGCGCGGCAGATGATTACCGTCGAAGAGATGCACGCGGGGGAAGTAGACAAGATGCTCCGCAAGCCCGGCACGGTGGGCACATCGGGCGAGCGCGGCGCGGCGCATTGAGTTTGTTTGCCGTGCTGTAAGGGCGCAATCGCAAGCGTGCGCGCCTCATTCAATTGTCAAATTGCTCGTCGCATTCACGTTACTTCAACGATCGTCCGTCTATCCACCTCTCGAGAAGCGCCGCATAGGTCAACACATGACATATACGGCGCTTCTGTCTTTGCGCGCTGATTTAACGTTTGAGCGCCGTAAAACAGATCTATTCCCCTAAAGCTTCTGCAAGCATGATCTCGTTTGCAACGACCCATGCTAGGCTATGCGCGGCATCAGGCTGTTGAATTCTGCATTCGCAATTTCGTTCGTAGTCCGCGCAGGTAATACAGGGTGGATAGATGATCGATGACGTTAAAGGCAGTGTCAGCCGTAGTCGTTTGCATAGACCCCCACGTTTCGCGTTCGACGCTTCGATCAGCGCAGCCGTCGCTATTCTGGGCGCGGCATTGCTCCCCCTGTCCGGCTGCATGGTCGGCCCCGATTACCGCACGCCCACACCGCCCGCTACTGAAACCTATACGCCTACGCCCCTGCCCGATCAGACGGCATCGGCGCCAGGCGCGTCGGGCGTGCCCCAGCAATTCATCGCCGGGCAGGATATTCCCGCCCAATGGTGGACGCTCTTTCATTGCGAGCCGCTCGACGCGCTGATACGCGAAGCGCTCGCCAATAGCCCGAACGTCGCCGCGGCGCAGGCCGCGCTCAGGCAGGCGGCCGAGAACTATCGCGCGGAAGTGGGCAGCGCGTTGTATCCATCCGTCGATGCGAAGCTCAATGCGACGCGTGAAAAGTTCAACGGCGTCACGTTCGGTGAGCCGGGACTCACGGAAGAGCTGAACCTGTATAACGCTTCAGTGAATGTGTCGTACAACCTCGATGTGTTCGGCGGCTCGCGGCGCGAACTCGAATCGCTGCGCTCGCAAATCGATTACCAGAGCTACCAGTTGCAGGCCGCGTATCTCGCGCTGTCGGCGAACATCGTGACGGCGGCGGTCAAGGAAGCGTCGTTGCGCGAGCAGATCGACTCGACCGAGCGCATCGCCGCCGACGAAGAAGCGCAACTCGGCGTATTGCGCAAACAGTTCGAGCTGGGCGGCGTGGGCCGCACTGCCGTACTTTCGCAGGAAACGTTGCTCGCGCAAACACGCGCGACGCTGCCGCCGCTGCGCCAATCGCTCGATCAGACGCGTCATCAGCTTGCCGTGCTCGCGGGCAAGCTGCCGAGTGATACGGCCGTGCCCGAGTTCAGGCTGTCGATGTTCACGCTGCCGCAGAGCTTGCCCGTGAGTCTGCCTTCGTCGCTCGTCCGGCAGCGCCCCGACATTCTCGCCGCCGACGCCACGCTGCATCAGGCGAGCGCCCAGGTTGGCGTGGCGACGGCGAACATGTATCCGCAGATCACACTGTCGGCGAGCTATGGCCCGCAGGCGCTAACGCCCGCCGGACTGCTCAAATACGCGGACATGATCTGGAGCATCGGCGCGGGCATCACACAGCCAATTTTTCACGGCGGCCAGTTGAGCGCACAGAAGCGTGCAGCCGAGGCCGCTTTCGATCAGGCCAACGCGCAATACCGGCAAACCGTGCTGCTCGCGTTCCAGAACGTCGCAGATACGTTGCGCGCACTCGAACACGATGCGACGGGTCTCGCCGCGCAAACGGACGCATGGCGCGCGGCGAGCGCTTCGCTCGATCTGACGCGCGGCCAGTTCCGTGTCGGCGGCGTCAGCTATCTGGCGCTGCTCGATGCGCAGCGTCAATACCAGCAGACCGTCGTGAATCTCGCGCAGGCGCAGGCCGCGCGCTATGCGGATACGGCAGCGCTGTTCCAGTCGCTGGGCGGAGGCTGGTGGAACGACGCGACCACGAGCCAGGCGAATCAGGCAAACCCCGCCACGCCACATTGATTTTTTGCAGTCACCGCGCGTCGCATGCGATGAGCCCGCAGCGCCGCCGGACGCGTTTCGTGCCTCACCCGTTTGCCGTGCAAGGACCTGACGATGACGACGAAAAGACCGATGACAAAGCGGATGATCATCATGCTGATCTGCGTGGGCATGCTGCTCGCCGCGCTGGTCGGCTTCAACCTGTTCAAGGCGCACATGATGCGGAAGTTCATGGCGAGCAATGCGACGCCCGCCGCGACCGTGACGTCCGCTGTCGCGCGCTATCAGAGCTGGCAGCCGCAGCTGTCCGCCGTCGGCAGCCTGCGCGCGGTGCGCGGCGTCGACGTGACGACGGAAGTGCCCGGCCTCGTGCGCGAGATTCCGTTCAGCTCGGGCCAGGAAGTGAAAGCGGGTCAGGTACTGGTGCGCCTGAACGACGATTCCGACCGCGCGCTACTCGCGTCGCTGCAAGCCGCGGCGGAACTCGCGCAAACCGTCTACAAGCGCGACAAGGCGCAGTACGACATTCAGGCGATCGCCAAGGCGCAACTCGACGCCGATGCCGCCGACCTCAAAAGCAAGCGCGCACAGGTCGATCAACAGGCCGCGCTCGTCGAAAAGAAAACGATCCGCGCGCCGTTCGCGGGACGCGTCGGCATCACGACCGTCAATCCCGGCCAGTACATCAATCCTGGCGACGCGATCGTCACGTTGCAGGCCATCGATCCCATCTACGCCGACTTCTATCTGCCGCAGCAACAGCTCGGGCAATTGCAGGTTGGACAAACCGTTGTCGTTGATACGAACGCGTACAGCAGCCGCACGTTCGACGGCAAGATCCGCTCGATCAACCCGCGCGTGGACAACGCAACGCGCAACGTGCAGATCGAAGCAACCGTCGACAACCGCGAGCGCAAGCTGCTGCCCGGCATGTACGCGAACGTGAAGATCGACGCGGGCAACGAGGAGCGCTATCTGACGCTGCCACAAACGGCGATCACCTATAACCCGTACGGCGCGACCGTGTTCGTCGTGAAGCCTGGCGAGCGCAAGGACGCGCATGGCAAGGTCATCCCCATCGCGCAACAGGTGTTCATCACGCCGGGGCCGATGCGCGGCGATCAGGTGGCGATACTCAAGGGCATCGGCGAAGGCACGCAGGTCGTGACGAGTGGCCAGTTGAAGTTAAAGAACGGCACGCCGCTCGTGATCGATAACCGCGTGCTGCCTGCGGACAGCCCCAACCCGACGCCTCAGGAACAATAAGAGGCCGCCCGATGAAATTCACCGACATCTTTATCGAACGGCCGGTGCTCGCCTCCGTCGTGAGCCTGCTGATTCTCGTGCTCGGCTTGCGCGCGCTGTCGACGCTCAAGGTCAGCGAATATCCGCAGACGGAGAACGGCGTCGTCACGATCCAGACCGCATACTACGGCGCGAGCGCCGACACGATGGCCGGCTTCATCACGCAGCCGCTCGAATCGGCGATCGCGCAGGCGCAGGGCATCGACTACATGTCGTCGTCGAGCAAGACGGGCCTCTCGACGATCACGGCAACGCTGCGCCTGAACTACGACTCCAACCGTGCGCTGACGGAGATCAACACGCAGATTGCGTCGGTGCGCAACCAGTTGCCGCCGCAAGCGCAGCAGCCCGTGCTGACCGTGCAGGTCGGCCAGACCACCGACGCGATGTACATGGGCTTCTACAGTGACGTCCTGCCGAGCAACAACGTCACCGACTATCTGCTGCGCGTCGTGAAGCCGAAGCTCGATTCGGTCCAGGGCGTGCAGACGGCGGAAACTCTCGGCGGACGGCAGTTCGCGTTGCGCGCGTGGCTCGATTCGACGAAGCTCGCCGCGCACAACGTGACGGCGTCGGACGTGTTCGCGGCGCTCGGCAACAACAACTATCTGGCGACGCTCGGCACGACCAAAGGGCAGATGATCAGCGTCGATCTGAACGCGGGCACCGACCTGCATTCCGTCGAAGACTTCAGGAAGCTGGTGGTCAAGCAGAAGAACGGCGCGATCGTGCGGCTCGAAGATGTCGGCAATGTCGTGCTCGGCGCGGACAGCTACGACTTCAACGTCGCGTTCAGCGGCAAGCGCTCGGTGTTCATCGGCATCAAGGTCGCGCCGGACGCGAACGTGCTCGATGTGGCGAAGCGTGTGAAGGCGATCTTTCCCGATCTGCAGAAGCAGTTCCCCACGGGCATGACGGGTGACATCGTCTACGACGCGACGGACTTCATCAACACCGCCATCGAAGAAGTGGTGAAGACGCTCGTCGAAGCGCTGCTGATCGTGACGGTCGTGATTTTCCTGTTCCTCGGCAGCTTCCGCGCGGTGATCGTGCCCGTGATTGCGATGCCGCTGTCGCTGATCGGCACGTTCTTCGTGATGCAGCTGCTCGGCTATTCGATCAATCTGCTGACGCTGCTCGCGCTGGTGCTCGCGATCGGACTCGTGGTCGACGACGCGATCATCGTGGTCGAGAACGTCGACCGGCATATGAAGGAAGAAGGCAAGCCGCCATTCGAAGCCGCGATGATCGCCGCGCGCGAGCTGGGCGGGCCGATTCTCGCGATGACGGTGGTGCTGATCGCCGTGTATCTGCCCATCGGTTTTCAGGGCGGGCTGACGGGCGCGCTCTTCACCGAGTTTGCATTCACGCTGGCGGGCGCCGTGGCTGTATCGGGTGTGATCGCGCTGAGTCTCTCGCCGATGATGTGCTCGCGCTTTTTCCGTATGGACCAGGAGTCGGGACGCTTCGCGCGTTTCGTCGACAGGCAGTTCGAGCGTGTGCACCACGGGTATCAGCGGCTCTTGCATTCGATGCTCGACACGTGGCCCGTGTTCATCGTGATGGGGGCGCTGCTATTGTGCGGCACGGTGTATCTGTTCATGACATCGCAATCGGAGCTTGCGCCGCAGGAGGACCAGGGCATCGTGCTGTCGCAGATCCAGGGGCCGCCGAACGCGACGATCCAGCAGATGCAGACCTACGCCGACCAGGTGTTCAACATCTCAAAGGACATGCCCGAGTATTCGCAGATGTTCCAGCTGACGGGTGCGCCGACGCTGAATCAGGGGATTGGCGGCGTGCTGTTCAAGACGTGGGATAAACGCAAGAAGAACGCCACGCAGTTGCAGCAGGAGTTGCAGGCGAAGTGGAACGGCATCGCGGGCGCGCGCGTGGCCGCGTTCCAGTTTCCGCCGTTGCCGGGCGCGCAGGGCTTGCCTGTGCAGTTCGTGATCAGCACGACGGAGCCGTTCGAGAACCTGAATGAAGTCTCGCAGACCGTCCTGCAGAGGGCGCGTGAAAGCGGCATGTTCTTTTTCGTCGATAGCGATCTGAAGATCGACAAGCCGGAGAGCGTGCTGGTCGTGGATCGAGACAAGGTTGCGTCGCTTGGGCTCACGCAGAGCGATGTCGGGCAGGCGCTGGGCGCGGCGCTGGGTGGCAATTACGTGAACTATTTTTCGATTGCGGGGCGCTCGTATAAGGTGATTCCGCAGGTGCTGCAAACGGACCGTTTGAATCCGTCGCAGGTGCTTGATTATTATTTGCGTACGCCGGATGGCAGTGTGATTCCCGCATCGACTGTGACGCGTTTGAAGCAGAACGTCGTGCCGGAGTCGATCAATCACTTTCAGCAGTTGAACTCGGCGACGATTTCCGGGGTGATCGCGCCGGGGATTTCGCAAGGCGAAGTGCTCGACTTTTTGCGCAAGGCCACGACGGATGCCGCGCCGACTGGCTATAGCGCGGATTACTCCGGGTTGTCGCGACAGTTCGTGCAGGAGTCGGGCGGATTTGTCATTACGTTGATGTTCGCGACGATCATTGTGTTTCTGGCGCTTGCCGCGCAGTTCGAAAGTTTTCGCGATCCTGTGGTGATTCTGGTTTCTGTGCCGATGGCGTTGTTTGGGGCGTTGATCTTTATTAACCTCGGGCTGTCGACGCTTAACATTTATACGCAGGTTGGGCTCGTTACGTTGATGGGGCTTGTTAGCAAGCACGGTATTTTGATTGTGCAATTTGCTAATGAGCTTCAGCGCGCTGGGCGCTCGAAACGTGAGGCGCTTGAGGAGGCTGCTGCTGTGCGGTTGCGGCCTATTCTGATGACTACCGCGGCTATGGTGCTTGGGGTATTGCCTTTGGTGATTGCGTCAGGGGCTGGCGCTGCTGGGCGGAATGCCATGGGGCTTGTGATCTTCTCCGGGCTTTCTATTGGGACGCTGTTTACCCTGTTTGTTGTGCCTGCGATGTATATGCTTTTGGCTGCTGATCATCACAAGGATCGGGGTCGTTCCGCTCTGGCTTGAGTTTGTGGTGTGGGTGGCGCTGGGCGGTGTTTTAAGGTTTTGGATGGCATCCGCGCTTTGCCTTCGTGCTTCATGCGTCGCCCCTGAGCGGGACAACGCGTGAACAGCAAACACCATAGTGCGGATGCCAGCGCAAACAAAGATCAAACCACGTAGCGTCGCAGACAAAAAACCATTGGAGCAATAATGTTCAGCGCATCACTTTTCCTGACGGCCGCAGGCGTAGGCCTAGCAGTCGCCGCCCCAGTCGGCCCCATGGGCATGCTCTGCATCCGCCGGACGCTGACGGACGGCCCCGCGCGGGGCTTGCAATCGGCCTGGGCATAGCAGGCGGCGACGCCATCTACGGCCTGATCGCCGCGCTAGGCCTGGTGAGCGTATCGCATTTCATGCTGGCCTACGACAAGCCGCTGCACATCATCGCAGGACTATTCCTGCTGTATCTAGGCATCCGCACGATGCTACAGAAAGTCCCCGCCGACAACGGCGACAACACCGAAGAGAAACTGGGCAACATAGGCCACTCAGGCGCAGTAAAGGCCTTCGCAAGCGCCCTGCTGCTCACCCTGACCAATCCGCAAACGGTCATCATGTTCGCCGCCCTCTTCACGACGCTCGCGCCGCGCGGACCGTTTTCATCGAGTGTCGCGCTCACGACCGTGCTCGGCGTGTTCTGCGGATCGATCGCGTGGTGGTGCTTCCTGGTGACGGCCGCGTCGCTCGCGCGGCATGCGATCGGCCACAAGCTGCGCGTGATCATCGACCGCATCGCAGGACTGGCACTGGCTGTGTTCGGCGTCATCGAGGTCAAGCGCGCAATCTGACCGTCACACAGGGCAATTCACACGCGGGCGAGCAGCGCCTTAAACCCGCGCAAACCGCGCCCGCCACAACCCATCGAGCGAATAAAGCGCGAGCGCTATCCAGATCGCGCCATAGCCGATCAGCTGCGCCTGCCCGAACGGCTCGCGATAGATCAGCACGCCAATGAGCAGTTGCAGCGACGGCGTCACATACTGGATCAGGCCGAGCATCGACAGTGGAATCCGCCGCGCGCCCGCCGCGAACAGCAACAGCGGCACGGCCGTGATCGGCCCGGCCAGCGCAAGCAGCACCTTCACGCCGAATGACGCCGCGCCGAACCCGCTCTCGCCATGCGAAGACGCGAAAAACAGATACAACACGGCCACTGGAAAGAGCAGCACCGTTTCGAGCGTCAGCCCTTCGAGGGCGCCCAACTGCGCCGTCTTGCGCAGCAGGCCATAACCCGCGAAGCTGAACGCAAGGGTCAGGCTGATCCACGGCGGATGGCCGTTTTCCCAAGTGAGGTACAGCACGCCGCACGCGGCGACCGCAACGGAAAGCCACTGCACGCGCCGCAACCGCTCGCCGAGAAACGCAAGGCCGAACAACACGTTGATCAGTGGATTGACGAAATAGCCCAGACTCGCCTCGACGATATGCCCCGCGTTGACGGCCCAGATATAGATGCCCCAGTTCGTCGACAGCAACAGCGCGCTCGCGGCAAAGCGAGCCAGCAGCCGGCGATCGCGCAGCACGGGCGCAAGCCACCGCCACTGCTGCCGCACGGTGAGCACGATGAAGAGAAACAGCATCGACCACACCATCCGGTGCGCCAGCATCTCGACAGGCGAAATCTGATGCAGCGACTTGAAGTAGACGGGGAAAAGTCCCCACAAGGTGAACGCGAGCAATGCGTAGGCGACGCCGGGATTCATTTTTGTCAGTCTGCGGATGGGAAGACACGGGGAAGCAGAGACAGAAGCGGCCCGCTGGTGCGCCGTCCGGCACACGCTGGTCGCCCGAAACGGTTATTGTAAGCCGTCTGTCGGGACAGCCCGATACACAGCATCCGCCCGCATTCGTACGCGGCATCGCCGGTTTTGCGACAATAGCGGTCTTTCGCCGCGCCGCCGGCCAGCATGAACGCCCCGATGGGATCATCTGACAGGCAGCAAGACGCACGGCTACCGGCAAGCTCGCCCGCAACCTTTTACGACCGTCCGCGGTCCGCGCAATGGCACTTCCCCATATCGATCTCCTGTTTTCCGCGTCGGGTCTGTTCGTCGGGTTTCTGGTCGGACTGACGGGCGTGGGCGGCGGCTCGCTGATGACGCCGATCCTCGTGCTGCTGTTCAACGTCCATCCGGCGACGGCCGTCGGCACGGACCTGCTGTACGCCGCCGCAACCAAGGCGACGGGCACGCTCGTGCATGGGGTGAAGGGTTCGATCGACTGGCAGGTGACGATGCGCCTTGCCGCCGGCAGCGTGCCCGCCGCCACCGTCACGCTGATCCTGCTGCACCGCTACGGAATGACCTCGACGCGCGGCGGGCATCTGATCTCCCTCGTGCTGGGTGTGGCGCTGCTGATCACCGCGATCGCGCTGATATTCCGGCCGCAGCTGACCAGGCTCGCGGCTTCACGCAGGCGCGCGACAGGTCAGGGCAGCACGCTCGGGCTGACCATGCTGACGGGCGCGATCCTCGGCGTGCTGGTGTCGTTGACCTCGGTCGGCGCGGGCGCGATCGGCGTCACGGTGCTGCTGCTGCTCTATCCGATGCTGCCGACCACACGCATCGTCGGCTCCGATATCGCGCACGCCGTGCCGCTCACGCTGCTCGCGGGTGCGGGGCACTGGCTGCTCGGTTCGATCGACTGGTCGATGCTGCTGTCGCTGCTGGTCGGCTCGCTGCCGGGTATCGTGATCGGCAGCTATCTGTCGTCGAAAGCGCCCGAAAAATTGCTGCGCAATCTCCTCGCCGCGACGCTGACGCTCGTCGGCGTGCGACTCGTTCTGTCCTGATGGCGAGCGGGCGCATACGCCCGCCACGCGTAGGGGACTACTTGAATCACTTGAAGAAGCGGCAGTTCAGGTCGGTTTCGAACTGCCGAACCCAGTGGCCTGCCGTGTCCTCGTGATAGGACTGCGCCCAGCCGCCGCGCCGGATCGTCAGAAGACGGGAGCGATGTGACGCGTCGTCGGGATCGTCGCTCGCGCTGATGTCGAAATGCGCGGGCGCGAAGCCGTGCCGCGCGCACACCAGCTCGAACGCCGCGCGCTCGCCGATGGGAAGGTCGGTGTAGGTGAAGCGGATCGTGTCCATGGCGTCGCTCCGTGAAGCATCGTCGATAATTCACAGTACTGCACCCGACGGGTAAATAGTGTGTCACGGCGCACAAGAACGAACGTCCGTCGCGTTTGGGCGTGGGCCGGCGCACAGTCGGTTCCGAGCCGGCGCAATACGCCCCGATTCCTGTCACCCGCATGTCACGCGCCTGTCACGCAGCCCGCCGTTTCTCGTGCAACAGATGGCGAGCCGCTTCCTCTATCGCATCACTTCGGCACGTTCACCGTACCCGCTCCCACCTGAATCGCATCCGCACCCGGGTTCATCGAAATCGCGGGGAGATTGGCCGTCGTCAGCGCGGGCGCGGCGCCTGCCGTGCCGCCGCGCGGCACCGTGCGGATCACCTGCGACGGCGGCAGCGCCGCGCCGCCCTTCAGGTGATTCCACATCAGGTTCAGCGCCTGGATGTTGTAGTAGTGCACCGGGATGAAGCGCGTGTCGAATCCGGCCACGCCCAGGAACGCGTCGAAGTGCTGGCCGTTCAGCACTTCATAGAACGCGAGCTGGCTCTTCGAGCCTTCCGTGATGCTGTTCATCGCCAGATAGGCGCGCGAGGCGTGGTTCACGGGCACGAGCGCATCGCTGCGCCCTTGCACGATGATGGCCGGCTTGCCGTGCAAGTTCGCGTTCACGCGGATCGCGTTGACGTTCTGCTGCATGCGCGCGTCGCCCGTCGTCCACAACGCGCGCAGACACGCGGCGCCCGTGAAGCTGGCGTCGGCGGTGGCGAGTCGGTGATCCGCGCCGCCCGAGGGTGCAGCGTTGTAGACGAGGTTGATGCCGTTGGTCGGCGGCACGCCGTTGCCGAGGCCGAACACGGAGGGCATCGGCGGAACGGTTGGCGCGACGCCCGCCGCGCCCGTCGTCGCGTTGGTCGTGCCGAAGCTGAAGTCGCACAGGTTGTCGGTCACGCTCGACTTCGTGTACGCGTTCGCATACGTGACGGCGACGGCAGGCACGGCCTGCGAATCCCACATCGGAGCGTGCAGCAGATCGGAGTCGGTTTCGTAGCCGGCGGCGTGGAGTTTCGCGAGCGCGTCGTTGGCCTGGCTCGTCGCGTCAGCGCCGCTCACGAAGCCGCCCGCCGCCAGCGACGCGCAGCGTGCCGTGCGGATCGCCTGGGTGGTCGCGAGCGGCAACGCCGTCAGATACGGCGCGCCCGTCGCCGCCGTGGCGGCTGCCGCGCATGGCATCAACATGTTCGCGTAGGTCATGTAGTCCGCGAGCGGCGCGCCCGCCGTGGGTATCTGCGCCCCGCCTTCGAACACCTTCGCCGCCGACGCCATGTTCAGATTGATCTGCGGCTCGCCGGCGACGACGGCCGTGATCCACCCTTGCGTGTCCTGCTCGGCGGCCGCAAGCGACGCGCCGCCGCCATTGCTGACGGAAGCCGCGATCGTCATGATGCTGCCCGCGCTGTAGCGCACGCCATGCTGCTGCGCGTTGTTGTTGATGGTCGGCGCAAACTGCTGGTTGAGCGCCCAGTAAGCGAACTGGATCGCTTCGAGCGTGTCGTGTCCCCAGTCCTGCTCGGGGTGTGGGGCAGAGTCGCGTTTTCTTGCAGAATCTACTAGAATCTGTTGTTATGGAAAGGAGACTTGTAAAGATTGGCGAAGCGGCGGCGATGTTGGGCGTCGCAATCTCCACCCTGCGGAAGTGGGAGGAGACTGGCGAACTGGTGCCCGCTCGCAAGACGGCGGGCGGCACACGCTATTACGCTGTCTCCGATCTGTTGGGTCTCGGCAATGAGGATGCACCGACGGTCTGCTACGCGCGAGTCTCGTCGCACGACCAGAAAGCGGATCTCGATCGCCAGCATGCGATGCTGGAGAGCTATTGTGCCGCGAAGGGGTGGCGCTGCGAGGTCATCAAGGATCTCGGTAGCGGCATGAACTATCACAAGAAGGGCCTCAACCGCCTGCTCGAAATGATTCTGCGCAAGCAGATGAAGCGCCTCGTCATCACGCACAAGGATCGGCTCCTGCGCTTCGGCTCCGAATTGGTGTTCGCGATGTGCGCGGCGCAGAACATCGAAATCGTCATCATCCACCAGGGCGATCAGCCCTCGTTCGAGGAAGAACTCGCCAGGGACGTGCTGGAAATCATCACCGTCTTTTCGGCGCGCCTGTACGGCTCGCGCAGCAAGAAGAACAAGCAACTGCTCGACGCGCTCGTGCAAGCCGCCAAATGATCCGCGTCCACAGAATCCGCCTCGACCCGACCGCCACGCAAGGCGTGTATTTCGCACGCGCCTGTGGCGTGTCCCGGTTCGCCTATAACTGGGCGTTGGCGGAATGGAAGCGGCAGTATGAGGCCGGCGGCAACCCGAATGAGGCGGCGCTCCGCAAACAACTGAACGCGATCAAGGCGGCCGAATTCCCCTGGATGGCTGAGGTGACGAAATGCGCACCTCAGACCGCGATCAAGAACGTCGGACTCGCGTTCGAGCACTTTTTCAGGCGCGTGAAGCTCGGCCAGAAGCCCGGCTACCCGCGCTTCAAGCGTAAGGGCATCCGCGACTCGTTCCGTGCCGACAACGGGCCGGCGGATGCGACGAGCCACGCAGTCGAGGTGACCGGCAAGGCGGTCAAGCTGCCGCGCTGTGGCGTCGTTCGCATGCGCGAGGCGTTGCGCTTCGCGGGCCGTGTCAAGTCGGCGACGGTGAGCCGCATGGCCGATGGTTGGTATGTCGCGCTGGCCGTCGAGACGGAAGACCGCCTGACTGCGAAGCAGGACCGTGGCGCCGTCGGCGTCGATCTCGGCGTTACGACGCTCGCGACCTTCAGTGATGGCACGACCGAGCCCGCGTTGAAGCCGCACCGCGCCGGGCACAAGCGCATCGTGCGCCTGTCGCGATCGCTCGCGCGCAAAAAGAAGGGAAGTGCCAACCGGGCCAAAGCGAAAGCCAAGCTTGCCCGGCTGCACTTGCGTATCGCAAACGTCCGCAAGGATGCTTTGCACAAGCTGACGACGACGCTCGCGACGAACTACCCAACGATCGGCATTGAGGATTTGAACGTGTCGGGAATGCTGCGCAATGGCTCTCTGGCGCGCTCGATCGCCGATGCCGGGTTCTCCGAATTCCGTCGTCAACTGGAATACAAGGCCGTAATGACCGGCGCACAAGTGATCGTGATCGACCGCTTTTATCCGAGCAGCAAGGCGTGTTCGGGATGCGGGACGATTCACGAAATCACGCTGCGCGACCGCGTGCTGTCGTGCGGCTGCGGTTTAAAGATGAACCGCGACCTGAACGCGGCCATCAACATTCGGCGCCAAGCTCTGGCGTTGCAGTCTGCGGAGAGGAAGGCTCTGGCTGGCGCCTCGGCATCCGTGAAACCGGTCTCGGTGAAGCAGAAAAAGCGAGATGTGCACAGAAATGTGCAGACAGCTTAGAGCGGTTCTGCTGCGAGTGCGCGTGCTTGAACGCGTAGCGGTTCGGAAAGCCGGTGTTGAATGACGCCAGATTCGCCGACGTCACATTCGCCGTGAAGAGGCTCGCCGTGCCCGCGCCCGTTGCCGTCGAAAGCGTGTGCCGTTCATCAGCGTGACGAGCCCCGTCTGCATTTCTTCCGCGCCGTTGCCGCTGCCCTTGTCAGTGTCGGCGACTGCGCAGCCGCGCTTGAGGCCCCACTCGCCCGCCGCCGAAATCGCGCAGTACACGCCGCGCGAGCCTGACGACGTCGCCGTGACGACGCATGGATTGTTCGGATCGAACGTGCTGGGCACCTGGACCATCAAGGTCACATTCTGCTTGCCGGTGCCGTCGTCGGCGTACGCGAGGTATTCGGTGCCCGCGATCTTGCCTTCGCCGAGCGTGTCGTTACCGTTCAGGTCGACGTTGGGCCCCCAGAAGCGGCCATATCCGCCGTTCGCCGACATGTCGACGAGCGCACGATAGTTCGACCAGATCGCGAGCCGGCGCAACTCGGCCGCCGTCGGACTCGCCGGGTTCGCGAACGAAGGCGCCGTTGCCGAACCGAGGCCCGTCTTGCCGAGCCCGCCCGTCAGCAGATCGTCGCTGTTGCCGTCGTAAGCCGTCGTGGTAACGCTGCTGGATACCACGACCGAGGGCAACGCGTTGGCGGTCTGGCTGTGATGATCGTCGCCGTGGCCACACGCGGCGAGCAGGATCGAAGTGGTGGCGAAGCAAAGGGCAGTGGCAGCACGTCTGAACAACAGTTTCCCTGTCATTACCGTCTCCATTGTCTTGTTGTCGATGCCGCATCGCGCCCATCTGCAACCAGCCGACATGCAGCGCAACACGCAGCGGGCGCGGCTGCGGCGGCTGCTCCAATGCAAGTTTCGCGCCGATCTTCTGCTCTTTGCGGCGCTGTCGCCTGACGGCTTGCGTGACGCCGGTTCGGACGCGAAGAAGCACGCGTGGTCAACACGCATGCCGTCCTGATCCAGAGACATTCATAGGCAGGCGACGCCCGCCACACTTACCTTAAAACAGCCGCAAACGCCCGCCACGCGCGGCTCGCCGCGTCTGCACGTGCGATGTCCACGCAAAGAGACGCTACGCGCGTCGTCCCGTTTCGTAGAGCCAAGGCTGGCTCCGCTTGCGTATTGCCGCGCATACTTCGATACCCATTCTGGATGCGCGCGCAACGAAGCGCCGCCCAAAACGAAACGGGCTCCCGTTGGAAACGGGAGCCCGCTTGTCATTCTGACCGGTAAGCACGCCACAACATTGCAGTGTGCCGTTCCTCAGGCGACCGGCTGGCCGCTGCCCGCGAGCCGGATCATGGTCCGACCTGCGCCGGCGCGGCCCTTGCCGCTTATTGCTGCTGGACGTTGATCTTGTTCGACACCGACGTCACGCCAGCCACGCCCTTCGCGACTTCGCCAGCCTGCTGGATCTGGTTGTTGTCGGGGGCCGTGCCCGTCAGCGTGACTGCGCCGCCACGGGCGCGAACTTTGATGCTCGACGCGTCGAGGCCTTGCGCCTTCGCGAGGGCCGAGCGGACCTTCTTGCCCAGCGCGCGGTTTTCCTGCTTGGCGGCCTTCGAATTAGCGGCGGGTGCACTTGCCGTCGTGCCGGTGGACGTGGAGTCGCTTGCCTGGGCATACGTGTGGCATGCGACAACCATTGCGACAACACCACCCAGTGCCTTCAGAAAATCGACCGATTTCATACCTTCTCCTTTTTGCTTGGTTTGGACCGCGTTTGACTGCGGCTTGGTTACGACTACGGGAGGCCCGACTGCACGCGCGCGCGAAGGCGCGACGAGGCATGGCGAGCCAGGAGCGTTGTCACGGTCTGCGAGAGAGGCATTGGAAAGGATGACGGCCGGCGCGATCCAGCGCGCGGCGGTGCATGACACCGGCCATGCGCCGCGCAGTTGGCAGCGTGCCCTGGTCTCGTCAGTCTCGCCGGGTCGCGCTGCGCCAACGTCGATGCGCGGCAGCGTTGCCAATGTAATCTAGCCGCGCAAGTTCTGCAAAGGATATCGCGCGATCTGCACGGTTCCTGTTGCAGCCTGATCCCGTCCGATGCAAAACGGAACGCCCGTGCCGGGCGTACGTCAAAGGGCCGCCGTGAGTGCGCTGTAAGCCGCACCCCGTTATTTCAGGTCACTTTTTGTTACGCGTTTACGACCCCGCGAGCCTGCCGGGCGCGCCGCCGCGGCATCAATCTCCTGTACCATCGGCGCGAATTCATCCGACAGCCCAAGCATTCCCATGAAGCCTTCCGACGGACGTCGCCCGGAACGCCCCTCTGAGCGCAAGCCACCGCCCCGCCTCGTCGCCCGCTTCGTGGCGATCTCCTGGCGCGATCTCGCTGTATCGTTCGGCCCCATCCTGATAATCAGCGCAATTGCGATCTACGTCGCCGTGCGGCTGATCCAGCCCGCTCCGCCCAACACGCTGACGATGGCGGCCGGCCCCAAGGGCAGCACCTTCTGGGTTGCCGCGCAGAAGTACAAGGAAATCCTCGCGCGCAACCGCATCACGCTCAACGTGCTGGAGACGGAAGGCTCGCTCGACAACTACCGCCGACTGACCGACCCGCACACGGACATCGACGTCGGCTTCGTACAGGACGGCATCGCGCCGTCGAAATCAACTGACGATCTGATGTCGCTCGGCAGCGTCTCGTATGTGCCCGTGGCGATCTTCTATCGCGGGCCGATGATCACGCTGCTGTCCGAGTTCAAAGGCAAGCGCATCGCGATCGGCGCCGAAGGCAGCGGCACGCGCGAGCTCGCGCTGCAACTGCTGAAGGCGAACGGCATCACGCCCGACGGCCCGACGAAGCTGCTGCCGCTATCCGGCGACGACGCTGCCAAAGCGCTGACGGAAGGCAAGATCGACGCGGCGATCCTGACGGGCGACTCCGCGCAGCCGCCCGTGATGGGCAAGCTGTATCGCACGGCGGGCGTGCAGTTCTACGACTTCACGCAGGCCCCCGCCTACGCGAAGCGCTTCCCGTATCTGACGCAACTCGAAATGCCGATGGGCTCGTTCGATCTCGGCAAAAACCTGCCTTCGACCACGCTGCACATGATCGCGCCGACGGCCGAACTGGTCGCGCGCGGTTCGCTGCATCCCGCGTTGTCCGATCTGCTGATCGACGCGGCGCACGAGGTGCACGGCAAGGCGACGGCGTTGCAGCGGGCGGGCGAATTTCCCGCGCCGCTCGCGCATGACTTTCCGATCAGCGAGGACGCCGCCCGCTACTACAAGTCGGGCAAGAGCTTCCTGTACCGCGTGCTGCCGTTCTGGGTGGCGAGCCTCGCGGACCGGCTGCTGGTCGTGCTGGTGCCGATCATCGTCGTGCTGATTCCGGGGCTGCGGCTCGTGCCGTCGCTGTATGCGTGGCGCGTGAAGTCGCGCATCTACCGCTGGTACGGCGCGCTGATCGCGATCGAGCGCGAGGCGCTCAACGAAACGTCGGCGGCCGAGCGCGAGGCGCTCATCGTGCGGCTCGACAAGATCGAGGAATCGGTCAACGGTCTGAAGATGCCGCTTGCGTATGCGGATCAGTTCTATGTGCTGCGCGAGCACATCGGCTTCGTGCGGGCGCGCCTCACGCGCGATTCGGACGCGGCCGCGGCGCGCGACGCATCGGACGCGGCAGGTACGCCTGACAAGCCTGCTGGGGCAGATGGAAGCCCTGCCGCCGTCGGCCGCGCCGAAGCCCGTGCGGCAATGCACGAGAGCCACGCAGCGCAAGAACATCACGACAATCCCGAAAGCCACGAAAGCGTCGCCAAGCCCGGCGGCGACCGTCCCGCCCGCACCTCCTGACCGCCGTTGGCGCGTGCGCCGAACCCGCGCCGCGGCAACGCTGGCCGCGGCAACGCCATTTTGTCAAATGATGCGCACGCGGCTTGCTCCGCGTAAGATCGAAACAATCAGAACGGGCCGGAGCGCTGCATCGCCGACGGCCCGCCGACTCCGGCAACCGGGAGACATCATGACCGATGGCATCGACGCCACGCAGCCACTGTGGTTTTACGACTTTGTCTCACCGTTCTCGTATCTGCTGCTCGAACAGCACGACAAATGGCCTGGGCTGCCGTTCGTGCTGACGCCCGTGTTGCTGAACGATCTGTATCGCCACTGGGGCCAGCGGGTCGCCTATGACGTGCCCGCTAAACGCATTTTCACGTACCGGTATGCGCTCTTTCGCGCGGAGCAACTGGGCATTCCGTTCCGCATGCCGCCCGCGCATCCGTTCGATTCGACCAAGCCGATGCTGCTATCCATTGCGCTGGGCTCGGACCTGCAAACGGTGCGGGAAATTTTCCGCTTCATCTGGCGCGATGGACGCGACCCGTCGAGCGCCGAGGGCTTCGCCGCGCTGTGCGAAAAGCTGAACGTGCCGGATGGCCAGGAGCTGATCGAGCGCGAGGCGACGCGCGCGCAACTGATGCGCCAGAGTACCGACGCCATCGCGATCGGCGTGTTCGGCGTGCCGACGTTCTGGCTCAACAAGCAGTTGTTCTGGGGCGAAGACGCGCTGCCCATGGTGCTCTATTGCGCGCGTACGCCGAACTGGCTTGACTCGAAGGAAGTGAAGCGGATCACGTCGCTGCCGTCGGCGCTGACGAAGGCCTGAGCGCGCTTTACCACGGTCCGCTGGCCGGCGGCGGGTCCGCCGCCGTTCATGGCGTGACGTAGCGTGGCGCCCAGCAAGTGGGAGGGTCGCCGGCCGTGATGCCCGTCATAGGGCATGCGCTATGGCCCGCGCAGGGTAAAACGGCCTAAGGTTATAGCTTCGCGCGCATGCGACGAGGCGTCGGGCACAAGGACGCCGCTGCATGCGCAATGCACCGTTCGATACACGCATTCGAAAGCCTTCAACGGGCCTTCCCCGCCCCGCCGATTCATGGACGACGACAACGCCGCATCACTCGATATCTGGCTCGTGCGCGTGCTGCGCACGCTGCTCGTCGAGCGCAGCGTCACGCAGACCGCGTTACGGCTGAACCAGACGCAGCCGGCCATCAGCACTGCGCTGCGCAAGCTGCGCGAAACCCTGAACGACCCGATTCTCGTGCGCGGCAAGTCGGGCATGGTGCCGACGGAATACGGCGAATCGCTGCTCGCGTCCGTCCAGAAGGTATTGCGCGACGTCGATTTCGTGGCGACGCCGCATGGTGACTTCGAGCCGGAGCGCTCGCGCCGCACGTTCCGCATCGCCGCGCCCGACTATCTGAACGACTTCTTCATGCCGACCGTGATCGCGCAATTCCGCGAGGCGGCGCCGCATGCGCGGCTCGAGATCGAGTCGCTCGGGCCGCTGCTCGATCATGCGTCCGCGCTCGATGCGGGCGAGCTCGATCTGGTGATCGGCAACTGGCCGAAGCCCGACGCGCACTTCGAGCGCAGCGACCTGTTCTCCGATACCGTCGTGTGCATGATGCGCGCCGATCATCCGCTCGCGAAAGCGCCGCTCACACGCGACGCCTATCTCGCCGCGCCGCATCTCGCGCCCGCGCATTACAGCGGCGCGCGCGGCGGTGCGATCGATACGGGCTTCGCGCGCGCGCATGCGTCGAGGCGTATCGTCGCGACCCTTCCGTACTTCGGGCTCGTGCCGCAAGTGCTGCTGCAATCGGATCTCATCTTCACGACGACGCGCCGCTTCGCGCTGCATTACGCGGAGATGCTGCCGCTGGCTGTCGTCGATGTGCCGATTCCGTTTCCGCGCATCAAGTGCTATCAGATGTGGCATCCGCAGCCGGACCGGCCAAGCGATATCGAATGGTTGCGCAGCTTGATGGCGCAGGTGTCGGAGATGCTGGTGGCGAAGAAGGCGAGGCGTGCGCGGGGGACGGCTGCGGTGAAGGAAGCGAAGGGGGAGAAAAAAACGGACCCAGCAAGTCACCCCGCTGCGCCCGTTGGAGGAACCGCTTAGTAACTCACGCGTCGACGCAATCCGCTTCCTGAACCGACGCAAAATCAGCCAGCGAAATCTGCTGCGACCTCACCTGCAACAGTTCCGCACATACCGCCACCGCAATCGAAGTCGGCGCCTTGTCGACGATTCCTGGCACACCAATCGGGCACGTCATCTCGAACAGCCGCTGCGGATCGACACCGCGATCCAGCAAACGCCGCTCGAACTTCACGCGCTTCGTCTTCGAGCCGATCATCCCGAAGTACGCAAAATCGCGCCGCCGCATGATGCGCTCGGTAAGCGCGAAATCGAGCGCGTGGTTGTGCGTCATCACGAGAAAGAACGCGCCAGCAGGCGCTTCGTCGACGATAGCGTCGGGGGTGTCCGTCGCTTCGATCTGCACGTTCGCGGGCACTTCGTCAGGGAAGAGTTCGTCGCGTTCGTCGACCCATTGCACGACGCACGGCAGGCGGCCAAGCAGCGCGACGAGCGCATGGCCGACATGGCCCGCGCCGAACAGCACGATGTGCATCGGCGGCGGCAACTGCTTCGCGTGGCCACTGCGCCGGCCAATCTGAACCGGCATCTGCGCGAAAGTCGGAACATGCATCATGACGAGCGCCCTCTTCTGAAGTTTAGTGTCCAGCAGCGCGAACCGCGCGGACGGCTTTGAGGATTTCCTCGCTGGTCGCGGGCGCGTTCAGCGGCGGATTCACCTTGTAGTCGCCAACAGCAGCGACGGCATCGCGGATCGCGAAGAACACCGAGAACGGCAGCAACAGCGGCGGCTCGCCCGTTGCCTTCGAACGGTGGATGCTGTCCTCCGCATTGCGGTTCTTGAAGAGCCGCACGCGGAAATCGGGCGGCGTATCGTTGACGGTCGGGATCTTGTAGGTGGACGGCGCGTGCGTCATCAGCTTGCCGCCCGCGTTCCACCACAACTCTTCCGTCGTCAGCCAGCCCATGCCCTGAATGAAACCGCCTTCGACCTGGCCGACATCGATGGCGGGATTCAGCGACGCGCCCACGTCATGCAGCGCATCGGCGCGCAGCACGCGCATTTCGCCCGTCAGCGTGTCGATCACGACTTCCGACACAGCCGCGCCATACGAGTAGTAGAAGAACGGCCGGCCCTGCAGCTTCGCCTGATCCCAGTAGAGTTTCGGTGTCGCGTAGAAACCATCGGACCACAACTGCACGCGCGCGAGATACGCCTTCGCGATCACTTCCTCGAACGGCACGATGGCGTCGCCGACCAGCACGCAATCGCCTGCGAAACGCACCTGCGCCGAGGTCACCTCGCCCGCGCCGAACTTCTCGGCAGCGAACGCGGCAAGACGCTCGCGCAACTGACGCGCGGCATCCTGTGCGGCCTTGCCGTTCAGGTCCGATCCCGTCGATGCCGCCGTCGCCGATGTATTCGCCACCTTCGACGTATCCGTCGCCGTCACGCGCACGCGGTTGAAACTCACGCCAAGCTCATGCGCGACGACCTGCGCGACCTTGGTGTTCAAGCCCTGGCCCATCTCCGTGCCGCCGTGATTCACGAGCACCGAGCCATCGGTATAGATATGAACGAGCGCGCCCGCCTGGTTGAAGTGCGTCACGTTGAACGCGATGCCGAACTTGCAAGGCGTGAGCGCGAGGCCTTTCTTCAGCACTTCGTTGTTGCGGTTGAATTCGAGAATTTCCGCACGGCGCCGGCGGTAATCGCTGGTTGCTTCGAGTTCGTCGATCAGTTCGTGAATCACGTTGTCTTCGACGATCTGCCCATACGGCGTCTGGTTGCGCTCGGTCTTGCCGTACAGGTTGCGGCGGCGCACGTCGAGCGAATCCATGCCGAGCGAACGCGCGACGTCGTCCATGATGTACTCGATCGCGAACGCGCCCTGAGGACCGCCAAAGCCGCGAAATGCCGTATTCGACTGCGTATTCGTCTTGCCACAGAAACCGTCGATCGCGACGTCCGACAGGAAGTACGCGTTATCGAAGTGACACACGGCGCGCGTCATCACGGGACCGGACAGGTCGGCGGAGAAGCCGCAGCGCGAAGTCATGTCGACGGACACGCCTTCGATCAGGCCTTCGTCGTCGTAGCCAACGTCATACGTGTAGTGGAAATCGTGGCGCTTGCCCGTGATCATCATGTCGTCGTCGCGGTCCGGGCGCAGCTTCACCGGACACAGCAGCTTCCACGCCGCAAGCGACGCGCAGCACGCGAACATGCTCGACTGCGATTCCTTGCCGCCAAAACCGCCGCCCATGCGCCGGCACTCGACCAGCACATTGTGCGAGTGAACGCCGAGCATATGCGAGACGAGGTGCTGCATTTCTGTCGGGTGCTGGGTCGAGCAATACACGAGCATGCCGTCGTCGTCCTTCGGCACCGCGTAGGAAATCTGCCCTTCCAGATAGAACTGCTCCTGGCCGCCGAGCAGCATTTCGCCCGCTTCGCGATGCACCGCGCGTTGCAGTTTCGCTGCGGCATCGCCGCGCGCGAGCTTCATCGGCGGAATCACGCTCTGGTTCGCGGCGCGCGCCTGTTGCGCCGTCAGCACGGCGGGCAATTCCTCGAACTCGATGTCCGCGCGACGTGCGCCGAGACGCGCCGCATCGTGCGACGTCGCGACAACGATGAACATCGGCTGCCCGACATACTGGACGATGCCATCCGCGAGGATGGGATCGTCGCCCTTGACGATCGGCGCGCAGTCGTTATGGCCGGGAATATCGCCCGCCGTGAACACGGCGACGACGCCGGGCGTCGCGCGCACCTTGTCGAACGACATCGACAGGATTTTCGCGTGCGCTTTCGGCGACGTGCCGAGCGCCGCGTGCAGCGTGCCCGCGAGTTCGGGGATATCGTCGGTGTAGGTGGCGCGGCCGCTGACGTGCAAATGCGCGGATTCATGCGGACGCGACACGTGGACCTGCGTGAATTCGGCGAGTTCTTTCGCGTCCTTCAGGAACGGTTCGGCTTGCTGGTTCATTCTGTTGGTTCTCCGTTTCCTCTATTGCTTCAGGCCGCAGCGCCCGCTGCGACGACCGCGCGCACATCGAGCGCGCTCTTTTGCAGCGGATCGTTCGGGCGCGTTTCGAGCCAGAAGCGGTACAGCGTGTTCTTCGCGGCATCCAGCCGGTAGTCGCTGGTCGCGCGCATGTCGGACAGTGGCTGATAGTCCTTGGCGAGCGCGAGCATTGCGATTTGCGCGGTCGCTTCGTGCCACTCGTTGTCGGCGAGCGCGGCTTCCGCGTGCGCCGCGCGCTTCGGCGTCGCGGCCATGCCGCCAAATGCGATGCGCGGCTCGCGGATCGTCTCGCCGTCGGCGATAAACGAGAACGCGGCGCACACGGCGGAAATGTCGGAGTCGAAGCGCTTCGAAATCTTGTAAGTGCGGAACTGGAAGTGCTTGCGTGCCTCGTTACGCGCGGGCACCTTCAGACCGACGACGAATTCGTGTTCGGCCATGTCCTTCTTCTGATACGCGAGGTACAGGTCTTCGAGCGCCAGCTCGCGTTCGATATCGCCGCCACGCAGCACGACGCGTGCGCCTAGCGCAATGAGGCCCGGCATCGAATCGCCGATGGGCGAACCGTTCGCGACATTGCCGCCGATCGTGCCCGCATTGCGGATCGGCAGCGACGCAAAGCGCTGCCACATCTCGGTGAGTTCGGGATATTGCTTCGCCAGTTCGGCGTACGCGCGCTCGACCGTGACGCCCGCGCCGATCTCGATCCAGTCGTCCGTCACGTTGAGCTTCTGCATTTCCGCGATCTGGCCGACGTACACGATAGGGCCGAGGTCACGCATCATCTTCGTGACCCACAGGCCGATGTCGGTGCTGCCGGCAAGGATGCGCGTGGTGGGCGCATCGGCCTTGATCTTCGCGAGTGCGGCGACCGTGCGCGGCGCGTCGAACTGCTGGCCGTTGCGCTCGTAGTGGAAGGTTTCGCCGCGTTCGAGCGTCGCGAGTTTGCCGGCGAGCGCCTTCACGTCGACGGGCGCTTTCGGCGCGGGCAACTCGAACATGCGCTCGGCCGCATCGATGATCGGGCGATAGCCGGTGCAGCGGCACAGATTGCCCGTCAGCGCATTGGCGATATCGGCGCGGTCCGGCACGGTCTTGTTCGCGCACGAATGCTCGTGGCCATGCTTCTCGTACATCGACCACATCGACATCACGAAGCCCGGCGTGCAGAAACCGCACTGCGAGCCGTGACACTCGACCATCGCTTCCTGTACAGGATGCAGGCTGCCGTCCGGCTGGCGCAGGTCTTCGACGGTGAAGAGCGCCTTTCCATCGAGCGTCGGCAGAAACTGGATGCACGCGTTGACCGCCTTGAAGCTGACGCCGCCCGCGTCGTTGCGCTCGCCAATCACGACGGTGCACGCGCCGCAGTCGCCTTCCGCGCAGCCTTCCTTGGTGCCCGTGCAGCGCGCGTCTTCGCGCAGGTATTGAAGGACGGTGCGGGTGACGGGTGCGTCGGTGATCTCACGGATCGCGTTGCGATGGTAGAAGCGGATCGGCTGGCTCATGTCTCGTGCTCGTTTCGGTTGTTCGCGTCCGCGTGGGGCGTGCGGACGGTGCGGCTGATGGTTCGAAAAGTAGCATCATCAATATTCGCAACCCATAGGTCCGATCGCATGGAGGACATATAGCTGGAGCGATAAATTGAGACAGCGGCGGCAGGTTGGGCTTATATCTCGATGTCTATTTAGTCGTATTTTCGTCAAATATGGCTTAAATCGGACACATCATGGTGATCAGACATGGGCGGAAAGCGTGTCGGAACATCAGAAAAATTGACGGAAAACCGTCAAATGCCCGTTTTAGCCCGTTGTTCAGACCAGAAAATAATTAAGCAAACTCTGCAAGTGAATCGGTTCCATGGGAAAATCACGGCTTCCCGCCAAATTCAAGTCTCGTTTTCCCCATGTCCGCCGACTCCGCTACACCGCGCAGCGAATTTGCGACCACTTTGCAGATCATTCCGGTCGTTTTTTTCACCTTTCTTTGTTATCTGACGATCGGCATTCCGCTCGCGGTGCTGCCGGGTTACGTCCACGACGACCTTGGCTACAGCGCGGTGATCGCGGGCCTGGCGATCAGCGTGCAGTACTTCGCGACGCTTGCTTCGCGTCCGCTCGCCGGACGTTCAGCGGATACGCTCGGGCCGAAGAAGACGGTGACGATCGGCCTGATCGGCTGCGGCGTGAGCGGCGTGCTGTTGCTGCTGGCCGTGCTGCTTGGTCGGTGGCCGACGCTGAGTCTCAGTCTTTTGGTGCTGAGCCGGCTCGTGCTGGGCTTCGGCGAAAGCCTGTGCGGCACGGGGGCAATCCTGTGGGGTATTGGGCGGGTCGGCACGACGAACAATGCGCGCGTGATCTCGTGGAACGGTATCGCAACCTATGGCGCGCTCGCGATTGGGGCGCCGCTCGGCGTCGCGATTGCGCATAGCGTGGGATTTTTTGCGCTTGGTGTCGTGGTGATTGTGCTTGCAGCGCTGGGTTTCTATCTGGCGCGTCTGATTGCGGCTGTGCCCGTTGTGCATGGTGAGCGGATGTCGTATCGCAGTGTGTTTACGCGTGTGCTGCCGCACGGGATTGGGCTCGCGCTTGGGTCGGCTGGGTTTGGGTCGATCGCGACATTCATCACGCTGTTTTATGCGGCGAATCATTGGCCTAACGCGGCGTTGTCGCTGACCGTGTTTGGCACGCTGTTTATCGGTGCGCGATTGCTGTTTGCCAATACGATCAAGACGTACGGTGGTTTTCGCGTTGCGATTGCTTCGTTTTCTTTTGAGTGCGTTGGGTTGCTGTTGCTGTGGCTCGCGCCGGAACCGCATGTTGCGCTTGCAGGCGCTGCATTGACCGGGTTTGGGTTTGCCTTGGTGTTTCCGGCGCTTGGCGTCGAGGCGGTTGGGCTTGTGCCGCCCGCTAGCCGGGGCGCCGCGCTGTCGGCTTATTCGGTTTTTCTCGATCTGTCGTTGGGGATTACGGGGCCGCTGGCGGGGTATATCGCTGGTGAGTTTGGATATGGGTCAGTGTTCCTGTTCGCGGCTGTTGCAGCTGCGGCGGCAGTTGCGCTGTCTACGATGCTTTATTTGCGCAATGCGCGGACGCCGAATGCGCCTGCGGCGGCTTGAGCTTGTGCTGGCAGCGGGCGTTTGGGTTTCTGGTTTGTGCCTTCGGTGTGGTAGCGGTTTAGTTGTTTTGGGTTTTGCCGCGGGCATCTGCGGTTTGACTTCGTGGTGCGGGCGGTTTGGTTTTTTTGGGGTTTTCGCTGGCATCCGCGTTGGGCCTTCGCGGCGCGGGCGGTTTTGGTTGCTCTGGCCTTCGCGGTAGCATCCGCGCTTTGCCTTAGTGCTTCAAGAGTCGCCCCTGTGCGGGGACGCTTGAAGCACGCTAACAAAGCGCGGGATGCCAGCGAAAACACAAAGCAAACCACCCCAGCGTCGCAGACAAAACCCCTCAATCCCTCCCAGCCAGCGCACGCTCAAGCGCAGCCACGCCAGCCGGCAAATCCACCCCAACCCCGAGCTCAACCATAGTCCGCCCAAACGCATGCAGCGTACGAAAAAGGTTATGAGCGCGAGCCTGCTCGCCCATTTGCCCGATCCGCACAATAGGCAACCCAAACGAACCCGAAATCTCGACCTGATGAAACCGCGAGATATGCGTGCAAATATCCGCCGGCGTCAGCCCGGCCTTCTTCCCGACGGGCACCTCGATCCCAACAACAGAATTCAACCGGCACTCACTCGGCGCATATAAGGCCAGGCCCATCGCACTGATCCCCGCCTGCAACGCAAGCGAGCACTTCAAATGCCGGGCAAAACGCTTCTCCAGCGTCTCCGCGCAAACAAGCCGCAATGCCTCATGCAGCGCAAGCACACCCGACACAGGCGCCGTGTAGTGATACCCCGCGTTGTGCCAGAAATTCTCCGCCAGCGACGCATCGAGACACCAATGCGCACTCGCATGCGGCCGCCCCTTCACCCGCTCCCAGGCCGCATCCGAAAACGCGATCAGCGAAACACCCGGAATCGACGACAACCCCTTCTGCCCACCCGTGATCACGGCGTCGATACCCCAAGCGTCCATTTCGAGCGGCATCGTCGACAGCGTGCAGACGGCATCGACGACAACCAGCGCGCCCGCCTGCTTCGCCAGCGCCGCAATGTCCTTCAGGTGGTAATTCCAGACGGTGTTCGACGTCTCGCCCTGCACGATCGTCACGATCTCCGGCCGCGTGCGCCGGATCGCTTCCTCGACCTGCTCGAGCGTCGCGACCGCACGGTCGCCCACTTCCAGCAGCGAGACATCGGCGCCGACGCGCCGGCCCATCTCCGCCATCCGCGCGCTGAAAAAGCCGTTCTTGATGCTCAGCACCCGCGTGCCCTGCCACGCGAGATTGGAGATCGCCATTTCCATCGCCGCCGAGCCCGGCCCCGCCACACCCAACACCCACTTCGAGTTCGTCTGGAAAACGTAGCGCGCCATCGTCTTCACCTGTCCGACCACCTTCGCCATCGTGTTGCCCAGATGATTGATGACGATCGCATTGGCCTTCGCGACGGCGGCGGGAATTGGCACCGGGCCGGCGCCCATCATCAGCAGTGGCTCTTCGGGAAGAATCGCGTCGAGCGATTCGACTTCAGGGCAGGGAACGACGTTGGACGTTGTAATGGTCATGATCGGAACGCATGGGACGATGAACAGGAACAGAAAAAACAGCCCGCCGCGCGCAGCAGGACCTGCGGGCGACGGGCCATATTCCGATCATTCACCGATATGTCCGATTACGCAAGAGATGCATCGCGGTCTTTGCGCGCCGGATTGTCACTTGACCTCTTTGCGTTGAATGCTCTTGCCGGTTTCCTTCTTGTAGCGCTCGACGTACTCTTCGGTGAGCTTGCGGATCGCGCGTCCGATCTTGCGATAGTCGGACTCGTTGAGATTCGCAAGTGACACCGGCCCCGAAGGATGCTTCGTGCCGAAGCCCATCCCCAGCAGCAGCAAGACGCGCGCATCGCTGGCCAGACGGAACAGCAGCTCCGACGCCTCGGTGTGTTTGAGCAGCCAGTCGACGAACTCGCGGCCATACGCGCGCTCGCCGAATTACTCCATGTCGATGATCGAGTCCTTCGCAGAGCCAGAGTGCCTGAGCAAATCACCTTGTCAGGATCGCCACCGGGTGCCCGATGCGAGTGGCGCTCTCGAGAAACACGCCGCGGCGCAGATCGCGCTCGACGGTCTTGACCGCGTAGATGAAGACGGTGAACATCACCGCCCTCACGGCGTTGTCAATGCAGACGCCTGCTTCGCTGACAACGACGGCGGAGAACACTGATCCGCGCCGACGCCGCCCAGTTGGAACCGGCCGAGTTTGATCTGCCCGATCTAGTAATCCACGGCCAGCGAGAGGAAATTTGCTATTTATGGTGACTCGAGAAAGACGTTGTGTATCCAGTCCATCGTGCCGCTCTTACAAACCTGATCAAACCTGCGCGAATGTGCGCAAATCCGAGCAGACGTCACCCGAGCAGTGCTGGTGACGATTCGCGCCGGGGGATCGCACCCCGGAGGTCTGGATAGCACCCACTGACCGCGTTTCCGGGGCCAATGGTGCGGAACGGGAGCGGGCCTTGGCCCGTTCCCTGTCCGACCGGACATGCGCTGCACGCGCCGCTTTCAGGCTCCTCTTTACGCCAGCCCACAGTGACCACACATGCTTCGCACGATTCCTCACGGGTAGCGCGAAGGTGACATAACCACTGCCGCGCGCGGGCACATGGCCGCTGCGCACTGCTGGGCGTTCTGACAAGCCCAATCCTCTTCGGGCGATCGCACACGCGGCGCCCATGTGTACCGAAATGCCGTGCCGTTTCGTATGGTTGACCGCGCCGATCACCGACGTGTAGGCCGGGTTGACTGCGATAGTCTCCACGCCATGGCGAAAACACGCACTGTCAATACCGGTGATGATCCTGCTGTAGGAAAGCGACGAGAGCATCCGCGCGTAACGCGCGCCCGTCGCCTCCAGTTCCGCCTTTTTCCTTGCGAAGTCAAGCAACTCATGCACGACGGGTTTGCCACCCGCGCGGGCGAACTCGGCTATGGCCATGCAGGCATCGCCGATCAGTGCCGCGGCCTGCTGCCTGGACTTACCGTAGGTAGACAGATCAATCCGCAGCGTACGGACCAGGTTGCCCGAGGAGTCGATCTCCGACATCGCCAGATGGTCCGTATTGATGTCCACGCGGATCGCCCCGCACTTGCGGTGCGTCGTTCGTACCGGTGCGCGGACGGCCATGCTGGCGAACACCCGCCAGCCCTTGACGTCGCGAAAAAATCGATAGCTGATGGCGGTACCTGTGCGCCGGTATGCGGGCTTGCCGTCCTTCGTCTGGAACCGCACCCGCTGACTCGACAGCAGGGCCGCCACGATGTCCTCGTGGCCATATGCGAAACGCACACCGGGTATCGTGATGTACCTGCCCTCTGCGGCCAGTCCATCAGGCAGGCGCAATTTGAGCGTCAGCGTACCGTCGTCCTCAACGCTTGCCTGGCACGATTGATTGCCGGCCGTCTCGTCCTTGCTGCCGAGCACGAAGAACTGCGCGTCGCACCTGCCAGTCGGCTTTCCATTCGGCGTGGCTGGCGTAGCCGTTTTGCGTCAGCGCGAATTGGGCGCCGAAAAGCTTACGGGAGCCAAAGCACAGACGCACACGACCGGCCTTCTGATCGGCTCGAATCTGCTCCAGTTTCGCCTGCAGGACGCCCAGACGGCGACGCTTCTGGTGCAGCTTTGCACCGCCACGCGCTTGCTTCTCAAGCTTGTCGATCACCGTCGCTGCGCGCCCGATCTGCTGCGTGAGGGCCGCCGCACGTTCCGTGCGCAGTGCGACGATGCTGTCGATCTTCCCCTGCAGACTGATAGGTATCGCGTTAAATTGGCGCCCTGTCAGACCATGACGCACAAGGAACTCACGCTTGAGGGCGTTCAGGTCACTGCCTCCCGCCTGCCGTGCCGCACACGCCGCCCAGCTGGATCGGACCGATCCGGAACGAGCCAATCAGATATCCGAGTACAAGACTCGCGAACAGCACAATCTCCGGCTGAGACTTAAGCAATTCGGCGACCACGTTCGGATTTTCCTGCAAAGCGGTACGTTGTATGAATCTTTTTAAGAAAATGGCGCGCGATAATCCGCATGACAAATAGTCGCGTTTAATTGGAAACGCGTGCGGAATACCTCCTGATTAACCGGATTTATTCGAAGCGGGGTGTAATGCGCCGCCCTGACGTATTTTGTCAGATCAAAGTGGCGCAATCAGTGAGAAGCGCTGAATCAGCTTGTGTTGCTTCTGTTGACAGACATCGTTCCCTCGCAAAGTTGTAGAACAACTCGGAACTCGTTTCTTGCAGCTGATGGTTTTTATGTCCGCGTTTGAAGCAAACGGAAATCGTATAGGCCGATTCCGCCAAATGACAACAATTGCGAAATAGCGTTGTCGTTTTTATAGATATTGTAATTGCCAGCGACTGTCAATATTATTTTTGAGTCAGATACGTAAATTCCTAAGCCGTCAGATTGTCTGCAATATGACGGTATGACACCCGCAAAGGCTGACGCAGAAAACTGCCGCACGCCACAGCCGGGTCAACGACGCGCGGCAAGCACCGCGCTTTACCGAGGGCGCCACCATGAATCAGATCTATGCCATGCGGGTCTTTGTCCGGGTCGCCGAAACACAGAGCTTCAGGCGCGCGGCCCAGCAGCTGAAAGTATCGAATGCACTCGTGACACGCTCGATCGCCACGCTCGAGGCGCACCTGCACGCACGCCTCATCAACCGTACGACGCGCAACCTTTCGCTGACCGAGGCCGGCACGCATTATCTCGAAGGCTGCCGCGGGCTGCTGGAAGAGCTCGATCATCTGGAAGGTTCGGTGGCGGGCACCGAGCGCGAGCCGGGCGGCACGCTGCGTGTCGTCGCGACGGGCGCGCTGTCGCCGCAGGCGCTCACGCAACTGCTCGACGGCTACCGGCGGCATTATCCGAAGGTGCGCATCCGGCTCACGCTCGCCGAGCGCATGCCACATCTGATCGAAGACGGCTACGACGTGGGCCTCCTCATTTCGGGGCCGCCGGCTTCGTCGGGCGCGGCTGCGGAGACGGACAGCGTCGAGCTGTCGTTTGCGACCCAGCGCCTCGTGCCGTGCGCCGCGCCATCCTATCTGGCTGCGCGCGACGAGCCGCGCCATCCCGAGCATATGGCGCTGCATTCGTGCATCGCGACGCCGTCCGAGCAGCGCGGCCCGACCGTCTGGCATTTCGTCGACAGCGACGGCGACCCGCAGCCCATCACGCTGGAGCCGTCGTACATGGTCAATAGCCCACTGCTCGTGCGGCTCGCGGCGATCGCGGGAATGGGCGTCGCCGTACTGCCCGAGCCGCTCGTCGCCGACGACTTCGCAACGGGCACACTGAAGCGCATCATGCAGGGCTATACGGTCGACGAATCGCAGGCCAAGGTGTCGCTCGTCTATCCGCGCCGCCGTCATCTGCCTGCGAAAACGCGCGCGTTCGTCGATTACACGCTCGAGCATGCGGGTTGTCCGGCGTCAGCACTGCCCGCCGACGCGCATGCGATCATCGCGCACGACCTGCATCCCGCCGCGCAGCACGCTTCGTGAGCTGCGCGCGGTTGCTCACGCATCGATGACGCCCCGCGCGCGTCCATCAGGAGGCCAGTGACCATGCGCATGATTTTGTTCAGTAGTCGCCAGTACGATATCGACACGTTCACAGAGGCGAACGCCGCGTTCCGCTATGAGTTGCACTTCCAGGAGTCGCATCTCGAAGCGGACACGGCAATTCTTGCCGAGGGATACGACGTCGTGTGCCCGTTCGTCAACGACCTGGTCGACGCCCCACGCTCGAACGCCTGCATGCGGGCGGCACGCGCCTCATCGCACTGCGCTCCGCGGGCTTCAATCATGTCGACCTCGCGGCGGCGCAGCGGCTCGGTATCGGCGTCGTGCGCGTGCCCGCCTATTCGCCGCACGCGGTCGCCGAGCACGCGGTCGGGATGATCCTGGCGCTGAACCGCAAGCTCGCGCGCGCCGTCGCCCGCACGCGCGAAGGCGACTTCTCGCTGAACGGGCTGCTCGGGTTCGACCTGTACGGCAAGACGGTCGGCGTGATCGGCACGGGCATCATCGGCCGCTGCTTCGCGCGCATCATGGCGGGCTTCGGCATGCAGGTACTCGCGCACGATCCCGGCCCGCCCGCCACCGAACTGCTCGCGCTGGGCGGGCGCTACGTGCCGCTCGACACGCTGCTCGCGTATTCGGACATCGTGAGTCTGCATTGCCCGCTGCTGCCGTCCACGTATCACATGATCGATCGACACGCGCTCGCGAAGATGAAGCGCGGTGCGATGCTGATCAACACGGGGCGCGGCGGGCTGGTCGAAAGTAATGCCCTGGTCGGCGCGCTCAAGAGCGGTCAGCTGGGGCATCTCGGGCTCGATGTGTACGAGGAAGAAGGCGGGATCTTTTTCGAGGACCACTCGAATCTGCCGCTGCAGGATGACGTGCTTGCGCGGCTGTTGATGTTCCCCAATGTGATCGTCACTGCGCACCAGGCTTTTTTTACCCGCGAGGCGATGACGGAAATCGCGCAGACGACGCTGGGCAATGTCGAGGCGTGGCGCGACGGCACGCCGCGGAATGTCGTCGAGGCACCTACGGGCGGCTGAGATGGGTTTAGCGTAGGTTTGCTGGAATTTTTTTGCTGCGCAAGCAGTGTGGGTTGGATTCCGGTTCTGCTTTTTGCTCTTACGCCTACTCTTGCGCTGGCATCGGCAATTTGTTTTGCCTGCTTCAAGCGTCGCCCCTGTGCGGGGCGACGCTTGACCGGCAGACACCATAACGCGGATGCCAGCGCAACGGCTGATGCACCGAACGGCATCGCGCGAAGCACGAAGGCAAATCGTTGATACCAGCGCAAACACGAGCAAACCAAACCAACGCGTCGCAGACAAACCCTCAACGATTACGCCCGCGGCACGCCAGCCACATTAGCCGAAGTGGGCCGCAGCGCCATGCGCGCATCATCGGACGCACCACAGTATTGCCGCAAGAGCGCCGCCTCGCGCTCATGCACTTCCACTGGAAACCACACGGCGCCCGCCGCCATCATGTACCGTGCGCGATGCTGCCCGTTGCGAAACGCAACCACGCCTTCATGTTCCAGCCTGAGCCAGCCGAGCAGCCCCGGCGCGCGGCGTGTCGAGATCGTCACGTAGGGCATCTGCGGAATGCGCGCGTTGGACGGATCGAGAAACTCGCGGATGCCGCGCAGCTTCCCGGGGTGCCATTCCTGCACGGGAGGCAGCACGTAATCGGTGTCGTCACGATCGGCGCACGCAATCAGCTTGCGCGCGTCGACGAGCACCACCTGATGGCGCGTGCCGTCCGTCGTGAAGACGCGCTTCAGGCGCACGTGGGCATACGGCGGATGCTCGTGCAGCGGCACGATCCAGACAGGCTCGCTGCCGGAAGACGGCGATGCCGCGAGAGACGGGGTCGGTAGTTCCATCAATGAGGACATAGGGCGTACTCCATGCGCCGGTGCGTGCGCGCGCCCTGGCTGTTCAAAATTCGCCTAAGCTACGAGTCGATTGTTAAAACCGCGTGACTTGGCGGCAAGCGATTCGCGCTGCATCGCCGCCCGTGCGCCACGCATCGCCTCGCAGGCTTTTGCTTCTGCTTTAGCGGTCGTTTTGCGCAGTTCTTTAGGGTGTTGCCGCACGCGCAACCGGTTTTTTCAGTCCTCTTCATCCAGTCTAGGTCTTGCAAGGCAGCCCGAACCGGAGAGAACGATGGCTAGCGAACAGTTCGGCGAATTCGTGCGAATCGAAACTGCACAAAAAAACACAACTGCACAGAAACAGCAAGTTGCGCTCCCAGTCGATGCCGTCGCGACGATCGTTATTGACCGCCCCGCGCGCCGCAACGCCGTTGACCGTCCGACGGCGGAAGCCCTCGCCGCCGCGTTCCGCCGCTTCGAAGCCAACGACGCGTGGCGCGCCGCCGTGCTGACGGGCGCGGGCGGCACGTTCTGCGCTGGCGCGGACCTCACTGCTTTACAAGACGACGAGCGGCGCAACGAATTGCACGCCGACGGCAGCGGCCCCGGCCCGATGGGACCGACGCGGATGATGTTCACCAAGCCCGTGATCGCGGCGATTGCCGGCCATGCGGTGGCGGGCGGCCTGGAACTCGCGGCGATGTGCGATCTGCGCGTGGTCGAAGCGGACGCCGTGCTGGGCGTGTTTTGCCGGCGCGTGGGCATTCCTCTGATCGATGGCGGCACGATCCGGCTGCCGCGTCTGATCGGCCAGTCGCGCGCGCTCGATCTGATCCTGACGGGCCGCGCCGTCACCGCCGACGAAGCGCTCGCGCTCGGCCTTGCCAACCGCGTCGTGCCGAAGGGCGCCTCGCGCGCCGCCGCCGAGCAGCTCGCCGCCGAACTGGCCGCGCTTCCGCAGGCGGCACTGCTGGCGGACCGCCGCTCCGTCTATGAAAACTCGCCGCTCGACGATTTGCCCGAAGCACTGCGCCGCGAAGGCGCGGGCGGCTACGCGGCCGTGTTCTCGCAAGGCGTGGCGGGAGCGGCCGCGTTCGCCGCGGGCGCGGGCCGTCACGGCAGTGCGCTCGACAAAAAAGACCCTTGAAATAGGGGGTTTTCGCAGCGCGATCGGACAGAATTCGCGCCGCAATCGACGAAATACAACAGTGCGCGAAGCAGACCGCACAGCCGAATTGGCTTAGGTACAATCCCCTACTGACTTACCCTTGCCGGCGCACGCGCACTCGTCCCGAATACGCGCGACGGCAACGCGAACGGCCTTCCCGTCCGCCGCCGCGACCCTCCCGTGAAAGTCTCATCATGCCTTTGCCCCTGCTTGCACTTGCCGTTGCCGCGTTTGGAATCGGTACCACCGAGTTCGTCATCATGGGGTTGCTGCCCGATGTCGCGCGCGATCTGAGCGTGTCGATTCCGGCGGCGGGTATGCTCGTGTCGGCGTATGCGCTCGGCGTGACGATTGGCGCGCCGATCGTCGCGATCGCGGTCGCCAACATGCCGCGCAAGAAAGCGCTGATGAGCCTGATCGGCATCTTCATCCTCGGCAACCTGCTGTGCGCAATCGCGCCGGGCTACGCGGTGCTGATGGCCGCGCGCATCGTCACGGCGTTCTGCCACGGCGCGTTTTTCGGCATCGGCTCGGTCGTTGCGGCCGGCCTCGTGGCGCCGAACCGACGCGCGCAGGCCATCGCGCTGATGTTCACGGGCCTCACGCTCGCCAACGTGCTCGGCGTGCCGCTCGGCACGGCGCTCGGCCAGGCCGTCGGCTGGCGCGCGACGTTCTGGGCGGTGACGGGTATCGGCGTGATCGCGGCCATCGCGCTCGCGGTGTGTCTGCCGTCGAAGATCGAGATGCAGAAGGCGAGCCTCGTCCACGAATTCACCGTGCTGAAAAACCCGCAGGTGCTGATGGTGCTCGGCACGAGCGTGCTGGCATCCGCGAGCCTGTTTTCGACCTTCACCTACATCACGCCGATCCTCGAAGACGTGACGGGCTTCACGCCCCATGCGGTGACGATGGTGCTGCTGCTGTTTGGCCTCGGGCTGACGGTGGGCAGCACGATCGGCGGCAAGCTCGCCGACTGGCGCCCGGTGCAGTCGCTGCTGTCGTTCCTGCTCGCGATCGTCGCGATCCTGTCCGTCTTCGCGATGACAATGCACAGCGAAATCCCCGCGATGCTGACCATTTTCCTGTGGGGCGTGCTCGCGTTCGCGATCGTGCCGCCGCTGCAGATGCTGATCGTCGACCGCGCGAGCAGCGCGCCGAACCTGGCTTCGACGCTGAATCAGGGCGCCTTCAACCTCGGCAATGCAACGGGCGCGTGGCTTGGCGGCATGGCGATCGGCGCGGGCGCGCCGCTCAGGTCACTGCCGTGGGTCGGCGTCGCGACGGCGGCGGGCGCGGTGGCGCTGACGTGGTGGTCGGTGTCGCTCGACCGGCGCTTGCCTGTGGCGGGCTGAGCGCGCAACGCGATATACCCCGAGCGTGCACCTTGCCATCACAGGGTGCGCGTGACATGCGGGCGGTGTAGCATCTCGCCCGATATGAAAGTCGTCTTCTCCCGTGATTTCCTCGCGCTGATCCTGAGCGTGGCCGTGGTCGGCCTCGGCAGCGGCGCGACCCTTCCCCTCACCGCCCTCGCGCTGACGCAAGCGGGCTACGGCACCGATGTCGTCGGGCTGCTGACGGCTGCCCAGGCGGGCGGCGGCCTGCTCGTCGTGCCCGTCGCCGGTTGGCTCGCGGCGCGCTGTGGTGGCCGCCAGGCGATCATCGGCGCGGTGCTGATCGTCGCGATCGTGACCGCGCTGATGCAGCTCACCGCCAATCTGTTCGTCTGGGCCGTGCTGCGCGCGCTGTGCGGCGCGGCGCTGATGCTGCTCTTCACGATCGGCGAAGCGTGGGTCAACCAGCTCGCCGACGATGCATCGCGCGGCCGCGTCGTCGCAATCTACGCGACGAACTTTACGCTGTTCCAGATGGCGGGTCCTGTGCTCGTCAGTCAGATTGCGCGGCTCGAGCACTGGCGCTTTCTGATCTGCGGCGCAATCTTTCTGATCGCGCTGCCCGTGCTATCGATGATCCGCTCGGCGCCGCACGCGTCCGACGAACACGAGCCGCACGGCAGCTGGCGACGCGTATTGCCGCAGATGCCCGCGCTCGTGATCGGCACGGGCTTTTTCGCGCTGTTCGATACGATCGCGCTGTCGTTGATGCCGCTCTTTGCGATGGCGCACGGCATTCCGAGCGAAGTGGCCGTGCTGTTCGCATCCGCGCTGCTGCTCGGCGACACGACCATGCAGTTTCCCATCGGCTGGCTCGCGGACCGGCTCGGGCGTGAGCGCGTGCATATCGGCTGCGCGGTGCTGGTCGTCGTGCTGCTGCCGCTGTTGCCATGGGCCGTGCAATCGCCGTGGCTGTGCTGGCCACTGCTCTATGTGCTCGGCGCGGCGGCGGGTGCGATCTATACGCTGTCGCTCGTCGCGTGTGGCGAGCGCTTTCGCGGCGTGGCGCTGGTGTCGGCGAGTTCACTCGTGGGCGCGTCGTGGAGTATCGCGAGCTTTGGCGGGCCGCTGATTGCGGGCGCGTTGATGAAGAGCGTCGGCAATGACGCGATGATCGGCGTGGTGCTCGCGAGCGCGCTGGCGTTTCTCGCGGCGGCGTTGTGGGAGAAGCGGCGCGGCGTGGTGAACGCGGCGTCGTGAAAGCTAAGCCAAGGTCCGCGCGGGCGTGACGCCGCGCGGTTTGCTTGTTGAATGCGCGTCGAGTGTGACGCGCCGCTACAGCGTTACTTATGCGCCGGAAGAATCTCACCGACGCAAGTACCAAAGCCGACGCGATAGCCATCACCCTGGCACCATCCCGCGAGCGTCAGTTCGTCGCCGTCTTCGATGAACCCGCGCGTGCCGCCGTCGTTCAGTTGCAGCGGATTCTTGCCGTTCCAGGTCAGTTCCAGCAGGCTGCCAAACGAATCATCGGTGGGTCCGCTGATCGTGCCCGAACCCATCAGATCGCCGACACGCGTATTGCAGCCCGACACCGTGTGATGCGCGAGTTGCTGCGCCATCGTCCAGTACATGTGACGGAAGTTGGTGCGCGCAATGGTCGTCGCTTCTTTTGCGTCGTGCGGCTTGAGCAGCACTTCGAGCGAAATGTCGAAGGCGTGCTCGCCGGCGTGGCGCAGATACTCGAGCGGCTGCGGATCCTGCGCGGGCTGCGCGACGCGGAACGGTTCGAGCGCGTCGAGCGTGACGATCCACGGCGAGATGGTCGTCGCGAAACCCTTGGAGTTGAACGGGCCGAGCGGCACGTATTCCCACTGCTGGATATCGCGCGCGCTCCAGTCGTTCAGCAGCACCATGCCGAAGATGTGATCTTCCGCTTCACCGCATGCGATGGACTCGCCAAGCGCATTGCCACGACCGACGATAAAGCCCGTCTCCAGTTCGATGTCGAGCTTGCGACACGCGCCGAACACGGGGCGCTCCTGATCGGGCAGCTTCAACTGGCCGTTCGGGCGGCGCACGGGCGTGCCGCTCACTACCACCGACGACGCACGGCCGTTGTACCCGATCGGAATCTCCAGCCAGTTCGGCAGCAATGCGTTCTTCGGATCGCGGAACATCGAGCCGACGTTCGTCGCGTGTTCCTTCGACGAATAGAAATCCGTATAGCCCGGAATCTGCGCTGGCAGATGCAGCGTCGCGTCGGACTGACGGATCAGCGCGCGGCTGCGCAGTTCGGCGTCATCGCGCAGCGTCGCGTGATCGCGCGACAGCAGCTTGCTCAACTGGATGCGCACACTGCGCCAGGTGTCGCGGCCAAGCGCGATGAAATCGTTCAGCGCGTCGCGCACGAACACGCTATCACCCTCGCCCGACGACGGCACCGTCAGCAGGCCCGCGCTTTCTAGCGCGGCCAGATCGACGATGCAGTCGCCGATCGCCACTCCGGCGCGGCGCGTCGCATTCAGCCCGTCGCTGAAAATGCCGAACGGCAGGTTCTGGATCGGGAAGTCGCAGGACGGCTCGTTCGCCGACTCGACCCAACTTTTGCGCGACGCGTCGAGGGTCGCCTGAAGATCGCTCGATGCGTTCATCGTTGCTCCGGATTGAAGTGTTTCTTGAGACCTTGCCAGCACTCGTAGTAATGCGCCTGAAGCTGCGCCGTTTCGAGCGCGAAGCGGGTCGGCTTGATCAGCGTGCGCGTCTCGAACATGAAGGCCATCGTGTTGTCGACCTTGTTCGGCTTGCTGGTGTCGATGTTCGAGGCCTTCTCGAACGTGTCGGCGTCCGGGCCGTGGCCCGACATGCAGTTGTGCAGGCTCGCGCCGCCCGGCATGAAGCCTTCCGCTTTCGCGTCGTACGCGCCGTGCACAAGGCCCATGAACTCGCTTGCTACGTTGCGATGGAACCACGGCGGGCGGAACGTATCTTCGGCGGCCAGCCAGCGCGGCGGGAAGATCACGAAGTCGATCGAATCGACGCCCGGCGTGTCGCTTTGCGATTGCAGCACGAGGAAGATCGACGGGTCCGGGTGGTCGTAGCTGATCGAGCCGATCGTATTGAAGTGGCGCAGATCGTATTTGTAGGGCGCGTAGTTGCCGTGCCACGCGACCACGTCGAGCGGCGAATGATCGATGTCCGCGCGCCACAGGTGGCCGTTCAGCTTCGCGACCAGCTCGAAGTCGCCTTCGCGGTCTTCATACGCGGCGTGCGGCGTAAGGAAATCGCGCGGATTCGCGAGGCCGTTCGAGCCGATCGGACCGAGGTCGGGCAGGCGCAACTGCGCGCCGAAGTTCTCGCAGATATAGCCGCTCGCGCGGCCGTCCGGCAGCGCCACCGAAAAACGCACGCCGCGCGGAATCACCGCGATCTCGAACGGCTCGACGTCGAGCTCGCCCATCTCCGTGAAGATGGCGAGACGCCCCGCTTGCGGCACGATCAGCAGTTCGCCGTCGGCGTTGTAGAAGTAGCGGTCCTGCATCGACTGGTTAGCCGCGTACACGTGGATCGCGCACCCGTTCATCGCTTCCGCTGCGCCGTTGCCCGCCATCGTCACCCAGCCGTCGATGAAATCGGTCGGCTCGGTCGGCATCGGCAGCGGGTCCCAGCGCAGCTGGTTGGGCGGCGTGGGCGGCACGTCGGCGAAATTGGCGACGAGCCGGTGCGACGGCAGCGCCGTGAACGGCTGATGCACGGCGGCGGGACGAATGCGATACAGCCACGAGCGGCGGTTGTGGCCGCGCGGCGCCGTGAACGCGGTGCCCGACAGCTGCTCCGCGTACAGGCCATAAGGCGCGCGCTGCGGCGAGTTGCGGCCTTGCGGCAGCGCGCCGGGCAAGGCTTCCGTAGCGAATTCGTTGGCGAAGCCGGACTGATAGCCCGGCTGGATTTCGCGTCGTGTGGATGATTCCATGCAAAGTCTCCGATGAATCTCAAGCGAATCTCAAGCAGTCTGCGCTTTGGCCAGGCCGCCGCGCCCACGCGTGGCGGCGGCGAGCGTCAGCACCAGCGATGCGGAACACAGCACGGGCAAGGCGGCAGCGTGAAACAGCTGGGCGTTGCTCCAGTTCAGCGCAATCAATTGGCCGCCGACCAGCGGCCCGATCACCGAGCCGATCCGGCCGATGCCGAGACTCCAGCCGATGCCCGTCGAGCGCAGCGTGGTGGGATAGAAGTGTCCGGCGAGCGCATTGACGGCCGGCTGTCCGCCGACGATGCAGAAGCCGCCCGCGAAGACGACAACCAGCAGCCACGCGAGCGCATGCGACACCGCGCCGATCGCGCCGACGCTCAGCGCGCCGAGTGCGAAGCACGCGAACAGCGCGCGCACAAAGCCGAAACGTTCGATGAACCAGCCGAGCAGCAGCGTGCCGACCACGCCGCCCGTCTGCAGCACGGTGCCGACGATGACGGCTGTGGACGGCGAATAGCCGGCGTCGCGCATCACGGTCGGCAGCCAGTTCGACAGGAAGTACAGGTCGATCAGGTTCATGAAGCTGATGCCCCAGAGGATCAGCGTGACGGGCGCACGCCCCGCGCGGAACAGCTCGGCCACGGGCGCGCCGCCGCCGGCTTTTTCCTGTACGACGAGGCGCGTGGCGGGACCGACGCGAAGCGCTGTATCGAACTTCGCCAGCCACTGCCGCGCGCGTTCATCGCGTCCCTTCAGCACGAGAAATTGCAGCGACTCGGGCAGCGCGGCGAGCATCGCGAGGGCGAGCACGAGCGGCACCGCGCCGCCGACCCAGAATACCGCGCGCCAGCCGTACGCGGGAATCAGCGCCGCGCTGATGAAGCCGCCGATGGCCGCGCCGAGCGTGAAGCCGCACGACACCAGCATCATCCGTTTAACGCGGTGCGCGGGCGTCGAAAACTCGCCGACCAGCGCCATCGCATTCGGCATGATGCAGCCGAGGCCCAGCCCCGTGATGAAGCGCAGCGCGATCAGCGCGGAAATGGTCGAGACGAACGGCGTCGCGAGCATCGACAGCGCGAAGAAGAACGTCGAGCCGATCAGCACCGGGCGCCGTCCGATCCGGTCGGCCAGCACCGACAGCCCGAGCGCGCCCAGCAGCATGCCGAACAGGCTCGCGCTGAACACCGGCCCGAGCGCGGCCTTCGATACATGCCATTCGCCGATCACGCTCGGCGCGACATAACCCATGGCTTGCGCATCGAAGCCGTCGATGACGAGGCACAGCCCGCACAGCACGAGCAGCATCAGCTGAAAAGCCGGCCGATGCGCATCGGCCAATGCGCGCTCGACCTCGATCACATCGGCAGAACGGTGGGATTCGCTCATCTTTCGCTTCCTGCGGAACGGGGTGAAAAGGCTGCAACGTGTATTTACGAATAGTAAAACAGATTATGATTAGTGAAATTAACGTAAACCCTCGATCGGGCATCGATCGCCACACGAATGGCGAAATCCATATCAGTATTTGGTGCATGAAAGAGCGGTCGCCGCTGCTACCATCGAAGCGTGCGGCGCACCGCCGCGATCCAAGTCCGCTCCCCACGTATTCATGATCCCGCTGACCATTCCCGAACTCGTCGACCGCGCTTCCACTCACCCGTTTCTCGGCGAGCATCTGAGAATGGGCACAGGCCCACGCAGCGGCGAAGCCATCGCGACCTACGGCGACGTCGAACTCGGCAGCAGCTACGAGCCGATCTTCGACATCTCGGTGCATGCGCTCGCGCAGTCGCTGTCGTCTTCGCCCGATAGCGCGGACCGTTTCGGCGACGAACTCGGGGTCCAGGCCGTCACGCAACTGGCCGACGGCACGCCGCTCGACAGCTTCGACCCGTTCGACCACGTGCCCGACGACCAGCAGCTGGTCGCGCTGGACCGGATGTCGCGCGCGATGCACGCCGTCAACTTCTTCGGTCCGCAGCGGCACGGTCTGCTGTTTCTGCGCGTGCACGAGCGGCTGCTGAAAAGCGTGCGCTATGACCACGGCCGGCATTTCTCGGCTGTGCTGATGTCGTTTGGGTTAAATCCGTCGCGAGTCGTGATCGAGCTGCCGTCTGCGGCGGTCGCGCATAAGACGTTTCTTGGTTATCTGACCAAGAGTTACCAGCACTATGGATTCAAGGTCGCCGGCAATCTGCCGAACGCGGGGCAGATCCTGTCCGTGTCGGACATGGCGAGACTGGACTTCATCAAGATGGATGCCGCTTCGGCGTTGCGCGATTCGATGGTGAAACCGCTGGTCAGCTATGCGAATCGGCTAAAAATTCCGTTGATCTTCAATCGCGTGGCGACTGAAGCGCAGTTCGATCTGTTGCAACAATACGATGTGCGGTTCGTGCAGGGGCCATTGTTCGTCGTGCACGCGAACCGGGCGGCCTAAGGTTGTTCCGGGGCCGGCCCCAAACGGCGCGCCAATGCTCTCAGACGCGGCGCGACCACCTCCCGGAACACGCTCTCCCCCATCGACGACGCCGGGCCGCTACAGCTCAGCACCAGCAGCCGCCCGTCGCGCGGGTCGCTGAACGGCACGGCCACGGCGTTCACGTCGTCGTGCCAGTCGCGAAACGAATAGCAGCAGCCCTCTCGCGCGAACCTGTCGATTTCCTCTCGCGCCTGGGCGACCAGTTGCGCGCCTTCGTCGCCCGCTGCGCGCTGCAGTTCGGCCAGAAGCGCGGCGCGCGCGTCGCCCGACTGCACGGCGAGATACGCGCGGCCCATTGAACTCGTCAGCATCGACAGCTTCGAACCGGATGCGAGCCCGAGCGTGAGCGCCGTCTCGCTGCGGATCGTCTCCAGGTAGATCATGTCCAGACCGTCCCGGCAACCGAGCGACACGGCCGCGCCGACCTCGCGCGCGAAGTCGCGCATGTGCGGACGCGCGAGCTCGAGCGTATCGGTGCCCGACAGCAGCGCGAAACCGAGCGACAGCACGCCAGCATCGAGTGCGTACTTGCCGAGCGCCTCGTCGAAGCGCAGATAGCCGAGCACCGTCAGCGTGTACGCAAGCCGGTTCACCGTCGCTTTCGGCAAACCCGTGCGCTCGACGAAGTCGCGATTGCCCAGCAGCGTCTCGCCCGGACGGAACGCGCGCAACAGATCGAGGCCGCGCGCCAGCGCGACGACGAATTTGCGTTCGTCGACGGGATCGGACGCACGCGTCGAAGCGGACGTTGGGGATGTTATGGATGCAGGTTTCGACATCGGGTGCTAAACTCAGTCGTCGTTTTGCAAAACATTGTTTCGCAGAGCGGAACTTAAGTCAAGCATGAGATCAGAATGCGGTGTTTCGGTGCTCCGCTCTGATCGATTCAGGAGATACGTCATGGCAGCCGCCGCGCAATTCAATTGGGAAGACCCGCTGCTCCTCAATCAGCAGCTCACGGAAGAAGAACGCATGGTGCGCGACGCCGCGCACGCCTACGCGCAGGACAAGCTTGCGCCGCGCGTGCTCGAAGCGTTCCGCAACGAGAAAACGGACGCCACGATCTTCCGCGAGATGGGCGAACTGGGCCTGCTCGGCCCGACCATTCCCGAGCAATACGGCGGCCCCGGCCTCAACTACGTGAGCTACGGGTTGATCGCGCGCGAGGTGGAGCGCGTGGATTCAGGCTACCGGTCGATGATGTCGGTGCAGTCGTCGCTGGTGATGGTCCCCATCTTCGAATTCGGTTCCGACGCGCAGAAAGACAAATATCTGCCGAAGCTCGCGACGGGCGAATGGATCGGCTGCTTCGGCCTGACCGAGCCGAACCACGGCTCCGATCCGGGCAGCATGGTCACGCGAGCGAAGAAAGTCGACGGCGGCTACTCGCTGTCCGGCTCGAAGATGTGGATCACGAATTCGCCGATCGCGGACGTGTTCGTCGTCTGGGCGCAGCTCGAAACCGATGGCAAGGATGAGATTCGCGGCTTCATCCTTGAGAAAGGCTGGAAAGGCTTGAGCGCACCTGCCATCCACGGCAAGGTCGGCCTGCGTGCGTCGATCACGGGTGAGATCGTTCTCGATGAAGTGTTCGTGCCGGAAGAGAATCTGATGCCCGGCGTGAAGGGCTTGCGCGGACCGTTCACCTGTCTCAACTCGGCTCGTTACGGCATTGCGTGGGGCGCGCTCGGCGCGGCAGAAGACTGCTGGCACACCGCGCGTCAGTACACGCTCGATCGCAAGCAGTTCGGCCGGCCGCTTGCCGCGAACCAGCTGATCCAGAAAAAGCTCGCCGACATGCAGACGGAAATCACGCTGGGCCTGCAAGGCGTGCTGCGCCTTGGCCGGATGAAGGACGAAGGCACGGCCGCCGTCGAAATCACGTCGATCATGAAGCGCAACTCGTGCGGCAAGTCGCTCGACATCGCGCGGATGGCGCGTGACATGCTGGGCGGCAACGGCATCTCTGACGAGTTCGGCGTCGCGCGGCATCTGGTCAATCTGGAAGTCGTGAACACGTATGAAGGCACGCACGATATTCACGCGCTGATTCTCGGACGCGCGCAGACGGGCATTCAGGCGTTCTTCTGACGCTCTGTGATTCGTCGCCAGGTTTCGGAAAACCAGTAAGCAAAAAGCCCGCGTTCTCAACGAACGCGGGCTTTTTGTTTGAACCGTGCAAGAAGCGGAAGCTTACTTGTTCGGCTGCGGTGTCATCCGCAGATACGGGCGCAGCGCCTTGTAGCCCTTCGGGAACTTGCGCTTGATCTCTTCCTCGTCCTTCAGCGACGGCACGATCACGACGTCGTCGCCGTGCTTCCAGTTGCCCGGCGTTGCGACCTGATAGTTGTCCGTCAGTTGCAGCGAGTCGATCACGCGCAGCACTTCATCGAAGTTACGGCCCGTGCTGGCGGGATACGTGATGATCAGACGTACCTTCTTCGCCGGGTCGATGATGAACAGCGAGCGAACCGTCAGCGTGGCGTTCGCGTTCGGATGGATCATGTCGTACAGTTCCGACACCTTGCGGTCGCCGTCGGCGAGAATCGGGAAGCCGACGCTCGCGGCCTGCGTCTCGTTGATGTCCTTGATCCACTCGCTGTGCGATTCCTTGCTGTCGACAGACAATGCGATCGTCTTCACGCTGCGCTTGTCGAATTCGCTCGCGAGCTTCGCGGTCAGGCCGAGTTCCGTCGTGCAGACGGGCGTGAAGTCGGCGGGGTGCGAGAAAAGGACGCCCCAGCTGTCGCCCAGCCATTCGTGAAACTTGATGCGGCCAATGCTCGACTCCTGCTCGAAATCGGGTGCGACATCGCCAAGACGTAGACTCATAGTGCAGCTCCTTGAAGTTATTCGAATGATTTGCCCGTCCGGCCGGACGAGGGGTACAAATTAGAGCATAAGGGATCAGGACGTGCACTTCTAACGAACATTGGCTGCGACGCTTATCAGGTTTTGTAATTTTCTTCCGGATGTACGAAACTTAGCGGGACAGATCAACTCCATCAAACGGTGGCGTGTTCTGCAACACGTTGAGCGGGACCGTCCGAAGCTGGCAATATGAAACGCCCGCGACGTTCGGGAACGCTTCATGCAAAGGCGTTCGGGTATTGCGCGCTTCACGCGTAGCCCGTGACGCACGGTCAGTCGTAAGGTCTGCTGGCTCGCCAGCGGCCGTTTCTATGGTTTACGATTCACGCGTAGCGTGCACGAAGGGAGCAGTCAATGTCGGAAGTCAACAAGGAGAGATTGATGTCGGATATCAAAACCGTACTCGCAGACGCGGAAGATCTGCTGAAGCAGGCCGCGAGCGCCACAGGCGAACGCGCTTCTGAACTGCGCGAGACGGCGCTCTCGCGTCTCAAGCAGGCGAAGGAAAAGGCAGCCGACGTGCAGGTCGTGGTCGTCGAGAAAGGCAAGAAGGCCGCGCGCGCCACCGACGACTATGTCCACGAACATCCGTGGGCATCGATCGGCATTGCAGCCGGCGTCGGCGTGCTGGTTGGCCTGCTGATCAATCGCAAGTAACGCGTGTGAAAAGCGCGCGTGAAGCAACCGGCTGCGAAGTCGAGCGGCCGGTGCGCTTCGCTGACAGGCGGACGGGCGCACGCGCCCTGTCCGCACCTTCTTCGCGCATCCTCGCGCGCAATACGCTGAAGCCATGATCGATACACAAACGCAGAGCGGGGACCGCGGGCCATTGCGGCGCATTCTCAGTTCGTTCTTTTCGATCCTGCAGACGCGGCTCGAACTCATCGGCATCGAGTTGGCCGAAGAAAAAGACCGGCTGCTGATGGTGCTGTTCATGGGCCTGGCCGCGATGATGCTCGCAACCATGGCGCTGATCGCGCTGACTGCGCTGATCGCGATTGCCTTCTGGGACACTTACCGGTGGCAGTCGCTCGCGGGCATCACGATCGTCTACGCGATCGCGGCGATCTGCTTCGCGCTGCGGGCACGCAGCGGCTTGCACAACTCGCCGATGATCTTCGAAGCCACGCTCAACGAATTCGAAAAAGACCGCGAGATTTTCCGGAAACGCTGAACGCAGCGCAGCTCTTTTCGCTGTCCATTGCCATCGATCAACCATGAGTCAGGTCCATTCCGAGAACGCATTCCGCAGCCGCCGACCGACCGCCAAAGACTTGAGCGCGCCACATCTGCGCGCGCTGCGCAAGGAACTGCTGATCGTGCGCGCGGACGTCGAGCGCATGCAACTCGCGCAGGCGACGCTCGACCTGCGCAACGCCGTCACGCATTTCAGTTGGCTCAAGTTCATCGTGCCGGGCTTCGCCGGAGGTATGCCTTGGGGACGCCGGCGCGGCGCGTCGGCAGGGATCGGCGCGCTACTCAAGGAATACCCGCTAATCAGTTCGCTCGTCTCGCTGGTGCTCGCGAAACCGATCCGCGCCACCGTGTTCGCGACCGCGAAGCCCGTGCTCAAGTGGGGTAGCGTCGGCCTCGCCGCATGGGAAGCGTTTCGCATCTATCAGCAGGTGAAGCGCGAATCCCGCAAGCCGGGAACGTCGGCTGCCGGGTCTGGCGATGCCGATATGAGTCCGCCTTGACCGGGCGCGTCTGTTATCTCGCTTCATCGCGACAACTGCACAGCGATCAGACCGAGCACAGTGACGGCCGTGACAGCCACCGCGACGAGCACTTCAAGCAAGCTCTGACCGCGCTGCGAGACAAGACAAGCGCGCGTCATGCCGCCGCTCCGCGCGCGCCATCGACGATACGCGCCCGCCCACCCGCCGCGATGCGGACGCAGCGTCGCCAGTCCTTGCCCTGCGTCGCTGTCGATTCGACACGCGGCCCGATATCGAAGCTGGGAAAGCTGCGTTGGCTTGGCTCGCGGGTGGCGTGAAAGTGAGATTGGTAAACGCGCCAACGATGCTGACGGGGGCAAGGTCGGGTTGCGCGCGCAACGGATAGAAGCCGCCGCCGCGCTCGATCATCACGGTCCATCCACAAGACCAGTCGACGACGCCCGTCTTGCACGGCCGCCCGCCGCAAGACAGCGCCGCGCGGCATCGATCCGACACACGGTCACACGCGCGCCGCGCCGCAATGCCTCGCCGCGCGCGTAACTGAGCGTGGACAACAGCGCGCGGGCGCGCGCGTCGACCCGATCGCGCACCCGCCACGCAACGAACGACGGCACCGTCAACGTCGCGGCGATCGCGAGCAACGCAATCACAACGAGCGTTTCGAACAGCGTGAACCCGCGGCACACGCGCCGCGTATGAGCATTCCGTTTCATCAGCATTCCTCGATTTCCGCCAAGAATGCGACGACTCTAACGATGCGCTAGCGCGCCCACAATTAGCCGGATGGCCAGGTGGCGGACGCACGAATCCCTGCACGAGAAAGTCCGTGCATCAGGTGAATTCGCGGCAGAACGTCAGGGCGAGAAAATGCGGATGCGCGACAAATCAGCGCTTGCGGGAAGGCTTCGCGGGCGCGGCCGGAGCGTTCATCCGGCGAAACTCCTCAATGACGTCCTCGAACTCGGAGACGTCTTCGAAACGCCGGTACACGGAAGCAAAGCGCACGTACGCGATGGTGTCGAGGGCGCGCAGCTCGTTCATGACGAGCTCGCCCAGACGCTCGCTGCGTACTTCGCGCTCGCCGCTGCCGAGCAGTTGATACTCGATGCGCGACGCGGCGGCGTCGATGGCGTCGGCAGCAACTGGACGCTTGCGTAGCGCCAGTTGCATGCTCGCGACGATCTTGCGGCGATCGAACTCCGTGCGGCTGCCATCCTTCTTCACCACCGCCGGCAACGCCAGCTCGACCCGCTCGTACGTCGTGAAACGCTTGTCGCAGGCCGGGCAGCGGCGGCGGCGCCGGATCGCGGCGCCGTCCTCGGACACACGCGAGTCGACGACCTGTGTATCGTCATGCCGGCAGAAGGGGCAGCGCATGGTGGCTTAGCGGTAGACCGGGAAGCGTTGGGTCAACTCGGCGACCTGCGCGCGCACGCGCTCGATCGTGGCCGTGTCTTCCGGGTTGTCCAGCACGTCGGCGATCAGGTTGCCGACCTGCTCGGCTTCCTTCGTGCCGAAGCCGCGCGTCGTCATGGCGGGCGAACCGAGGCGGATGCCGCTCGTCACGAACGGCTTTTCCGGGTCGTTCGGAATCGCGTTCTTGTTCACGGTGATGTGCGCCGCGCCGAGTGCCGCTTCCGCTGCCTTGCCCGTGATCTTCTTCGCGCGCAGGTCGACCAGCATCACGTGGCTTTCCGTACGGCCCGACACGATGCGCAGGCCGCGCTTGACGAGCGTTTCAGCCAGCACGCGCGCGTTGTCGACCACGTGTTGCTGGTATTCCTTGAATTCCGGCGTCAGTGCTTCCTTGAACGCGACCGCCTTGCCCGCGATCACGTGCATCAGCGGACCGCCCTGGATGCCCGGGAAAATGGCCGAGTTGATCTGCTTCTCGAACTCCGCCTTCATCAGGATCACGCCGCCGCGCGGACCGCGCAGGCTCTTGTGCGTGGTCGTCGTGACGAAGTCGGCGAACGGCACCGGGTTCGGGTACACACCCGCTGCGATCAGACCGGCGTAGTGGGCCATGTCGACCATCAGGTACGCACCAACCGATTTCGCGATCTTCGACAGGCGCTCGAAGTCGATACGCAGCGCAAACGCCGAGGCGCCCGCGACGATGATCTTCGGCTTGTGTTCCTGAGCCAGCTTCTCAGCTGCGTCGTAGTCGATGTCTTCGGCTTCGTTCAGGCCGTAGCTCACGACGTTGAACCACTTGCCCGACATGTTGACGGGCGAGCCGTGCGTCAAGTGGCCGCCATGTGCGAGGCTCATGCCCATGATCGTGTCGCCCGGCTTGAGCATCGCGAAGAAGACGCCCTGGTTGGCCTGCGAGCCCGAGTTCGGCTGGACATTCGCGGCTTCGGCGCCGAACAGCTGCTTCACGCGGTCGATCGCCAGTTGTTCGACGACGTCGACATATTCGCAGCCGCCGTAGTAGCGCTTGCCCGGGTAGCCTTCGGCGTACTTGTTGGTGAGCTGCGAGCCCTGTGCGGCCATCACGGCCGGGCTCGTGTAGTTTTCCGACGCGATCAGTTCGATGTGCTCTTCCTGACGGCGGTCTTCGTCCTGGATTGCCTTCCAGATTTCCGGATCGACATTGGCGATGGTGCTTTGGGCTTTGTCAAACATGCTGGTTCCGTTAAGTGTGTTCAGGTTGACCGGATCGTGCGCAGGTCGTGTGCCGGGAGCGTATTGGGTACGCAGCACTGCTGGCCACCGCTGATGGCGGGAGCCTTGACGCAACGTATGAAGGAGGTGCCGCACACGCGAGTCAGGACAACCACCGGCAGCGCAAACGACGGCGCGCGCGAAACATGGCTGCCCAGGCGAACGGCAAAACGGCACCCTGCGCTTCACGGTGGGACGCTCCACCTTGAACCCGTCAGGCTTGACAGCCTGGGGTTCTATCGCCAGTCACGCAGGGGTGAGCGCGTTAGTTTATTGGAACCGGGTCGAATAGGCAACCGAGGCAACCGAGCCGGCCAGCGCGCTGCCAAGGCGGCCAGAAGCCCCGGCCTGCCGTGGCAGCGGCCGCCCAGCGGCCCGCCAGAACGTGCCTTCACGCGGCGGGGTCATTCTTGCCGCGTCGTCGCATTGGAAGTAGGCTTGTGGCCTTTCTTCACCGACCAGGGAACAGCAATGATCGTGTTCGTCACCGGCGCGTCCGCAGGGTTCGGCGCCGCTATCGCCAGGGCTTTCGTCAAGGGCGGCCATCGCGTGGTCGCGACCGCGCGCCGCAAGGACCGCCTGCAGGCGCTCGCCGACGAGCTCGGCGAAAACCTGCTGCCCTTCGAGCTCGACGTGCGCGACCGCGCAGCCGTCGAAGCCGTCCCCAACGCCCTGCCCGCCGACTTCGCCGCCGTCGACGTGCTCATCAACAACGCGGGCCTCGCGCTCGGCCTCGAGCCCGCCCAACGGGCCGTGCTCGACGACTGGGCGACGATGATCGACACCAACTGCATGGGTCTCGTGCAGGTCACGCGGGCCTTTCTGCCGGGCATGATCGAGCGCAGCCGCGGGCATGTGTTCAATCTGGGGTCGGTGGCGGCCATGTACCCGTATCCTGGCGGCAACGTCTATGGCGCGACCAAGGCATTCGTGCGCCAGTTCAGCCTGAACCTGCGCGCCGACCTGCACGGCACACCCGTCCGCGTGACGGACATCGAGCCGGGCCTGTGCGGCGGCACCGAGTTTTCGAACGTGCGTTTCCGTGGCGACGACGAGAAGGCTGCCGGCGTCTATCAGAACGTCCAGCCGCTCACGGCCGAAGACATCGCCGATTCGATCTACTGGATCGCGACGCGCCCCGCGCACGTCAACATCAATACGATCGAACTGATGCCCGTTGCGCAGTCGTTTGCCGGCCTGAACATCCACCGCGGCTAGGTTTCGCGGGCGCGCCGCGTCGGCTGGATCGTGCGGCAGCGACGCGGCGCCCGTCTTGCAGGCCCAACGCAACCGGACACGAAAGTGCCCAAAAATGCGGCGCGCTTTTGCGTTCCGGTAAAATGCGCGCCATGAATATGTCTGACAGTCAGTCCGGCGCGGAAATCGGCTTTATCTGGCCGATTCGCGTGTATTACGAAGACACCGATGCCGGCGGCATCGTGTTTTACGCGAACTACCTGAAGTTTTTCGAGCGCGCGCGCACCGAATGGCTGCGAGCATGCGGCGTCGATCAACGCAAGCTGGCCGAAGAATCGGGCGCGCTCTTCGTCGTGCGCAGTACTGCGCTCGACTATCGCGCGCCGGCCCGGCTCGACGACATGGTGCGCATCGTCAGCCGGATCGAGCGGCTGGGCCGCGCATCGGTGGATTTCGCTCAGGAAGCCTGGCGCGACGATACGCTGCTGGCAACGGGCACGATCCGCGTCGGCTGTGTCGACTCGCAAACGATGAAGCCGGCCGCCATTCCTCCACCGGTCCACGCCGCATTGCGGCGCGAACCGGGCCCCAGTGTGTCAACGGCGAGTATTTGAGCGTCGTTGTTAGCTGGACAGTGAACTCGTAACGGTCACAACAAGACCAAGCATGGTTCGGCGAAGAACCCGCCGAAGCTTCCGGTTTGCCAACTAATTGCCAACCGAACGCTTCGACCCACCTTGCAGCCGGACGCCCCACCCGGGACGTTACAACGAACCTCTATGAACACTACACAAGATCTGTCGATCATTTCCCTCGTTCTCAACGCGAGTCTGCTGGCGCAGGCGGTGATGGCGCTGCTGTTGCTGCTTTCGCTGATGTCGTGGACTTTCATCTTCCGCAAGTGGTTTGCGATTCGCCGCGCGCGGGCGCAGACTGAACGCTTCGAACGCGATTTCTGGTCGGGCGGCGACCTGCAGGCGCTGTATCAGAGCGCCGCGAACAACCGCCACACGATCGGCGCGCTCGAGCGTATTTTCGAGTCGGGCATGCGTGAGTTCCTGAAGGGCAAGGAAAAGCGTCTCAACGATCCGGGCGCGATTCTCGACGGCGCGCGCCGTGCCATGCGCGCCGCGTTCCAGCGCGAAATGGACGTGCTCGAAGCCAACCTCGCGTTCCTCGCATCGGTCGGTTCGGTCAGCCCGTATATCGGTCTGTTCGGCACGGTGTGGGGCATCATGAATGCGTTCCGCGGCCTCGCGAACGTCCAGCAGGCCACCCTCGCGAACGTCGCGCCGGGCATCGCCGAAGCGCTGACGGCAACGGCGATCGGCCTGTTCGCCGCAATCCCCGCCGTGGTCGCGTACAACCGCTACGCGCACGATATCGACCGCCTCGCGATCCGCTTCGAAACCTTCATCGAAGAGTTCTCGAACATCCTGCAACGTCAGGCCCATTAAGGAGTCCACGATGGCCGGTTCAGCCCGTTCCAGCATGCGCGGCAGCCGCTCGCGCCGCGCGATGGCCGACATCAACGTCGTGCCTTACATCGACGTGATGCTCGTGCTGCTCGTGATCTTCATGGTGACGGCCCCGCTCGTGGCGCCGTCGATCGTGAACCTGCCGACTGTCGGCGGCGCGGCGCCGCAGCAGCAGACGCCACCCGTCGTCGTCAACATCAAGGCGGACGGCAACATGAACGTCAAGTACAAGGACGACGCGGGCGCGACGCAACAGGAGACGATGACGCCAGCCGATCTGCGCAGCTTCGTCACCGACCGTCAGGCGTCGCATCCCGACCAGCCCGTCGTGATTGCCGCCGACAAAACCGTCAAGTATGAAGTCGTGATGAACGTGATGTCCGACCTGAAGGCTCGTGGCGTCAAGCGCGTTGGATTGCTCGTCAAATCGCAATGACCCGCCAGAAAAACGCCTACCCGCTTCGACCGCCGCGCGAGCGCGGCACGTGGCGCGCGTTCGCGCTCGCCGCGCTGATGCACGTGCTGCTGGGGTTCTTCCTGTATCACGGCATCCACTGGCAGAACAGCACGCCCGCGGGCGCGGAAGCCGAACTGTGGACGGAAGTGCCTGACGTACCGGCGCCGCGCCCCGTCGTGCCGCCGCCCGTGCCCGTCAGACCCGCGCCGCAGGTCAACGACGAACAGGCCGATATCGCGCTGCAGGAAAAGAAACGCAAGCAGCAGGAAGCGCAGCGTCAGGCTGAACTTGCCGAGCAGCAGCGTCAGCAGAAGTTGCAGGCCCAGCAGGAAGCCGAGGCGAAACGCCAGCAGCAACTCGCCGCCGACCAGGCCGCAGCGGCCGCCGCAGCGAAGCTCAAACAGCAACAGCAGCAGGCCGACAAGCTCAAGCAGCAGCAAGTCGCCCAGCAGAAGCAGGAGCAGTTGAAGAAGCAGCAGGAAGAGCAGAAGGAGCAGCAAAAGGAACAGGAAGCGAAGCAGGCGCAAGCCGACGCACAGGCCAAGGCTGACGCGGCGAAGGCCGCCAAGGCGAAGGCCGCCGCCCAGGCCGCCGATGCCGCGAAGAAGCTCGACGCCGAGCGCCGTCAGCGTCTTGCCGCGCTGCAGGGGGTGGCAGGCGGCGAAGGCTCGACGGGCAACGGTCTCGCGAAGAGCGGCACGGGCAGCGGCGCGGGCGGCAACGCAGCGTCGCCGGGCTATGCGGAGAAGGTCCAGCGCCGCGTGCGTCCGAACATCATCTGGTCGGGCGACACGTCGGGCCTGCAAACGGTTGTCTCCGTGCGCTGCTCGCCGACGGGCACGCTGCTGAGCGCGACCGTCACCCGTAGCAGCGGGAACCAGGCGTGGGACGATGCCGCACTGCGGGCCGTCCAGCGGTCGGATCCGATGCCTCAGGACATCGACGGCAAAACGCCCGGCAGTTTTACGATCACGCTGCGTCCAGCCGCCTGACGCAGGCGTTTCCGATTCGCACGCTGTCGTGGGCAGACCGGGAACGAAATCTGCGTAGGCCGGTCTGTTTGTAGTCGTGAAGTGTTAGCAATTCGTTTTTGGGGAACCTATACAGAATGAGTTTGATGACCAAGCTAGGCCTGCGAGCGCTGGTAGCGTCGTGCCTGATCGCCGCCGGCGGTGCCGCCCATGCACAACTCAACGTCCTCGTGACGGGCGTCGGGTCCACCCAGTTCCCGATCGCCACGGCAAATTTTGCCAACGAGGCCAATTCTCCCCAGCAGATCAGCACGATCGTCCGCCAGGACCTTCAGCGTAGCGGTAAATTCACCAATATCGACGCCGGCAGCGCGCCCGTTTCGGAAGGCGATTCCGTCGATCTCGGCGCCTGGAAGGCCAAGGGCGCGAATGCGTTCGTCGCGGGCAGCGTCACCAAGCTGCCGAACGGCCAGTACCAGGTGCGCTTCAAGCTGTATGACACCGTCAATCAGCAAAGCCTCGGCGGCCTTGAACTGGTCAGCCCGGAAAGCGGCCTGCGCATGAGCGCTCACAAGGTTGCCGACTATATCTATGCGAAGTTGATGGGCGGCCGCGGCGTGTTCGCAACGCGTCTGTCGTACGTGATCAAGACGGGCAACCGCTACCAGTTGCAGATTTCCGACTCGGACGGCCAGGACGCGCACATCGCGCTCTCCAGCCCCGAGCCGATCATCTCGCCGGCATGGTCGCCGGACGGCACGAAGGTCGCGTATGTGTCGTTTGAAAAGAAGAAGCCGATCGTCTATATCCACGATCTGCCTACGGGCCGCCGCGTTGTTGTGTCGGACCAGAAGGGCAACAACAGCGCGCCCGCATGGTCGCCTGATGGCCGCACACTCGCTGTCGCGCTGTCGCGCACCGGCAACACGCAGATTTTCGCCGTCAACGCCGACGGCAGCGGCCTGCGCCGCCTCACGCAGGGCAGCGCGATCGACACCGAGCCGTCGTACTCTCCTGATGGCCAGTCGATCTACTTCACGAGCGACCGTGGCGGCCAGCCGCAGATCTACAAGATGCCTGCCGGCGGCGAGTCCGCGGGCGGCGTGCAGCGCGTGACCTTCACGGGCAACTACAATACGAGTCCGCGCGTGAGCCCGGACGGCAAGCAGCTCACATACATCTCGCGCACGGGCGGGGGCTTCAAGCTGTATATCCAGGATCTGCAGTCGGGCGTCGCGACGGCGCTCACCGACACCACACATGACGAATCGCCGAGCTTCGCGGCGAATGGTCAGTACATTCTTTACGCCACTCAGGTGAACGGCCGTGGCGTGTTGGCCGCAGTATCGACCGATGGTCGGACGCGGCAGGTCCTGTCCGTTCAGGGAGGCATCGTACGCGAGCCTTCCTGGGGCCCGTTTATGCAATAACACACAAGGAGAGTGAAGCATGATGTCCAAACTTCGTATCGCGTTTGCCGTAGGTATGGTCGGCGCGCTGGCTGCATGTCATTCGGGCGTCAAGCTCGACGAAAACGCCAATAAGGGTGGCGCGACGGGCGCTCAGCCTAACCCGAACGATGTCGCCACGGTGAACGTCGATCCGTTGAACGATCCGAACAGCCCGCTGGCCAAGCGCAGCATCTATTTCGACTTCGACAGCTACTCGGTCAAGGACGACTACCAGCCGCTGCTGCAGCAACACGCGCAGTATCTGAAGAGCCATCCGCAACGTCACGTCCTGATCCAGGGCAACACCGACGAGCGTGGCACGAGCGAGTACAACCTGGCACTCGGCCAGAAGCGTGCTGAAGCTGTCCGCCGTTCGCTGTCGCTGGTGGGCGTTCCGGATTCGGAAATGGAAGCCGTGAGTCTGGGTAAAGAAAAGCCGCAGGCAACGGGTCATGACGAAGCTTCGTGGGCGCAGAACCGCCGCGCGGACCTCGTCTATCAACAGTAATAGGTGACAAGCCGTATGACGCCCCGTTTCTCCTGGCTGCGCATGGCCGCAGCCGCCTGCGTCGCGGGAACGGCCGTGATGGCCCTGCCCGCGCACGCAGGCATGTTCGACGACGATCAGGCTCGCCAGGCGATTCTCGATCTGCGCACCAAGACCGATAGTCTGTCGAGCCAGCTGTCGGCGGCTCAACGCACGATCCTCGATCAGTCCAACCGTCTCGACCAGTTGAACCAGCAGGTCGCGACGTTGCGCGGACAGAACGAGGACCTCGCCAATCAGGTCGCCACGTTGCAGAAGCAGCAGAAGGACTACTACACCGACCTCGATGGTCGTCTGAAGAAGTTCGAGCCGCAGCAGCAGACGGTCGATGGGGTCGAGGGCTCCGTGCAGCCGGGCGAAACGGACGCGTTCAACGCGGCTTCGCAGCAGTTCCGCAGCGGTGACTTCAAGAACGCGGCGACGTCGTTCCGCAGCTTTATCGCGAAGTACCCGCAAAGCCCATATCAGCCTACGGCACAATACTGGCTCGGCAACGCGCTCTACGCGCTGCGCGACTACAAGGGCTCGACGGCCGTGTGGCAAGGCGTCGTCCAGAAGTATCCGCACCATCCGCGGGCGCCGGAAGCACTGCTGGCTATCGCGAACAACCAGCTCGAACAAGGTCAGAAGGCCGCCGCGAAGAAGACGCTCGAACAGATCGTCGCGCAGTACGGCGGCTCGGATGTCGCGCAGTCGGCGCAAAGCAAGCTTTCGCAGATCAAGTGATGTTGTGGCGTCCGGCACGAGCCGGGCGTGTAGTTGATGGACGCAGTAAAACGCGCAGTGTCGACGCTTCAATAACCGATGCGCGCGCCTCTCGCCGGAAAGCCCGGAGCCGCAAGGTTCCGGGCTTTTCTTTGTGTGGGTCGCCTGCTGGCCGGCCGGCGTTGGTTGACACATACTGGCTCGACCGATATAATTCCGCTTCTCTTTTGGGTCGTTAGCTCAGCTGGTAGAGCAGCGGACTTTTAATCCGTTGGTCACAGGTTCGAATCCCGTACGGCCTACCAAAAGATTCAAGGGCTTAGCTTCGGCTAGGCCCTTTTTCTTTGCTCCGCAACTCTTCTCGCTCCGCAAACAGCCTGCATCGGCTTGCGAAAAGCGGGGGCAAGTATGGGGACCAGACGGCCCCTTGAGGTCGTGCTATCACCACCTCTCCAGTGTTGGTATCGACCTGGGGCAACATACCCATCTAGCATCACGGTGATGTGGACATCCGTGACCCATTCACTCGCGCTGTGGCGAGTGGGTAACCGGCATCGGCATCAACAACTACTGGGGCGAGTTGCATCTGGACATCAGGCAAGTCGACGGCACCCTGGTGTCTTCCGCCATGGATGGTGCGTGAACACACTGCATTCGTGAGCGTCGCTCTCAAACCCGCTTGTCGCATCCGGTGTTCACGAGTTGTCGCTTCTCATCGACGCAGCGTTTCTCCTCCACATGCTTCCATCCCGATCATGCAAGGTTCGCGATCGGCAAAATGCTGGATGAATAGAACAGCGAAGTACTGCGCAACACTGAAGCACACGCTATGCATCGCTGCGAGAAATCGTGTGCGCTAGCGCACCGTATAGAAAACCTAAAAGCAAGGTAGCAGCCCGGCGAGTGCGCGACCGCACTATTCGCCGGAGGCTTCAATACGATACTTTGGTCAGTGCGCCTCTGAAAAGCCCACACGCCACAACACCGAAGCCGACAACACAAAAATAGGAGACCCGCCATGTGCGTCTCAGACCGTTATATTCGAGCGTTAGCAATCGCTATTCTGGGAGTCGTCCTGTCCGCCTGCTCGGCCGTGCCGGGCCAGCGGATGATCGTGCCGTCATCTATAGATGTCTCTGGCGGTCAATATAGTAGCGAGCCGCGACAACAGATCACGGTGCCGATCACCGATATCAACCTCGACGAAATTCAAAAGCTGCAGGACGCCGCAAAAGGCGACCTCTCACAGCAGGTGCAAACCATGTTGAATACCGCACGGTCCGAACCCCCGGCCTATGCAGTCGGGAAAGGCGATGTGCTGCAGATAACAGTCTGGGATCATCCGGAACTTGTTGCCGCGCTCGGTCAGCCCAATCCAAGCTCGCGACCTTCCGACGCCGCTCCCGGTTTTCTCGTCGATGATGAAGGGAACGTGCAGTTTCCCTACGCTGGCAGCGTGCACGTAGCGGGTCTGACTGTTAAGGAGATCCAGGCGAGAATCGCGTCACTGATCGCGAAAATATACAAGGATCCGCAGGTCACCGTACGCGTCGCGTCATTCCGCTGGGCACAGATCTACATCGACGGCGAGGTGCGTGCACCAGGCCTGCAACAGATCAACGATATCCCAATGACGTTGCCGGAAGCGATTGGGCGCGCAGGTGGGTTCACGCCTAATGCAGACCAAAGCAGGGTCGACCTCATCCGGGACGATCAGACCATACGGATCAACATTCCAGACCTGATCGACGCCGGCCGGAATCCGGCGAGGATCATGCTGCAACGAGGCGACATGTTGCGGGTCGCTGCTCGCGACGAGAATGGCATCTACGTCATGGGCGAGGTGAACAGGCCCGCCACCATATTGCCCATGAGGAGCGGCAAACTCACGCTTGCCGAAGCCCTCTCTCAGGCGGGCAGCCTGAACCAGAATACGGCGGAGGCAAATCAGTTGTTCGTCATTCGAGCCCCGTACGGCAGTGCCGGCAAACCTCAGATCTTTCATCTCGATGCCACCTCGCCGGTATCGATGATTCTCGCTAACCAGTTCGATCTCCACCCTAAGGATGTGGTGTTTGTAGACAACGGCGCGCTGGTCAAATTCAACCGTGTGCTGAATCTGCTCCTGCCAGCAATCAATGCTGGCCTTACGGCAGCGATCGTCACGAAATAATTGAACCCCGACGCAGGCTCCGCCCCAAGCCTCTCTCTCCAGTGCAATGGCTTATTGGCGTTCTGTAGAGAATTGCTCCGATGATTTGCTGTGCTCACGCGGCATGACGGCGCCCTGCTTTACCGGTTGAGCCTTTAGTCGCCGACACGCATCACGTGAGGGCTGGTCTTAGCGCACGCTCGATGCAAATTTTCGCCATGCCTTCGCGTTGCGAACCGACGCGCCATTCCAACCGCCGCTGGTCGCCTGTTGATACGTTGCATCCATTGTTATATCCGGCTGGCCTTCGCCAAACGGTGCCCTCGCGAAGATGTCGAGCGGTCCGTCTGCGAATGGTGGCGCGGGGCGCAACACCGTTCGATGGGACAGGGCCAGAGCCGTTAGTAGCGCGTTTTCGGTCGCCTCAGGTGCTACGCTCAACTGGTCCCGGTGTTCTGGGGCTCAGGCATGAACAAGGCTGCAAACAAGCATTGGCGTCCGGACTTCGCACGTCTGCGTGGGACGCCATATCTCGCCATAGCTGCGCAGATCGAAGAAGCAATCAACAAAGGCGTATTCGTTCCTGGCGATCGACTTCCCTCGCAGCGTTTAATTGCAGATGACCTGTTTGCACGTCGCTCAGCCGACGGTGCAGCAGCTGTCACCTATTTCCACGACGGCCGACCGAGCATTAACTCATGCCGCTCGCCCGATCAGCTCGCCTTTGCGGGCAGACGGACGTGTGACACACAAGCCCAGTCCTTGCAAGGCACTGACACGCATGAAATACAACGTCGCCCGCTCCCGTTTGGGGGGTCGGGCGACGTCGGACCCGAATCGCGATCGCGTCGCTCAACAGCGCCGATCAAGGAGCGGACGTTGACAATTCAATCCGCAGCTCGCCAACCGATATGGCCGACCCTTTCGGCGCACTTTGGCCATCGACTCTCACCAGCGAGACGACCACTCCGGAAGCCCCGGCTCCGAGGCGCTGCAAGAGTTCGGTTGCGGGGAAAACCAGGACAGGCGCTTGACTATGCGCCGATTCGGCATGATGCATCGCGGCGGATATCTCGAATGGGCCTAACGTGCCGAGAAAGTGCTTCTGGCTCACACCGTCGACGTCCCCTTGCTCGGGAAGATTCAAATACACGTTGTAGAAGTAGCCACCTTTCCGACCGAGTTCGGTGACCGTTACGCTATCAAGGACCACGTCAACAGAGCGATAGGTTGTCGCTGGCGCCGCGTTACTCCCCTGTTGAAGAGCCGCCGCCGCTGACCTGCCCTTCAGCGTGTCCTGCAACGCTGCGGATGCTGACGAAGACAATTGAAGCTGCGCACTGACGGACTTCTCGTTGAGCGACATATTGGCCACACCGCCGAGCGAGCGCCGGCCTGAATCAATCGCACGCTCACTCGTTTTGGAGAAACCTGCCAACGCGGGACGGCCATGAATTGGCCCGAGTTGTGCCTGAACACGGATTATGCGACCTTGCTGCGCGGTTGGCGGGAGTGAAGTCGGCACAGTGGCGCTGGCATATCGATAGTTCAGAAGCGAAGGCATATAGGTCTTCGACTTCAATATCGTAAGACCCTTCGCATAGGTGAAGCTGCCACTCCAATAGGAGTTACTTGGCGACGGCAACGTCGTCTGTGGTTGCTGCGACCATGCGTCCCACAACCGGTCCACGTTGGCATGATGCAAATAGAAGATCGGGTCTGTCGGAGACTGCATGTCTGCCATCCAACCGCCAATCAGGTTATGCACTGGATTATGCGGAGCAGACTCGAACGATGCCTCATACGAATTACTCGTCCCCCGCGGAAAATTCACTACGCTTGGCGCAAACGGCGCAAGCGTCAGGGCACTCGACACATTTGAATTTATACGGCCGCTAACATATAACGGATTACCCGTAGCAGCATCCAGAAACTCCTGGGGTATTGTCGGATAAGAGTAATAGTCCCAATATGGCAGCGTCAAACTGTTATCACCCGAAACAGTTCTCAATTGCTGCTCGAAATAATATAAATAACCCCGATGCCATGCGCAGAAATACGGCACCATATGAGGACAATAATTTACATGGACGTTAACCCAATAAGACCAAGATGTCGGTTTCGTCGCATCTGTTGCAGCTTTCATAAGCCTTATTGCGGTTTTAAAAGATTCGAACTGAGGTGTCAACTTGAATGCCTGCCATTCCTGTCTTGTATACGGGCCTGTAGCTCCCATTGCCGGGAGCGACATCAATGCAACCGCAGACGCGGATCCCTTCAGAAAGGTACGACGATTAATACTAGATTTAGCCATTTCCGCACCCATTACAATCTTTTAACAGAGAGCCGGCACGCATCCTCCGTCTCCAGGACGCTCGTGCCAACACGATGAAGTCTCTCTTCCACGATATACGCCAACGACTTCGGGTGTTTAATATTCCAGCCCCCGAATGTGCGGGACCGTACACAATAAAAATTTATATGGAATTCTCGCCTTACAATTCGTCTTATCATGTACACGCGGGTGCTATTGTGCCTCGCGAGCGACAAGCGATCGGGAAATAATAATGTTATTTGGAATTCGACCGGCGTATTTCTGATTTGAATCCAGCTTTGTTTGCCCCCCGAAAGCAGCGGTCTACCATCAACCTGGAGACACCATGCGCACACAGGGAACGCACATTCAGGTCGTTTCGGATCCGAGAGCATTTGCAGTATTGAAAGATGACTGGACCGACCTCTGGTCAAGGTCCGACGGTCAGTATCACGAATCGTTTGCCGTATGCTCGCTAAGCTGGCAGAACTTGGCGAAACCGCAAGGCGGCGCATTGCGCTGCGTCGTCGGTTATTCAGATTCGAAACTGGTAATGGTGTGGCCGCTTGCTCTGTACCGTCGCGGGTTGTGGACAATGCTGAGATCGTTGGGCCCAGACTCTGCGGACTATTCATCGATACTGCTTGATCCTAAGGAAGATACGGTCCGGTTGACACAACTAGCCATTCGTGCGGCAATGAAAGACTGTGGCGCAGCGATCATTCGGCTGCCCTATGTTCACACTGACTCGAAGCTGTTTCGGTTCCTGTCCGAAAAGGGATCATGTAGTTACAATGAGCCCCGACATGCCAGTGTCGCGTATCTGCGACAGATACAGGACTGGGACTCGTTCTGTGGGTCGCTCGGTACCTTGTCTGGTAAAAAGCCCGGTGCGCTCGAGCGTCGCATCGCCAAAAAAGGAGCCTTGCAAGCGGTGGTCATAGCGCCCACCGACAAGCATGCCATTAGTGAACTGGTCGACTGGACGCTAGAACACAAGCGCAAGTGGGCCCAGCATGCGTCGAAGCAGGGAGCCTGGCTATATTCGCAGGGCTATCGTGACTTTCTTGTTTCCATACTGTCTGCGCAGCCCGATCAGCCGGCTGCGCGCCTTCATGTCATCCTGTTTGATCAAAAGCCGCTCGCCACGACAATTGTAGGAATGGGCAAATCATCCGTTAAAGGATTGATCACAGGATTTGACGAAGAATTTTCAAAATACAGCCCGGGGCATCTTGTCGTAGAACACATGGTGAAGTGGGCATACGACCACAACTTCGATTTCGACTTTGGGGTTGGCACAGAGCCGTTCAAGGCGTACTGGAGCCGCAATAATGAGTCACAGTATGCGAGTGTCGAGATTCCGGCGAGTGCCTGGGGCCGCGTCGCCCTGAGCGCGAAGAGGTTACTGCATATGAAGGCGGCCAGTCCGCCCTTCTCATGGTTCAAAGGCGGCAAGGTGTCCTCTCCAGCCAACGGCAACGCAGCACTAAGAAATGGAGCATTGCATCGTCAAGCGGACGATCAGCTTGCGAACTGACAGTTCATTTCAACATGGAACGCTTCAATGAACAGAGGCTTGACCATCGTTGGGCGGTTTGATGCAAATATCTGTCCTCGTTGCGGCCATGTGGCTGCGCGCGATCACTGTTATTGTTCCGTTTGCGGCGCCCTACTCCCGAGCGCCCGCGCTGAGCAATTTCATCGCGGGCTGTCACTCACCCCGCAAACTTACGAAGCAAAATACCCTCAGAGTATGCTTCGTCAAGTCGGGCGTTACGCTAATCGGTTAGTGGGAGACCCCGATCGTCCGGCGCTCCCGTGGCGCCCTTCGATCGTCAGTGAAACAGTCACAATAAGAACGACATTGCTCGTTTCCATTGCGTTAAGCGCAGCGACGGGAGTTATTGTTTATCTGATGTCCACCACGCACGTCTCGGCTCCCGTCGTGACCGAGCCCCCCCTCCGCTCCATGTGGAGCAAGAAACCAGCGAGCCCGAAGCCATCCCCTCTGGCGGTTACCTGACAGAAAAGACGCTACACGACATCGACGCATCCATCAAAACCCCAACCGGCAACGTTCGCGACCTCATGGTGTCGAACGACCCTCCCAAACCAGGCGCCACCAACGAAGGCCTTGGTGACGGGGCACACCATGGTCAGTCACGTAGCGAATGTCAACCGGCTGGGCAGCCGCCCCAGCAGGTTGGCTCCGCCCCACCGCCGGTTTGCCAGACAAATGGCGCGCCTGAAGGAGAGCGTGTCAACTCACGTAAGACGATCTTCTCAGAAACAACCGACCCGGTTGCGCTGGAACGAACGATTCGTGAATACGGTTGGAGTAAAACAAACCTTTCTCCGTAATGACAGGCTCTCGACTTCAGCAGAACACCCACACCCTCATTATGGAATGTGTTTTTTTTGCTAAACGGCAAAATTATTTATTCTGAATTGGCCGGCATTTCTATTTATCCGAAGAATAGTTTCAAGTACCGGCAAGCTTAGCTGTGGCGGGGCGTACCGCAAAACAGATGAGAAAAAGAGCCCTTTTCACAAGTTACGCTTCGTTACGAAATATATCTCATCTGATATTGAGCCGACTTGCGAGACGCTTATCATCGCTCCCGTTTGCAAGGCATCACCGATCACGCTCATCATCCGCCGCCGGCAGACATCGATGCGTGTCCAACTTTCGTCAAGCCGTTCGACGCACCATGGACGCGTGCCTCGCAGCTAAGGCCTCTTGACGCATTCATCCCCTCGCTCGACCTTGTCTCGCTCATGCATGCGTGAGCGATGCCTTTTTATCGCGCAAACGTTTGTTTGCCATAAACGGACCCGCTACGCGGGATCAACGACCTATGAGCTCCTCCATCGACTATCGGCAAAATCCACTCATCACTCGCAGAAGCTTTCTCACTGGCCTTGCGCTAAGCGCTGGCTCCATGGCGCTCGCGGGGTGCGGCGGAGGCGATGGCAATCCCGTGGCCTCCACGTCCGCGCAGGCCCTGGCGAAGGCCGCAACATCAACTCCCACCACCGTCGTCAACGCCTCTTCTTTCGGCGTCAAAGCAGATGGAGTCACCAACGATCGCGTAGCGCTTCAGAACGCGATCAACAACTCTGTCGGCAAAATCCTGCTCATTAGCGGCAACGTGCGGATCGACTCCGGGGGCGTCGATCTACGTACGAACAGCTATGTACGCTTCGCAGACGGCGCAACAATCAAGCTCTTACCCCACAACACGGCCATTTATCAGATCATGCGCATCTGGGACGTGACGAATGTGACGGTTGAGAACGCGACGCTAGACGGTAGCAAACAGCTCAATAGCGCGACGCCTTACCCCGCCAGCGGCGGCGGCGGCCATGCATTCTCGATCGCAGGTGCGTCTGGCGTCACGCTTAAATCTCCGACGACGATCAACTGTTGGGGCGATGGCATTTACATCACCAATTCCTTCCGTTCGCAGCAAGTGGTGTCGAGCAACATTTACGTGTCGAATCACCACGCAAATGGTTGCCGCCGGCAGGGGGCGTCGATAATTAGCGGAATTGGAATTACTTTTGATAGTCCGCTGTGGGAGAACATCGCGGGAACGCTGCCGTCGGCGGGTCTGGATATCGAGCCCAATACGAATGCGTCCACCCTTCAAAACATCAAGATCAATAGCCCGACCACCCGGAATTGTCACTTTGGAATCAATGTCTATCTAGCTAATCTTCCTGGCACGACCCCGAAGACGGTGTCGATCGATATCCCGAATCACACCGACTACGCAGCGAACGATGCAGGCTTCTATGTCAGCGGTCTTGCGCTACATGGGTATGTCGTCACCGGTCATATTACGAGCGCGTCACCAACCTTCGTTCAATCGAAGAGCGGTTTCCGCAAAGCAGTGTGGGATCCGGCGGGGCCCGCCGTCGAAGTGACTAACATTACGACCAGATAAGACCGACTTCCGGCGGCGGCTGCACGGGCCTGGTTAGACCTCGCCCGTGCATCTTCAGTTACCGCAAACGTCCAGCATTGGCAATGCTGCCCTCACTAACTCGTTGCGTGCAGTCGGGCCTTTAATACATTGCAATATACCTGTTGATAGCTTCTCCAGCTTCGCTCGATCGAGAACAACTGTTCTACGCGATGCCTGGCGGCCCTGCCCAACTGGCATCGCTCGGCCGAAGGAATCGAGAGCACTGCTGCAAGAGCCTGCCCCAACTCCTGCGGGCGCTCAGGCGGCACGAGTCGTCCCGTTTCGCCGACAAGATATGCCGTATCTCCAACATTAGTCGCGACGCAGGGAACCTGACACGCCATCGCCTCAGCGATCACTGTTGGCAAAGCTTCGCTTCTCGACGACAAACAGAAGACGTCCAGCCCCGCAAGCAGCGTTTGTGGTTCGCTTTCTGGCCCGAGTAGATGACAATTGTTGAGTACGCCGGAACCCCTCAGAAGCGAAACCAGCTCCTCGTTGCTGGGATCCAGTCCGCGACCGGCCATAATGAAGTGACAGTCAGGCATGACCTTCAGCAGGGTGCGAAGCGCTTCGCTAAATGTCGGATAGTCTTTAACGGGATGATAGCGGCCGACAGTACCAACGAGTATCGTCGACTCGGGTACCCCGAGCCGGCGACGCAACGCAGAGCCTGCCTTTTCGTCAATCCGGAACTTTGCGAGATCGATTCCGTTTGGAATAACGATCATCTTTCTGCCGCAATAACCGCCCTCGGAATGCGAGGATTTCGCCGCCTCAGCACAGCATACAATCACGTCGGGTATCTTCGCGGACAGGAACGCGCATGCTTTTGCTATCCAGCGAGTACTGCGGTTACTCCCCGTCAGTCGCAAGTCCGTGTGATGGATACCCCATGAAAGCACTGGTCTTGCCCGAGGCTTTCCGCGCAGGCGGCGCAGAAGCTGAGCCGCATAGACACTCATTCCCGCCAGCAGGTCGGCGTGGTACATCCACGTCTGCACGACGTCCGGTTGGAGTTCATCCAGCCAGCGCACCAACTGGAACACGCTTTTTAGATGTGATCGATTACGGTCCATTCCAAGTATGCGCACCTCGATGCCCTCGTCTGCCAGGACGGTGGCAAGGGGGGCCTGGGACGACAGCGAGATGACAGAATGATGCACCCCATCGCGGCGGCCGGCGCGAACGAGACGGACAAGCGAGGTTTCGGCGCCGCCAACGGCCAGATCAGTGATAACGTGGACGACCTTCATGGTGCCGTCCCCTCCTTGGCAACGGAAGGCAGCCACTCCGGTTCAAGCAGTTCCCTGTAGACATCGAGCGTTCTAGAGATGACGATGCGCTCATCGAACTCCGCAAGTACTTTCTGTCGGGCCGCTATGCCAAGCCTACGTGCAGCCGCACGGTCGTCGTCGAGAAGGCGGATCGCATTCGCAAGTGCCACACTGTCACGCACGGGCACCACGAGCCCGTCTTGCCCATTTACAGCGACCACCTCGCGACACCCTGGCGCATCTGTAATAACGAGCGGTAGTTCGCATGCAGCCGCCTCGATCATCGACTTGGGCAGGCCCTCCCGATAACTCGGTAAAACGGCAACGTCGCAGTCGGCATAGAGTCCTGGCATGTCACTCACGTGACCCCGCCACTCCACAAGCCCCTCGTTGATCCAACTCTGCAGGGTTGCCTCGTCTATGGAAGCGGGATTTCCGGGGTCCGGCGCACCAGCCAGAATAAAGCGGATTTTGCGGCCCGCTCTTCTCAATTGCCGGCTTGCTTCGACATACTCGGCGATCCCTTTGTCCCACAACAGCCGGCCGGCGAGTACGACACGCAATGGCGTCTGGCTTTGTGGATTGCTCTGCCGCTCTCCAGGTTTAAACCGTTCGACATTGACACCAGACCCTTTGATAAGCCGAATAGCGCGTTCGTCGACGATGTTGGCGTCACGGAACATTGACTGATCGTCGGGATTCTGAAGTATCACCGCACTCGAACGACCCCGCAAGGCGAGACGCATTATGCCGCGAACTATTGGTCTGAGCACGCATGCTTTCATGTCCCGGCTCGAGAACACATAACCCATTCCCGCAATGGCGTTCACGCGTGCCCTCACCCCTGCAATACGCGCGGACAGTGAGCCGTAGACTGCACACTTGATCGTGAATCCGTGTACGAGGTCAGGCTTCTCCTTGCGCAGCAAGCGCGCAAGCCACATGACAAGTGCGAGTTCACGGACTGGGTTAAGGCTCCGTCGATTCATCGGCACCGGAATCCACTGGAATCCGAGCGAGATCAACTTCGCGCCATATTCTCCCGGAGGAGAAAGAAGAACGACTTCGTGACCCGCGTCCCGCAATGCGCGGGCAAGTGAAAGGCGGAAGTTGTAGAGATACCAGTCGGTGTTGGCAAACAATACGATCTTGCTCATTATTGCTCCTCACGCATGCACAGTCCCAGCCAGGTTCCGAAACTGTCTTTTGTGGCGGATATCCGCTTTTCTATCGTCGATATTCAGGTGCACTCGCGTGCGAAAGCACTATCGCCGCCGTGCGCAGAAGACTGTGCAACGCCAATCGACAGAAACAGTTCGCTCCATTGGTCCAATACGCACTCGATCGAGTATCGTTCTTTGATCGACCTCGCCGCGCTTTGACCAAGGTGCATTCGCAAATCACCATCCCCAAACAACCGGCTGAGCCCCTCTGTGAATGATTGAACATCGTCCGGGGGAATCAGCATGCCATCGCGGCCGTCACGCATGATCTCGCGAGGTCCCGACGGACAGTCGAACGCAATGGAGGCAATGCCGAGTGCCATAGCCTCCATAAGCGCCATTGGCAGCCCTTCGTACTTCGACGACATGGCAAACACGTCGGAGGCAGTCATTTCCGACCATGGCGATGCAGTCTTGCCAGGCAGGAAAATCCGGCCGATCAGATTCAGCCTCGATACCAGCGCTTCGAGGCGCGCGCGTTCCGGACCCTCGCCCCAGATCCATAAGTCCCAATCCGTGAAAGAGTCGGCGAGCGCAGCAAAAGCCTCGATGAGCAGGTTGAACTGCTTCTGTGCGTGCAATCTTCCGACCGCGACGAGCCGCTTGCGTCCGACATCCGGTCGAGTGTCTTCCGCGCCTTGTGTCAAGGTCGGCAAGACAGCTGGTTTCGTCATTGCAAAAATTTCGTCGGGAAGAGGATTGGGAACGACAAAAGGCTTTTGCACGCCGGGTACCATACGTTTGAATGGCGCAACTGCACTTTCTGTCAACACTGTAACGGCGTCAGCAAAGGGATAGGTCAACCGGGGAGCAAAACGCCATAACATCGACCGGCCATCCACTGCGGGATTGTTATGTTCGCAGACCACCGCGGGTACATGCAGGCCGACGTTCGCTAATATGGCGGCGACATTCACATTGGTCAGAAACGATATCACTACGTCGGGCCGACTCTGACTAATCAGACGGCGCAACGCTCTATACCGCGCGAGATATCCTCCCAGTCTGCTTCGGCGCTTGCCAACATGATCGGCAAGGTACACCAGCCTGACCTCATCGGCGAGTTTATAAAAACAGGTCCCTCGCCCGCTAAAAGTCGCAACCAGTTCGACCGAATCTCCACGCTTTGCCCACGCATTCATGAGCGTCGACGCAACCCGTTCCGCTCCTCCACTTCCCATCGAACTGACAAGCATCATTATCTTCATGATTTTCTCTGCGCCGACAACGACCACGTATACGCGTACCGAGCATAAATAATCAACGTCGTCGCATGCATTAGTGCGGTTCCGAGCAGAATGCCTGCGATGCCAAACCAGTGGCTGAACATTATGGTTCCAGATACTTTGGCCGCAACCCCTGCCAGCGCTATGGTCGACATTTGTCTATAGCGACCGGCCCCTGCGGAAAGTGTCAGTAGAACCAGACTGGAAAAGTAAAAGGGAACCTGTATTTGGCCCCAACGAAAAAGTTGTGCTACGGCTACCGTATCCTCAGCCGTAAAAGCTCCTCGCTGGAATGCGAGACCGATCAGATCGGGTGCAAATACAGCTGCGCCAAGCGCCACACACGTGCCACATAGAAACATGAGGATTGTCCATCTGACCGCCGTTCTACGCGCGTGGCAAGGGTCTCCTGAGTGAACGATGTCTGAAAAAACGGGCAGCGTCGCCTGGCCGATGGCGAGTGCCCCCATACTCAGAAAGAGTGAGAGCACCCTGTTGGCATAACCAAGCTTGGCGACAGCACCATCACCAAACTGAACAGCCATAAACTGATCGAACAGCGGAGTGCAGCACATGATCAGTTGACCCACAGCCAGAACTCGTGCGGACACAAGGACGCGGCGCCATTCAGGCGCCGTGGTCTTCAGCCGGAGTTTGATCGGAATTGGATCCAGCCGACTTAACAACCATCGCCCAATAAGCGTCTGCGCCAGGTAACCGCCCACACTCCCCCAGATCAGGGCAATTGTTCCCACCTGTTTATGCGATAACAGCACAAAGCAGAGCACAAAAACGGCGGGAAGTCCCTCGAGAAGTGTATTGATGTGTCGTTCCCTCGATTGCATTCTCGCGCCATATGTACCGGACGCCAGCATCAAAATGCCAATCGGAGCCATGTAGGTGAACATATCGCGACACAGATCGATCGTCTCTGGCGAAAGATTTCCGGCAAGCACGTGGATTGCAAATGGCCAACACAGAAAGAGCAGAACCGAAAACCCAACGCCGACCGCAATAACCCATGCCTCGAGCTCGCCAAGAAAAACCGCCTGTGCCTGCAGGGGCTGTTGGCGAAGTTCAACGAATACGGGGATCAATACGATGCCGAAGATCGTCATGGCGGCCGCCGGCATCCAGCTGACGAGTGCCAGCGTCAACTGATACGCGTCGACAATCCCACCCGTGCCAAATCGGTACGCGACTGCGACCTCTTTGAATGCGCCAGCGCACCGTCCTAACAGCACGAAGATCGAAATCCTTGCCGCGCCGCGCGCAATGCGCATGTGGTCGGGATGGATCTTCGGAAGACGACTTCGCCACTCCGCGAACTGTGAGTTCATCCACTCACCTCCCGCCTGCTGGTGTCTCGAGTGCCACCTCGTTCGCGCCACCCGATGCCCCCCCTTTTGCAAATAGCTGCACATACCAGGGCATGGCGATCGCCAGCCCTTGCGATAGCGTTATGGGTTGGCTATATCCAAGAAGCTCCTCTGCCTTCTTCACGCTTGCGAGAGAATGACGGATATCGCCGGCACGCATCGGCCCGTGCACCGGACCGGTCTCGGCCAACGCGATGCCAAGATGAGTGAGCGACGCCCGGAGATGTGCATACAGCTGATTCAGCGTGGTGCGCTCTCCGACTGCGACGTTGTATACCTGGTCTCGGCTGGCGGCATCGGCGAACGCAGCGAGCAGATTAGCCTGGACCGCATTGTCGACATAACAGAAGTCACGGCTAGATTCGCCGTCTCCATTGATCACAACATCCTCACCGTTGATGAGTGCTGCTGTCCAGCGCGGTATAACGGCTGCATACGCCCCGCTTGGGTCCTGTCGACGACCGAACACATTGAAGTAGCGCAGGCCGATCGCACTAAGTCCATAACTACGCGCAAACACTGAAGCGTAGAGTTCGTTTACGTATTTGGTGACCGCGTACGGCGACAGCGGACGTCCGATAACATCTTCGGTCTTTGGTAAATCTGGATGATCGCCATAAGTCGAACTCGAAGCCGCATAGGTGAAACTCGAAACATTCGCATCACGCGCGGCGACCAGCATATTGAGGAAGCCGCCAATGTTCACCTCATTCGTGGAGACAGGATCCTGCAACGAGCGCGGCACCGACCCCAGAGCTGCCTGATGTAGAACATGATCGGCCGTCTGCACGGCGCGCCGGCAGTCGTCGAGACGTCGAATGTCTCCTTCGATAAAGGTAAAGCGTTGCCAGACAGCCGCCCCGACGTTTGAGCGCACCTCGTCCAGATTCTCCCGGTGACCAGTCGAAAAGTTGTCCAGCCCGACTACCCGCTGTCCGAGTCCGAGCAGGGTTTCCAGAAGATTCGAACCAATAAATCCAGCCACTCCCGTTATCAACCATGTCTTAGGATGCGCCACCATTTCACTTCGTATCCGGTCGTAGCTGGTTCTCATGTTAAATCTCCAGTGCTCAATAAGACGTACAGCGCGGCGTTTGCGAGAGGCGCTTACAGGCGCAAATCGCTCGCCTCTTGAGGGAGCACATATTTGAGGTCGTAGAGAACGTGCCTTGATTTACCGAACGATCTGAGTGTCTCAGCGCCCCATTCGACGAATTGCCGATGCGCGACAGCCACCAGCATTGCATCGTATGTGCCCGGCCGAGGTTCCTCAAGCAGCTCCAGCCCGTACTCGTGCCGTGCTTCCTCTCTAGAGACCCACGGGTCATAAATGTCCACATTGACGCCATAGGCCTGCAGACCATGCACAATATCCAGGACACGCGAGTTGCGAAGATCGGGACAGTTTTCTTTGAATGAAAGACCAAGGACGAGTGTGCGTGCGCCAGGGATGTGAATGTCATGTCGGGTCAATGCCCTGATCAGCTGTGCGACCACATACTCGCCCATACTATCGTTCAGGCGTCGACCTGCGAGAATGATCTCCGGATGGTAGCCAATTGACTGTGCCATGTGCGTCAGATAGTACGGGTCCACGCCGATGCAGTGACCGCCCACCAAACCCGGCCGGAAAGGCAAGAAATTCCATTTCGTACCGGCAGCCGCGAGAACTGACTCGGTGTCGATCCCCAAGCGATTGAAGATGATCGCAAGTTCATTGACCAGTGCTATGTTGAGGTCGCGCTGAGTATTTTCGATTACCTTCGCCGCCTCCGCGACACGGATGCTGCTAGCCTTATGTGTGCCCGCCGTAATGATTTCCTGATACAGTGAGTCGACAAGGTCCGCGACTTCCGGCGTTGATCCTGATGTGACTTTCTTTATGTCCGTCACGCGATGTGCCTTATCCCCCGGATTGATGCGCTCCGGGCTATAGCCGAGATAGAAGTCGGTGTTGTACTTGAGACCGGAGATGCTCTCCAGGATAGGTACGCAGACGTCCTCGGTCGCGCCGGGATACACGGTGGATTCATAGATGACGACATCGCCCGGTTTCAATACCGATGCGATCGTCTCTGTGGCGCTCACCAAAGGGGAGAAGTCGGGACGCTTGAACTTGTCAATCGGCGTCGGAACCGTCGCGATATACGCGTTGCAAGCGCCAAGATCACTTGAGTCACAGGTGTAGGCCAGGCCCTTCGCCTCGGCCAGTTCCTCGCTGCTCACTTCCAGTGTCTTATCGCGCCCTTCCTTGAGTGCGGAAATGCGCGAACGGTTGATATCGTAACCGATGACTGTACGCTTTTTGCCAAACTCAACCGCCAGTGGCAGTCCGACGTAACCCAGTCCGACGACCGCAAGACGAAGTTCCTCAAGCTTGTTCATGACTATCTCCCCCTAGACGTTGTATGCGCAACTGGCGGAAACACGCTGATCCTCGCGACTGCGTGTGAGTCCGCCAAAAGTTATTTCGAACCCGCGTGGTAGTCGTAGGCCAGATAAGACCGACTTCCGTAGCGTCGAGCCATTGCGTAATCCATCGTGTGCATATTGGTGGCGTTCAATAGCACGCCGTTGACTTTGGCCCCGGCCAGGGAAAGTCGCTTGATGCTTTCCTGAAGTTCGCCAACCCTGGTATCGCCAAACCTGGCGACGAGGAAAAGCAGTCCAGCGACTGGCGCCATGATTCCCGCGTCAGAGACGACGAGCACGGGCGGTGCGTCAAGTAAGACAAGGTCATAACTGGCGGAAGCCCTTGCAATAATCTGACGGAACGTATTCGACATGACCAGCTCCGCCGGATCCGTCGGATATCGGCCTGTCTGTAGCAGGTCGAGTCTGGGCATCACATCTCTTGATATCGCCGCGTCAAGTTCGGCCGTCCCTTCAATGACTTCCGCCAAACCCGCACTCGGCGCGACGCCAAGGTAGCGATGCAGCCGGCCTTTCCGCAAGTCACCGTCGATAAGCAGTACGCGCTTTCCACCCGAGGCGAGCAGTGCTGCGAGATTCGCCGAAATGAATGACTTTCCGACAGCCGGCAGCGGCCCCGTCATCATCACGACGTTGTTTCGAGCGCCGATCATCGCGAACTGCAATGCCGAGCGCACAATGCGCAGTGCTTCCACCGACGGATCTCTCGGGTAGAGCGACGCCAGCAACATGTTTTCGCGATTGTTGGCTTTCAGCTTGCCATTTAGACGTTCCTGCTCGTCGCTTTTCGGGATCGTCCCGAAAACCCCAAGCCCGGTGCGCGCTTCAATCTCCCTTGAATCGGTCGCTCCGCGGAATACGTAGTCGCGTGCGATAGCGAGTCCAACGCCCACCAGCGCGCCCAACACCAGGGAGACCGCCATCACGAGCAACTTGAGCGGCTTGACCGGCTTATCCGGAACGTCTGCCCAGTCGATGAGTTGTGCGGAACCCGCCTTGCCTGCCTGGATCACCTTCAATTGTTCGATGTTGTTGCGCAGAGTCGTGTACAGATCCGTATTGACCCTGACGTCCCGCTCAAGCCGCATTGCGCCTTGCTGCTCGCGCGGCATCGTTTTGATCTGGCCGCTGATTTCATCCAGAGCCTTTTGCGTCGACGCGATCTGTGCGTTGATCGCAACGACCACCGGGTACGTCGGCGCGTAAGTGGCAAGCAGGGCGTCCCGCTTGCGCTGAAGCTCCAGCACCTGTGTCATGCCTTCCGCGCTACGCTGAAGAAGCAGACGCGCCTCTTCGTTCATATCCAGCAAGCCGTGCGTGTTGCGATATGTGTTGTACGCATCCTCCGATTCGCGCACTTGCCTTTCCATGGTTGGCAACTGGCTTTGGAGATAGTCGAGCGAGTTCTTCGCGATAATGGCTTTGCGAGCCGCGTTCCACTGCTCATATTGACGACCGATTTCGTTGATCGTCTCGGTAGCTCGCCGCGCGTCGGTACCCTCCAGCGAAACCTTCAACATGCTGGATTTCGAACCAAGCTCCTTGACTTGCAGGATCTTTTGCAACCGGTCCACCGTCTGTTGACGGGAGTACCTGACCACATCGAAGCGGGCTCCCGCATTTCCGTTTAGCTTTGCGATGAGAAGCGTGATGGGTCCCTGTGTGGTATCGATCCTGAGCGCGCGGCCGACATCGCCCCGAATACCCTCTTCGGGTAGACCAGGACCCTCCAACGCATACGCGTGATCGCCAAGCGCCGTGACACTGTAGTTCTCGCCGAGCCACGTGTCCGGAACATTGAAACTGCTTAGCTTTATGGATTCCGTGCCCCAGGCGTAGCCGCCCATCCCAAGCAGCCCGGGTGTCGACAAACTGTCGCTGCGGCGTGCGAATAATTGCCCGATGGGGCCGAAGTAATGCGGTTTCGCCTCGATCTCCAGGCGCAAGGCATCGACAGCTCGCGAAACAATGAGCCGGGATCCTATGACCTGGATCTCACTCTCCGCGGTCGAGCGCTCATCGAACCCCGGCGAAATATTGTTGAGCAGGTCGTTTCCGGCTTGCCGCGACGGCTGGCCTGTGGAGTCTTCGACCTTGATCAGTACGCTCGACTCATACAACGGGGGCGTCACCAGAATGTAGATGGCTCCCATCATGACGACAGAGACGACGGCTATCAGGACCATCACGCGATACCCGATAATCGCATCGATTATCGCAGCTACCCCTGTTCTTTCGTCGACTGCCGGCCCATTTTCTAATGTGCGTTCGTCTTGCATTTTCAATCCTTTGTAGTACGAAACGGTCCGCCGAACTTCGGCCTGTCGGGCCGATATGCGTTCGGCCAATCAACTGATAATTTTGAGCCCCTCCATGATGATCTTCGGGCCTCTTATGACGTCATAGTCGTCGCTTCTCAATCGCCGCATGCGAGAGCCGACCCACGTCGATGAATTGACCCTGATCGACCCCGTCACAACATTCCCGTCCAGCTTGAGTCCCGATATGTTCAGCGGCGCCACCGCCGACAGTTCGTCACGATGCCCCGAAATTTCGATGTTGATCAGCTTGGCCCGCGGGCCGACAAGTGCCTGCAAGTAGATCAGAATGCCGGTGCGGCAATGTCTGGTCACAGGGTTAACGACACGGATGTTGTCCAGTACGTCGAGATTGCTGTTCGGTTCGATGTCGAGGCCCGCCGACGGCAACGTGCCGCCTATCCTCTGCCAGACCGGTCGTTCGATCAGTATGTTCGAGCCGCTGACGATCGAGACGCCCTGCCTGCGGCAGTCCGAGGCGAGGTGATCAAGGACAGTGATATGACTCGAGGTCTGACCTTTTCGTTGGTAGCTGTTGGCGATATAAATTCCGTCTCCCCAGCACCCAACGGTAACGGGTGAAATCAGGGTCACGTTCGAACTTCCGGCGACTGAAATTCCCATGCCGTAGCCGTCGCGGTCCGCTTCATTGCCCGCTTTGTTCAGATCTTTCTTCCCGTCCAGGACCGCGCCCTCGACGACGACGCCCTGAACGTCCCATATACGTAACATCTGATAAGTTGCCTGCTCGTGCGGCAGCAGCGCCAGGGAAGCACCCGGCTCAAACCGCAGTCGGCTCCCACTACGCAATTGAAGGCCGCTTGCATCAATCCGGCTCGCCCCCGTCATTAGCAAAGTCTTGCCTACGGATTGGTCGATTGCCCTCTGCAGGTTCGTCCTGTCGTTCGACTGGCCATCACCCTTCACACCAAACGCCTTGTCGACGACCGTCGGCGTCGAGGGTTGGCCTACGGCTGCTGCGAGTCGAGGCAAACCTGCCCCACTAACAAGAGCAACAGATGCTGCCTTGAGCAGGCCACGCCGCACGCCACAAATGGATGAAGCCCCGCCGTCTGATTTACGAGCAGACGCCGACCGCAGTTCTCCTGCGGTGTCGTCGGAACGGCACGGCTGTAGCGAGTTATTGGAGTGCACGTCTTGCTTCCCCCGAGCAGAACTCAATCCCCCGACGAGACTGAGTTGAGGCCGTACAACGCCGGCCAGCCCATGCAACTGCAACCATCAAAGACTGAGTCGTCGCTGGCGTACACGTACTCTAGCCGATAGAGAAACAGAAATTCTGTCGGCAGCCGCGATTTCATTCATTTGTGTTGGGTAGCTCACATATGAAACGGTGGCGTAGCCCCGTTTGCGTATAATCGACCGCACCCCAATGCGATCGCCCGAGTTCGATTTTTTGGGCCGAATCGTTGTGTTTGTTTCCGCATACTTGCCCATTTGAAGAGGGAGCTTTTCCGCCTATCATCAAGCTTCACGAAGCGCCATTCTTCGGCAGTAGTGCGAACGAGAAATGGTCTCGATAGACAACGATATAGTCACTATTTTGTAACGTTTTTTTGATGGTGACTCGGTCATGTAGAAGTTCGAACCAAGTAGATTCCCAGGCGAACGTCATGCTCAACCTAATCTTAAGTTTTGTGAGTTGTTTCCTGATCACCTGGTTGATTGTTCGATACGGCTCGCAAGTCTGTCGCCTTTCTCTGGACTGGGATATTCATTCTGTTCAAAAGAATCATTCACGGCCCATCCCGCGCATAGGCGGACTGGCAATCGTTCTCGCAACAGGTATCACTTGCATGATTGGTGCAGTCTTCGGGGGCAACCCCAGGGCGGAAACAATGCTGCTGTTGTCGGCCAGCGCGCTTCCGTTTGCCAGCGGTCTGCTTGAGGATCTGACCAAGCGCATTTCGCCCCGCGCGAGACTACTCAGTGCTCTCGCGGGTGCCCTTGCCGGTACGTGGTTGCTAAATGCAGTGATCATCAGAGTTGATCTTCCGCTGATCGATAAAGCGCTGCTTTTCTCGCCGTTCGCCGTGGCGTTCACGTGCATATTCGTCGCTGGCCTCTCAAACGCTGTGAACATCATTGATGGAATGAACGGCCTGTCGTCTGGTGCTTCGATTCTGATATTCGCATCAATCGGTTACGTTGCGCACGACGCGGGCGACTGGTTTGTGATGAGCGTTGCTCTGACGATGATCGGCGCAATCCTGGGTTTTGTCGTATGGAACTACCCGATCGCATCGGTATTCATTGGGGACGGCGGGGCCTACTTCGTCGGCTTTGTGATGGCCGAACTGCTGGTCTCGCTCGTGGTGAGGCATCCAGACGTGTGTGCCTGGTATGCCGCTAGCGTCGCTGTTTATCCGCTCTTCGAAACCGTATTCTCCATTTATCGACGCCGGTTTCTCAAAGGCTGCGCTGTATCGCAACCAGATGATTTGCATCTGCATACCCTCATCTATAAGCGCGTTACGCGGCACAGCTGGATCGCTGCAAATTCCCGCGAGCGCGCCAACGCACGCACTTCTGTTTATCTGTGGCTGCTGTCGATGATTTCGATCACCCCCGCGACTTTCTTCTACAAGAGCCCGGCGGTACTTTTTCTCGCGATGAGCGGTTTCATCGCCGCCTACCTTCTCTTGTACCGCCGTATTGTCCTGTTCAAGACTCCTCGCTGGATCTTCCCTCATCAGAAGCATCCGGTCGAATCTTCTACAGCTGGAGAAACGCACAATCGCTAGAGCCTGTGTCGCCACGAGCGTCGCATCCAGCTATCAGAATGCACGAGCCGCCTTCCGCAATAGAACGGAATGAACCATACGACCGAATTTGCGGGTCGGGCGGCATTTGAGCTGATTCACGCGTTCCAGTGAGTTTCCGGCCACTATTTCGGTTTACTCGTTAAACACGCGATAAGTGCAAGGTTTACCGCATGCGCGATTCGGGTGTATCGCGATTAAGGATGCGGAATGAGGCCGCTGTATAAGCGCCTGGTACGCGTAGCATCGTTAATCGCCCGGTCTGAATTTAGTATTCAAACCGGGCTCAAATGCCGGTTCTAAGTCACGTGTGTCATCTCATTTAAACCAGCTAGCAAGATCAATGCAGACCAGTATTTCCAGACGATGACGGAATAAGGAGAGAAGACGATGGCATTAGCTACAGACGCCATATCGTTTGAGGTCGTGCGAGATATCGAGCGTTTCCGCACGCTTCAACCTGAATGGAACGAGTTGTGGCATGCAGCCGATGGAGGCTTCGCCGATCATTTCGGCTTTTGCCACGCCAGCCTGATGGCGGAAGACCCTGGCTCTCCGCGCAAGCTGCACTGTCTCGTCGGTCGTCACACTGGTCGCATCGTGGTCATCTGGCCGCTGCTCGCGTACCGGTACAAATTGTGGCGATATCTCACGCCCCTTGCACCAGAAAACCGTTCGCCCACCAACATGCTCTTGGCACCCGAATGCAATAACGAAGCGGTCGTGAATTCCGCATTGAACGCGGCAATCAAGTCCGCGCATGCCGACGTGATCGAGCTGTGGCGCGTGCCGTCTGACTCGCTGTTTTGTCAATGCCTGAAGCGCCATGCAATGACGCGCCGCGAGACGCACGAGCGCACTTACTTCGCGACCTTGCGAGGCGAGACCGACTGGGATTCATTCTGCCGCTCCCGCCCTGGACGAGACAAAAATCCGGACTACGCAAAGCGCAAACTTGCAAAGCACCTCGAGTACGACATCGAATTGCTTGACCGAAACGATGAGCGCACCGCATCGATCGTCGACTGGCTGGTTTTGAACAAACGCAAATGGGCACAAGATAAGGACATCGACAGCCGATGGGTGTCTGGCGAATCCAGCGGCAAATTCTGGCGCGACTTGATGGTGAACGAAACGTACGAGCCCGGTATGTTCCGGCTTTTCGCGCTCTTGCATCAGGGAACCCCACTCGCCGCGCTGATTGTCGGCGTCGGCCGTCGACGTCTGTTCTTCCTGACCGTCACGTATGACCTCACACATGCGAAATTCTCGCCTGGCACCGTCATTCTGGACGAGTGCGTCAAATGGGCCTTCGATCATGGGTTCGATGCGGACTTCACGCCTGGTAACGAGCCATACAAAGTGTCGTGGAGCGGCAAGCAGTCGTATCAGACCTCTTCAATTCTCGTGATGGCGAGCGCATGGGGATCGCTGAGCTATTCGGCAAAGACGTTTGCCCGGCAACTCAAGTCTAGGCTGACGGGCATGGCGAGTCGGGGTTTACCAGCCCCGAAGGGCGCCGGGGACGTGCCGCAGTGATGGCTCGTGGAGATTCAAGCTCAACCCGTCCGCTAACCTCTACGATACGAGCCGCGTCGGCAATCGAGTTCGATCGTATAGGAACGTTGCTTCCGTCCTAACTGCCGCCGCCGTTCCTTTAGTGTCGCGTAAGTGACATGGTTACTGATTTTCGCGGCGCAAACCAGCTTTACCGCTGGCGCATGCTTGTCCAACGGTTCGCACAAACATCGCTCACTAATACCGCCTACTCCACCGTCACCGATTTCGCCAGGTTTCTCGGTTTGTCGACGTCGGTCCCGCGCGCGCAGGCCGTGTGATAGGCCAACAGCTGCAACGGTACAACGTGCAGAATCGGTGAGAGTGCTCCGTAGTGCTCCGGCATGCGTATGACGTGGATCCCGGCCTCGCTTCGAATGTGCGTATCGACGTCCGCAAATACGAAAAGCTCACCGCCCCGTGCCCGTACCTCCTGCATGTTTGATTTGAGCTTGTTCAGTAACGCGTCGTTGGGCGCGACGGTGACGACAGGCATCGCTTCCGTGACAAGTGCGAGCGGCCCGTGCTTCAGTTCGCCAGCCGGGTACGCTTCGGCATGAATGTACGATATCTCTTTCAGTTTTAATGCGCCTTCAAGTGCAATCGGATAGTGGAGGCCGCGCCCTAGGAAGAGCGCATTATCCTTGCGCATGATGACCTCCGACCAGGCGATAATCTGAGGTTCGAGAGCCAGTACGCTATTCAGTGCTGCGGGAAGATGACGCAGCTGAGTCAGGTATGCGCTTTCCTGTTCCGCATCGACGTGGCCGCGCATCCGGCCTAGCGTCGCTGCAAGCAGGAAAAGCGCTACCAGTTGCGTCGTAAACGCCTTGGTTGATGCGACTCCGACTTCTACGCCCGCGCGGGTCAAGAAAGCGGACTCCGTCTGGCGCACCATCGCGCTCGTCGCCATGTTGCAGATAGCGAGGGTGTGCCTGTGACCGAGTGATTGGGCGTGTCTAAGTGCGGCAAGCGTATCTGCGGTTTCACCCGATTGAGAAATCACCACGACCAGTGCTCTCGGGTTCGCTACCGAGTCACGGTAACGATACTCGCTCGCGATTTCCACCTGCGTCGGGATCTTGGCGATTGATTCGAACCAGTACTTCGACGTCAGTCCTGAATGGTAGCTTGTGCCGCACGCGAGAATCAAAAGGCTGTCTATGCCTGGAAACACCTCACCTGCGATTGCACCGAAAACATCTGGGGTCAACGCGTCGGCCTGTGGGACAGTGTCCGTGATCGCACGCGGTTGCTCGAAGATTTCTTTCTGCATAAAGTGACGGTATGGGCCGAGTTCCGCCACGCCGCCATACGCGGCCACAACGCGCACCGTGCGCTCTACGATCCCGCCTTCGCGGTCGGCGATCTTGATCTCATTGGGCGCGAGTTCCACCACGTCGCCCTCTTCAAGATACACGAACCGTTCAGTCGAACCCGCGAGCGCCAAGGTGTCCGAAGCAAGGAAGTTCTTTCCGTCGCCGACGCCCACGACAAGTGGCGATCCTTGCCGCGCGCCAACGACAATGTGAGGCTGTTCCTTGTGCATCACCGCGATTGCATACGCCCCGTTCAATTGCTTGACCGCGCTGCATACGCACTCGAACAGATCGCCGTTGTACATGCTATGTAGCAAATGAGCGATGACTTCAGTGTCCGTCTGAGAAACGAAATCGTAGCCCTTCGCGCGTAACATCTCGCGTAGCTCTTCGTAATTCTCGATGATCCCGTTATGCACGACTGCAATGGCATTGCACGAGAATATCGGGTGCGCGTTGTCCGTCACCGGTGCACCATGTGTAGCCCATCGCGTATGCGCAATGCCCGTCCCGCCTTCGAGGCGAACTTCACGAACCTGGTCACGCAGATCGGACACGCGTGCGACGCTGCGCGCCCGGCGCGGCGAGCCGTCCGATAGCACAGCTACGCCGCACGAGTCATAGCCACGATATTCAAGTCGGCGCAGCCCTTCGACGAGCACCGGGACGATGTCTTCGCGCGCAACCGCACCGACAATTCCACACATGATGTCCCCCTTTCCTATCCGCTGAGATCTCCACCTGATGCCTCAAGGAAGAGATCATTGGCTCGTCTATAAGCTGGCTTACCAGGTCGCCAAGGCCGACTGGCGCGTAGCAGTGACGCTTCAATCGTATCGCCGCCAGGCGAACGACTCGTGCCTTCATAGTAATGCGTTGCCTGTGTTTCCGAGGACCTCAATGTACTTACGTCTGTGACCTTTCGAACACAGTCCAGACACCCCATGGATCACCGATCAACGTACCGTCGCTCCTACTGCGAATAAGACCATAAGTTGCCCCGGGTCAACGCGGGTTTCGCAACGGCGGTCTGCAATCCGGTACTACGCGATGCGCCTCTCTATCGCGCTGAGGGACATGTCAATGACGCGGGTTTCAGGCCCCGCGGAACGGTACTTTCGAATGTTGCTGTTTCGCTCGTGCACCCTGACAACCCGAAATCCAGCCAATAACACCTTTGCCCGACCCGGCAGATCGTCGCCGGGCCCGGGAAGGCTCACTGCACGGCACGCACCGCCGCGCGTGCTACTATGGCTCATCCGCCTGCCGCGCTGCAGGTGCGGATGGCCCATGACTGTGCGCTCGGTCGCCGAAACGAGGCTGGCCGTCATTCAGGTGTAGCACCTATGAACGTAATATTGATCATCGGCACGGTCGGCGTGCTAGGTGTACTTGCCCTATCTATTGTTGCGATTCTGGATGTCCTGGCCGGCAACGGTCGCCGGTCCCGTGCTCGACAGCGACGTGGACACCGTACAGAACGGGAGCGCGAGAATAGACCGGTCAGCCATGTCAGCAATCGCACCACCGATTGACGACGACGCATGTCGATCTGGCTACCCTTCTATGAGCAGGCCGCCGCGCTGCTGCTCCTCCAAAGCGGTGGTCCGTGGCGGGGGAATGTCTGTCGCGGATGAACAAGCTCGGTGGGCCGGCGCCGTGCGCGTCGAGCACTGGCCCGGTCGTGTCGCTTGGGCTCCACGGCGTAAGCGACCTGAGAAACGGCTCTCCGAAGTGTTGCCCGAATCTCCCCACACCGGTCACCCATGTCTGCGGTCCATACAACTGCGGCAGATAGGTGGCCTAGCCAACAGATCAAAAAATCGCGACGTCAGACACTTGTGCCCCGAGGTACAAGGCCTCGCAGCATCTCTTTCGTGGTTCGGGGGACGAAAAGATGGACAACGAGAGCAAACTGTCGCGTCGCGCGCATGCCGGTTGCGCAGATTCGAGCGGCGAGACAACGGATAGCAAACGTACGCACGCCAAAGGCGAGCTTGCGTCCGGACTGTCCGAACGTTCGATCTTTCACGAACCTTGGTGGCTCGAAGCGGCTACTAATGGCGCCTGGAAAGTCGCCGAAGTGAAGCACGGCAATACTGTTATCGGCGAGATGCCCTACATGTTGTCGAAGAAGGCGCTGTGGCAAATCTCCACATTGCCTCCACTGACGCGCACTCTCGGACCGGTCATCAGGCCACATCAAAGCGTTGCGAGCGAGCGGGAATGGAGTCAGCGTCTGGGCATCGCACGCGACCTCATAACGCAACTTCCCAGATGCGCACTGTTTCATCAGCTAATGGATCCACGCGTTTCCGAGGCAGAAGCGCTGGCATTTCGCCTTGAGGGTTTCAGCGTAAAGGTCGCATTTACGCTTATTGCAGATGGCTGGACGGACGAGGCGACGGCATTTTCGGCATTGAAAGGCACCACTCGTACCGCAGTCCGCAGAGCGCAAGAGTGTCTCACTGTCAGATCGATTGATTCTGCGAAGGAATTTCTGGATTTCTACAACGCCAATCTCGCGGCACGCAAGCTCGAAAATGTCTACGGAGCGGCGACGATGGACCGCTTGCTCCATGAAGTGATGAAGCGTGAAGCGGGTACGCTGATCGGCGCTTTCGATGCCAAAGGCGCACTCGTTGCCGGTAGCGCAATGCTGTGGGATACCCGGGCCGCGTACTACTTCCTTACCGCCCGGCGTCCCGACGCTCACAGCGGCGCGGTCAGTCTCATGCTGTGGTCAGCGATGCGTATCGCGGGAGAGCGGGGCCTCATTTTCGATTTTGATGGTGTTTCAACACCCGGCATTCTCAAGTTTCTTGGTGGATTTGGGGGCCGCCTCGTGCGGCGCTTCGAAATCGAGCGGACGATGCCCGTTTATGCCGCCTTGCGCACGACCCTGCACCGCGCGCGGGCGATTACTACCTATGCCAGGCTGGCGCAGGCGACAGCCGGCGAACCCCAGCGCATTTGAGCACATGGACACACAAGAATGCTCGCCGTTTTATTCGTGCTGACAGGTTCCCGGGAACGCACATGACACGTCATCTCCGCTTCATCGTTCTATTTTTCGGGTTTGCCTTATCGTCTCTGGTCAGTGACGGTGCCTACATGCAGATGGTCGGTGTTGTTATCTTGTGCCTGTACTGCGTATCGTGCCCGGACCTTCGCAGGGGACTGCTCGAGCGCAACACGGTCTTGACGATAGTTGCCACGATGGTAACCATCACTGCCTTCTTCCTGTACTTCATCGCCTTTACTCCGCCCAACTGCGCGCCGCCATTGGTAAAGTCCGGTCTTAACAACTATATTTTTCTCGGCCTGGTTACGCTTTATGTAGCGTGCTTTTACACAATTATTAGAACAGAAGCCGAGAAAGCTATATCGGCACTCGCCACGTTGATTGTTTTGAATGATCTGATCCTGCTGTTACAGACGGTGGTTCTTATTGTCAGTAAAACATATATCGACCTTGTTGAACCCGTTACGGGCGAGATGTCGAGATACCACAACTATGAGAACCTCAATCCGGTGTTTGCCTTTCGGCCTACCGGTCTGTTTGTAGAACCCTCAACGTTCAGCGCAGTGGTGGCTGTGATGACGATCGGCTATGTCCTCTTGAGCCGGGCCCAGAACCGCGAGCCTCACTTCCTGCCGGTGATTCTTTCCATCATCGCGATGCTTATTACACAGTCGACCGCTGCAACTATTCAGTGCGCAATACTGCTCGTTGCGTTCACGGCAAACAGGATGAAGTCGACGCGGGTCGTCATCGCCGTCCTGTTCGTCGTTGCACTGGCGACCGTGCCGTCATTCCTCGAAGCGTATCTCAATAGCTTTACGACCAAAATGAATGAATCGTCAGAGCTACGCCTAGCCTTGGTCGATTATATATATTACGGCCGCAGCGGCTGGGACTGGCTGCTTGGTTACGGTCCGTTCGCTTTGGAGGATTCGCTTTACCGCTTGACAAGGACCGATGGAGCATTTCAGGTCGCTTCACTCAATGACGCAGGATTAATGCAATATTTCGTGGTTCGCTTTGGAATGATTGGCTTCCTTATTCCCCTTCTCTTCTTCATAAGGATAAGGAAAGATCTAAGCCATCTGCTGTTCCTGGCGGTATTGATGTCAGTCAAGCTTTCATATGCGGATCCGATCCTATACGTTGGGCTGCTGCCGCTGCTTTTGCACTCGCCCAGGCGCATCGATTCCAAGACCCGGAAGCCTGCATCTCAGCCCGTCAATTCTCTTGATGGCATCCAGTTGCGACATCGACCGTATCCACCGCAGCAGAGCTGAGAATCGTCACGCCCGCGATAAAGAAAGGCGAAAAGGGCCACGCCATAATCGCTTGAACGGAGCGATTCCGGGAGGTTTATATGAAGTTTAGAAGCGATATTAACGGTGTCCGTGCCATCGCCGTATTGATCGTTGTGTTTTATCACTTCTCGGTGCCTCACTTCGCTGGCGGCTTTGTTGGCGTTGACGTGTTTTTCGTCATATCCGGCTTCCTGATGACCGACATCATTTTCAGGGGCATCAACAAAGGATCTTTTTCGACGCTGACGTTCTACAAGTACCGTGCACGTCGAATCATCCCCGCACTTGCGATACTTTGTTTCGCATTGCTCGTCTTTGGATGGATCATTCTCCTGCCCTCAGAGTTTCGTGCCCTTGGTAAAGAAACGGCAGCGAGTATCGGATTCTTTTCCAATATCGCGTTCTGGCGCGAAGCTGGCTATTTCGACGTTCGCTCGCTCGATAAGTGGTTGTTGCACACCTGGTCGCTGTCAGTGGAATGGCAGTTTTACATGCTGTATCCACTCGTGCTCGTCCTGTTGACAAAATGGCTGTCAGTCTTGCGTGTACGTAGGTGGATCATCGCTGGAACGGTTATCTCCTTCGCCATCTGCGTCTATCTTTCTGCACCAACGAGGTGGCCCACCGCGGCCTTTTACCTGTTGCCCACGCGTGCATGGGAAATGCTCGCGGGTGCTCTGGTCTACTTGTACCCGATACACGTATCCGCACGCGCCCGCGTTGCTCTGGAGCGGACTGGTCTTTTGCTCATCGCCTTTGCGACAGTGACCTTCAACGCGCGTATGAGCTGGCCCGGATGGTTGGCGGTAGTACCTGTTCTGGGCACCGCGCTGATCGTCGCGGCTGCGCGGGACGATTCCAGCGTGACCGGTTCCCGGCTCGCACAATTCATCGGCAAGATATCGTATTCGGTGTATCTGTGGCATTGGCCGATAGTTGTCTGGATTAGCTACTACGACAGGTCTGCAAATCCAATATGGGTGGCGAGCGGCATCGTCGCCTCGATGATGCTCGGCTATCTCTCATGGAAGTTCGTCGAAATGCGTACGCATGGGACGACTTCAGTCCGCAATCTATCGATGCGCTTTGTTCCACTTCGCGTGACGCTTGCATTTGCACTGGCGACATTTGTCGGTGGCGGAGTGGTCTACTACCGACAGGGCATGCCCGACCGCTTCGATCATTCGGTCTACGTCGCCGACCGCGAGACATATGACACCAATCCGGATCGTAGCGTCTGCCACATGCTGCTGGACCCATGCGACGTGTACAAAACGCAAGTGAAAAGCCGTGCCGTAGTCATCGGTGACAGCCACGCGGAAGCGCTCGCCGAAGCAGTCAACGCAGCGGTGCCCAACGGCAAGCGCGGCGATGTCATTCTGATCGCGGTCCAGGGGTGTCCAACCATTGAAGGCGTGCGCCGTGACGACGGCGCCTGTCTGGAAGCCAACCAGAAGTACCTTGGTTTGCTTGAGAAGACTTCTCCGAAGATGCCGCCCGTTGTTATTGTGAATCACTGGTCTGAATATACGTCGGGTAATAGCAGGAACAAACTGTCTTTCGTGGATCCCGGTCATCCCAACGGCAAAGTCACTGCGTTCTCGATGGATCAGTACAAAAAGCACTTTCTCCAGACGATGTGCGACCTTGCGAAAGTTAGACCAGTCTATCTTGTCCAACCCGTTCCCGAATTCGATGTGAACCTTCCCACCGCCCTTGCACGTGAAAAGATTGCAAACCCGGCCGCCCCGGACGTGACCCTGGATGTCGCCGAATACTACAAGCGCAACGATCGTGTGCTCGATCTGATGCGTGAAGCCCGCGACCAGTGCGGTGTGCAGCTGCTCGATCCAACCCCCTACCTCTGTCCTAATGGAAAGTGTCTTGGCTCGTACCGCGGCAGACCGCTCTATTCAGACATGCATCACATGAGCGAATACGGGAATAGATTCCTTGTGCCAATGTTCAAGACGATATTCTAGTTGTCATAGTAAGTCGTGCATCCTTTACGTGAGGTAACGAACATAAGTTGGAGAAATTGCGACGACAAGAAGCATTTCCTTTTACCTTCTCGCGTAAAGTACCCGGGGATAGACACGTGTACGTCGCTCGGACGCATCAGCGCAGCCTATCTTTGAGTCACGGTTGCTGGCAGCGAGTCCAATCGTAGTTTCAGTTCGGATGGGGTAAGAAAATGAACAACTATGAGTTCTGTGTTCAGTGGATTCTCGATCAACGACGCGGAAATAATGTCCGCGTTCTCGATTATGGTTGTGGTGCCGGGCGAATTGTCAAAGACTTGCGACTGCAAGGTGTCGAAGCATTCGGGTGCGATGTATTTTACGAAGGCGCAGCTTACTCTTCATTAACTGACCTTACATCGACCGATGGCATCATTGTAAAAATGGAAGGCGGAGCCATCCCATTTGAATCCGCTTCGTTTGACTTTGTCATAAACAATCAGGTTATGGAGCATGTTGATAACCTCGACAATGTCCTGGCTGAAGTACGGCGGGTTCTAAAGCCAGGCGGCAAGGTTATCAGTCTCTTTCCCGATAAGGGAGTATGGCGTGAGGGACACTGCGGAGTCCCTTTTCTTCATTGGTTTCCGAAAGGCAGCCGCACAAGAATCTACTATGCAGCGGCGTGCAGGGCCTTCGGTCTCGGCTATCACAAGCAGGACAAAAATGTGATTGGATGGAGCCAGGAGTTTTGTGAATGGCTTGATAAGTGGACTTACTACAGACCACGCCGAGAGATTGACGCGACTTACGATAAATACTTCTGTGACGTTGTGCACATCGAAGATTATTGGCTGAAACTGCGACTTGGAGAGCGGAAAAAAGCTGCCACTTATTTGCCCGCGTTTGCACAACAGCTTGTTGTGAGAAAGTTGGCCGGCATGATTTTCGTCGCTCGCAAGCCGCTCTGACGGTACTTTTTCCAATTTGAGAAATGGCTTCGAACGGCTCTGCGCTCTGACGAGCACGTTGCGGGGTGATTGAGGGTCGTTTTTCCGATGGCGCAGACGACGGTGAGCGCCGTCGATCATCCCCGACTTGCTGGTCGGTCGACTCTTGCTGCACGCATAGTCTTACGCGGCAGCGGTTTCCCGCAACCACTATGACTACAGAAATCGGCGCTCTAACAATTGCGATCGAGCTCTCGTGGCTGCTCATTGTCCATTCGTTGATCACCGGGTGGCATCCGTCGGCTAACGTGACAACCTGCTCTTCCCCGAGTGTTAGCTTCGGTCCGGCGTCTGCACAGATACACTCAACCTCGCTCAAGCGCCACATTCCATGGTCCCGTGCGCACGCAAAGCGATTTTCGCGCGCATCGCATCCCGCGTGGGTGCCGTCCTGCGCCCCCTTAATGAGCAGTTATCTAAACTATTTCTTCGCAAGTTTTTGCTCGCGTTGAATCGCCACCTTGACTCATTGTTGCGTCGCAATTGGGCCGCATATTTATTTAGTCAGGCTATTTATGCCACATCGTGGATTCATGCGACCAGTTACATTCCCTTCAGCAATCCTTCAAATGTGCGCGAACGCACTGCGCACGCCAAATTCGGGTTCCCTCCAGTTTCGGCACGTGTAACTATTAGCGTATATGTATCGTCATAAGTTAGGTAAAAGCAAATCAATCTGGCTCACTAGAGGCACAGATGAGGGACTCCGAATTGCAGTACGAAATCGTCACTGATGAACAGAAGCTACGTGCATTGAAAGAGGAATGGGACGATCTTTTGAAACGTGCGAATGGCTTTCACTATCAGTCCTTCGATTTTTGCTGGATTGCATGGCAACAAGTCGCTCGACCCAAAGGGCGTTCCTTGCGATGCATCGTATTGCGTGACAAAGGCAAGCTCCTATTGGTCTGGCCGCTGGTCGCTCATAAGCGATTTCTATGGACCTGTTTGTGTCCACTGTGTCCGGAAGCTGCCGACTATTCAGATTTGCTTGTCGATCCTTGGGAACGGAGTGCCGAGTGTGTCGATGGCGCCTGGCGCGTTGCAATGCGAGAGTGCGGCGCCGACTTTCTACACCTTCCGTTTCTGCACGAGCGCACGCACCTCTACCGCATAGCCTCGAAGGCCCGCCCGCTGGTTATCCAGAGACGCAGCGACTCTTACGTAGCTAAGCTCAGTGAGGAATGCGCAGGTCGTGATTGGGCATCGTTCAGCGATTCACTAGGGCCACCGCACGGACGAAAGCCCAGTTCCATTGCGCGCCGTCTGTCTAAGAAAGGGCACCTCGAATGTAAGTTCATCGATCCGTGCGACAAGTCAGCAGTGGCGTATGCCGTCGATCTCATGTTCGAATGGAAGCGCCACTGGAGTGATCGTGTCGGCAAGCGCGGGCCCTGGCTGAATTCGGTTCACTACCGCAACTTCCTCGTAGAGTGGATATCGTCGCAGTCGCCTTCGTCGCGCGCGCATCTGCTCATGATTGCACTCGACGGTGTTCCGATCGTGTCGCTGGTCTTTTGCGTCAGCAATAACCGCGTGAGCACGGTGATCGGCAGTTTTAACGAGGCATATGCGAAGAGCTCTCCCGGACTACTTGCTTTCGAATATGTGGTGAAGTGGGCATTTGACCGTCAGTACGATGTCGACTTCGGATCAGGCGCGGAGCGATACAAACAGTTCTGGGCGCGCGGCAACGTGACAAACGTATGGACACTGCGGACCGTCGCTTCATGGTGGGGACGTATCGGAATGATTGTGCAACGACTGCCGTTCGAGGTGAAGCACACTGCGCGAGAAGGTACGTTCGCGGCCCCATCATCAACAGCCGGCGCGCGTTACGCAAGTACCGGGAATTCACACGAAATATGACAGGCTCGCGGCAAGATGCGAGGCAATAGAAAAATCCATGCACACGTGTAATCGCTATGCGGCGTATGGTTCCCTCCGCGTCGACTACAAAGGGACGCAACGATTTCACCAGATTTCGTTCGCCGCGCCAGACCAACCCGCACATCTAACCCTCGCCGAAATTTATCGTTCGCGCACTGGCTTGTGGCACTTTAATTGAGCGCCATTAGTCAGATAAATTGGCATTCTTCTTAACATTTAAATCGTTACAAAATATTTTCCGATAAGGGAAAACCCACTCCGGGTAAACAGCGCCGCGAACGCAGGTGAACGCCCAAGGTTGCGAGATCACTGGGCTTGGCGACTGAGCCTTTCGCTAATTGCTCCCTAGTTACAAGCAGTTACGATTCGGCGAGCGAATCACTTTGAAAGGTTTCGTTGGAGTAGGAAAATCCTTCTCGACAAATCGGCGTCACCCGACGGCATTTTCCAAATTTGCCGACAGAACCAACCACCGTGAGAGTCCATCCTTGTGATGGGCCGTTACAGATTGACGACGTTGAGTCTTGATATCTGCGTCGGTAGCGCTTTTCCCTCTTCCCCCATACGTCCGCCTCCGGCGGTCATCCGGTGAGAAGTGGATATCGCGTCCACACGGCTCTCGCTCGCTCGCTTAACGCGAGCTTCGCCCTCGATCGTCGCGTTGACGGTCGACCGCCTTTTGACCCACGAACGTTTGTTCGTACAAACGCGCCCGCAAGGGCTAGGCCAATGAATCCTTTCCTCAAGAGAAATACCAACACTCCTCCCTCCAGCCACCCAGTCCTTACACGTCGCGCGATGTTGACCGGTGCGGCGCTCATTGCCGGCTCGCTCATGCTTTCCGCCTGCGGCGGCGATAATCCATCGGTTGCGCCCCCTTCCGCGGACACTCAGTCCAAGGCTTCCCCGACAAGCGCGCCGTCCACCGACGTCAACGCGAACGGCCAGTCACCGGCGTAGCCAGCTCATAGGCAGCTTTTCGCCAGAGGCTCGTGAGACGAGCCGTCGACGCGCGGTGAAGGTCGCCCGATACGTGTAGCAGCTCGAACCCATTGGGAGAGCTTCACGATCTCCCTCTGATTCTGGTAGTGCAATCCAAAGGCTTTCGTCGCTAAACAGCACATTGCTGCGCGGAGCATCTAACGCGCCACATTAAGCACTACTAATCGCGTCGAATGTGGTTGATTGTCACCGACCAGCTCATCTAGCGAGCTGCTTGCCGATTTCATATTCACATATTGACCAAATCAATGAGACACATTAAGTACTTCTTATTTATTCTGTTTTCACTGACCTTCTTTTCCGCAGCGCATGCAGCGGGCAATCCGGCTTCGGTTACCGTCAACGGCGTCACATGGACGAAGTGTGCCGACGAGCACGGCACCTGTAGTTTCTCCGGCACGCAGAGCGTGCTCTACGGTTCGTGGCCGCCGAACGCGCCCTCGGCAATGTACGCAGTGAACGGCTCGTACACCCGCAGTGTGCCGTGTGACAATAGCGCGATGGCCGACCCCGCCGTCGGTTACGTGAAGGCGTGCTATATCAAGTCGGGCTCGACCTCGACCCCGGCGACGCCTGCCAAATACACGCCGCCGGCGCTGGTCAACCCGGTCAGCCCGATCACCTATGGCGCGAAGTGCAATGGCGTAACGGATGACACGGCTGCGTTCCAGAAGGCGATCAATGCGGGCGACGTGCTGGTTCCTGCCGGTACGTGTGTGATCAATGGCACGCTCAATGTGCGCGTGAGCAACCGCCACATCCAGTGCCAGGGCACCATCCTCAAGCGGACCACGGGCTACAACATGCAGATGTTCGTCATCGGCGACTACAAGAACGCCTATACGAATGACAGTATTGTTGAGTGCAATTTCGTGGGCGCAAACACCGCGGCCCCGCAGTACTACAACAACGACAACCGCCATTGGGATATTCCGGTTGAAACAACCGGTCCGGTAAGCAACTTCTTCCTGGCAGGCAACAGCTTCAAGCAGTTCTTCGGCCAGTCGATGTTCCAGACGTACGGTACGACCAATGGCGGCACCGGCGACCAGATCATCTACAACACGTTTGCAAGCTGCGGCTACTATGGTCCGGTGTTCGTTGCTCACACCAATGGCTACATCGGCCACAACACGGTGACCGACTGCGCGGTGGGCATCGAGAATGACAACACCAGCCAGGCTACCGGCCACAACGTGATCGAGTACAACACGATCACCGCTGTCTACGGCTATGGCGCACCCGACATGACATCGTCGGTGATGCTCACGGGTGGTGTTGCGGCAAGCGCTGACTACTCCACCAACATCGTGCGTAACAACACGGTGTCGGGCAAGAGCAATGCACAGGGTTTCCGTGGCGCCAACATCCCGAGCCGTACCATCATCGGCAAGAATTGGGGCATTAAATCGGCACAGTACTCGAACAACACCTGCGTGACCGGTTGCTCGGTGACGCCGTAATCAGGCGAGTTCTTCCGTGCAGTAATGGCGAGTTATTGCGCGGAGATCATATAGCGCCCGGAGCGGCTTTGCCGTGGCCATCGCTTCCCCGGCAGGGCAATACGTTTTGAGGTGCTTCGGCAGCCCCGGCTCCAACCGGGGATTGCCACGATTTGCTGATGCGTAGCAACGATTCGAAAATGGCAGAGGATATTCCCTCTGCCATTTTTTTTGTGACACAACCGACTGCTTACGGCACCCGCTCTTCCAGACTTTCTTTAAAGGACGAGACTGGGTGCCATATCGCGAATCCGCGTCACATGACGGGACCACCTGGTCGAACGGCCAGGCCGTCTCTCAAACTGCGGGCGAGACGGCTTATATCGCGAAGTTTCTATATCCGATGGACTGCGCAATCCCACGCGTCTAGGAATGGTATGTCATAACGTTCTAATTGGGCAGCCGCCGATGCCGCTGCAGGATCAGATGGAGCGCCTAATGCGCTTTGCTATGCCGTCGCCCATCCGCCGGCCTGCAAGACGAATCAAGTTATGGAACACGGACTAACGTCTAAGACGATCTAACGACCTGAGTCTGAGAAAAAGTTACTGCTAAATCCAATAGATCAAAAAAATACTTAATCAATTCATTTCCAAGGACACTTCTGGTTAATCGGCGCAATGAATAAAAAATCGTGCCACTATACGAAGGCATTAGCCTTTGAATGGTTGCCGCACCGGACAGCTCGAAACCCTTATCCGACCGTGCTCGGTCCACCGCAGCGCCGCGCGTCGCCGGGCGGGACGGGACGCCGAGCCATTCCCTTCAATATTAGAAAAATAGCATTTCCCGGACAATAGGGGCTTCTGAGCAGCCGATTTCAGCCAATGAATCCGCGTAGCCAATTTATCTGTAGCATAATTCGATGGCCCCTAATCAACAGCGCTTCACTCACCTGAAAATGGGTTGATCCGGTGACCGATAAACTGCTTACCGATTGGAGTACTGCGTCGCTGGGCAAGAGCACGACGGCCGACATGAAGCAGACCGTGTTCTACGTGCAGCCGTTGATCGCCCATTACCGGATGGAAGTCGTCGAGTCGCTGAACCGGCTATTTTCCGTCAAGCTTTTTGCCAGTTCGGCAGGGATCGAATCGAACGGTTTTTCGCGGGAGAAGCCCGCATGCGAGGAGTTCGTCGAAACGCAGATCAGCCACGTCTTTTCGCCGGGCATCAACATGCAGTGGGAAGTCGTCGGAAGAATCGTGCGCGAGCGCCCCGCTGCCGTGCTGATATTCGCGGACATCCGCTATCTGTCGCTCTGGCTCGCGCTGATGGCTGGCCGCGCGATGCGCATTCCCGTCCTGATCCATGGTCAGGGCCTGTACCGGCACGAAGACGACGTCGGCGTGATCCGCACGCTGTGCTACCGGATCGCCGTCGCGCTATCGACGCAATACATCTGCTACACCGACGCGTCCAAGCGTTCACTGGAAAGCGTCGGTTGTCCTTCCGGGAAACTGATCGTGGCCGATAACTCGCTGACCGTCGAACACACCGTCGATCCCGCCGAAAAGTCGGGCAAGGAAACGGGCATCCTGTTCCTTGGGCGGCTGCGCGACGACTCGAACGTCGGCGCGCTGATCGAAGCCGTCGGCCGTCTGCGCAGCGAGGATCATCAGATCACGCTGCATCTGGTCGGCGGCGGCAAGCACGGCGCGCAACTCAAGCGCGTATACGGCGACCGCGACTATGTCATCTGGTACGGACCGGTGTTCGACGAAAGCCGCATCGCGGCGATCAGCCGGCTTTGCCGCATCGGCTGCTATCCGGGGGCAGCGGGTCTGAGCGTGGTCCACATGTTCGGGTTGAGCCTGCCGCCGCTCGTTCACGACCAGCTACAGCGGCATATGGGCCCCGAGCCGGGCTATGTCGAAGAAGGCAGCACGGGGTTCTTCTATCCGCGCGAAGGCGGTGTCGATGCGCTCGCGGGTACGCTGCGGCGCGTGTGGACGATGTCGCCCGAAATGATGCGCGCGGCGAGCACCGCAGCCTATTCGAAGTATCAGCAGCTGAATTCGCCGACCCTCGGAAGGAAGCTGGCCGAGATCGTTCGCGCGTCGCTGAAGCCTTGATCGAGGCATTTCGCGAACACAGCCCAGCGGCACCCTTTTCATCCCGTCCCGAGCAAGAAATCTAAGCCCGCGCGCCGATCACCTGCTGCGCCACGGCCAGATAGCGCTGCGCTGTATCCTGCAACGTCAAGCCCGCCAGCGACCTCGGCACCTTGGGCTGCGCCAGCGCGCCCAGCAGTGCGGCGGCATAGGCGGCCGTATCGTCGGTATCGACGAGTTGCACGCAGGGCTGCGTCTCCGCGAACTGGAACGGCGTGATCGTGCTCGCGACGACGGGTATCCCTGACGCCAGCGCCTCCAGAAACGCTATGCTGTGCCCTTCCGAACGCGACGGCATCGCGAACACGGTCGACGCGCGCAGCACGCCGCTCACGTCCGTATGCGGACCATCCACGCTCACCCGGCTTTCGAGCCCGAGCTTCTTCACCAGATCCTGGATCGCGGCCAGATAGGCCGGGTCCTCGACCACGCCGTACAACTGCAGCCGCACATCCGTCACCTGCGCCGCGACCTCGCGAAACGCATGCACCGTCTGCAGCTGGTTCTTCACCGACGTGTACCGGCCGATCTGCACGATCTGCGGCGGCGTATCGCCCGTGCGCGGCCGGTCGTCGAATGCAAAGCGCGACATGTCGACGCCGTTCGGGATCATCGTCAACAGAGGATGCGAGCCGACGCAGTCGGTGTAGTCCCGCACGTTCGCGGGCGACACGCCGATCACCGCCCTCGCCCGCGACGACAGCACGCGCTCGACGTTGCGAAACAGCTCGCGCTCGAAATCGTTGACGGCGGAATGCATCACGAAAATCACGGGCACCTTGCTCGGCAGCGCGCGCGCATAGAACGCGGGGATCGTCGCGTGCGCAAACACGACGTCCGGCCGAAAGCGCCGCAGCACGCCCGCCAGATGCATCAGCTTGCCTGGCAGGCTCGCGCGCTTCGCGGGGAACACGCACTCGACGCCGTGACTCGCCAGCTCGCGCGTGAACGGCTCGAAGTCGGGCCGCTCGGGCATCAGCGCCGTCACGCCGACCACGCTGCCGTCGCGCTGCTGATGTATCGCGAGATCCTTCGCCAGCACTTCCGCGCCCGACAGACGCGGCTCCAGCACGAGATGAAGTATCCGCATCACATCACCCTCGCGGTGCGATACGTCATCCACGCGGCCGCCGAACTCAGGCCGACCGTCATCGCCCATGCGATACCCGTGACGCCCCAGTAATGCGTCGCCGGCGGCACGCAGGCGAGAAGCACGAACACCTGGATCACCGACGCTTGCGTCGTCGCCTTCGCATCGCCGACAGCCCGCAGATACGACACCAGCACCGCGATCAGCGCGCCGATCGCCATGTTGATCACGAAAATCTTGAAGAGCGGCACGGCGGGCACCCAGGCCGGGCCGAGTATCAGCGCGAAGAGCCAGTGCGCCGCGAGCCGCAGCACGAGCACGACGACGACCAGCCCCAGCGCGATCACGCCGATATAGCGCCTGAAAAGCTGTACGGCGGCATGCGGATCGGCGCGGTGGCGCGCGGCGAAGGTCGGAAACAGGTACTGCGACATCGCGATCGCGGCATCGGCGAGCAGCATCTGCGCGAGCCTCGACGACATCTGATACGCGCCGAGTTGCGCGGGCCCGAGCAGCTTGCCGACCACTACCTTGTCGAACTGGTTGAGGATCAGATTGACCACGCTGCCCGCCCAGATCCAGCGGCTAAAACCAATGTAGTGGCCGATACCCGACCAGCGCAGGCGGATAGGCGGACGCGGTTTCATCGTGATCCACGTGAGCGTCGTCTTCAGCGACTCGCCGACGATCATCCCGAGCAGCACCGAGTACGCACCCGCGCCCGCCAGCGCGAGCGCCAGCCCGCAACAGCAGTCGACAAAAGCCGCCGATATTTCGATCAGCGCGACATGCTGGAAGCGCCGCTCGCGCTGCACGACGTAATACGCAGGCGACGCGATGCCGCGCAACAGCGGCAACAGCGCGGCGAGCTGCAACAGCAGCAGCGCGCCGCCGAGATGAAACTGGCTGTTCATCAGCGGCGCGATCGCGACGAGCGCCACGCCGATGATCAGGCCGCGCGTCGCTAGGGTAGTCCAGACGGAGCCAAGTTCATCGCGTGTCGGCGCGGCCTGCCCCTGGATCACTGCCTGCGACAGGCCCGTATCCGACATGGCTTCCGCAATCGCGACTGCGAGCAGCGCGACACTCACGCTGCCGATCGCTTCCGGCCCGAGAATGCGGCCGATCGCGAGAAACTTGACGGCAACGAGCCCGCGCATCAACACCTGCTGCAACAGAACCCATGTCGCTGCGCTCGAACCCAGGCCTGCCCTGAACGAAACCGCCGGTAGCCTCATCGTCCGCATTGTTTTTCTCCTGTGTCGACCCGAGTTAGCGCTTTAGCGCTAACTCGGGTCCCATGCAAAGCCGTCGACCCGAGCTAGCCCTCCACCCCGCACCACCTCAACCCGTTGCGCATACCCATGCGCGCCGCAGACACAGCCTGTCCGCCAGCTCACGCACACCGTCCCTCAAGGTAACCCGCCATACCCGCACACGGACGCCATCTGTCAGTCAGATTCGGCAACCCGCCCCCTCTGGCTGTTCATTGTCGCCAAACAAATGGCGAAATTGTCGGTTCGTGCCGAAGACGTAATGCTAAGGTGACCCAAGGCTGCTCCCTAAGATCGCCATGGAACGTGCAACCCATCTCGTGTCTGTTGAAGCCCCCATCGCCGATGTTGCGAGACTCAGCTATGTCGTCATCATCGAGCCCAATTTCACCGGGCATCGGTGGCGCTATGTCGAGTGGATCGCACAGGCCTGCCTCGAAGCCGGCTATCCCGTTCTGGTCGTGACCGAGAACTCGAACGAAGACCATCGCCTCGCGCGCGAGATCATGTCGGCGCGGCGCGAGGACCTGCAGATCGCCTTCGTCGACACGGAAAGCCAGCGTCACAGCCGCGGCCTGAAGCGCATCAGCTACGCGCGGTTTCACGCGTATTTCAAGCACGCCTACGACTCCGTCAAGCGCGCGGAACGCGTGCGTCTCGTCGTCGTACCGTATGTCGATTACTTCTTTCACGTGCTACCGCTGCTCGGCTCGCCGTTCGGCAGGACGCCGTGGATCGCGGTCACGATGCGCACAACGTTCCATCATCGCAAGGTCGGTGTGCGCACGCCGGGACGGCCGCTCGTCAATATGCTGAAGTCATTGCTGTTTCGCCGCGCGGTCCATACGAAAGGGCTGCGCACGCTGCTGTCGATCGATCCGACATTGCCCGAATGGGTCGGCCGCGCGAAGCCGAAACACGGCGCGTCCGTCGAATACGTCGCCGATCCGTTCCCCGATGCGAAGGCCGAAGACCCCCTCGTCGCGCGTGAGCGTCTCGGCCTCGATCCCGCTGGCCGCTATCTGCTCGTCTACGGTTCGATCAGCGAACGCAAGGGCATCTGCGAACTCGCGGAAGCGCTCGCGGGCATGAAGGAGAACGCACCGACGCTCCTGCTCGCCGGCGAACAGGACCAGGAAGTGCGCGGCTTCATGCGCGCGTTCATTCCGATCCTGAAGCCCGCGCCCGTGATCCTCGACCAGTTCGTTTCGAACGAGATGGAGCGCGACCTGTTCTCCGCATGCGACGTGGTCTGGCTCGGCTACAAGGCCCACTACGGAATGAGCGGCGTGCTCGTGCAGGCCTATCGCTTCGACAAGCCCGTTGTCGCAACGAGCGGTGGGCTGATCGGCTGGTTCTGTCGCGGCGGGCAACTCGGGCCGTGCCTCGACGACCTGTCGGCGGCATCGATCACGCACGCGCTCGGCGAAGTCGCCGCGCAATGGCAACGCGGCGAGAAGCACCAACGTCCGCTCGATCATCTGCTCGCGCGCAACACGTTAGGTCAATTCAAGGAAACGTTTCGCCAGGCGATCACGGCCGCTGTCGAAACGCGCGTCTGATATGGCGCGCGTATTTCAGCGGTGATCCCCTGCGTCAACATGCGGGCGGCACTGCTCAGTCCGGCGTTTCGCTGCTCACCCGCTCGATCCGTTCCACGCGCGCGACGCGCGGCAGCAGCACCTGACGCGCCCATTGCGCGCAAGGCCGCTCAATGCGCGTCGCGCTGATCCGCGCGGCCACATAACTCGCACAACACGCGAACACCGCGGCAATTGCGAAACCGAGCACGGGCACGCGGTGATCGAGTGCATCGAGCGGCGTCTTCAACGCAACGCGCACGACCAGGATCACGACGAAGCTCCAGATGTACAACCCATAGCTGTTCTGCCCAAACGCGGCAACGATCCGTGCGCCCGGATAACGGCGCGGAAGTTGCGCGAGCAGCAGCAACAGCGCGGCCGCTGCGCACGCGGCGACCGTCGGCGCGAGCCAGTGTGCGAGGCCAAGCCCCGAACCCGTCGCGTACAGCAGCGCGAGGAGCACCGCACAGGCAGCGAGCGTGCACGCGATGCCGAACATCGACAGCTTCACGCCGTCGCGTAACAGAAGGCGCTTGCCGTAGCGCGCGAGCACGAAGCCGATGACAAAGCATGGCAGTTGCGTCGGCGGCCAGTAGTAGAGGAACGAATTGTTCTCGACGGTGCAGACGTCGTCGGCGCAGGCGCCCGCCGTCAGCACCACCGCGCTGGTCACCAGCAGTGCCAGCGACGTATGCCACAAGCCGCGCCGCGTGCGCGTCGCGATGAAGATGAGCGGCGCAAACAGATAGAAGCACATCTCCACGCCAATCGACCAGCCACCCGGCACCACCGTATTAACGGCGCTCGGCACCCATGCGTGGATAAAGACGAGATTCGCGACGACGTCGCTAACGCCATGCGCCGCCGTGACCTGCGTATCGAAGCGTCCCGCCAGATGATTGCCGAGCGAATACACCGCAATCGCAACGTAGTACAGCGGCGCGATGCGAAAGAAGCGCTTGACGTAGAAGCGCCGCGCGATCAGCGACCGGTCGTCGCCGAAGCGCTTCGTTTCTTCTTCGAGTGTCAGCATGATCGTCACGGCGCTGATGACGAAGAACAGTTGCACGCCGTATTGCCCCATATCCGAAACAGCTTGCAGCCACGCGGGCAGCGCGGGCATGAAGAGCGCCAGATGCACAAGAATCACGCCGACGATGGCGAGCGCGCGGCCGGCGTCGAGCGCGGCGACGCGAGCTTCATCATGCGCCGCAGCCTTCGTGACGGACGCACTCGTTGCCGTGGTGACCGACGAGACGTGCGCAGCAGGCGTCCCCGGCGCGCTCGCGCGGGTCCGCTCCACGCAGCGGCTACCGATGCGGTCAAGCCATGTCAGCGTTCCTGTTGAGCTCACGCAAATCCTCCCCTTGCGAGCCGGATGCTTCGCCCGCCTGCGCGCACGCGACGCGTGCAGTAACTGCAGCAATGAATGGGCCGGAATCAGGACAGCTGCCCGCCGACGGGCATTTCCTCGCGCACCGACGCGTTGCGTTTAGCCGGGAACAGCGCATTGCGCAGCCGCAGGAACGGATACTCGACGGCGCGCGTCATCACGTAGCCCGCGATGATGGCGACGGCAGCCTGCGCGGCCAGCGCGACGAACCAGATCGCGGCGGGCGGCAAGCCAAGTGCCGTCGCCTTGCGGATCACGATGTCGCCGGGCGCGAGCGCGAGCGAATGCCACAGGTAAATGCCGTACGAGTACACGCCGAGCCACGCAACCGCGCGGTACATGCGCGAGTCGCGCACCCTGCCCGAGTGCTCGAGCATCAGCACGATGAACGCGCAAAAGCCGATTGCCTGAATCGTATAGCCGATACTTTCGTCCAACGGCTCATGCTTCGTCGCTAGCACGAGCCATGCCACCAGTACGGCCACGACGGCAAGCAGCCAGCCAGTACGCTTCGCGAGGCCTTGATAGACATCGGGCTTCATCCAGTAGATCGCGGCGAGAATCACGCCGTACAGCAAACTGTCGATCCGGTACTGCGTATAGAAGAACGCGGCCTGCAAATTGCCGCCCGCGACTTCCAGGCAACGCGCGATCAGCACGATCACGCAGATCCCGCCCAGCACGCTGATGATCGAGCCGGCACGCATCTTCCAGCGCGCGAACAGCAGCAGCAACGCGGGCAGAAACAGATAGAAGTGCTCTTCAACGGCAAGGCTCCATGTCTGCGAGATCGACGTGCCGAAGTAGTTCTGCAAGTGTGTCAGGTTCTGCCAGAGGAACGTGTCCAGCGGATGGCGGCCGACGATCGAATGAAACAGGATCAGCACGTAGTACGCGGGCCAGATCTTGAACATCCGCCGCACGATGAAGCGGCGCGCGTCGACGTGGCCCTTCTCCGCGTATTGCCGCAGCAGCAGCCCGCCGACGAGAAAGCCGCTCAGCGTGAAGAACAGGTTCACGCCCTCGCGGCCGAAGTTCTTCAGCGGATACTCGATGATCGAGATCAGCGCGCTGCCCGTCTGATTCACATGAAAGTGGTAGCCCATCACCGCGATGATCGCGATGCCGCGCACGAAATCGAGTTCGACCGACCTGCCTCGCACCATCGATTGCGCGCTGCCGAATAGCTTCATGCCTGTTCCCCTTCGACGTCGTTTGCTGGTCTTGATTGTGAGCCGCCACGCGGAGAGCCACTGCCTTTCGTGCGCTGACTGCCTGGCGCGTTCGATGAAACCACGCATGCGTCAACTGGCACTTTTCGCACGGTATTCCAACCATGTTGCTTGCTCGGCCGCGCACTCGTACGCCAAGTTGCTGCCCTTATCGGACAGCCTGGCCACGTGCACCGAACCGTCTGACCACAGGCTTTTGGCGCATCGTTTGACCCCGCCAGAACCCAGGCGTATTACGCCTGTGCCGGACTTCATGCCAGACGCTCCATTTATATTCAGACTGAACAGTGGCGCGCGCCGCCCTGCCACGATGAACATATCGCACCGGGAGAGGGAGAATCGTCGATGCGCAACAAGTACGCTACGTTGTGGATCTGGATGTGCTTGTGCCCACTCGCGCTCGACTACAAGGCACCGGACGCGGATTCGGGCCACGCCGCGCAGATCCTGCTCGTCGCGCCGACTTTCGCTGCTGCGCTCGCGCTGATTTTCATCGCGCCGCGTTTTCGCGAAGCGTCTCCGTTGCGCCGGTTCGTTACGCTTTGCCTCGTGCTGAGCGTGCCCGGCAGCCTGATCTCGCAATTCGTGCAAGACAACGATTTCGGCAACTATCTGCGCGTCGTATTGCCGTTTCTGCTGTTTCTGCTCGGCTACGCGGTGGCGTGCCATCCGTGGGCTGAAAACCGCATCGGGCAGATGGAAAAGGCCCTCTTCTGGGCGAACCTCATCTGTCTGGTCTTCACGTTCGTGTTCGGTATTGCGACGGGCGGCGGACTGGGCGGCATCGCCGACGTGCGCTTTCGTATCGTCTCGGTGACGCTGCTCGGCCTGCAGGGCGTGCTGCTGCACGAATTCGTGCTTGCGCGGCGCCTGTCGCCGTTCATGCTCGCGGTGTTTCTCGGCACGGTGCTCGTCGAGCTGCTGAGCGTGACGCGCAGTCTGCTGGTCGGCACGGTGCTGCTGTTCATGATGGCCGCGTGGATGAGCGCGCCGTCGCTGCGCTACCTGCTGCGCTCGGCCATACGCACGTTTATCGTGAGTATCGTGCTCGGCGCGATGGGCGCGCTCGCCATCCTGAGCATGCCGTCCGTCAGCGAGCACTGGATGCAGCGCTTCACGGCCGGCGCCAATACGCAGACCGGCAAAGACCCGACGACCATCACGCGTCTTGCCGAAATCAAGGACCAGTTCGACCAGGTAACGTCGTCGACGCAATCGCTGCTGCTCGGCGAGGGCTACGGCCACTACTACCGCTATTCGCCGCAATATCTGCCCGATCTCGCGGGACAGATCAGCGAGAAGGACTTCTACGCGATCCGCGAATGGGCGGCGGGTCACAACTTCTGGATCTATCAGCTGTTCGCGGGCGGCCTGCTGTTCGGCCTCGCGCTGCCGCTCGCTGTACTGGTGACGCTCGCTCACTGCACGCTCGCTTATCGACGATGGCGCGCGAAAAGTCCTGGTGCGCCACTTTTGCCCGTGTTCGGCCGCTCGATCCTGCTGCTCGCCGCGCTGCCTGCCACGTCGATCGGCGGCAATCCACTCGGCCCGCGTTTCTCGGGACTCGTATTCGGCGTCGCGCTCGGTTTGACGGTCGCGACGTATTGCCGTTTGCATCGACAGCTGGACGCGAAGGCGCGCCTGAAAGTCGAGCCGGTGACACCGCCGCCATCGGCGCGCGCGACCGCCGTCGCGCAGAAACCGCCGACGCAGCCGCCCGTCCAGCCGCCCCGCCCCGCGCCGTTCGCGTCGGCTGCCGCGCGAGGCGCGCTGAAAGACGCAACAGGGTCAGAACCGTACGACGCAGACCGCACGCGCGATCTGCGTCAACGAGGCATGCCGGCGTCCGCGTGACGTGCGCTGCGCGCATGTCGTGCATCACGCGGATCGCCTCGTTTCATCGCCCGGCTGCGCCGGTCCTTTTCGCACTACGCCGTGTTATTCGCCAATGAAAATTCTTCATCTGCTTTCGACAGTCGACCCGCGGGCAGGCGGACCGACTGAAGGTGTGCGACAGAGTGGCCTCGCGATGGCGTCGCTGGGTCACGAGGTCGAGGTCGCGACGCTCGATGCCGCCGATGCGCCGTATGTACGCGACTTCCCGTTGCCCGTGCATGCGCTCGGTCCGGGGCGCAACTACTACGGCTTCACGCCCGATTTCGTGCCGTGGCTCAGCCGCGAGGCGCAGCGCTTTGATGCCGTCATCGTGCATGGGTTGTGGCAATACCATGGCTTCGGCGCCTGGCGCGCACTGCGCGCGTCGAAGGTGCCGTACTACGTGTACACGCACGGCATGCTCGACCCGTATTTCAAGCGCACGTACCCGCTCAAGCATCTGAAGAAGTGGGCGTACTGGCCGTGGGCTGAATATCGCGTGCTGCGCGACGCGGCCGCTGTGATCTTCACGACGGAAGAAGAGCGGCTGCTCGCGCGGCGGTCGTTCTGGCTGTATCGCGCGAACGAACGCGTCGTGCCGTTCGGCACCAACCCGCCGCCGCCGCATGCACAGGCGCTGCGCGAAGCGTTCCTGAGCACTTATCCGGCTCTGCGCGGCAAGCGGATCGTGCTGTTTCTCGGGCGCATCCACGAAAAGAAGGGCTGCGATCTGCTGATTCACGCGTTCGCCGATCACGCGCAGCGTGACCCCGAGGCACATCTCGTGATTGCGGGTCCCGACGCGACAGGCTGGCAGCGGCCGTTACAGGCGCTCGCGCGCTCCTGCGGGATTGAGGAACGAATCACGTGGCCGGGCATGCTGCAGGGCGATCTGAAATGGGGCGCCTTCTATGCGAGCGATGTGTTCGCACTGCCGTCGCATCAGGAGAACTTCGGCGTGGCCGTCGCGGAAGCGTTGGCGTGCGGTCTGCCCGTGCTGCTGTCGGACAAGGTGGGCGTGTGGCGCGAAGTGGAGAACGACCACGCGGGCTTCGTATCGAGCGACACGATCAACGGCACGCAGCGCAATCTGCTGAACTGGCATTCGCTCGATGCCGCCGCGAAGGGGAACATGCGCGAGCAGGCGCGCAGGACGTTTGACGCGCGCTTCGGCATCGAGAGCATGGTCGATTCGTTGACTGCGCTGCTGCAACCGCAGCCTGCTGTTGCGCCTCGCGCTGCCGATCAGCAGTCGCCGCAGAATACGCCTGGTGCGATGCCGAGGAAGGTGCCGGCGCAGAGAGAGCCTTCGGTGAATTGAGTCTGCTTGCGCCTTCGCACACGTTGCTACGCGTTGCGAAGGTGCCAATGAAAAAATCCCGCGATCTGCATCGCGGGATTTTTTGTTGCTGCGCGTTTTATTGCTGCGTGTGTCTTCGCGGGTAACGAAGCCCTCACATCGCCTCATTTCCCCCAGCCCGCACCAGCGACTGCGCCGCGATCGGCAGCTTGCCCAGTTCGGCATTCGACACGCCAAACCGCATGCTCCCGGCCGCCTCGCCGATGGGCAGAATCGTAGCCGTATCGGGCTTGCCGAGCCGCTGCACGAGATGCTCGCCCAGCCGCAAGGCGAGCGCCGAGATCGTGATCGTCGGGAAGTTTGCACCGACCGTCGGAAACACCGAACTCCCGGCGACATACAGATTGCTCATGCCGTGCATCTTGCAGTCGCGGTCCACCACACCTTCGCGCGGCGAGTCGTGCATCCGCGTCGTGCCCATGTGGTGCCACGTGCCTTCGAGTTTCGACGGCCATGAACCGCGGCCTTCGAGCGGCGCGTCGAGTTCGACGTCGGCGACGCCCATCATCTTCAGTTCGTCGGCGAGCAGCTGGAAGGTGCGGTCGAACGTGCGCCGCACCAGCTCCGTGAGCTGCCAGTCGACTTTCACGCGCGGCAGGCCCAGCGCGTCCTTGCGATCGGACAGCGTGACGCGGCTATCGCGGTTCGGCTCTGCTTCGACGATCGCCTGCAGCTTCACGTCCGAGATCAGCGCGCGCAACTGCAGCAGACGCGTGAGACCGAAGCCGACGGTATCGACGGGATGCGCGGCCATCGTCAAATAGTCATCGCGCGCGCGGCGGCCAGGCTGTTCCTTGCGATGCAGCGCCTCGCGGCAACGGATCAACGCCTCCGATCCCGCACTGCCTTCGCCGAAGAAACGCGAGAAGAACCAGACGCGCGAATTGAGCAGCTTCTCGCGCTTGATGACGTCGTGCGTCAGCGCGAACTGCGACGAGATATGCGTGCCGTGCGCGGCGACAGCGGCGTTCTGATAGTGATACTTGATGTCGTACAGCTTGTTGCGCGACCACGCTTTCGTGAACTTCACCGTGCCCGTCATCAGGCGCGGATGATCCATGAAGAAGCGGCCCACCAGATCGTGTCCGTTGCCGAGTCCCGCTGCCTGCACCTTGTTCGACGCGAGCAGCAGCCGCGCGTTTTCGATGCCGCCCGTCGCGAGCACGAACACCTTGGCGTTCACGCGAAAGCGCTTGCCCGTGAGCGTCGCGACCTCGACGCCCGTGACTTCCGACGCCTGCGCATCCGAATCGATATTCACGACGTTCGCATGCAGAAACACCCGCACGCGGTCCGAGCGCCGCAATACCTCGCGATACACCTTGCCGAAGCGCACAGGCGGGCTGAACTGCGAAACGGTGTCGCGCACGTTGCCCGACATCATCGGATAGCGGCGCACATCGTGCCGGTTGATCTGCTGCTCCCACCACGCGGGATCGAAATTGTGCGGGCCGAGCTTGAGCAGCGCATGGGTACGCAGATAGTACGGCGCGAGCTCTTCGAGACCGAACGGCCAGCCGCTGTGCGCGACCCAATCCTTCTTGTCGAAGTCCCACGGATCGAGCGGACGGCACCAGCCGCCCCAGCAATTGCTGCTGCCGCCCAGATAGCGGCTGCGGCACCCGTCCGCAAAGGCATACGGAATGCCGACGTTCTCGCCGCGATAGAGGTCGCGCGTTTCGTCGTCGGCCTTGTAGCCGCCGCTTTCGAGCACGCAGCAGTCGATGCCCGCGCGTTCAAGTTCCATCGCGAGCGTGATACCCGCGACGCCTGCCCCGATGATGCATACCGTCGTCGACACAGCGACGCCCTGCTCGACACTGCGGGTATCGATAAACATCCCCTGCTCCCAGCTTGTGTTCTGTTCGTACCTTTGTACGGCCGCGTCCAGCATCGTCCGTTCTGGCCCCCGCCGCGCGCGCGAGCCAGGCTCGTCGTGCGTCAACGCCCTGTGGGTTTGCACGAGCGGGCCGCCTGCGCACGCATACTGTATTCCCGCGCCAGCCAGTGCTTACGTAGGATGATGGCTCTGCGTAAGGCAGTTCATCCGCCAACTTCGCGCTTCCGGCAGACAGAACCATGCATCCGATGACCGTTATGCGGGCCTTCCCACATCAGTATCGAAGCGCTTGCGAATAAAGCGGCACGGATTGCCGCCATACACGCCTTCCGCGTCGAGCGAGCGGTGCACGACGGAGAGCGGGGTCACGACAGCCGAGCGGCCGATCGTCACGCCCATTTGCACGACGCACTTCGACGAAATCCACGCGCCGTCCTCGATGACGATCGGCGCGACGCGCAAATCCATGTTAGTTCGCATCTCATGCGAGCCCGCGCTCAGAAAGCTTCCTTGCGAAATGCAGACGTTCGAGCCGATGTGAATCGGCGCCTGGTTGTAGAGCCACACGTCGATGCCGAACCAGCAGTTGTCGCCGACCGTGAGATTCCACGGCGCCTTCACGCGCACGGGATGCACGAAGCGGCAGTTCGCGCCGATCTTCGCGCCGAACATCCGCAGCAGCGCCACGCGCACCGACGACACGGGCAACAGCTTGTTGTTGATCACACACGCTTCGATGAAGAACCAGATCAGCTCGGTCAGAAAACCGCGCGATGCGACGTAGTTGCCCTTGCCCGCCAGGCTCAGGTCGATCACGCGGCCCGGCGTTGAGGGCGGAGTGTGCGGCGCGGCATGCGGGTCGTTCGTGCTCGCGGCCCGACCGTCGGCGCCCCGACCGTCCGCGGCCCGTTCAATCGTGGAGCTGATCGTGTTATCCATAGTCTTCTCCGTCGATGAACGCGCCTCGCCGTCCGTCCGGTACTTCGGCCCTTGTATCCGCATGGCGCGCCTTGTCCTGATCGATTATCTGGTCCTTGCGTGCTGATGGACGGCCGCTGTCCGCGCCGTGCGGAGTTTTGGCGGATCGAAGCAGAGTGTCCGTATCACCATGGCGTCATGGCTTCATGACGTTTGCAGGAGGACGACGACAATGGCTGCTCATCTTCGCTCGCGGCAATGCCCGGCGCGCGTGCATCCGTTGCGCGTCGGACTGCGCTCGCGCGTGCTGCTGCTCGCCGCCGCGCTGGCGTCGGCACTCGTGCTGATGCCGCACGCGCATGCCCAGGACAACCCGGCGCAAGGCAAAGGACAGAATGCCGCCGCGCCCAAGGGCAACGGCAACGCCAATGCCAATGCCAACGGCGCGCCGGCCCGCAAAACGGCCTCGCAGCGCACGCAGGAGGACGCACAGCGTCTGCTCGGCGGTCCGACGACGTCGCTCGGCGGCTATGACCCCGGCGGCACGACGCCCGATTCGCAACGCGATGCGCTGCTCAACAGCGAGCGCATGCGCGTCGCCAAACCCAACACACAGGCGATGGGCGGCCCCAGTGTCGCTGGCGGCGGCGCGTCGGCTGGCGGCGCGATCCGGCGTCCCGCGCGGGGCGCGGCGGCGGGTGGCGGCGCAGCCGATAACGGCGGCGTGGCAGGTGGCGCAGCACAACGCGGCGGGGCCGTGAATGCTGCCAACGCAGGCGGCGCCACGGTGTACAGCAGCCCGTATAGCGAACGCTCGGGCCGGGAAGTATTCAAATCGCCCTGGTAAATCGGCGCTGCCTCGGGCACCGCCCGAACGCACCCGCCAATCAGTCCGACGACGCAATAAACCGAAGGCCGCATGCGAACCGCCGGGCACGGTTCGTATGCGGCCTTTCATCCATGTCCGCGCAGTTGACGCGCGTCACTCCACTTCCGACTCCTCGACCCGTGCCGGCAAGATGGGCCCATTCGCCATTGGCGCCGCCACCGGCTTGTTGCCTGGGACGGCGGCGCCCGTCAGCAGGGCGAGGCGCGTATCGAGCGTGAGGAGCGTCGAGAGCGGCGACAGCATCGTCTCCGCGTAACGCCGCCCCGCCGCACCAATGGCCGCGCGCCGCACGCCGTCTTCGGCGAGCGTTGCGATGGCGTCGACGAGTTCGCCTGTGTCCTCGGGCGCCACGATCATGCCGTTGTTCGCGACCGCTTCGTAGAGCGCCGTGCCGGGGCGCGCCATCGCAATCACCGCGCCGCCGCTCGCGAGCATGCCCGTCAGTTTCGAAGGCATCACGAGATCGGCCGCATCGCCGCGCTGAGGTAGCACGTGAATATCGGCGACATTCAACAGTTCGTTCAGCGACGAGGCCGGCTGCAACGGCAGGAACCGGCAGTTGGGCAAACCTTCGCAACGCTTGACGAGATCGTCACGCGCCGCGCCGTTGCCGCAGAACACGAAGGTAATGTCGTCGCGCGCAGCAAGCGCGCGGGCTGCGTCCGCCAGCGTCTCGAGACCCTGCTTCGCGCCCATGTTGCCCGAGTACAGCACGACGGCATTGCTAGCTGGAATGCCGAGCGTCTCGCGGTATTCGCTCACGCGGCCAAGCGGGAAGATGTCGCGCGTGTCGACCCAGTTCGGCAGAAACTCCGTTTTGGCCACGTCGACGCCTTTGCCGACCGCGCGCTCGACCATCTGGTTCGTGATCGACGACACGACGTCGAAGCGCTTCAGGACGAGCCGCTCGATCCCGTACGCGATGCGCGCGGCGCGTGCGCTTTTTAGCAGGCCGAGATCGAAGGCAGCATCGACTTCGTAGTCCTGGACATGCAGCCACGCCTTCGCGCCCGTCACGCGCGCGAGCGCCAGCGCGCCCGGCGCGCAGGCCATCGTGGGCGCGATCAGCATCACGGCGCCGGGGCGCCATATAATTTGCCTCGCGAGCAGCGGCAGCGACGACAGCGCGAACGACGCGAGATGCAGCATCCGCTTCAGGCCGCTTGGTTTTGGCGGCACCCACAACGGCGCGCGCCAGATGTGCACGCCGCGTATGACGTCGCGTCGATAGCGCCACATGGAGTAGCCGTTCGCGACCTTCCAGTCCGGATAGTAGGGAGGCGCGCACACGACGCGCACTTCATGGCCGCATTCGGCCAGCATCTGCGCCATTTCGGCTGTGTACTTGCCCGCGCCCGAAAGTTCGGGCGCGAAGTTGAGACCATAGATCAAGATCTTCATGTTTGACTTCCACGACGACTGTCCGTCATGCGGCAGCGCACAGCGCTACGCCCTCCCCCTTCCCGACTCCCGACGCGGCCCGGCACGCTCACGCCGAATCCGCGCATGCCTCCCTTTCAAGTACCCAGCATCAATGCGCAACCGCGCGCGATATTGGCCGCCGCTGACGGCGGATCGAAACGCCGGATCACATCCATGCAGCGTTGCGCCGATGACTGTGCGTCGGCAAATGCTTCCGTTGCCTTCAGCAGCGTGCGCTGCAGCCCCGCGCCGTCGCCTGCTGTGAACGCGTAGCCACTCACGCCATCGTGCACGAGCTCAGGTACGCAGCCGCAGCTCTCGCTGACGACCACCGGGCAGCCATGCGCGAGCGCCTCGTTGACGACGAGCCCCCACGGTTCGCTGCGGCTCGGCAGCACGAGGCAGGTTGCGCCGTAGTATTCGCGCGACAGCGGCTCGTCCTGCAGGCTGCCGACGAACGTGATCGAGCGGTCCAGGCCCAGTTCGGTGACGCGCTTGCGCAAATCGCGTTCGAGTGGTCCCGTGCCGACGATGCGCAACTGCGGATCGGGCAGGCGCTTCGCAATTCCCGAAAACGCGTCGATCAGCGTCGTGATGCCCTTTTCTTCAGACAGCCGCCCGACGAACAGAAACACGGGCGCATTGCCCACGCGGTACTGCATGCGCTGGGCGAGCGCGCGCTCGGGCGAGAACGTGACGGGCAGCGCGGCCGCCTGACACGGAATGAAAATCTTGTCGCGCTTCGCGCCGAGCGACACCAGATAGTCGCGGCTGCGCTCGCCAAAGCCGAAGTAGCCGTCGCAGAGCGCAAAGAACACGCGCTTCGGAATCGACGTCAACAGACGCTTCGGCCGATCGCGAGCCGTCGAATCGCAGAACACGGCACGCCGCTTGCCCGTCACCACGCATGCGGCGAGCATCGCCCAGTACTCGGGGCGGTGATAACCGGGCAGCACGATCAGGTCCGACTTCGCCTTCAGCACTTCCCAGACAAGACGCTTCGTCAGTTGCCAGCGCGGCACGTCCTCGTAGCAGCCGTCGAAGAGCTTGTGCATCGGATAGCGATGAAACGAATAGTCGACGTCCGAAAAACCGATCCGATCATGTTCCGTGTCCGCGATCTGCACCATCGAGTAGCGGATCGCGCCCGATGCCGAGATGCTGTGCAACGCGGAGAACACGGCACCCTTGTGCCGTGACCACACAACGTTATGAAAGATCGTGACTGACGCACTCATTGATTACGGTCCTTGTTCGATCGAAACTGTCGTTTCTCCCAGCAAAAAGAACGGACGTCGCCCTTATCCCGGTCCCAGGCAACGTCCGTCACCAGGAGCGGCTCATCAGGCACGCGCGGCCATCGCGAACGAAGGCGCAACGTATTTTTCCCCTTGCTTGTCCAAGAACTTGTCTCCGTACTTCTCCTCATACTTCGCGGCGAATTCGCGATACGTATTCGCGATCCCGTCCGCGAGGCCGATGCTCGCGCGCCAGCCCATCTGCGCCAGCTGCGACACGTCGAGCAGCTTGCGCGGCGTGCCGTCGGGCTTGCTCGCATCGAACTGCAACTGGCCTTCGAAACCCACGACATCGCAGATCGTCTGCGCGAGTTCGCGAATGCTCAGGTCCTCGCCGACGCCGACGTTGAACACGCCCGTGTTCACGTCGTGCTCGAGCACGAAGAGCGTCGCGGCGGCCAGATCGTCGACATGCAGGAACTCGCGGCGCGGCGTGCCGCTGCCCCACACGGTCAGCGATTCATCGCCGTGCAGGCGCGCCTCGTGCGCCTTGCGGATCAGCGCGGGCAGCACGTGGCTGTTCTTCAGGTCGTAGTTGTCGTTCGGACCGTAGAGGTTGGTCGGCATCAGCGCGACATAGCGCGTGCCGTACTCACGGTTGTACGCGTCGCACAGCTTGAGACCGGCGATCTTCGCGATCGCGTACGCGTCGTTGGTCGGCTCCAGTTCCGAAGTCAGCAGATACGACTCGCGGATCGGCTGCGGACACAACTTCGGATAGATGCACGACGAACCGAAAAACACCAGCCGGTCGACGTTCGCGCGATACGCCGCGTGAATCACGTTGGTTTCGATCACGAGGTTCTCGTAGAGAAACTCGCCCGGCTGCGTCGAGTTCGCCAGAATGCCGCCGACGCGCGCCGCTGCGAGCAGCACGACGTCGATCTGCTCGCTTTCGAAGAAGCGGTTCACGGCCGCCTGGTCGGTCAGGTCGAGTTCGGCATGCGTGCGCGTGACGAGGTTGCGATAACCGCTCGCCTCGAGCTTGCGCACGAGGGCCGAGCCGACCATCCCGCGATGCCCTGCGACGAAGATACGTGCGTTCTTGTCCATGGGCGTCACTCGTGATGTTCCAGCGCCTTGAAGCCGGCCAGCGTGACGAGCGCATCGCGCCGCGCGATCTGGTAATCCGACACCACCATTTCCTTCACCAGCGTCTCGAACGAGGTGGTCGGCTGCCAGCCCAGCTTTTGATGCGCCTTGGACGGATCGCCGAGCAGCGTCTCGACTTCCGTAGGACGGAAGTAGCGCGGATCGACGCGCACGATCACGTCGCCCGGCTGCACGCGCATTTCGCTGCGATTACGGCGCTCGACATGTTCGACGATGCCCACTTCATGTACGCCCTCGCCTTCGAAGCGCACCGTGACGCCGAGCTCCGCCGCCGCGCGCTGCACGAACTCCCGCACGCTGTACTGGACGCCCGTCGCGATCACGAAGTCTTCGGGTGCTTCCTGCTGCAGCATCATCCATTGCATCTCGACGTAGTCGCGCGCATGGCCCCAGTCGCGCAGCGCCGACAGATTGCCGAGATAGAGTTCTTCCTGCAGGCCGACCGCGATGCGCGCGATGGCCCGCGTGATCTTGCGCGTGACGAAGGTTTCGCCGCGCACGGGCGACTCGTGATTGAACAGGATGCCGTTGCACGCATAGATGCCATACGCTTCGCGATAGTTGACCGTGGTCCAGTACGCGAACAGCTTCGCGACGGCATACGGGCTACGCGGATAGAACGGCGTGGTCTCGCGCTGCGGTACTTCCTGCACGAGGCCGTAGAGTTCCGACGTCGATGCCTGATAGAAGCGCGTCTTCTTCTCGAAGCCGCAGATGCGGATCGCTTCGAGCAGACGCAGCGTGCCGAGGCCGTCGGCATTGGCCGTGTATTCCGGTTCTTCGAACGACACAGCCACATGGCTCTGCGCCGCGAGGTTATAGACTTCGTCCGGCTTGACGCGCTGGATGATGCGCGTGAGGCTCGTCGAATCCGTCAGGTCGCCGTGATGCAGTTGCAGGCGCTGGTCGGGGTCGTGTACATCGCGGTAAAGGTGGTCGATCCGGTCGGTGTTGAACAACGACGAGCGACGCTTGATGCCATGCACCTCGTAGCCCTTGTCGATCAACAGCTCGGCCAGGTATGAGCCGTCCTGGCCAGTAATGCCGGTAATCAAGGCAACCTTTCGAGTCATCGTATTCTCCTTGGTGGACGTCAGCGGGCGCTTCAGCGCCTCACTCCGGACCCATGCGTTTAGCCTGCGATACTCTCGTAACCGTAATAGCCACCGCGATAACCCGAGCCGATGAAAGCGCCCGCCTGCGGCACGTCGGTCAACAACACCCCCTGCAAATCCACGCCGCCATTGCGCAGGCGCTTCGCGGTTTCCGCGAGCTCGCCCACCGGATGGCGACCGTGACGAATCACGAGCAACGTCGTTCCCACGTGCTTGCCGATCACGGTCGAATCAGTGACGGCGAGCACAGGCGGCGTATCGATGATGATGAAGTCGTACTGCTTCTTCAGCTCTTCGAGCATCGTTTCGAAGCGCTTGCTCATCAGCAGCTCCGAAGGATGCGAGGGCAGCGAGCCCTTGGTCAGCACGTCGAGGCCCGGCAACACGTCGCGCTGGATCGACGATTGCAGGTCGCCGCCGCGCAGCACGTCCGAGAGACCCGGCTGATGCTGCAGGCCGAAGTGCGAGTGCACGTCGCCGCGCCGCATGTCGCCGTCGATCACCAGCGTGCGCTTGGCCGTCGAAGCGACCAGAGCCGACAGGTTCACCGACAGGAACGACTTGCCCGCATCCGGGCGCGAGCCCGTCAGCATCACGACGTTGTTCTGCTTGTCGTCGACGGAGAGCTGCAGCGACGTCCGCAGATTGCGCACCCCTTCCACGGCGATATCCTGGGGTGCCTGTTCTGCGAGCACATGCAGGCCGCGCCGACGCATCATCACGTCCTGCTGCAGGCGCATCTGCTGCTCGCTGCGCGGCACCACCGCGAACACGGGCACGCCCAGCGCGGCTTCGAGCTCATCCGGACGTTCGACCCCGCCATACAGCGTCTTGCGCACGAATGCGAACACGATGCCGATGAACAGACCCGCACCGAAGCTGATCAGGATCACCAGCACGCGCTTCGGACGCACGGGGTCGTCGGCCGCCTCGGCAAAGTCGACGATGCGCACGTCGCCCACCTGGCCCGCTTTCGCGATGCGCAGTTGCTGCGCGCTGTTGAGCAGGTTCGTGTAGAGCTCGGTATCGACATGCACGTCGCGCAACAGGCGCAGGGCCGTCTGCTCGGTATCGGGCAGCGTCTGCACGCTCTTGCCCATCTTCGACAGATTGCCTTGCAGCCCGGCGATCTGCGCGTCGAGCGCGGCGACGGCCGGGTGATTCGCGGTGAAGCGTTGCGACATCTCCGCGCGCTGCGTCTGCAGGTCGACGAGCTTGGTCTTGTTATCGACGATCTGCTGCAGCAGCAGCCGGCTTTCTTCGCTCAGATCGACGGTGCCGTGCTGGTTGCGGAACGTGTTGTAGCGCTGCTCGGCGGCATCGAGTTCCTTGCGCAGCTGCGGCAACTGCTGGTCGAGGAACGCCAGCATGTGCTCGGCTTCCGTCGAACGGCTTTCGACGTCCTGGCGGATGAACTCGCGCGCCATGCTGTTCATGATGTCGGCCGTGAGCTTCGAATCGTGGCCTTCGAGGCTCGCGCGGATCACGCCCGACTGCAGCGTCGATTCGCCGATATCCATCGCCTTCTGCAGCCGCTCGACGGTGGTCAGCGTGGACCCGCGCGTCAGGTCGTAACGCGTGCCCGGCGCACCCGTCATTTCATCGACGCGCAGCGTGATCGGGCCAGCCGGCGTTTCGCGCACGACGTTCTCGCCGACGCGCCCTTCGAGAATCGCGACGCCATCGGGATTGTTCAGCACAAAGTCGCCGTTCTGGCCGGCGATCAACGTGAAGTCCTTGTCGTACATGTCCTTCGCCGTGTCGAAGCGCGACACCTTGATGCTCTCGTTGCCCCACGCGTAGCTCGGCAACTGCAGCGCCGGCGGCAGCGTGATGCCCCACTTGCCGTTCATCAGCGGCGCGAGCAGCCCGCCGACGAAAGGCAACGTGTGCGGCCGCGCAGCGATGTCGAGGTGCAGCGACTTGACGGTCTCCTCGGTCACGAGCCGCGACTTCATCAACTCGATCTCGGCTGCCGTCGACGGCTTCGTGTCGAACATGCCCGTCAGCGGTTGCAGACCGTCCTGCTTGTTGTTGTTTTCGGCCTTGTCGACCACATGGAACAGCACGTCCGCACGATAGACAGGCGTCGCGATGAATGCATACGCGGTGCCCAGCGCCGTGATGGCCAGCGTGATCATCAGAATGGGGCGCCAGTTCGCAACGATAGCCTGCAGGTAATCGGTCAGGTGCATCTCGTCCGAACTGACATCCGTATAACGATTGTCAAAGTTGATAGCCATTTGCTTGATCCATCAAAGACCGACAGTGTCGAAAGCGTTGCTTCACCCCGATAATGCAAAACGCATACCTGCCGCTCACTTCGCGAGCAACGCAGCCGTCACACCGGCGTTGATTGCCGGCAGCAGCAGCGTCAACACCCGGTTGAAGCGCACGAGGCTGTTGTTGTCGACATAGACGACATCCTTCGGCTGCAATTCGAACTGGTTCGCAAGCAGCATCGAAACGGGCGAGGTCGTGTCGAGGTGATAGATCTCCGGCTTGTCGCTCGTCGAATTGCGGATGACGAAGGTCTGCTTTGCGTCGGCCGTGTTCGGGTTGAAGCTGCCCGCCTGCGACAGCGCCTCCGACAGCGACAGCTTGCCGTCGCGCATCGGCAGAATCGTGGCGGGCTTGTTCACTTCGCCCATCAGATAGATGCCGTTCTCTTCGCGTGCCGGCACGCGCAGCATGTCGCCCGGTTGCAGATAGATCGAGGTTGGCGCGCGGCCGCGCTTGATCAGGTCGGGCATGTTCAGGTCGTAGGTCACGCCGTTGCGCACGAGTTCGAGGCGACCCTGGTCCGCATTCGGCGTAAAGCCGCCCGTGCGGTTGATCGCTTCCGTCAGCGACATCGGAATGTCGTTGATCTGCGCGGGCCCGGGCGCGTGCACTTCGCCGTCCACATACACTTGCGACGAGCGGAACGACGAAACGCGCACGGTCACTTCAGGCTTCGAATAGACCACGCTCAACTTTTTATACAGCTCTTTCTGCACCGTCGACGCGTCCTTGCCGCCCACGTGCAGCGTGCCCGCATACGGGAACTGGATGTTGCCGTCGGCATCGACGAGAAAGCCGAGCCCAGGATCGTTCTTGCTGCTCGATGCCTGCGGCTGTCCGAGCGCGGCGGCCAGCTCGGGGTGATCCCAGACGGTGATCTGCAACACGTCGCCGGGACCGATCTTGTAGACGGGCGGCTTGGTGCTAAAGAGACCAACCGTCTGTTGGCTGAGATCGGTCGTCTGGCCTTTCATCTTCCGCACCAGCGACAGATTGATGTCGGTGATGGGAATCTGGACCTGCTGCTCGGCCTCGGTACTGTACTCGCCGCCCGTATCCGGCAGCGCGGCAGGCGTGATCATCCGTTGTCCGGGTGCGAGACCGCAGGCGGAAAGCAGCAACGTGATCGACAGCACTAACGGCGCATACACGCCTGTTCGAATGCGGTTCATGGCAGTTCCTCCTAACACGGGAGCTTGGTCCTTTTTCATTGGCTTGCTCCCCGTCTCAATACGCGTTGGTATGAATGAAGCCTTTGACGATCGTGGCGCCGATAATCCGCATATCGAGCCAGAACGTCCAATGCCCCAGGTAATACAGGTCATGCGCGACCCGCCGCTCCATCTTTTCGATGCGATCGGTTTCGCCGCGGAAGCCGTTGATTTGCGCCCAGCCTGTGATACCCGGCTTGATCCGGTAACGATGGATATAGCCGGCCACGACCTTCTGATACAGATCGTCGTGTTCGAGTGCGTGCGGGCGTGGCCCGACCACGGACATGTCGCCGCGCAGCACGTTGAAGAACTGCGGCAGCTCGTCGAGACTCGTGCGGCGCAGGAACGCGCCGACCCTGGTGATGCGCGGATCGCCCTTGGTCGCCTGGCTGACCTTGCCGGCTTCCTCGGTGTGCACGCGCATCGAGCGGAACTTGTAGATCTTGAAGACGCGGCCATCGGCGCCCTTGCGCTTCTGGCGGAAGAACACGGGACCGGGTGACGATACCTTAACGGCAATCGCAATCGCGATCAGCAGCGGTGCGAGTCCGATGATGGCGGCCGCCGCGAACACGCGGTCGAATAGGTCCTTCTTGAACAGTGCGCGCGACGACAGCGGCGACGCGACGAGGTTAATCGCGGGCACGCCGAGCAGTTCGACCACGCTACTGGTGTCGAACAGCGCGAGACTGCGCACGTCCGGCATGAAGCGGATGTTCACGAGGTCGTTGCGAAACTCGGTGACGAGGCGAAAGATCGTGCGTTCGTCGGTGAGCGACAGCGCGAGCCATAGTTCATGCACGTCGTTGGCGCGCACGTAGTCGGCAAACGCCGCCTGCGAATCGAAGCAGGTCACGCGCGGGTTGGTCAGCGGCGATTCTTCGGGGTGTGTGTTCAATACGGCCGTAGCGCGAAAGCCCGTGGCAGGCTGCGATTCGACGCGGCGCAGGATCTGGTCGCAATGGCCGCCGCTGCCGACGATCGCCACCTGATGCAGATTCCAGCCAAGACGCCGCGCGCGGGCCAGCACGGCATGCGCAATCAGCCGCCAGGAGATCAGCAGGCCGCCCGCCATCGCCGTCCAGTACGCAAACCACAGGCGCGACACGATGTCGATCCGATGCAGCGAATACATCAACGCGAGCGCGCAACCCTGCACGACGAGCCACGCGAGCGCGACCTGCCCGGCGAGCGCGAGCTTCGAGCGGCCGCGCCACGATACATAGACGCCGAACGCCGGGAACATCGCCAGCGCAAAGGCAGCGGAAAAGAGAACGAACGCGTCGTAGAAGCCGCGCTGTGAAAATTCGTCGAAGCGGATCTGCGATGCAACGATGGCGCCTAAAAGTATCAGCGCCACGTCCGCAACCCGCGCGAAAAAGTCCTGTAAGTCCCGCATATCGGTCACCCTGCCATTCGTCGTTCGTTACCTGCTCTCCGGGTGTTGCGTGTTACGCCGCCGCGCGCCTAACTCGCGGCGTGAGTCGGGCCCTGCCCCGTGCCCTGACTCTGGTTCTGGCTCTGGACCTGAAGCGGGCCTGCGCCCTGCAACTGCTTCTGGTCATGCGCCTGGTCGCAGCGCCCGTAGGTATCGTCGAAGCGCACGATGTCGTCTTCGCCGAGATACGAGCCCGACTGCACCTCGATGATTTCGAGCGGCACCTTGCCCGGGTTCTCGAGCCGGTGGCGCACGCCGAGCGGAATGTAAGTCGATTCGTTTTCGGTCAGCAGGAACTGTTCGTCGCCGCGCGTGACGAGCGCCGTGCCGCGCACGACGATCCAGTGCTCGGCGCGGTGGTGATGCAGTTGCAGCGACAGCTTCGCGCCCGGCGTCACGACGATGCGCTTCACCTGAAAGCGGTCGCCGTGATCGATCGAGTCGTAGAAGCCCCACGGGCGGCGCACCTTGCGATGCGCGTCCGCCTCGGGCGCTTTCTGCGCCTTGATGCGCGCGACGAGCCCCTTCACGTCCTGCACGCGCGAGCGGTCGGCGACGAGTACGGCGTCCGCCGTTTCGACGACCACGACATTGGTCGTGCCGACGCACGCGACGAGCCGTCCGTCCGAATGCGCATAGCTCGATACGGCACCTTCGAACATCACGCGGCCGCGCCCGACGTTGCCGTTCTCGTCCTTCGGCTGCGCGGCCCACACGGCATCCCACGAGCCGAGATCGGACCAGCCGGCGTCGAGCGGTACGACCACGCCCGCCGACGTCCAGCCCACCGTTGCATTCAGGCGCTCCATCACCGCGTAGTCGATCGAATCGGCGGGCGAGCGCGTGAACGCGTCCGCCGCGGGCCGGAACGTGGTGCCGTCCGTTTGCCCTTGCACGAACGATGCGAGACACGCCGCGTGCATATCCGGCTGAAGCGATTGCAGCGTCGCGAGCCACACGCTGGCGCGCACGATGAAGATGCCGCTGTTCCACCAGTACGTGCCTTGCGCGACGTATTGCTTCGCGAGTTCGGCGGCGGGTTTTTCGACGAAACCGTCGATCTCGCGCGCATCGTCATCGAGCTTCCTGCCGACGCGGATATAACCAAAGCCCGTTTCAGGCGCGCGCGGCGGCACGCCGAGCGTGGCGATCGAGCCGCGCTGCGCATGGCGCGCGGCAACTTCGAGCGCGCGCTGCAACGCGGGCACGTCGCCGATCGCGTGATCGGACGGCATCACGACGAGAATCGCGTCGTCGCCGTTCGCGCAGGCGAGCGCTGCTGCCAGCGTCAGCGCGGGCGCCGTGTCGCGCCGCGCCGGCTCGACCACGAGACGCGGCGTGCAGGCATTGCACGTCAGCTGCTCGGCGATCACGAAGCGATGCTCTTCGCCGCACACGACGATGGGCGAATTCGACACGTTCCAGCCAGCCGGAAAGCCTTCCATCCGATGCACGGTGTCCTGCAACAGCGACTCCGAACCGACGACGCCAATCAGCTGCTTCGGGAAGTTCTCACGCGACATCGGCCACAGACGCGTACCTGACCCGCCCGCCAGGATGACCGGGACGATCTGCGTGCACGCCGGCAGCGCGCTGCCCGGTGCAGCCGCATTCGTCGGATTGTTCTGGTCGATCAACATGTTTGGATTCCTTAATGTCCATCCCTTAACGCCCGTATGAAGACCTGCGACACACTTCGGATCGTGGCCGGTGCTAGATGCCGGCTTCGCGCCGGGTCTTCATCCGGTATTCCGTCGGCGAGACTTTCATCCGCTTGCGGAAGATCTTGGCAAGGCGATCGCCGTTGCCCATTCCCGTGCGCCGCGCGATCTTGTCGACGGGCAGTTCGGAATCGGTCAACAGGCTGCAGGTAATCGCGAGCCGTGCGTGCAACAGGTAGTCGGACGGAGTGACGCCCACTTCCATCTTGAAGCGACGCAGGAAATTGCGTTCGCTCATCGCGGCCACCTGGGCCGCGTCCGCGATCGAGATCGACCGCTGGCAGTTCTCCTGTAACCAGCGCGCCGCGGCGCGCACCTTGTCTGCGGGACTCTTGCCCGTGCTGTCGCCCAACAGCGACATCAGGCTGTCGCCGGCGTCGGGCATCAGGCGTTCGGCGACGTTGCGTGCGACATCGATGCCCAGATCGCGCTTGATCAGCATCAGCGCGCTCTTCATCGATTCGACACGATCGTTCGCTTCACTGCCGTTACGTTCATCGCGTTCTTCGCACACGTTGTAGCTGCCGAAGTCGCGCTGCTGAATGCCGTTGATGCAGGCCGCTTCGAGCAGCGAGCGTCCTTCGCCGATCGGACGCACGGTGCTGGTGTTTGCATGCACACGCCGCAGCCAGGCAATGAGCCGTTCGTCGCGGGCCGCGGCACGCGCACCTTTGCCGCCCGCGACGAAAAGCGCATCGAAGCCCATGTAATGACGTGCATCGAGTCCATCCGTCCAGACGCGAATCGACGACGAGCACGTAATGTTGCCGCCGGCAGCCGAGAGGAAACTCACGTCATACGTCCAGCTGTGACTGGCGGATGAAGACAGTTCGTTAGCAGCGTGAAAGACTTCAGCGACGATGCCTGCGCCAAGAAGAGAACAGCCGTCGAAAAGCAGAATTGCAATGTGGCGTGTAGCGGCTGCGTAGTGCGCGCTGCGCTCAGGCGCTCGCACCCAGCCAACCATCGGAGATTCCAGACTTGCATACGCCATGACTCTTCCCCCTTGACCATTCCGGCGTGGAAAGAACTAGATAAATGCATGCGATGTGCAGTGCATCATACGCATTAAAAAAACAATCCCGGCAGGGACTGACTGAAACTGACGATGTATTGGCGTATTCGGTCCGTTGGATGCTAACCGGCTTTCAGCCCGCATTTAACAATCACATAAACCGATTATTACGGACCGCTATTCCACCGCCAATTCGCCATTTCATAAGACGAACCGAATTGCACGCCTTAGAAGCCTCGCCAGGCTTGACACAAAGCCTTACAAATTGTTGCAATTTCGATTTCATCATACCAATCAAACAGCAATTTTTTCGGCTTTGCATTTAAGGGACGCAATACTTACCCAGATGCATACCTAGTTATCCGGATTACCGATCCAATTGCCAGTTTGCTAAAATGAAATGACAGCGTTATTGATATGATGAAATTACGCGCACAGGGGCACGAATTAGGAATTATAAGAAGGGAAATGCCAGGCCAAATAATTTCTTCTATTCCTTTTTGAGTGGCACCATAAATAAATCAATTAATGTTTCAAACACGAAACATTGGGCCCCAGTGAGAGGCGCAATGGCGCTAACCAGGTGCAGTCAAACTGCCGTTTTGGCGAACCATTCATGTTCATTCGGACACGCAAACACGGTCTCTCAGCGTGACAGCCCTTATGCGGCTTGACTTCGAAGCATTAGTCAAATCTCGCCACGAACAAGCGTCGCGACGACGCAACATTCGTATCGATCCGCCAGCAAAGTTGCGCCCATACACTAGGAAACGTCCAATTCCTGCTAACTCACCGGTGTAATCTGGGTCGCGCGATATGCGGGTAACCGGTCATCGATACCGTTTGGGGAAGAATGACTGATGGCGATAACAGTGTCGGTAAGAGATGCACATCAGATTTTCAGCCGCGTCTTTCACTCAATGTTTCGTTCAGCTTGCGAGTAGCCATGCTAGCCGTATCCATTGCGATAGCGAGCGGCTGTGACAACGCATCGGCCGATAACGAAGCGGCTGCGAAGAACCCTGCTAACTGGACCCATTGCGCAGACGAGCAGGGCACGTGCAGCTTCAGCGGCACGCGCGACGTGCGTTACGGCAGCGAGACGCGCAACACCGTCAAGTCGCTGACGAACGGCACGCCTTGCGACAATGGGATATTCGGCGACCCTGCGCCTGGCGAGCTCAAGCAATGCTGGATCGCGGGCGCGAACGATGCAGTCAGCCCTTCCGCTTCCGCCAAAGCCACGACTGCATCCACGGGCGACGCCTCTGACGAGAGCGAATGGCCGATGAAAGCGCCGTCTCGTGCGAATGATTCTCAAGGACTCCGTTGTAACAAATCGTCGGACGTGGCGGCTGCGAACGCACAGGGCGATCTCATCGACGCCGACACACCGGGAAGCGACGGCACGCGCCTCTTTCCGCTCGACCGTTCGTTCCAGATTGTCATCACGACACGTGCGCCGCACGACGACAAGCTTGCATGGAAAGTTCGCGATGCATGGGGTACCGTGCAGGCAAGCGGCACGTATGGCGTTGTGCAAGGCGCCCGTCAGGTGACGTTGAATTGCGAGTCTTCACTAGCGGGATACTTCGCGCTGTCCGCATCATTGGAAAAGGCGCGTGGGCAACTGGCGGCGCGTGGCACGCGTCCGCAAGGCATCGCGACCTTCGGCGTGCTGCCCGATGTGTCGGCGAGCGTGCCGCCCGTGCATTACGCGCACGCGGACCTGCATCGCTTCGGCGGCCAGGGCGGCGCGTTCGTCGGACCCGGCCAGCACTGCTGCGACGGCGACGGCTATCGTCCGCTCTATACGCGGCTCGGTCTTACGTGGGTCAACGACAACCGCAACTGGTACAAGGAAGAACCGGACCGCGCGGACACCTTCAATCCCGCCACGCGGCAACTTGCGCCATTTTTCCGCAAAGGCGATCTGCTGCGCCTGATCCAGCTCGATGGCTTTCCTGGTTGGGCGAGTCCCACGGGCAAGCAGACGCACAGTTATCTGCCGAAGTCGACGGATGCGCTGCGCGAATACATGCAGCGTGTCGGCACTGAATCGAGCCGCGTGCGCAATACAGTCTTTCCGACGCAATCGAGCAACTACTATCAGGTGACATGGGAGCCCGATCTGGCAGGCGGCCTGCCCTGGCGCGACACCGATGCCAATTTCGTCCAGCTATATAAGTCCGTGCATGAAGGCATTCATGCGACCGATCCCAATGCGGTGGTGATGGGCCCGACGTTGGGATCGGTGGTTGGCAATATCGAGTGGCTCAAGCGTCTCGCGCCGCTCGGCCTGCCTAAGTATCTCGACGGGATCGCCATTCACGGCTACTACGATCCGGGCGGTAACAGCCCGTCGCATCCGCCCGAACGTCTGATGAGCGACAGCAATCCGCAACAGGCGCAATACGCGCTGCCAAACGCGATGCGCGCCTTGCGACGCGTGATGACGGATCAGTACAGGCCAGGCGCGAAGCTGTTCGCAACGGAAACAGGCATCAGCTACGACGTCGGCGAAGAATATGGCCCGCGCTATCCGCCTAACGATGTGCTGTACGCGCAAGGCGCCGTCGTCGCGCGTACTCATCTGATTTTGCTCGGCGAAGGCGCGGACATGACCTACATCTTCTATTCGAACGACTCGCCCGCCGCGACGCCTGGCTACGGCGTGTTCTTCGATCTCGAACATCCGAAAGGCGCGTTCGGTCCGAGCACGGTCAGCCCTAAGCCGGCTGCATCCGCGATTGTCGCGATGACGCGGCTGATCGACGGCACGGCCACGCTCGGGCCCGTCAAGCGCACGCCTGCGGGCGTCTACGCGTACGCGTTTCAGCGCCTGAACAACGGCAAAGTCGTCACGGCCGCCTGGACGCACGACAACGCAAAGTGGAACAAGGCGACTCACTTCGACCCGACAGCGGGCGTTGCATGGCGTCTGCAGGTGGATGCGCCGGGCACCGCGGGCAAGGTCACGGTGTTCGACATGATGGGCAATCCGTCGAGCGTGCCTTACGAAGATGGTTACGTGTCGCTCACGCTGACTGAGACGCCCGTGTATGTGGTGTCGTCGAATGTGGCTGTGATGAAGGCCAATGTCACGACGCCGGCGGGCTATGTCGCGCCATAACCGCCAGAACCGCCGTAATCGCCATAACCGCCGTGACGAAGCGCGCGTAAAAGGGCGCGCAGCGCGCGCGTACGCGCCGTCTTTCACTTTGGCCATACAAGACGGCATTTAGGCGTCAGACGACAGAACCGCGTTTTATTGCTACGTCTAGACTCTGAGCAATGCTGCAAGGCGCGCGTCATGCACGTGTCATGTAGCGCAAGCCATCGAGGCCATGATGACGGAGCGGTGACATGACCGGTTTGGGCTGGATCATGGTGATGGTGGTCGCAATGCTGGCGTCCTGGCTGCTGCTTAGCGTGGGCGTCGCCGTTGCTATCGCCCTTCTGTTCGGCACCGCGTCGCGGCTGTTCGCCAGCGATCACGATCAATAGACAGGCAAGCCGGCCGAGCACGCCGGCCGCCCGTCACACGTGCGGCGCGTGTGGCGGGCATTATGCTGCATCCCGTTTCGCTGCATCCATTAAACAAGACTACATGACGAGAGAGAGACATGGCCGCCACGTGTGCCGATTATCTCGAAGCAGGCGATTTTCTCCAGGTCGTCAAGATGACACCGCTCGTGTCGATCGACCTGATCGTGTCCGACTACGCGGGGCGAGTGCTCGTCGGGCATCGGCGTAATCGCCCGGCGCTCGGGACGTGGTTCGTGCCGGGCGGGCGCATCTGCAAGAACGAAAGGCTCGATGCGGCGTTCACACGCATCGTCGACGCGGAACTCGGCATCTCGGGGATGGAGCGCGCGGCTGCGCGTTTCGGCGGCCTGTTCGAACACCTTTATAAAGACAACTTCGCCGGCGCGGACAAGATCACGACGCACTACGTCGTGATCGCGTATTTCCTGACGCTCGAGAACACGACGTCTGTTGGGCGCTTCGACCAGCACAGCCGCTATATCTGGCTCACGCCTGAAGCGCTGCTTGCGCGCGACGACGTGCACGAAAACACCAAGGCGTATTTCCGCTGAGTCCGCGGACTAGGGTCGTCGGCTCACAATAACAACGGCGCGGCAGCTCGCGCCGCCGCGCCACGCTTGAGCGCCGGGAATCAGACCCGGCTCAACAGTTCCGCCAGCTCTTCCTGCGCGCCCTCGCCGTTCGTGCCGGTTACGCCCTGCATGCGACCCCGCAGATAGGCATCGAACGCATGTTTCACTTCGGGATGGCGCAACGCGAACTCGACCGTCGCCTTCAGGTAGCCGAGCTTGCTGCCGCAGTCGAAACGCTTGCCGTGGTACTGGTACGCGAGCGCCTGCTCCGAGCCGAGCAGCGACTGGATTGCATCCGTCAGCTGGATCTCGCCGCCCGCACCGGCAGTCTGGCGGCGCAGATGATCGAAGATCGCGGGCATCAGCACATAGCGGCCCACGACGCCGAGATTCGACGGCGCATCCTCCGGCGCGGGCTTTTCGACGATGTCCGACATCTTGAAGAGCCGATCGTCCCAGCGCTTGCCGTCGATCACGCCATACGAGCGCGATTCCTGCTTGCCGATCTCTTCGACACCGACAATCGAGCAATGATAGTGATTGAACAGGCTCACCATTTGCGACAGAACGGGCGGCGCGCCGTCGAGCAGGTCGTCGGCGAGCATCACGGCGAACGGCTCGTCGCCGACCAGCTTTTCCGCGCACAGCACCGCATGACCGAGCCCAAGCGGCTCCGGCTGGCGCACATAGCAGCATTCGACATGGCTCGGCTTGATGTTCTGCACCAGTTCCAGCAGCGCGAGCTTGCCGCGCGCGAGCAGCTCGCACTCGACCTCGTAGGACTTGTCGAAATGGTCTTCGATCGCGCGCTTGCTGCGCCCCGTGACGAAGATCATCTCGGTGATGCCCGCCGCGATCGCCTCTTCGACCGCGTACTGGATCAGCGGCTTGTCTACGACGGGCAGCATTTCTTTCGGGCTCGCCTTCGTCGCGGGGAGAAATCGGGTGCCGAGACCGGCCACGGGGAACACTGCCTTGCGTATGCTGAGCATGCTCGCGCCTCTTTTGAGTGGTTTGATAAGCATCGATACGCCAGCGTATTCCGCGAATATCGAGCCGATCTGCCAACTTCTCGGTATTTTCCGACTCAAACCGCCAGGGCTTAAAAACCTGGGCCTATGATGGACCCAAGGCACGCAGACCTTCATTCTTTCGCCGTCCTCGGCACTGGAGACAGACGATGCGATATGAGCACGCGGTGAGTCGATGGATGGATTCAACCTCGTCGAGCGCAGTCGTCAATGTCGGGCACATGGTCAAACGTATCGGCATTCTCGTTTTTGAACGATTTCCGCTGAGCGACGTGTGTCTGCTCGCTGACGCATTCCGACTCGCCAACGAAGCACAGGCCGATCAATCCGGCCCCGAGGGCGCGGGTATCAAACCCTCCTATTCGATCGTGATGCTGTCCGAAATGGGTGGCAGCGTCGTCAGCAGCTGTTCGCTGCGCGTGTGGACGGAAAGCCTCAATGGACCGCTCCTGAATGGCTTCGATACGCTGTTCATCGTCGGCGGCCCGGGCGCTTCGCGCGCGAAGGCGAACGAGCGGCTGATCCGGCGGCTGCGCGCGATCGCGCCGAAAATCCGCGTCGTCAAGGCGCTCGACGAAGGCCTGGGCGTGCTCGCTGCCGCCGATCTCGCCTTCGAGCGGCGTGGCTGGCGCAGCATGTCGGGTGCAACCGACGACTCAGGCAAACCCGTCGCCCCCGTCGTGAACGACACTCAATGGCACATCGAGCCCGGCGCCTCGATCGACGTCGACGCACCCGTGCGTTCGATCGCAGCCGCGCTCACGGTCATCAAGCGCGATCACGGCACGCCGATCGCGAGGCTCGTTTCGGAGCGCGCGCTGTCGGGCACGTCGCGGCGCCTCGATGCGATTCTCGACGACGACGAAAAAAAGGGCATCACCCGCAAGATCACGACGGCCGCGCACTGGATCCGCGAGAACTACACGCGTCACATTTCCGTGGCGGAAGCCGCCGAAGTCGCGAAGATGAGCGAGCGCAATTTCCTGCGGCGCTTCAAGGCGCAAGTGGGGCTCACGCCGTCGGAATACCTGCTGCGCGCGCGGCTCGACGCGAGTTGCCTGCTGCTGACGGAGACCGACATGTCGATCGACGGGATCGCGCGACGCTGCGGCGTGCGTAGCGGCGACGGACTCGCGAAGATCTTCCGCAAGCGCCTGTCCATTTCCCCGACCGACTATCGCGCGGCACACCGGCACAACATGTCGAAGAGCTGATCCCGGCGGCCTGCCCATGCGGATTCCGTTATATGGGACGACGCGTTGCGCATCAACGCGAGCATGAGCTAATAACAAAAATAACGTTGGTGGCTGCGGACAGGCGCCCGTAGGATTCGCCCTTTTGCGCGTTTTGCGCGCACCAGCCGCATGTCCACCGTTCTCGCGCCCGAAACAGGCGTCGCGCAGGCATCTTCCCGCGCGCACAACAAGCCCGTCATCCGTTCCGCCGCCGATGTCTCGGCACTCGTCAACCAGGGCGCCGCCATCGGCAGCGATGCGCGCATCGTCGTCGCGATCGCGCTCGGCGGCGTGTTCCTCGATGCCTACGATCTCGGCGCGCTCGCGTTCGGCCTCAAGGATGTCGCGCGCGAATTCTCGCTGACGCCCGCTGGCACAGGCTTCGTCGCTTCCGCGATCACGTTCGGCGCGATCGTCGGCGCGCTGTTCGGCGGCTTTCTGACCGACCGCATCGGCCGCTATCGCGTATTCATGGCCGACATGTTCTTCTTCGTGATCGCCGCGCTCGCCTGTGCGTTCGCGCCGAACGCATGGGTGCTAGGCGGCGCGCGCTTCGTGATGGGTCTCGGCGTCGGCATCGACCTGCCCGTCGCGATGGCATTTCTCGCCGAGTTCTCGCGGCTGCAAGGCAAGGGCAACAAGGCCGCGCGCGTCGCGATGTGGTGTCCCGTCTGGTATGCGGCCATCAGCGTGTCGTATCTGCTCGTGCTGGCGTTCTATGCGACCTTGCCGGAGAGTCATCAGCCTCTGCTATGGCGTCTGATTCTCGGCTTTGGCGCCGTGCCCGCCATCGTCATCATCTTGATCCGCAGCCGCTATATCAGCGAGTCGCCCGTATGGGCCGCGAATCAGGGCGATCTGAACGGCGCCGCGCAGATTCTCAAGCGCTCATACGGCATCGATGCAGACGTCGCGCCGGACGCCGCCGCCAAGGCGAAACAGAGCCACGTGCGCACGGCGTCGTGGAAGAACTACGGCACGCTGCTCAAGGGCGTCTATCTGAAGCGCACCGTGCTCGCGACCGTTATCTCGATTGCGTCGTCGTTCGCGTATAACGCGGTCGCGTTCGGCTTGCCGGTGATCATTTCGAGCTTCCTCGCGCAGTCGATGCTCACCACGATCCTCGCGTCGCTCGTGCTCAATCTTGCGTTTGCGTTCGTGGGCGGCATCATCGCGGTGCGCATGGTGCCGAAGTTCGGCGCCTGGAACATGACCGTGGCCGGCTATGCGTGCCAGCTCGTCGCGCTGGTCGGGCTCGCCGTCGTCGGCAAGCCAGCGGGCGCCGCGCAGGTCTCCATCGCAATCGCGATGCTTGCGCTGTTCCTGTTTGGCCAGGGCTTCGGGCCGGGCTCGCACACCATGACGTTCGCTTCGCTGAGCTATCCGACTTCGCTGCGCGGCGTCGGCGTCGGCTTCAACCAGACGCTGATGCGCGCAAGCTCGACCGTCTCGCTGTTCCTGTTCCCCGTGCTCGCCGCCGCGCTGCACACGCGTGTGTTCTGGATCATCGCCGTCGCGCCGCTGTGCGGCCTGCTCGCGCTGCTGGCGATCCGCTGGGAGCCGTCGGGCTACGACGTCGACGCGGAAGACTTCGCGCCAGCCGCGTCGCTCACGCAATAGCGACCTTCCAGCGCGAGGCGGGACAGCGCGATATGCGCTGTCGTCGCCAGACCGACAAGGGTCTCCGGGCAACCGGAGACCCTTTTTTACATTTGACGGCGCGAACCGTTGAGAAAAAGCATCGCGTGTCGTGCGTCGCCAACGCCTTATTCCGGAGTCCAGATATTTGCATTTATCGAGATGAAAAGACGTGCAATGATCGCGCCGCCATGCCCATGTGGTGACTGCACATTGACGTCACCCTGCGAGCGGACATTCGTAAAAGAACGTTTTCATCTCAAGTTCATGATCAATTTCCTGCTCGATCTGATTTCGAACCTGATCATCCTCGCCGTGCTGCTGACGGCATGTTGCGTGATCAACTGGATGAGGCCCGACGCGAAAGCGGACGGCTATCTGGTGTTCGTGGTGTTCGTCGCGATCGCGTTGCTGTTCGATGCGGCGTTGACCTTTCTGGTGTTCGCCGATTCGCAGGCGCGCTATGGCAAGTTCAGCACCCTCGGAGCGTTCATTCCGCGTCTTGCCGCCTATGTGACGGCAAGCGGCATCGCTATCGGCCTGTCGCGCATGCGCAGCCGCAAGGCAGCCGGGCGCGCCGACGCACGCGCCGTCATCCGCACGTCGGCCTCCGCCAATTGAGCCCGATTGGCACGGACGTGTTCAGGCGGGAATATGTCTTGCTGACGGCCGCGCCATCGCCTATAACAGTCGATGATTGCAAGCGGCGGCAACAGCGCCGCCGTTTCTCGCATATCGGGCAACCTGCCCGCTCAAGCCGTTCGCCGTACGGATAACAACGTCGTGTAGCACAAGCGATGGACGCGGCGTCCGCTCTGCTGGTCCGCCTCGCGTCCCCTACGCCGTCGCATGCACGCAGTCAGTCATACGAACCGACTCAAGCGAGGGAATCGTGGATATCGAAGCCGTACGCGTCTTTCTGATGACCCGGGGCATCGACTTCGGGACCAAGGTACTCGGTGCAATCGTTCTGTGGATCATCGGGCGATGGGTGATCGGGCTCGTCATCGGCCTGCTGCGCAAGGTGCTCGCGCGCAACAGCAAAGTCGATCCGACGCTCGCGCACTACCTTGGCTCGATCCTCGGCGCGCTTCTGAATCTGATCCTGATACTCGCGATTCTGCAGGTGTTCGGCGTGCAGACCACGTCGTTCGCCGCGCTGCTCGCGGGCCTCGGTCTCGCGATCGGCACCGCGTGGGGCGGTCTGCTCGCGCATTTCGCGGCGGGCATTTTCATGCAGGTGCTGCGACCGTTCAAGGTCGGCGATTTCGTGACAGCGGGCGGCGTGACGGGCACGGTTCAGGAGCTCGGCCTGTTCGGCACGACGATCGTCACGCCCGATAACGTACTGACCATCGTCGGCAACAACACGATCTTCTCGGGCATCATTTCCAATTTCAGCGCGCAGCCGGTACGGCGCGTCGAACTGACTGCGAAGGTCGCGAACGGCGTCGATCCCATCGATGCGGCGAACCGGTTGCGGGCCGCCGTCACGAAGATTCCAAATGTGTCCGAGAGCCCGCCGCCCGATATCGAAGTGCTGTCGTTCACGCCCGAAGGTCCGTTGCTGTGCGTGCGGCCTTACACGCACAACGACAACTACTGGCAAGTCTATTTCGACACGAATCGCGCGATCATCGAAACGTTCCGCGAAGCGGGCTATCCGACGCCGGAAACGCCTGTCGTGCGGCGTGTGGCGCCGTAGCGTTTCTGCTGCGATATCGCACTGTCTGATTGATCTTGTGCGCAGCAGGCATCGCGTGCGGATGCCTGCTGTTCGCCCTCATCAATGCCCAGTGTTGTTACCGGCCGAGCGCTCCGGCTGACGCTTGCTGCGCATGATCTTCCACAACGCGCCGAGCGCGACGGGCACCACGGCGGCGCCGATACCGACCAGCACGATCACATTCAGATACTGGCGGATAAACGGAATATTGCCGAAGAAGAAACCCAGCAGCGTCAGAAGCAGCACCCAGAACAGCGCGCCTGCGACGTTGAAGAACTGGAACCGCTTGACGGTCATCTGCGACGCGCCCGCGACGAACGGCGCAAAGGTCCGCACGACGGGAATGAAACGCGCGAGCACGATAGTCTTGCCGCCGTGGCGCTCGTAGAAGTTGTGCGTCTTGCGCAGCGCCTCGCGATCGAGGAACCGTTCGAGCACGGGTATGTGCGAGTCGAACACCTTCGGCCCGATTGCGCGGCCAATCATGTAATTCACCGTGTTGCCGAGCACGGCCGCCACCAGCAGCAGCACGATCAGCAGCTCGATGTTCATTTCGCCCGTCGCGCAGAATGCGCCGCCGATGAACAGCAGCGAGTCGCCCGGCAGGAACGGCAGTACGACGAGGCCTGTCTCGCAGAACACGATGAGGAACAGTACCGCGTAGACCCACGCGCCGTACTGATGGATGAAGACTCCCAGAAACTTGTCGATGTGCAGGACAAGATTGACGAATTGCAGCAGCGTGTCCAAAGGGCGTCCTTTTAAAAGCAGATGGCTGGTATGACGGGGACGGCGGCCCGTCTCGTTCGGCGCGCCTCACGCAGATCACGGCAGTGACGAAGCGTTCCGAGGCAGGAAATTGACCGCGCCATGATACCGAAAGTGCCATGACGACCTTAAAAAATGTCGTCCGTTGTCTGCACGTTCAGACGATCTGCGACGAATCGCTATAATTTCGCCATGTCCGCGATCCCCGAATCTTCCGAAACGCGTGCCGACGCGCCCGCCGACGCATATGACGCGCCGAGTCCTGTGTCCGACCGCGACGCGAGCGCGGCCGAAAGCGCCCTTACGCCGCGTCCGCTGCGCGCGATCCAGCCGCTGCCCGACCAGCTGATCAGCCAGATCGCCGCGGGCGAAGTGGTCGAGCGGCCGGCGTCGGTTGTGAAGGAATTGCTCGAAAATGCGCTCGATGCGGGCGCGAAGACGCTGCGCATCCTGCTCGACGAAGGCGGCGTCAAGCGCATCTCGATCACCGACGACGGCTGTGGCATTCCCGAAGGCGAGCTCGCGCTCGCGCTGATGCGTCACGCGACCAGCAAGATCCGCTCGCTCGCCGAGCTCGAAGCCGTGGCGACACTCGGGTTTCGCGGCGAGGCGCTGGCGTCGATCGCGTCGGTGTCGGACATGCACATCACGAGCCGCACGGAGAACGATTCGCACGCGACGCGCATCGACGCGCAGACGGGCGCGCTATCGCCCGCTGCGGGCACGCGCGGCACGACGATCGAAGTGCGCGAGTTGTACTTCAATACGCCCGCGCGCCGCAAATTCCTCAAGAGCGAACAGACTGAACTCGGCCACTGCCTGGAGATGATCCGGCGCGCGGCGCTCGCGCGGCCCGATGTCGCGATTTCGGTGCTGCATAACGGCCGCGCCGTCGAACACTGGAACGCCAGCGATCCCGCCACGCGCGTCGCGAAGATTCTCGGCGAGACGTTCGCGACCGCGCATCTGCCGCTCGACGAATCGGCGGGACCGCTTGCCGTGTACGGCTGCGCCGGTCTGCCAACTGCGAGCCGCGGACGCGCCGATCAGCAGTATTTCTTCGTCAACGGCCGCTTCGTGCGCGACAAGTTGCTCACGCACGCTGTGCGTGCCGCGTACGAAGATGTGCTGCACGGCGACCGTTATCCGTCGTATGTGCTGTTCCTCGATCTGCCGCCCGAGGCCGTCGACGTGAACGTGCATCCGTCGAAGATCGAAGTGCGCTTTCGCGATTCGCGTTCGATTCACCAGTTCGTGTTCCATGCCGTGCAGCGATCGCTCGCGCGGCACGCGGGCGCATCGCCGGAAACGACGTCGGGTGGACATGCTGCGCGTATCGATCCGATGCCTTTTCCGACGGCGGCAACGCCTGCCACACCCGCATCATTTGGCTCGACGCCGCTAGGCGGCGGCTTCAGGGTCAGCAATGGCGGCAGTTCGCAGCCGGGCAACACCTGGCTGCGACAGGCGCGCATGACGCAAGGCACGCTGCCCGTCGCGCAGCCGCTCGCGCTTTACGACGCGTTGTTCGGCCGCAAGGACACGGGCGCGGGCACCCCGCAAGGCACGACGTCTTTTGAGCTGCGCGACGCGGCGGATTCCGTCGGGAATGATGGTGCGTCTGCGCCTGTCGCGGGTTTTGCTGGTTTCGCGGGTTTGGCGCCTCAGTCGGCCATCGCACCGCAGACTTTCGACGCGAACGACGAACAGCCGCTCGGCTTCGCGCTCGGCCAGATTCACGGTATCTACGTGCTTGCGCAGAACGCGCGCGGACTGGTGATCGTCGATATGCACGCAGCGCACGAGCGGATTCTGTATGAGCAGTTCAAGAACGCGCTCGTGGACCGCGCGATCGCTGTGCAGCCGCTGTTGATTCCCGTGTCGATGCCGGCTGACGGGATCGAGATCGGCGTCGTCGAAGAGGAGCGGGAGACGCTCGATGCCCTAGGCTTCGATCTGGCCGTGCTGTCGCCGACGACCATCGCGATTCGCGCCGTCCCCGCGCTGCTGAAGGATGCCGATTTGCAGGCGCTGGCGCGCGCGGTGCTGTCCGATCTGCACGCTTACGGCGGCTCGCTCGTGCTGACCGAGCGCCAGCACGAGCTGCTCGGCACGCTTGCCTGTCATCATGCCGTGCGCGCGAACCGGCGCCTCACGCTCGACGAAATGAATGCACTGCTGCGCCAGATGGAAGCAACGGAGCGCGCGGACCAGTGCAATCACGGGCGGCCGACGTGGTATCAGTTAACGCTCGCCGATCTCGATCGGCTGTTCATGCGCGGACAGTGAGCGGGTCCGTTTTGCACTTCCGCTTACGTTTGTCATCACGCCTGCCATCACGCCTTTCATGACGCAGCACGCACCCCAACCGATCGCCTGCCTGCTCGGCCCGACCGCTTCCGGCAAGACGGCGGCCGCATTGGCGTTCGCTGCGCGCGCGCCTGTGGAGATCGTCAGCGTCGATTCGGCGCTCGTGTATCGCGAGATGGATATCGGCACTGCGAAGCCGTCGGCGGAGGAACGCGCCGTCGCGCCTCACCATCTGATCGACATCGTCGATCCTGTCGATGCTTACTCAGCCGCCGATTTCCGCGCCGACGCGTTGCGACTGGTCGGCGAGATCGTTGCGCGCGGCAACGTGCCGTTGCTGGTGGGCGGCACGATGCTGTACTACAAGGCGTTGACGCAAGGGCTGAACGACCTGCCTGCCGCCGATGCCGACGTGCGTGCGACGCTCGATGCCGACGCTGCGCGCGAAGGCTGGCCTGCGTTGCATGCGCGTCTTTATGCCGTCGATCCCGTCACGGCCGCACGCCTCGCGCCGAACGATTCGCAGCGTATCCAGCGCGCACTCGAAGTGTTCATGCTGACGGGGCAACCGATGTCGGCGTTGCTCGCCGCGCCCGCGCGCGATGACGATGCAGCGCGGCTTTATCGATTCGTTCCGATCGCGCTGGAGCCGTCTGATCGAAGTGGGCTGCATGCGCGTATTGCGGCACGGTTTGATGCGATGCTTGCGGCTGGGTTTGTCGATGAGGTGAAGCGGCTGCGCGCGCGCGGGGATTTGCATCCGGGGTTGCCTTCCATGCGGTGTGTTGGGTATAGGCAGGCCTGGGAGTATCTCGACGGCGAAACCGATTACGACACCATGCGGGATAAAGGCGTCTTTGCGACGCGGCAGTTGTGTAAGAGGCAGCTTACGTGGCTGCGGGGTATGGCGGAGCGGGTTGTGGTGGATTGTTGTGGTGCTGATGCTACTTTGCTTGCCTTGCAGGCTATTGAACGAGTCGTTGGATGATTTTTTTGTCTGCGACGCGGGTGGGTTTCTCTTTGTGCGGGTATTTGCGTTTGCCTTCGCGGCGCGGGCGGTTTGGTTTTTTGCCTTTGCGCTGGCATCCGCGCTTTGCCTTCGTGCCTCATGCGTCGCCCCTGTGCGGGGCGGCACAACGCGGATGCCAGCGACAACACGAGTAAACCAAACCGCAACGCCACTAGCAAACCGCAAAAAACAAAAAAGCCGCCCAACTCCCGCCGGACGGCTTCCCAAAAACTCTGCCTGAAAGGCAACTCAAACCACTACAGTCTGCGCCTCGCCTTCTTTGCTCTCACGCACGACCCCGATCTTCCAGACCTGCTCGCCAGCGGCGGAAAGCAAGCCAATCGCCTTATCTGCGTCAGAAGCAGAAACAATCACAGCCATCCCAATCCCGCAATTGAACACGCGATGCATCTCCGCATCAGCCACACCGCCATGCTTCTGCAGCCAGGCGAACAGTGGCGGCAGCGGCCACGCACGATGATCCAGCTCGGCCGTCAGCCCATCCCTCAGCACGCGCGGAATATTCTCAACCAGACCGCCGCCCGTGATATGCGCCATACCCTTCACTTCAAGCTGCTGCATCAGCGCCAGCAAAGGCTTCACATAAATATGCGTAGGCGCCATCAACGCATCAGCAAGCGAACGCCCATCGAAATCAGCATTCAAATCCGGCTGAGCGCGCTCAATGACCTTCCGCACCAGCGAAAATCCATTCGAATGAATACCGCTCGACGCAAGACCCAGCACCACATCGCCCGGCACGATCTTGCTGCCGTCGATGATCTTGCTCTTTTCCACTGCGCCGACGGCAAAACCCGCCAGGTCATACTCGCCATCCGGATACATGCCCGGCATTTCAGCCGTTTCGCCGCCGATCAGCGCGCAACCGGCCAGCTCGCAGCCCTGCGCGATGCCCTTCACGACCGTCGCGGCCGTGCCGACGTCCAGCTTGCCGCACGCGAAGTAGTCGAGGAAAAACAGCGGCTCGGCACCCTGCACCAGAATGTCGTTCACGCTCATCGCGACGAGATCCTGGCCGACTGTGTCATGCTTGTTCAGCTGGAACGCCAGCTTCAGCTTCGTGCCGACGCCGTCCGTGCCCGATACGAGCACCGGCTCCTTGTACTTCTTCGGCACTTCGAACAGCGCGCCGAACCCACCGATGCCGCCCAGCACGCCGTCGCGCAGCGTCTTCTTGGCAAAGGGCTTGATCGCGTCGACAAGGGCGTCGCCCGCGTCGATGTCCACGCCCGCGTCGCGATACGACAAACCTTGGGCCGAATCAGGGGAATTCGGGGCGGATTTCGGTTGATTCATGGGGGAGGAGCTCGAAGGTCGGTAAAATGCGATTTTACCCGATGCCGGCCGCACGGCTGGAATTTGAGACGCCGACACGACACCTGGGAAACCCGCTTTGCAGCAAAACAGTCCGATCCTCACGCCGTATCAGCGCCGCGCCTTTATCTGGCTTGCCATTGCGCTTGCCGTCGGCATTCTGCTGTGGCTGTTGAGCCCCGTGCTCACACCGTTCCTGCTCGGCGCGATCCTCGCCTATATCCTGCAGCCCGGCGTCGCATGGATGACCCGCCGACGCGTTCCGCGCGGCATCGCCGCGCTGCTGATGATCCTGTTCTTCGCCTTGATCGTCACGCTGCTGGGGCTGCTCGTGCTGGGCGTCATCCAGAAGGAAGTGCCGCAACTCAAGCAGCAGGTGCCCTCGTTCTTCTCGCATCTGCACGGCTGGCTGCAGCCCAAGCTGGCGTTGCTGGGTATCATCGATCCGCTCGATTTCGCGAGCATCCGCGACGTGGTGATGGGTCAGCTCGAAGGCAGCGCGCAGACGGTCGTGCTGTATGCGTGGACCTCGATCCGCACCAGTTCGAACGTGATGATCACGGTGGTCGGCAACGTCGTGATGGTGCCGCTCGTGCTGTTCTATCTGCTGTACGACTGGAACGCGATGCTCGCGCGTCTTCGCGGCTTCATCCCGCGCCGCTTTTTCGCGAAGACGATTCATCTCGCGCGCGACATGGATCACATGCTGTCGCAATATCTGCGCGGCCAGTTGCTCGTGATGGGCGTGCTCGCCGTCTTCTATGCGGCTGCGCTGTATATCGCCGGGTTCGAGATCGCGCTGCCCGTGGGCATCTTCACGGGGCTCGCCGTGTTCATTCCGTATATCGGCTTCGCGACGGGCCTCGCGCTCGCGCTCCTCGCCGCGCTGCTGCAATTCGGCGACTGGTACGGGTTCGGCGCCGTCGCGGTGATCTACGGCATCGGTCAGATACTCGAAAGTTTTTTCCTGACGCCGCGGCTGGTCGGAGAACGGATCGGCCTGCATCCGCTCGCAGTAATCTTCGCGCTGCTCGCGTTCGGCCAGTTGTTCGGCTTTTTCGGCGTGCTGCTCGCGCTGCCCGTCAGCGCGATACTGTCTGTCGCATTCCGCGAGTTGCGGCAGAGTTATCTGTCCAGTTCGCTTTACAAGAACTGATCGCTTATCGGTTCGCATATCGGTCATTAACGGCTTATCTATTGTGTCGCGCCAATTGACGCTCGATCTCGGCACCCCGCCGCCATCGACATTCGACAACTTCTTCGCCGGCGCCAATGCCGAGCTGGTCACGCGCCTGCGCGAGCTGGACGTGGCGCTCGCGGCCGGCCCGGTCGCGGACCGCACGTTCTACGTCTGGGGCGAGACGGGCAGCGGCCGCACGCATCTGCTGGAGGCGCTCGTGCATGAAGCGCCGCCGGGCCACGCGCGCTACGCCGGCCCGCAGAGCAGCCTCGCGGCTTTCGACTTCGACCCTGCCGTCGCGCTGTATGCGGTCGACGACTGTGACCGCCTGTCTGGCGCGCAGCAGATCGCGATGTTCAACCTGTTCAACGAAGTGCGCGCCCATCCGACCAGTGCGCTCGTCGCCGCGGGCAACGCCGCGCCGATGGGCCTCGATGTGCGTGAAGACCTGCGCACGCGGCTCGGCTGGGGCCTCGTGTTCCATGTCGCGCCGCTCGCCGACGATGGCAAGGCGGCCGTTCTGAAGCGCGCGGCGCGCGAGCGCGGCATCAATCTCGCCGACGACGTGCCCGCCTACCTGCTCACCCATTTCCGCCGCGACATGCCGAGCCTGATGGCATTGCTCGACGCACTCGACCGCTTTTCGCTCGAACAAAAGCGTGCCGTCACGCTGCCGCTTTTGCGTACGATGCTCGCATCGCCCGATGGCGCCAGCACTGCGGGCGGCACGGTCGACGCCCCGCGTCGCGCGGCTGCCCAGGCCTCATCATCCGCTTCAAGTAAAATAGTCCCCCATGGCTAACCTCGCTCTCTTCGACCTCGATCACACGCTCATCCCCACCGACAGCGACCACGAATGGGGCCGCTTCATGGTGAAACTCGGTATTGTCGAAGCCGAAAGTTTCGCGCGTGAAAACGATCGCTTCTTTGCCGACTACAAGGCCGGCAAGCTCGACATTCATGCCTATCTGGTCGCGATGCTGACGCCGCTGGCGAAATACCCGCGCTCGCAGCTCAAAACGTGGCACGACCAGTACATGCATGAGGTCATCAAACCCGCCATCGTGCCCGCCGCGATGGAACTGGTGCGCAAGCATCGCGACGCGGGCGACCTGTGCTGCATGGTCACCGCGACCAACGAATTCATCACCGCGCCGATCGCCGAAGTCTTCGGCGTCGAGAAGCTGATCGCGTGCGAAGTGGAGACCATCGACGGTCATCCCGCATCGGACTACACCGGCTACCCGAAAGGCACGCCGAGCTACCGTGAAGGCAAGATCGTGCGCACGGAAGAATGGCTCGCGTCGATCGGTAAAACATGGTCGGACTTCGAACGCAGCTATTTCTACAGCGATTCGCATAACGACATCCCGCTGCTCGAAAAGGTCACCGACCCGATCGCGACCAACCCGGACGACACGCTACGCGCGCATGCTCAGAAGCATGGCTGGCGCATCCTCGAACTCTTTCAACCCTCGTGATCAAGAAACTCATTCGCAAGCTGTTCGGACAGGACGCAGAGCCCGCTGACGAAGTCACGCCGCCCGCAGAAGCAGACGACTACGCCGTCCCGGAAGAGCGCGCGCACACCAGCCGCGCACCCCGTACGTCATCGAAAGGCGGCGCTGCATCGTCGAAGGGCGGTACGCGCCGCAAGCCGGCCTCAGCGGCCGTCCCCGAGCCGGACGCGCCCGTCATCATCTCGTCGGACATTCACGGCATCGACCCGTCGCTGATTTCGCGCAACGCGATCCGCGTGACGGAAGGTCTGCAACAGGGAGGGTTTCGCGCGTTCATCGTCGGCGGCGCCGTGCGCGATCTGCTGCTCGGCATCGCGCCGAAGGACTTCGACGTCGCCACGGACGCCACGCCCGAACAGGTGCAGAAGCTGTTCCGCCGCGCGCGCATCATCGGGCGGCGCTTCCAGATCGTGCACGTGCAGTTCGGCCAGGAAATCATCGAGACATCGACCTTCCGCGCGCTCGTGGACGCCCCGCCCGCTGACGCCGACGCGCCACCGCCGCGCCGCCTGAAGCGCGACGAACTGGACCGACGCACGCATGCCGTCGATGCAAGCGGCCGCGTGCTGCGCGACAACGTCTGGGGCGAGCAGCACGAAGACGCCACGCGCCGCGACTTCACCGTCAACGCGATGTACTACGATCCCGCGACGCAAACCGTGCTCGACTATCACAACGGCATGGCCGATGTGCGCGCACGCTTGCTTCGCATGATCGGCGATCCGGCAACGCGCTATCGCGAAGACCCGGTGCGCATGCTGCGTGTCGTGCGCTTCGCCGCGAAGCTCGATTTCGATATCGACGAAGCGACGCGCGCGCCCATCACCGAACTCGCCGACCTCATCAACAACGTGCCCGCCGCGCGTCTGTTCGACGAGATGCTCAAGCTGCTGCTGTCGGGCCATGCGCTCGCGTGCCTGCAGCGGCTGCGCAAGGAAGGCTTGCATCACGGTCTGTTGCCGCTGCTCGACGTCGTGCTCGAACAGCCGCATGGCGAGAAGTTCATCACGCTCGCGCTGAACAACACCGACGCGCGCGTGCGCGCCGGCAAGCCGGTGTCGCCGGGCTTCCTGTTCGCCACGCTGCTGTGGCACGACATGCAGCAACGCTGGCAGCAGTACGAGGCGAACGGCGAGTTCCCGGTGCCCGCGCTACATCGTGCGATGGACGACGTGCTCGACATGCAGACCGAGAAGCTCGCCATCCACAAGCGCTTCTCGTCGGATATGCGCGAGATCTGGGGCCTGCAGCATCGCCTCGAAAAGCGCTCGGGCCGCAGCGCGCTGAAGTTGCTGGAACACCAAAGATTTAGAGCGGGGTATGATTTCCTCCTGTTGCGCTGCGAATCGGGCGAACTGGATGAGTCGGTCGGTTCGTGGTGGACGGAGTTCATCGAAGGAGACATCGCCGCGCGCGAAGCACTGCTTGCGCAAGGCGGGAAGGACCGGGCGCCCAGAAAACGACGGCGGCGTAGCAACAGCCGAAACCGCAGCAAACAGGGCGACGGAATGGAGGGCGGCACGGCTTCAGGAAACCGCGCAGCAGACGATGCGAGCCACGACAGCCCGCATGAGGACTGACGCATTCCCGGCGCGCGCCGTCGAACGCAAGTTGCAGGAAGTTATGCCATGACGGTTGCCTATCTCGGCCTCGGCGCGAATCTCGGGGACGCGCGCCAGACCCTGAAAGACGCGGTGGTGTGTCTCGCACAACAGCACACCGTCACCGTGCTCGCAAAATCGAGCCTTTATAGAACGGCCCCAATCGACGCAGGCGGCGACGATTACCTTAATCTCGTCGTCAAGCTCGACACCACGCTGCCCGTTCGCCATCTGCTCGCGCTGTGTCACAAGATCGAGCATCATTTCGGCCGTGAGCGTCCCTTTCGCAACGCGCCGCGCACGCTCGATCTCGACATCCTGCTGTTTGGCGAGCACGCCATCGACGAACCGGATCTGATCGTCCCGCATCCGCGCATGACGGAGCGTGCGTTCGTGCTCGTGCCGCTCGTCGAAATCGAACCCGCGCTGATCATTCCGCAACGCGGCCGCGCCGATGCATTTCTTGCAGCCGTCGCCGATCAGCGCATCGAAAAAATGAAATCTCCTTGCCAGTGCGTCGCACCCAACCCGGCCGATGCGATCCGCACGGATGACACCAGGAACGATACGCCCAAGGGCGGCTGCCCATGAACTCCCTACCGATGTCCGCCCCGCCGCTCACCGTTACGGCGCCACACTTGCGTCCGCCGCACGGCTATCTGACGATCGAAGGGCCGATCGGCGTCGGCAAGACGTCGCTTGCGCGCCGGCTCGCGCAACGCTGGTCGATGCACGAGTTGTTCGAGCGTCCGCAGGACAACCCGTTTCTCGAGCGCTTCTATCGCGACACGTCGCGCTATGCACTGCCCGCACAGCTGAGCTTCGCGCTGCAGCGCGCGCAGCAGGTGCAGGACATCAGCGCGCTGCGCACATCAGGCACGCCGCTCATCACCGATTTCATGACGCAGAAGAACGACATCTTCGCGCGTCTGACGTTACAGGACGACGAGTACCCGCTGTATCGCGCGCTCGCGGCGAAGCTGGATGTGCCTGGTCCGTCGCCGGATCTGATCATCTATCTGCAGGCGAGTCCCGAAGTGCTGTTCTCGCGCATTCAGAAGCGCGCGGTGCCGATGGAACTGCAGATTTCGGATGCATACCTGCGCTCGCTGTGCGACGCGTACAACGACTTCTTCTATCACTACGACGGCGCGCCCGTTCTCACGGTGAGCGCCGAACACCTGAATCCGCTCGAATCCGACGCTGACCTTGCTTTGCTCGTCGAACGCATCGAAACGATGCGCGGGCGCAAGGAATTCTTTGTCAAAGGCGGCACGCTATAGCGTCTGGCTGTAGCGTGTTGCCGCGTTCCCAATGGATCACCCATGACCTACTTGCAGGAGACGAGCCGCAGCGCCGTCACCGTCCCGAAACTCCAGGCGATGCGCGAAGCCGGTGACAAGATCGTGATGCTCACGTGCTACGACGCGAGCTTCGCGGCGCTGCTCGATCGCGCGGGTGTCGATTCGCTGCTGATCGGCGATTCGCTCGGCAACGTGCTGCAAGGCCAGAGCACGACACTGCCCGTCACGATCGACGAAATCGCCTATCACACGACCTGTGTCGCGCGCGCGAAGCCGTCGGCGCTGATCGTCGCCGACATGCCGTTCGGCACCTATGGCACGCCCGCCGACGCGTTCACGAACGCGGTCAAGCTGATGCAGGCAGGCGCGCAGATGGTGAAGCTCGAAGGCGGCGAATGGCTCGCGGACACGGTGCGCTTTCTGGTCGAGCGCGCGGTGCCCGTGTGCGGACACGTCGGGCTCACGCCGCAATCGGTGCACGCGTTCGGCGGCTTCAAGGTGCAAGGCAAGACGGAAGCGGGCGCGGCCCAGTTGCTGCGCGATTCGCGCGCGATGCAGGACGCGGGCGCGCAACTGCTGGTAATGGAAGCGATGCCGACGCTGCTCGCCGCCGAAGTCACGAAACAGTTGCGCATTCCGACGATCGGCATCGGCGCGGGCGTCGAGTGTTCGGGTCAGGTGCTGGTGCTGCACGACATGCTGGGCATTTTCCCCGGCAAGCGCCCGCGTTTCGTGAAAGATTTCATGCAGGGGCAGCCGAGCATTCTCGCCGCCGTCGAAGCGTACGTGCGGGCCGTCAAGGACGGTACGTTCCCGGGCCCTGAGCACACGTTCTGATTGATTCCGGCGGCGCTTCGATGCGCCGCTTTTTCATTGTGAATATGTGCGGAGCCGCGCAAACACTTTAAGACCGGTCCGATTCGACCTGCAATCGGTGTCGCCTATCTTCGTTCTCCTTTCAACGCGCTCAGCGCGCGCCAACGGAGATACGAACATGAGCCCCTCCTGCCTGATCGACGTCACGCGCATCCGTGACCACGGCAATCATCCCCACGAATACGACGCCACCTGGCATGCGCGCCTCGCCGCGTGGATCGGTCGCCTGTTTCACCGGCATCACATCTGATGCGCGTTCCTTCTACGTTGCCGGCTAAACCATTCAAACAATAATCCGCGCCGGCAACGCCCCACGCAGCGCATTGCAGAGTAGCAGCGCTTGCGCATTCAACACATCTTCCCGAGTCAGCACCCGTTCGCCGGCTTGCATGTCGGGATCGTCCAGCAGCACACCACGCATCACGCCCGGCAACACGCCCGACGACAACGGCGGCGTCCACCAGCGGCCATCCAGCATCACGAAAATGTTTGACCGGCCGCCCTCGGTCAGCTCGCCGCGTTCGTTGAAGAACAACGTGTCGAACGCATCGTGCGATTCGGCTTCGCGCCAGCCACGATCGTATTCCGCGCGCCGCGTTGTCTTGTGCAGCAGCAGCGGATCGGTTGCCTGCATCGTCGCGAAACCGTGATCGGGGCCGAGCAGCACGCCGACCACGTCTTCCGTCAGCGGCACGAGCGGCGCAAACGTGATTTCCGCCGCGCCAGCCTTGTCCAGCGTCAGCCGCATCCGGTGCGGCGTGGCGTTGCGCAGCGCCGCGCATTGCGCGACGAGCTGCGCGCGCACGCTCTCTTCGTCAAACGCGAAGCCTAGCCACCGGGCACTATGGCCAAGCCGCGCGAGATGCCGGTCGAAATGCCGCGCGCCGCCTTCACGCGTCGCATACATCGTTTCGAATAGCTGGAAGCCCGGGTCGGCTTCCGTCAGGAAACGCGCTTTCAATTTGCACTCCGCGTATTCGTCCTGCGCCACGCTATCGAGCACGATGCCCGCGCCGATGCCCATTTCGCCATGCCGTGCGCCGTCCGGTGTGACGGCGCCGAGCGTCAGCGTGCGGATCGCCACCGACAGACAAAAATCGCCGCACTGCTTGCCGACTGTCTCGCCGAGATCTGGCTGCGCGTCGAGCCAGCCGATTGCGCCCGTGTACAGCCCGCGCGGCGTGGACTCGAGTTGCTCGATCAACTGCATGGTCTTGTGCTTGGGCGCGCCCGTGATCGAGCCGCACGGAAACAGCGCGCGCAGCACCTCGGCAAACGACGTGCGCGGCTGCAACGTCGCCGTCACGGTCGACGTCATCTGCCACAACGACTGATACGGCTCGATCGAAAACAGCGCGGGCGTTTTCACCGTGCCGGTTTCCGCGATCCGCGACAGATCGTTGCGCAGCAGATCGACGATCATCACGTTTTCCGCGCGGTTCTTCGGGTCGCTGGCAAGGAACTCGGCAGCCGCGCGATCCTGCTGCGCGTCCGACGAACGCGGCGCGGTGCCCTTCATTGGCCGTGTGCGCAGCGAAGCGCCCTTCTTCTCGACGAACAGCTCCGGCGAGCACGACACGACCCAGCGGTCGTCGGGCAATGCGATCAGCGCGCCGTAGTGAACCGACTGCCGCGCGCGCAGCCGCCGGAATAGCGCGGCGGGCGTGCCGAACACGTCGAAATATAGCCGGTAGGTGTAGTTGATCTGATAGGAGTCGCCGGCGCGCAGCGCGTCGTGAATCGCGCCGATGGCCTGCGTGAACTGCGTTTCGTCGACGCTCGCATGAACGCCGCCGATGCCCGCCACAGAAGGCTCGACGGCCGCGCTGTCGTAGAGCGCGAGCCATGTGTCGACCTCGTCGCGCGACATCTTCCGGCACGTCTCGAACAATAAAAAACGCAGCGTGCCACTCGCACGCTGCGTCTTCTGCTGCAAAGCCTGTCCAAATTCGTAGTCGGCCAGCACGACGGCGAACAGCCCGCTATCGATATCAGCCGAAGCCGCCTCGCAGACGGCGTCCAGCTGCGCGCGGTCGGTGCAAACGTGCTCGCGACGAAACCCCGTGTACAGCCGGCTCGAACAGCGACTCGTAGTCGAGTCGCAGTCGTCCAGCAACGCGAACACGGAGCTTCCTTCGTGAGCCGCTGTTTCCTGAGCCGCCATGCATGCCGCCAACTTCAGAACGCGTTAATCGAAAAAGCTCTTGACGCGGTCGAACCAGCTTTTGCTCTGCGGGCTATGACGCGCGCCGCCTTCCACAAGCGACTTCTCGAACTGCTGCAGCAGGTCGCGCTGCGAATCCGTGAGCTTGACGGGCGTTTCCACCTGAACATGCACGTATAGATCACCCGCGATGCTCGAACGCAAACCCTTGATGCCCTTGCCGCGCAACCGGAACGTCTTGCCCGACTGCGTGCCTTCCGGCACTGTAAAGCTCGCGCGGCCAGCAAGCGTCGGCACTTCGATCTCGCCGCCCAGCGCCGCCTTCGTGAACGGAATCGGCATCTGGCAATGCAGATCGTCGCCGTCGCGCTCGAATACAGCGTGCGCCTTGATGTGAATCTCGACGTACAGGTCGCCCGACGGACCGCCGTTGATGCCCGGCTCGCCGTTGCCAGCCGAACGGATGCGCATGCCGTCGTCGATGCCCGCCGGAATCTTCACTTCCAGCGTCTTGGTTTCCTTGGTCTTGCCCGCGCCGTGGCAGTGCGTGCAAGGCTCGGGGATGTAGGTGCCCGTGCCGTGACACTTCGGACACGTCTGCTGGATGCTGAAGAAGCCTTGCGACATCCGCACCGCGCCCGAGCCGTTACAGGTCGGACAGGTTTCCGGCTTCGTGCCCGGCTTGGCGCCCGAACCGTGACAGATTTCACACGACGCCCAGCTCGGCACGCGGATCTGCGTGTCGTAGCCGTGCGCAGCCTGCTCGAGCGTGATTTCCATGCTGTAGCGCAGATCGGCGCCGCGATACACCTGCGGGCCGCCGCGGCCGCCGCGGCCACCGGCTGCTGCCTGGCCGAAGATGTCGCCGAAGATGTCGCCGAATGCATCGGCAAAACCGCCGAAACCCTGGGCGCCCGCACCCGCCATGTTCGGATCGACGCCAGCGTGGCCGTACTGGTCGTACGCTGCACGCTTTTGCGAATCCGACAGCATTTCATAGGCTTCCTTCACCTCTTTGAAATGCTCTTCCGCATCCTTGTTGCCCGGATTGCGGTCAGGGTGGTGCTTCATCGCGAGCTTGCGATAAGCCTTCTTGATTTCGTCGTCGCTCGCGTTCTTTGCAACGCCCAGAATCTCGTAGTAATCCCGTTTCGCCATATCGGTTCAACGCCATCCGCGCAGTGCGGCGCGGCGGCTCCTCTTGAATGCTGGAGTCTCGCGACTCGTAAGGCTCTGGCCTCGACCGCAATTACGGGTCAAAAGCCGCGCCCTCCATAAAACAAATGTGCCCGGAGAGCCGAAAGGCTCGCCAGGCGCGTGATCGGTTCAGACGCCGTGGAGGCGCTCAACCCTTTGCAGCCGGGCTGCGCACGGATGACATGCGCAGCCTTGCGGTCAGATAGCAACCCGGCTTAGTCCTTCTTCACTTCCTTGAACTCGGCGTCGACGACGTCGTCGGCCTGCTGGCTTTGGCCCGCTGCCGCTGCTTCCGCACCGGCTGCGCCCGCACCTGCCGCGCCCGCTGCACCTTGCGCCTGCATGTCGGCGTACATCTTTTCGCCGAGCTTCTGCGACGCCGTTGCAACCGTCTCGATCTTGGCTTCGATCGCTGCCTTGTCGCTCGAGCCGCTCTTCAGCGTTTCTTCGAGATCCTTCAGCGCGGCTTCGATCTTTTCCTTCTCGCCCGCGTCCAGCTTGTCGCCGTACTCGGTGAGCGCCTTCTTCGTGCTGTGGACCAGCGCATCGCCCTGGTTGCGGGCGTCGGCCAGTTCACGCAGCTTGTGATCTTCTTCCGCGTTCGCTTCCGCGTCCTTCACCATCTTTTCGATTTCGGCTTCCGACAGACCCGAGTTCGCCTTGATCGTGATGCGGTTTTCCTTGCCCGTCGCCTTGTCCTTCGCGCCGACGTGCAGAATGCCGTTCGCGTCGATGTCGAAGCTCACTTCGATCTGCGGCACGCCGCGCGGTGCGGGCGGAATGCCTTCCAGGTTGAACTCGCCCAGCAGCTTGTTACCCGCCGCCATTTCGCGCTCGCCCTGGAACACCTTGATCGTCACGGCGCCCTGATTGTCGTCCGCCGTCGAATACACCTGGGCGTGCTTGGTCGGGATCGTGGTGTTCTTGTTGATCATCTTCGTCATCACGCCGCCGAGCGTTTCAATGCCCAGCGACAGCGGCGTCACGTCCAGCAGCAGCACGTCCTTGCGGTCGCCCGACAGCACCTGGCCTTGAATCGCCGCGCCGACAGCAACGGCTTCGTCCGGGTTCACGTCGCGGCGCGGGTCCTTGCCGAAGAACTCCTTGACCTTCTCCTGCACCTTCGGCATACGCGTCTGGCCGCCGACGAGAATCACGTCGTCGATTTCGCCGACCTTCACGCCCGCATCCTTGATCGCGACGCGGCACGGCTCGATGGTGCGCTCGATCAGGTCTTCGACCAGCGCTTCCAGCTTGGCGCGCGTGATCTTCAGGTTCAAGTGCTTCGGACCCGATGCGTCCGCCGTGATGTACGGCAGGTTGATTTCCGTCTGCTGACCCGACGACAGTTCGATCTTCGCCTTTTCAGCCGCTTCCTTCAGGCGTTGCAGCGCGAGCACGTCCTTCGACAGATCGACGCCTTGCTCTTTCTTGAACTCGCCGATGATGTAGTCGATGATGCGCTGGTCGAAGTCTTCACCGCCGAGGAACGTGTCGCCGTTCGTCGACAGCACTTCGAACTGCATTTCGCCGTCCACGTCCGCGATTTCGATGATCGAGATGTCGAACGTGCCGCCGCCCAGGTCGAACACCGCGATCTTGCGGTCGCCCTTTTCAGCCTTGTCCAGACCGAACGCGAGCGCAGCCGCCGTCGGTTCGTTGATGATCCGCTTCACGTCCAGACCGGCGATGCGGCCTGCGTCCTTCGTAGCCTGACGCTGGCTGTCGTTGAAGTACGCCGGGACCGTGATGACGGCTTCCGTGACCGTCTCGCCGAGATAGTCTTCGGCCGTTTTCTTCATCTTGCGCAGCACTTCGGCGGAAATCTGCGACGGCGCGAGCTTTTGCCCATGCGCTTCGACCCAGGCGTCGCCGTTGTCGTGCTTAACGATCTTGTAGGGCATCAGGCCGATGTCCTTCTGCACTTCTTTTTCTTCGAAGCGGCGGCCGATCAGGCGCTTGACCGCGTACAGCGTGTTCTTCGGGTTGGTAACCGATTGACGCTTGGCAGGCGCGCCGACCAGGACTTCGTTGTCGTCCATGTAAGCGATGATCGACGGCGTGGTGCGTGCACCTTCCGAATTCTCGATCACCTTGACCTGATTGCCTTCCATCAGCGCCACGCACGAATTGGTGGTGCCGAGGTCGATGCCGATGATTTTGCCCATTTTTACTAATCTCCTGACTTTGATCGCTGCGGGCATCGCTGGCTGACCCATCCGGCCACCGGGCGTCCCGCCCCTGAATTTCATCCTGCACTCAACATAAGTGCAGTCGCATCGTTTTCAAGACCCTTAATGCGATACGGTCATTAAATTTTTTCAATCGGCCTAGGCGCCGATTGGACCCGCTCACCCTGCGCCCGCCGCCCCTGCTCCGGGCGGGTCTACGCTGGCCGCGCGGATTTTCTCACGCGCCGCGGCGACTGCCGCTTCGAATTGCGCCAGTCCATGCCAGCCCGTCGCCCGCCCGAGGCGCTTGCCCCGGTGAAAGAAGAACCACGTCGGCACGCCATGCAGCACAAAGCGCCGGCCCAGTTCGCGATGCTCGTACACATTGCTGTGAAACCAGCGCAGGCCGAGCGCACGGATCGCGTCCGGCTGCGCGAGCATCGCCTTCTTTGCGATTTCGCAGTTGAAGCAGTCCAGCCCCCAGAAGAACACCACGGCCAGATCGTCGCCCGCCGACTGGATGCCGGCATCGAAGGTATCGGCCGTGAGTGCCTGCATGTCGAAGACCGCGAACGCGGTGCTGTCGACGGGAATGCTGGCCATTACGATACGAGCGCCGCTTACTTCGGGGCCGCGACCGTGACCAGCGCCGGACGCAGCACGCGGTCGGCGATCACATAGCCCTTTTGCAGCACGGCGACCACGGTGTTCGGCTCCTGATCGGCCGGGACCATCGAAATGGCCTGATGGCGATGCGGATCGAACTTCTCGCCAACGGGATTGAGAGCAACAACCTTGCCCTTCTCCAGCGCGCCCGTCAGCTGGCGCAGCGTCAGCTCGACGCCTTCGCGGACCTTCACGAGATCGTCGGAGGAGTGCGTGACGGCCGCTTCGAGGCTGTCGACGACGGGCAGCAGATGTTCGGCAAAGCTCTCGATGGCGAACTTGTGCGCCTTCGTGACGTCTTCCTGACCGCGGCGGCGCACGTTCTCCGTCTCCGCTTTGGCGCGCAGGAAGTTTTCCTGCATTTCGGCCAGCTTCGCCTGCGTTTCGGCCAGCGCGGCCTCTACGCCGGACGTTTCGGCCTGCTGTTCGCCGGCAACCGTTTCCGGCTTCTGCGCCTGAGCCTGCGGCTCGCCCGGTGCGGCCTCTGCGGCCTGGCGCGCGGCTTCGTCGGCGGGCGTGGGATTCTGGCTCGTCGGATTCTCTTGCGTGTTTTCCATGTCGCTGAAATTCAAATAGATATGGCCAAGAAACGGCGGCAGTTTAACGGGACTCGCTCGATGAGCGTGGCGCCGATACAACATGCCGGCCGCGCATCAACGGTGCAAGTAAGGGTGCGCACGCCGTATTTCAAGGCTCCCGCCAATGCTTTTTGCACCGTGCAGGGGCCCGGAAATCTGGCGTAACAAGCATTTCGAGCGCGACATCATATTGAGATTGAGCGCGCTGCGCGAGTGTCCTAAACTCAACTTAACCGTCCGAAAAGACACGTTAACCCTAATCTGACGTACGGCTTACTACCAGCTGAATCGCCCGTTTCCGCTTGCAATCTCCATGGGGGAGTACCGTGAAACTGACCTTCGCTATATCGGTGGTCGCATTGGTACTCATCGCAGGCACCACGACCATCTGCATGTCCGGCGTCGTCAACGAACACACCACCGAATATGGTGGCGTTCATGCGACGATGGAACAGCTGTTCAACCCTAACGCGAAAATTTGTCGATGACGCGTCTATCGCGCTTGGTCGGCCGTCCGTGCAACTCGGCGGCTGGCTCGCGATAGGTCTTGCGCCGCTCGTTCTCCTGCTGGCGCTTCTGCCTGCCCTCTTCGGTTTCCACGTAAAGCGTCTGCGCGACGCTCGCTGGCCCGCGCACGTCGCACACGCCGAGCACCTGGATCTGCCACACAATCCGCTCGATTTCGATCTCGACCAGATCGCCGACCCGCACATCCTTGGCCGGCTTCACCGTCGCGCCACCGATCCGCACCCGGCCCTTCTCGACGGCATCGGTTGCCAGCGAGCGCGTCTTGAAGAAGCGCGCCGCCCACAGCCATTTGTCGATGCGCAAGCGAGCGCCCGGTTCGGTAGAAATCTTGTAGTTCATCAGTCCTTCTTCAGGCGTTCCCAGACGCCATGAGCCGATATACGAATGCAGATTGCATGCCGGACCCGGAAAAATTCACGCAACGGACGCGCTTTGCGGCGCGCTCACCTGCACCGGCCAGCCTTGCAGATGCTGCGCGACGATCTCGCCGAGCGCCGCAACCCACGCTGTCGACGCGTTCAGGCAGGGAATGGCGTGAAAAACTTTCCCGCCCGCGTGCACGAATTCGTCGCGCACTTCCATGCCGATTTCCTCGATCGTCTCCAGACAATCCGCCGTGAAGCCCGGACAGAACACGTCCGCGCGATGCACACCCGCCGCGCCGAGCTCCTTGAGCGTCGGCGCCGTATAAGGCTGCAGCCATTCGGCCTTGCCAAAGCGCGACTGGAACGTCACGCGGCATTCCACCGTTGTGACCCCGAGCGCGTGCATCAGCAGCGACGCCGTCTGCTGACATTGCTCGTGATACGGATCGCCCAGGTCGAGCGTGCGCTTGGGCACGCCGTGAAAGCTCAGCACCAGTTTGTCGCCCGCCGCAAAGTCCGGGCGGCCGTGCGCATGCCAGTAATGGTTCACCTGCGCCGCGAGCGCCGAGATATAAGCGGGGTGATCCGCGTACTGGCGAACGGTGCGGATCTCCGGCTGGTTTCGCATGCGCTTGAGCGCGGCGAACGCGTCGTCGAACGCCGTGGCCGTGGTCGACGACGAATATTGCGGATACATCGGCATCAGCAGGATGCGTTCTGCGCCCGCCAGCTTCAGCTGGTTGAGCATGGCGGGAATGCCCGGCGTGCCGTAACGCATCGCGTAATCGACGATCACGGTGTAGTCGTTCAGGTGCAGCAGATGCCGCAGCCCTTCCACCTGCTTTTCCGTATGCACGCGCAGCGGCGAGCCTTCAGGCATCCAGACGGCCGCGTACTTCTTCGCCGAGGCCACGCCGCGAAACGGCAGGATCAACAAACGCAGGATGATTTGCCACACGAACGACGGAATCTCGACCACGCGCGGATCGGACAGAAACTGCGCGAGATAGCGCCGCACGGCGCGGGGCGTCGGCGCATCGGGCGTGCCGAGATTAATCAGCAACACCGCGACACGATGTGCCGCGGCATTCTGCGAGGGCCGCTCGAGATCGAAGCGCATAGGCAAAGGGAAGAGCCGTGCAAGCGCGCGGCACGTAATGAATCGGGAAGCCCATTATAGCGGCGCGGTCTGCCGCCGATACCTGGCCGTTCGGCCAATTGGCACGGCGAAAAACGCCGCGCATGATGATCACCATGCCGAGTTCAACGCTAGCCCTGGCTGAGCGTCATTGAAAGCAGGCGCGCGGTGATGTCGACGATGGGAATGACGCGGTTGTACGCCATGCGCGTCGGGCCGATCACGCCGAGCGTGCCGACGATCTTGCCGTTGACTTCGTACGGTGCCGTCACCACGCTCATTTCCTCGATCGGGACGAGGTTCGATTCGCCGCCAATGAAAATCTGCACGCCTTGCGCGTGGCTCGACACATCGAGCAACTGAAGGAGACTCGTCTTTTGATCGAATACATCGAACAGCTTGCGCAGCCGCGCCATGTCCGACGAAAGGTCGGCCACTTCGAGCAGATTGCGCTCGCCGGAAATCAGCACGGTTTCGCCCGTATCCGTGACGTCCGTACTCGCGGTGACGGCTGCGTGCATCAGCGTGGTCATGTCGCCGCGCAGTTCGTCGATTTCTTCGCGCAGACGCAGACGCACCTCGTCGAACGACAGGCCCGCGAAGTGCGCGTTGATGTAATTGGATGCCTCGGTGAGCTGCGACGGCGAGAAATCGCGCTGCGTCGCCATGATGCGGTTCTGCACGTCGCCTTCCGGCGTCACGATGATCAGCAGGATGCGTTTGTCGGACAGGCGCAGAAATTCGATCTGCTTGAACACATGGCTGCGGCGGGGCGTCAGGATCACGCCCGCGAACTGCGACAGGTTGGACAGCACGCTCGCGGCGGCCGCGACCACCTTCTGGGGCTCGCCCGGCTGCAGCGTGGTCTTCACCGCGCGCATCACGGCGTCTTCGTCGGCGGCCGACTCGACGGTGAGCATGGTGTCGACGAAAAGCCGGTAGCCTCGCGGCGTGGGAATGCGTCCCGCCGACGTATGCGGACTGATGACGAGCCCCAGCTCCTCCAGATCGGACATCACGTTGCGGATCGTCGCCGGGCTCAGTTCGAGCCCGGAGTACCGCGAGAGCGTGCGCGAGCCGACCGGCTGACCTTCGGCGATATACCGCTCGATCAGCGTTTTCAGAAGGGTTTGTGCGCGAGGATCTAGCATGGCGAAAAATTTTAGCGTAACCACCGCATCGCGGCGAGCGCGCGGCGGCACGCGGCGCCGCGGCTTGACAGCCGTGCGCGCCCTGCGCGGCACCCGCCCGCGCACAAGCCGCATCGCATGGATCCAGACAGTCGTCACATCTGCCATGAGGACTTCACCATTCTAACGATAATCGGGTGAAGGCTGGCCGGCATCGCGCGGCCGTCGCGTGTCAGCCCCGGCGGGCGTGCCGCCGCCTTCTACGGTTCTTTTCAGCTCGCACCTATGGTGTAATGCCGGCATGCAAGCTAACAGCCAGTTCAAGACCGTTGCGCTCGTCGGGCGCAGCAATACGCCGGGCATCGGGGAACCGCTGACCGCGCTCGCCGCGTGCATCGGCAAGCTCGGCTTCGACGTCGTGTTCGAGGCGGAAACCGCGCAGGAAATCGGCGCGTCGCAATGGCCCGCGCTGCGACCGGCGGAGATCGGCGCGCGCGCGGACGTTGCCATCGTGCTCGGCGGCGACGGCACGATGCTGGGCATCGGCCGGCAACTGGCGCCGTACAGAACGCCGCTGATCGGTATCAATCACGGCCGGCTGGGCTTCATCACCGACATCCCGATCACCGACATGCGCGAGATCATTCCTCAGATGCTGTCGGGCACCTTCGAGCGCGAGGAACGCGTGCTGCTCGAATCGCGGATCATGCGCGACGGCCAACCCATTTACCATGCGCTCGCCTTCAACGACGTCGTCGTGAACCGTTCGGGCTTTTCGGGCATGGCGGAACTGCGCGTCTCCGTGGACGGCCGCTTCATGTACAACCAGCGCTCGGACGGGCTGATCGTCGCGACGCCGACAGGCTCGACGGCTTATGCGCTGTCGTCGCAAGGACCGATTCTGCATCCGCAGCTGCAGGGCCTCGTGCTCGTGCCGATTGCGCCGCATGCGCTGTCGAACCGCCCTATCGTGATACCGGACGACTCCAAGGTCAGTATCCAGATCATCTCGGGCCGCGACGTCAACGTGAACTTCGACATGCAGTCGTTCACCGCGCTGGAGCTGAACGACACGATCGACGTGCGCCGCTCACGCCATACGGTGCCTTTCCTGCATCCCGTCGGCTACAGCTACTACGCGACGTTGCGCAAGAAGCTGCACTGGAACGAATATCCGTCGCACGAAGACGATCCAAGCGACTGAATGCTCGCCAGCGCCGCCTGCTGCAAGTCCGAGCGTAACGACAACACCACACCAACTCACGCCAGCCACGCCACACAGACGAGCCATGCTCCGCCACCTCTCGATACGCGACTTCGTCATCGTCGCCGCGCTCGACCTTGAATTCGACAGCGGCTTCACAGTCTTTTCCGGCGAAACGGGTGCCGGCAAATCCATTCTCATCGACGCGCTTGCGCTGGCCCTCGGCGCACGCGCCGACGCGAGCGTCGTACGCAACGGCGAGGCGCGCGCGGACATCACGGCCGAATTCGACACGCATCCGCTCGTCGACACATGGCTCGACGAACAGGCGCTCGCCGCCGGGGAGACGGAGCACGGCAATACGGTCATGCTGCGCCGCGTGGTGGATGGCAACGGCCGCTCGCGCGCGTTCATCAACGGCACGGCAGCGACGCTCACGCAACTGCGCGAAGTCGGCGAAATGCTCGTCGATATTCACGGCCAGCATGCGCATCAACTGCTTATGCGGCCCGACGCGCAGCGCGAACTGTTCGACACGCATGCCGGGTTGCTCGACACGAAGGCCGCCGTGACCCGCGCGTGGCGCACCTGGCGCGACGCGGCGCAGGCCGTCGAGACCGCCCAGAGCAAGGACCGCGAACTGCAACTCGAACGCGAGCGTCTTGCGTGGCAGCTTGCGGAACTCGACAAGCTCTCGCCGCAGCCCGGCGAGTGGGAAGAGGTCAACGTCGAGCACCGGCGGCTGTCGCATTCGGCAAATCTGATCGACGGCGTGCAGGGCGCGCTGTCGGCGCTGTCCGAATCGGACGAAGCGATGCTCGGTCATCTGTCGTCCGTCATCTCGAAGGTGCGCGATCTCGCCGAGATCGATCCGGCGCTGAACGACGCGCTCGCCGCGCTCGAACCCGCCGAAATCCAGTTGCAGGAAGCCGCGTATTCGCTGAGCCACTACGCGCAGCGGCTGGAACTCGATCCCGACAGGCTCGCCCAGGTCGAAAAGCGTCTCGACGCGCTGCATTCGGCGGCGCGCAAATTCCGGCTGCAACCGGAAACCTTGCCGCAAGAACATGAAGAGCGCCGCGCGCAACTCGCGAAACTCGACGCCGCCGCCGATCTCGACGCGCTGCGCGCCGCCGAGACAAAGGCGAAAGACGCGTATCTCGCCGATGCCAAGGTGCTGTCAAAGGCGCGCGCGAAAGCCGCGAAGGCGCTGGGCGCCGCGGTGACGACGGGCATGCAGGAACTGTCGATGGCGGGCGGCAGCTTCGAAGTCGCGCTCGTGCCGCTGCCCGACGGCGGCGCGCATGGCATGGAACAGATCGAATTCCGCGTCGCGGGCCATGCGGGCGTGCCGTTGCGGCCGCTGGCGAAGGTGGCCTCGGGCGGCGAACTCGCGCGTATCAGTCTCGCGCTCTCGGTGATCGCCAGCGCGGCCAGCCCGACGCCGACGCTGATCTTCGACGAAGTGGACACGGGGATCGGCGGCGGTGTCGCGGAAGTGGTCGGGCGTCTCTTGCATCAGCTCGGCGAACAACGCCAGGTGCTATGCGTGACGCACCTGCCGCAAGTCGCGGCGCGCGGCGACCACCACTTCCAGGTCGCGAAGAGCAGCAAGGGCAAGAACGGCACGGTCAGCACGGTGACGTCGCTGGACAAGACGAGCCGTATCGAAGAAGTCGCGCGCATGCTCGGCGGCCTGGCAATCACGGCCACCACGCGCAAGCACGCGAAGGAAATGCTCACCACGGCTTAAAACGCCTGTCGTGGCGCGGAACGGCGCGGGCTTCAACGCCCCGCGCCGCCGCGTAACGTCATCCAAATACGCGCCGCCACAGCCGCAGCACCGCCTCGCGTTCGTTCTCGACGGCGTGCGGCTCGACGCGAGCCTTTTCCATGCCGTCGAGCCGCAGCTTGTGCTGCAGCTTCCGATACGTCCGGTAAGCCGCGCCCACGGTATCGGCCTCTTCGCCGCTCATCAGCCCGAAGCGCGACACCTCGCGCAACAGCGCGATATTGCCGGTATTGCGGATCAGCTCGGGATCGCGCGCCGCGTGCAGCAGCACCCAGTACTGCACGGTGAATTCGATGTCGACCATGCCGCCGCGATCGTGCTTCAGATCGAACAGTTCGGTCCGGTTCGGATGGCCTTCCTCGACGCGCCGGCGCATATCGACGATCTCGGCAGCAAGCGACGCGGCCTCACGCGGCGTCGTCAGCACCTGTTCGCGGATCGCCTCGAACTGCGCGCCGACGGCGGGATCGCCCGCGCAGTAACGGGCGCGCGTCAGCGCCTGGTGCTCCCAGACCCACGCCGTGTTGGCGGCATCGCCCTCGCGCAACTGATAGCGGCGGAACGCGTCGAGGTCGGTCACGAGCAAGCCCGATTCGCCGTTCGGACGCAGCCGCAAGTCGACGTCGAACAGCGTGCCCGCGCCCGTCGCCGTGGTAAGCCACGTGATCAGCCGGCGCGTAAAGGTTGCGTAGATGTCGGATGCGTTGTCGTCCGGATCGTCGTAAAGGAAGATCAGGTCGAGGTCCGACGCGTAGCCAAGCTCCTTCCCGCCCAGCTTGCCGTACGCGATGATCGCAAAGCGCGGCACCGCGCGATGGCGTTTGGCCAACTGGTTCCAGACGGCCTCGATGGTCACGTCGAGCACGGCATCCGCGAGTTCCGACAAACGGTCGCTGACATGCTCGACGCTCAGCTTGCCAGCCAGATCGATCAGCAGAATGCGGAACACCTCGGCCTGATGCGCGTGACGCAGCAGATCCATCTGCTGCTCGACGCCGTCGGCGGCCGCGAGCCGCGCGCGCAGCGTGCGCTTGAACTCCGGCCAGTCGAACGGGCTCGCCATCGCTTCGTCGTCGAGCAGTTCGTCGAGCAGTTGCGGATGGCGGATCAGGTAGCCCGCCGCCCAGCGCGACGCGCCCAGCACCGACAGCACGCGGTGCAGCGCCTGCGGATATTCAGTCAGCAGCGCAAGATAAGCGCCGCGCCGCCCGACCGCTTCGAGCAGATCGAACAGGCGCACGAGAATATCGCCGCGCCGCTCGGCCGGCTCCAGCGTATGCGCGGCCTCGAGGGCACGCTGCGCGACGATATCGAAGCGTTGACGGCTGCGTTCCGCAAGACCCGCATAGCGCGACGACTGCCACACGGCCTTCAGGCGCGCGAGCAACTCGGTGGGATGCTCGATGCCGAGTTCGACGAGCCGCGCGGCGAGCGCCTCATCGGCGCTGTCGTCGGCAAGCGCGCTGCTCCAGACCCACACGGCCGCGCCGTCTTCGCGCGCGCCGCAGCCACCTTGCCCGCTCACCTTGTCGGCGAATATCTGGTCGAACTGCTGCTCGACCAGTTCACGGTGCGCTTCGAGCTTCGTCATCAGCGACGCGTAATCGTCGAAACCCATCACCTGCGCGAGATGCGCGCGTTCGGTGGGATCGACGGGCATCGCATGAGTCTGCGCGTCGTTTCTATATTGCAGACGGTGTTCGAGGTTGCGCAGAAACAGATAGGCGCTCGTCAGATCCGCGCACACACCCGGCGAAATGAGACCGCGCGCCGCCGCGTGGCGCAGCACGACGAGCGTCGGCCGCACGCGAAAGCCCGCGTCCTGGCCGCCGCGTATCAACTGGAACACCTGCGCGCTGAATTCGATCTCGCGGATGCCGCCGCGCCCGAGCTTGATGTCATCGGCCTTGTCAGGACGCATCGACGCGCGCCGCTGCGCCTCCTGGCGAATCTGCAGATGCAGCGAACGGATCGCGCTGATCACACCGAAGTCCAGATAGCGCCGGTAGATGAACGGCTTCACGATCGCGTCGAGTTGCTTCGACAGCCGGCGTGCCGAATCGCTGGCGTGCTCGGACACGACCCGGCCCTTGATCCACGCATAGCGCTCCCACTCCCGGCCCTGCACGTAGAAATACTCTTCGAGCATGCCGAGGCTGCACACGAGCGGCCCCGAGTCGCCGTTCGGCCGCAGCCGCATGTCAACGCGAAACACATAGCCGTCCGCCGTCACCTCGGCGAGCGCCGCGATCAGCCGCTTGCCGAGGCGCGTGAAGAAGTCCTGAGTGGCGATGGCCGAACGCTGGCCGCCCGTCGTCTCACCGTCGTCCTCATAGACGAAGATCAGATCGATATCCGACGACACGTTCAGCTCGCGCCCGCCCAGCTTGCCCATTCCGACCACGCCCAGCGACAGCCGCTCCCCCTGCGTGCCGCGCGGCTCGCCATAGAGCGCTTCGAGATCGGCGCTGACTATGGCCATCGCGCGCTGGACCGTTGCTTCGGCGAGATCGGTCATCGTGCCCGTCACTTCCGCCACGTCGGCCGCGCCGGACAGGTCACGTTCCATCACTGCGCAGAACACTTCCGCGCGAAGCTGGCGCAGTGCTTTTTTCAGTGCGTCTTCGGAGAGTGGCGCATCGGGCGTCGCGCGCAGAGCGTTCGTCAGCGCGTCGAGACGCTCGTCGATCCGCTCGCGGCTGATGGGCGCCTCCGCCAGCGCCGCGACGCGGGACGCGAGACCGTCGTGCGCCGCATAGGCACGCGACGCGTAGTGCGAATAGCTGGAACTCAACAGGGATGGTTCGGTCTTCAAAGATCTGGCTCGCTGGTTGCTTGGGTTCCTGTCTCGGGCCGTCGCAGCGGAGCTCGCTCGAGCTGCCGACACCCCGTGTGGCCTTGTCCACACAGGCCGTACCTTAAGTCCGTGGCCGCAGGCCCGTGTGATACATTTCGTGGTTAGACCGCAAAACTAACATACGCCTACCCCGTCGCAGCATGTCCGAGCGAAACTCATCCGCCGACCCGCACGAAGCTGGACGCGTCAAGCCCGTAGGCGGACACGATCACGCAGTGCTGCGGCACACGCTGCGGGTCCTGCTCGGCATCGCGCTGTTCCTGTATTTCGTCGTCGTGCTGGCCGTTCTCGGCCTGCGCTATATCGTGCTGCCGCACGCCGATTCGTTTCGTCCGAGAATCGAAGCGGCCGTCTCCGAAAAGATTCACGCCCAGCTCAAAATCGGCAAGATCGCGCCGCACTGGACGGGCTTCCAGCCCGGCCTCGAAGTCACCAACGTCACCATCACCAACCGCGACGGCAAGGTCGCGCTGAACATTCCGCATGCGAGCGCGACGGTGTCGTGGTCATCCGTCTGGAAGCTCGCGCCGATCCTGTCGAGCGTGATCGTCGACAAGCCGGATCTGCTGATCGAACGCGAGACGGACGGCTCGCTGACCGTTGCTGGCGTGATGGTGCCGACCACGCATTCAGGCAACGACACCTTCAGCACGTGGCTGCTGCGCCAGGAGGCGATGATCCTGCGCGGCGGCACGCTGCGCTGGCACGACGCGCGCCGCGACGCGCCCGAGATCGCGCTGCAGGACATCCGCCTCGCGATCCTCAGCGACGGCTACGATCACCGGCTCGCACTGCAGGCGCCGCCCAACGGCAAGCTGCTGTTCGGCCCCCTCGACTTTCGCGCGCACTTCCGGCACGCGCGCCTCGCCGCGATGGGCAAGCCGATCAACTGGACGGGCGAAGCCTACATATCGGCGGGCCCCGTCGATCTGCCGACGCTCGCCCGCTACATGGACTTCCCGATCGAAACCTTCGCGGGCCGCGTCGACAACGCGATCTGGCTGCAGTTTTCGCAGGGCCGCGTGCGCTCGGCGTCGGGCGAGCTGTCGGGCAACGACATCGCGCTGCGCGTGAAACCGACGCAACCGAAGCTCGACGTGCCCGTCGCGAGCTTTTCGTGGGCCGTCGCGCACGACGGCGACGAGTGGACGCTCGACCTGAACAACCTGCGCGCCGAACTCGGCCAGCCGCCGCTCGACGATGGCACGCCCGTGGCCCGCATCCTCGCGCTACACACGCTGTCGAGCCGCTACCGGATGCCGAGCGTCCAGCATGGCCAGCTGATCAGCATTTCGGGGGATCGCGTCGATCTCGGCGTGCTCGCGGAATTCAGCCGCGCGCTGCCGCTGCCCAAGCGCCTGTTGAACAACCTCGTGCGCTTCAACCCGCGCGGGCTGGTAGCGAATTACACGATCGAGGTCGAGCGCGGCAAGCCCGATTCGGGCGAGGCCGCCACCGAGCATCGCGAGCCGGGCTCGGAACCCATCGTGCGGTATCGCTTTAAGGGCGATCTGCAGGGCATCAGCGTCGCCGCGCAGGAGCCGCCGCCGGGGCTGACCGCGAGGAACCACCCGCGCGCGGGCATTCCGGGCGTCGAAAATCTCTGGGGCACGGTCGACGCCGACGAAAGGCACGGCTCGATCGCCATCGATACGGCCAACGCGGCGCTCACGTTGCCCGGCGTATTCGACGACCCGCGCCTAACGTTCGATCATCTGAGCGGCAAAGGCACATGGACGATCGCGTCCGCCATCGATCCCGGTCAACGGCACAAGGCGTTCAAGGTCGATGTGTCGGAACTCAAGGTGTCGAATGCGGATACGGCGGCGAAGGCAACGGCCAGCTACTCGAACGTCGGCAGCGGGCGCGGCTCGCTCGATCTGAAGGCCGAATTCGAGCGCGCGCAGGTCACGCGCATCACGCGCTATCTGCCCACCAGCATCAGCGAAAAACTGCGCGTCTATCTGACCCACGGCTTGCAGGCTGGCGTGTCACACGGCGGCACGATCGAGATTCACGGCAATCTTGAGAAATTCCCCTACTCGCGCGACCCGAGCGCGGGCGTGTTCAGAATCGTCGCGCCGTTCAAGGGCGGGCGCTTCGACCCGTCGCCGTATCCGCCGCGCACGCTGAAAAACGGCGCGCCGAACGTATGGCCCGCGCTGGATGGTATCGACGGCACGTTCCAGCTGAAAGAGAAACTGCTGCGCTTCGACGTGGACCGCGCGCATTACAAGGGCGTCGCCATGCACAAGGTGACGGGCAAGATCGACGACCTCGGCAACCGCGCATCGAGCCTCATCATCACGGGCGACGGACACGGGCCGCTCGCCGACATGCTCGACTACGTGAACAACAGCGCGCTCGGCGGGATGGCGAAACATGAAACGGAAAAGATTCATGCCGAAGGCCCCGCCGCGCTCGCGCTCAAGCTGACGGTGCCACGCAACCCGCCCACGCCGCCGGGCGTCACGCCGCCGAAAGTGCGTGTCGCGGTCGAAGGCTCGCTCGCGTTCGAAAACGACCGGCTTGCGGTGGACAACGTCCCGCCGCTGTCGCAATTGCACGGCAAAGTGCACTTCACCGAGCGCACCGCGCAGGTCGACGGGCTGACGGGGCAGTTCATGGGCGGCGAAGTGCGCGCGAAAGGCGGCCTCGACGACAAAGGCACCTATGCGCTCAACCTGTCAGGCCAGGTCGCCGTCGATGCTGCCCGCGACCTGAATCTGCGCGGCCTGCCCGCGCAGGTGCTGATGCGGATGAACGGCAGCGCGCCCTACGACATCAGCGTGCGCGGCGCGAAAGGCAGACTGCCCGACGTCGCCGTTCACTCGGACCTGACGGGGCTCGCGCTCAATTTCCCCGCGCCGTTCAACAAGCCGATCGGCACGCCGATGCCGCTCGACTTCACGTTCCGGCCGACTGTCGGGAACGGCGGCAGCAGTGTGGACGCGAGCAACGGCAGCGCGACGGGCAACGGGTTGCAACGCGCCGACCTCAAGTTCGGTCCGATCGCGGCGACCTACCTGCTGCGCCACACGCCCGGCCAGCCGCCCGAAGTCGTGCGGGGCGCGGTGGGCGTGAACCGGACGGCGGAGTTGCCATCGGAAGGCGTGATCGCCGCCGTGGACATCGACGCGCTCGACGCCGACGCGTGGCGCGCCCTCTTCCTGCAGATGCGCAAGGCCAACGAAGGCGTCGCGCCCGTGCCGCCCAGCGCGACGGCTGCGCAGTTCATGCCGAACCGCTTCGCGATCCACATCGGCACACTGACGCTGCTCAAGCGTCACTGGGAAAGCGTGGTGGTCGGCGCGTCGCACAACGACCGCCAATGGCAGGCGAACATCGCGTCGAATCAGGTGTCGGGCCACCTGTCATGGGTGCCGGGCGCGCAGCCGGGATCGCCGGGCACGCTGCAGGCGCGGCTCGCGCGGCTCGTGATTCCGTCGGCGACCGAGAACGATCTGCTCGGCCCGGCGATCAACCAGCCGGCGCAGAACATTCCGTCAATCGATCTCGTCGTCAACGAACTGATCGTGCGCGAGCGCAACATCGGCAAGCTCGAGGTCAACGCGCATAACTTCGAGGACAACGGCACGCCCGTCTGGCAACTCGATTCGCTCGAAATCACCAACCCGGCCGCCGTGCTGAAGGCGACGGCGAACTGGCGCACGGGCCGCAACTACGGTGCGAATCAGGACGACGAAGCCGAGCGGAGCACCGAACTCGATTTCAAGCTGGACATCAAGGACGCCGGTCTGCTGCTCGAACGCGCCGGCCTGCCCCGCACGCTGAAGGCGGGCGAAGGGTCGCTGGCGGGCAAGCTCGGCTGGCGCGGCGGCCCGACCAAGCCCGACTATCCGACGCTCAACGGCAACCTCGCCGTCGATCTGCGGCACGGGGAGATTCTCAAGGTCGATCCAGGCGTCGCGAAGCTGCTCGGCGTGCTGAGCCTGCAAAGCCTCGCGCGCTACGCGTCGATGGATTTCCACGACGTGATCGGCGAAGGGCTGCCGTTCGAGCACGTGACGGGCACCGCGCAGGTCGTGAACGGCATCGGCTCGACGAACAACTTCGAACTGGTGACAGCGCCCGCGCGCGCCGAAATGAAAGGCACCGTCGATATGACGACGGAAACGCAGAACCTGAACGTGCATATCGTGCCCACGGTCAGCGCGGGCGCGGGCGTCATCGCGGCGACCATCATCAATCCGCTGCTCGGCCTTGCCGCGCTGGTCGGCGATATCGCACTGTCGCATTCGATCGAACATGCGTTCGCACGCGATTACTCGATCACGGGCTCATGGGCCAAACCGCACGTCGAGCGGGTCCATGGAGATAGCGGTAATATGAACGCGCCGGCCGCCATCGCGACGCCGAACTGAGGGCCGAACCGCGGTTCCGAGGTTTCTGGCGATGGCTAGCGCCGGCGTCCGCTGTCCGTACTGCCCATTGCAGGAGTCTTTCGAACGCCTATGAGCGACCTGAACACGCAGTCCGCGAAGTCCTTTCCCCACGCTGGTCCTTTCCGCGTCGCCGCGCTGCAGATGGTGAGCACGCCGGAGCGCGACCGCAATCTCGCCGATGCCGACCGCCTGATCGCGCAAGCCGCCGCCGATGGCGCGCAGCTCGTCCTGCTGCCCGAGTACTTCTGCTTCATGGGCTACAAGGACACCGACAAGCTCACCGTGCGCGAACCCTACGGCGACGGCCCGATCCAGCGCTTTCTCGCCGACGCCGCGCGCCGCCACAAGGTCTGGGTGATCGGCGGCACGCTACCTTTGACGGCGCCCGAAGAAACGCGCGTGCTGAACACGACGCTCGTGTTCGATCCGCAGGGCAACGAGGCCGCGCGCTACGACAAGATCCATCTGTTCAACTTCGAGAAAGGCGAAGAATCGTTCGACGAGGCGCGCACGATCCGCCCCGGCGACACCGTCCGCACGTTCGACGCGCCGTTCGGGCGCGTCGGCCTGTCCGTCTGCTACGATCTACGCTTTCCCGAGCTGTACCGGCGCATGGGCGACTGCGCGCTGATCGTCGTGCCGTCCGCCTTCACGTACACGACGGGCCGCGCGCACTGGGAAACGCTGCTGCGCGCGCGGGCCGTCGAGAACCAGTGCTATGTGCTCGCCGCCGCACAGGGCGGCAAGCATGAGAACGGCCGGCGCACGTGGGGCCACACCATGCTGATCGACCCGTGGGGCGAAATCATCGACGTGCGCGACGAAGGCGCGGGCGTCGTCGCGGGCAATATCGAGCGCTCACGTATCGACGAAGTCCGGCAGAGTCTGCCGGCCTGGCGTCACCGCGTGCTCAGCTGATTACGTTTGACATGAACCGCACGTATTGAAAGTGCCGCCAACGTCACCCATCTGACTGGCGTGCACCCACCGAATACCCTGAATCGAGCGAACTTCGCATGAACATCATCGAACCCAGCATCCGTAATCTCGCGACGGCCAAAGACGTACTCCTCACGCCGTACGGCCTCGACGAAGGCGTGCTGACCCGCACGCTCGCAGAAATCTTCACGCATCGCGTCGACTACGCCGACCTCTACTTCCAGGCCACGCGCAGCGAAGCGTGGAGCCTCGAAGAAGGCATCGTCAAATCGGGCAGCTTCAGCATCGACCAGGGGGTCGGCGTGCGCGCCGTGTCGGGCGACCGCACGGCGTTCGCCTATTCGGACGATCTGTCGCCCGAAGCGATCCGCCAGGCCGCGATCGCCACGCGCGCGATCGCGAAAGCGGGCGGCGGCAAGCAGAAGATCAAGGCGGCATCGACGCTCACAGGCGTGTCCGGGCGCGATCTGTATCTGCCCTCCGACCCGTTGCATTCGCTCGACGCAACCGCGAAGGTCAAGCTGCTCGAGCGCATCGAACAGATGGCGCGCGGCCGCGATCCGCGCATCACGCAGGTGATGGCGGGCCTCGCGGGTGAATACGACGTCGTGCTGGTCGCGCGCAGCGACGGCGCGCTGGCGGCGGACATCCGTCCGCTCGTGCGCGTTTCGGTGACGGTGATCGCCGAGCAGAACGGTCGCCGCGAAATCGGCAGCGGCGGTGGCGGCGGACGCTATGACTACGGCTATTTCACGGACGAACTCCTGTCGAAGTACGTCGACGACGCCGTGCACGCGGCTTTGGTGAATCTCGACGCGCGTCCGGCCCCGGCTGGCGCGATGACCGTCGTGCTCGGACCGGGCTGGCCCGGCGTGCTGCTGCACGAAGCGATCGGCCACGGTCTGGAAGGCGACTTCAACCGTAAGGGCTCGTCGGCATTCGCCGGACGCATCGGCGAGCAGGTTGCGGCGAAGGGCGTGACAGTGGTCGACGACGGCACGCTGCCGAACCGCCGCGGGTCGCTCAACATCGACGACGAAGGCAACCCGACGCAGTGCACGACGCTGATCGAAGACGGCATCCTGAAGGGTTACATCCAGGACACGCTGAATGCGCGCCTGATGAAAATGCCCGTGACGGGCAACGCGCGCCGCGAATCGTACGCCGCACTGCCGATGCCGCGCATGACCAACACGTACATGCTCAACGGTGACAAAGACCCGCAGGAAATCATCGCTTCCGTGAAGAACGGTCTGTATGCGGTGAACTTCGGCGGCGGCCAGGTCGATATCACGAACGGCAAGTTCGTGTTCTCGGCATCCGAGGCGTACATGATCGAAAACGGCAAGATCACGTATCCCGTCAAGGGCGCGACGCTGATCGGCAGTGGCCCGGAGTCGCTCAAATATGTGAGCATGATCGGCAACGACATGTCGCTGGATACGGGCGTCGGCGTGTGCGGCAAGGAAGGCCAGAGCGTGCCCGTCGGCGTCGGTCAACCTACGCTGCGCATCGACAGGATGACGGTCGGCGGCACGGTGTGATTTTTTACGTCTCGCACGTTTCACGCGTCCCAAGCGTGAAACGTGCGGATTTTCCGCATTTTTGGTGCCCGCAGCTTGCCAGCCGAGCAAACCTCGGGTTATAAAGGCAATCAACCTTTTTGACGAGCCATCCCATTTTCGCCATGTCCGCCAAGTTTTATTTTTATTTCTTTTGGGCATCTCAGACCGCTGGCGGATCGAGAGGGGTGTGAACGTACATAGGCACCCAGAATTCCCGAAAAAACCGCCAGCGAGTCTGGCGGTTTTTTTTCGTCCCTAACAACTTTGACTGTGACCTTTTTAGCCTGTTGACCTGTTCGCTGCGGCGCCGTCGTCAGATAGCAGACCGCTCGAACCGCGCTACTAAACGAATCGAGGAGAAACCCATGCCCCCGCACAATACCGACGATGTCCGCATCCGCGAATTGAAAGAACTGACGCCGCCCGCGCACCTGATCCGCGAATTCCCGTGCGACGAGAAGGTGTCGGACCTGATCTTCAACGCGCGCCAGTCGATGCATCGGATCCTGCACGGCATGGACGACCGTCTGATCGTCATCATCGGGCCGTGCTCGATTCACGACCCGAAGGCCGCGATGGAATACGCCGGCCGCCTGATCGAGCAGCGCAAGCGCTTCGCTGGCGAACTGGAAGTCGTGATGCGCGTGTACTTCGAAAAGCCGCGCACGACGGTGGGCTGGAAGGGCCTCATCAACGACCCGTACATGGACAACAGCTTCAAGATCAACGACGGCCTGCGCGCCGCGCGCGAACTGCTGGTGAAGATCAACGAGCTGGGGCTGCCCGCCGGCACCGAATACCTCGACATGATCAGCCCGCAGTACATCGCCGATCTGATCTCGTGGGGCGCGATCGGCGCGCGCACGACGGAGTCCCAGGTGCATCGTGAACTCGCGTCGGGCCTGTCGTGTCCCGTCGGCTTCAAGAACGGCACCGACGGCAACGTGAAGATCGCCGTCGACGCGATCAAGGCGGCATCGCAGCCGCACCATTTCCTGTCGGTGACCAAGGGTGGCCATTCGGCCATCGTCTCGACGGCAGGCAATGAGGACTGCCATATCATCCTGCGCGGCGGCAAGACGACGAACTACGACGCCGACAGCGTGAACGCCGCGTGCAGCGACATCGGCAAGGCCGGCCTTGCCGCGCGCCTGATGATCGACGCGAGCCACGCCAACAGCTCGAAGAAGCACGAGAACCAGATTCCCGTGTGCGCGGATATCGGCCGCCAGATCGCGGCGGGTGACGAGCGCATCGTCGGCGTGATGGTCGAATCGCATCTGGTCGCAGGCCGTCAGGATCTGCAGGAAGGCTGCGAGTTGACCTACGGCCAGAGCGTCACGGACGCCTGCATCGGCTGGGACGACAGCATCGGCGTGCTGGAAGGTCTCGCGGACGCCGTCAAGCAGCGCCGCATTGCGCGCGGCAGCGGCAACTGAACGCCGCGCGTCCCTCCTGCGCACATTGTGCCCGGCTCATGCAGCCGGGCTTTTTTTTGGCCATTCGGCCGAATCGCGCATCATGGGGACTTTCTGTACGTTCGAATCTCGTATCGATGTTCGCGAACGAGCGTTGATCTCTCCTTTCCAGATGAGCCACGCCGCCAAGCGGGCTTCCAGGAAGGCGCCTTTCGCGTGATGTACGTCGCCATTTTTGTCGAAACCGTACATGCACCGCGCTGCATCCAGAAACAGACGCAGGCTACAAGCTGGCATGACGGGGAAATCACCGACGCGCGCGACCGCGCCGTCGTCATGGAGACGGCCAAGTTCACTATCGACACGCTTGTCGAAATGATGAGCCGTATCGGTAAGCCTGTGACGCTTGCGGTCGGTTGAGCGTCGTTGCAGGTCGCACCGCTATTCGCCGCGCTGCGTGTCCGGCCCGTTCGCGCCGCGGTCGTGCCGCCATAGCACGTCGGCGCCGCCGTCCACGCGGTTCAGCACGCGTGCCAGCACGAACAGCAGATCGGACAGCCGGTTCACATACCGGCGCGGCGCATCGTTGATCGCCTCGACAGCGCCGAGCGCGACGATCGCGCGTTCCGCGCGCCGGCAGACGGTGCGGCACACATGCGCAAGCGAAGCGGCGCGCGTGCCTGCCGGCAAAATGAACTCCTTGAGCGGCGGCAGCGTCGCGTTGTGTTCGGCAAGCCAGGCATCGAGTTGCGCGAGATGGGTATCGGCAATCATCGAATGGCCCGGGATGCATAGTTCGCCGCCGAGATCGAACAGATCGTGCTGGATCGACGTGAGCGCGGCGCGGACATCGTCGGGCAAGGTTTCGCACAGCAGCACGCCGATATTCGAATTCAGTTCATCGACGTCGCCGATTGCGGCAATGCGCGCGTCGTCCTTGCGCACACGCTTGCCGTCGCCGAGACCTGTGGTGCCGTCGTCGCCCGTGCGCGTCGCGATCTTGCTCAAGCGGTTGCCCATGATGTCCGTGTCCTCATAATGTTCCGCGATGCATCCGTCCGGATATATCGCAACATGCCGTTCAGCTTCGATCCATTATAAGGATGATGGGGCTAACCCTTGCCGCGCCGTCTGCACGCATGACGCCGCGCCACCCGTCGATGGGCGTAAAATGGGCATCAACCATCAGAATATTCGCCAACAGGAGACGCAGGTGAACCATCCCGTGCCGCCCGCCCCCGTGCGCCGCCCCTTTCCTCCTGAACTTCTCACTGCGCTCAAGTCGGCATTCGGCGAACGTGTATCCACGTCCGAAGCCGTCCGAACCCATCACGGCCGCGACGAGTCGCCATTCGATCCGCAACTGCCCGACGCCGTCGTCTTCGCGCACAGCACAGAAGACGTACAGAGCATCGTCAAGCTGTGCGGTCAATACGACGTGCCCATCATTCCGTATGGCAACGGTTCTTCGCTCGAAGGCCATCTGCTCGCCGTGCAAGGCGGCGTGTCGATCGATCTCTCGGGAATGAACCGCGTGCTGTCGATCAACGCGGAAGATCTGACCGTCACCGTCGAGCCCGGCATTTCGCGTAAACAGTTGAACGAAGCGTTGCGGGACACAGGTCTGTTCTTCCCGATCGACCCCGGCGCCGATGCGAGCATCGGCGGGATGTCGGCGACGCGCGCGTCGGGCACGAACGCCGTGCGCTACGGCACGATGCGCGAAAACGTACTCGGCCTGACCGTCGTGCTCGCGGATGGCCGCGTGACCCAGACAGGCACGCGCGCGCGCAAGTCGTCGGCGGGCTACGACCTCACGCGCCTGTTCGTCGGCTCGGAAGGCACGCTCGGCGTCATCACGGAAATCACCGTGCGCCTGTACCCGCAGCCGGAAGCAGTATCGGCGGCTGTCTGCACGTTCCCTTCAATGGGCGATGCCGTGCGCGCGGTGATCGAAACCATCCAGATCGGCGTGCCGATCGCGCGCGTCGAGTTCGTCGATTCGCTCGCCGTCCGCTCGATCAACCGTCATTCGAACCTGACGCTGCGCGAAGCGCCCACGCTGTTCTTCGAGTTTCACGGCACGGAAGCCGGCGTGAAGGAACAAGCTGAGTTGGTACAGGAAATCGCCGCGCAGAATAGCGGCGAAGGCTTCGAGTGGGCAACGCGTCCGGAAGACCGCAGCCGTCTGTGGAACGCGCGTCACAACGCGTACTTTGCGATGCTGCAACTCAAGCCCGGCAGCCGCGCCGTCACCACCGACGTTTGCGTGCCCATCTCGCGGCTCGCCGAATGCGTGGTCGAAACGGAAGAAGATCTGAAAGCCTCGCCGCTGCCCTGCCCGATCGTCGGGCACGTCGGCGACGGCAACTTCCACGTCGCGATGCTGATCGACCCGAACAAGCCTGAAGAACTGGAGGAAGCGGAGCGCCTGAATCATCGCATCGTGCAGCGCGCGCTGCGCATGGACGGCACCTGCACGGGCGAACATGGCGTGGGCCTGCACAAGATGGGCTTTCTGGTCGAAGAACATGGCCCCGTTGCTGTCGACGTGATGCGCTCGATCAAGCATTCGCTCGATCCGCGCAACCTGATGAATCCGGGCAAGATCTTTACGTGGGCCTAGGCCAGGCGTAACCGTAGAGCTGGCTGCGCAGCGCAACGACGCGCGCGGCCGTCGATGGAGGAGACATTCCATGAACGCACCCGGCGAGCTGTCCCCCGAGCTTTCGCCCGAGATGCTTGCGCAACGTCAGCGCGAAGTCGTGCAGGCGTTGATGGCCGTGCTGCCAACGCATTGCCTTTTGTATCGTGAGGAAGACACTGTCGCGTACGAGTGCGACGGTCTTGCCGCATATCGGCGCTTGCCGCTGGCCGTCGCGTTGCCCGAGACGGAATCGCAGGTGCAGCGCATCGTGCAGATCTGCCACCGGTTGAACGTGCCGATCGTGCCGCGCGGCGCGGGCACGAGCCTGTCGGGCGGCGCGATGCCGATCCGGCATGGCGTCGTCGTGTCGCTCGCGCGCTTTCGCAAGATCATCGAAGTCGACCCGTATGCCCGCACGGCGACCGTGCAGCCAGGCGTGCGCAACCTGTCGATCTCGGAAGCGGCCGCGCCTTACGGCCTTTACTATGCGCCCGACCCTTCGTCGCAGATCGCCTGCACGATCGGCGGCAATGTCGCGGAAAATTCCGGCGGCGTGCACTGCCTGAAGTACGGACTGACCGTCCATAACGTGATGCGCGTGCGCGCGGTCACGATGGAAGGCGAGATCGTCGAGTTCGGCTCGCTCAGCCCGGACGCCCCGGGCCTCGATCTGCTCGCTGTCGTGATCGGCAGTGAAGGTATGTTCGCGATCGTCACGGAAGTCACCGTCAAGCTGATTCCCAAGCCGCAGGCCTCGCAGGTCATCATGGCGAGTTTCGACGATGTCGTGAAAGGCGGCGACGCCGTCGCGGGCATCATCGCCGCGGGCATCATCCCCGCCGGACTGGAGATGATGGACAAGCCAGCCACGCGCGCCGTCGAGGAATTCGTGCAAGCAGGTTACGACCTCGACGCGGCGGCCATCCTGCTGTGCGAGTCGGACGGCACGCCCGAGGAAGTGAGCGAAGAAATCGTCCGGATGACGGCCGTGTTGCGCGAGCATGGCGCCACGCGCATCCAGATTTCGCGCACGGAGGCCGAGCGGCTGCGCTTCTGGTCGGGCCGCAAGAATGCGTTCCCGGCCGCCGGCCGTATTTCGCCCGACTACTACTGCATGGACGGCACCGTGCCGCGCCGCAGCATCGGGCCGCTGCTCGCGCGCATCGAAGAGATGGAAAAGAAGTACAACCTGCGCTGCATCAACGTGTTCCATGCGGGCGACGGCAACATGCATCCGCTGATCCTGTTCAACGGCAACGATCTCGACGAGTGGCACCGCGCCGAGGCATTCGGCTGCGACATTCTCGAAACATGCGTCGAACTGGGTGGAACGGTGACGGGCGAGCATGGCGTGGGCATCGAGAAAATCAATTCGATGTGCGTGCAGTTTTCGCCGGAAGAACGCGATGCGTTCCACGCGGTCAAGCGCGCCTTCGATCCCGCCTGCCTGCTCAATCCCGACAAGGGCATCCCGACGCGCGCCCGCTGCGCCGAGTACGGCAAGATGCATGTGCGCGGAGGGCTGCTGCCTCACCCTGATCTGCCTCGTTTTTGAGCACCTTCTTGCGCTGCCGGACCATGCTCGCGATGAACCGAGATAACGCATAAGCGCAGCAGTAGTTTTATACGGGTCCGAACCGGGTTGCGAGCGCGGCTTGCCTCGGTACAATCGAAAGCACTACAACGAAGCAACGCACTATGAAAGAGGACGACATCGTCGCCGCGTGGTCGGAACGGGTTCGAGCGGCCACGGCCGCGCAGCAGCCGATCCGCATACGTGGCGGTGGCACGAAGGACTGGTACGGCCAGTCATTGCAGGGTGAGGTCCTCGACACGCGCGCGCATCGCGGCGTCATCGCCTACGATCCGGCCGAACTGGTCATCACGGCGCGCGCCGGCACGCCGCTCCTCGAAATCGAAGCGGCGCTTGCCGAACACGACCAGATGCTCGCTTTCGAGCCGCCTCACTTCGGCCCGCAAGCCACGCTTGGCGGCTGCATTGCGGCTGGAATCGCTGGTCCGCGCCGTCATTCGGCGGGCGCGGCGCGCGACTTCGTGCTCGGCGCCGTCGTCATGAACGGCCAGGGCCAGGTGCTGACGTTCGGCGGCCAGGTCGTGAAGAACGTCGCGGGTTATGACGTATCCCGGCTGATGGCGGGTTCTCTAGGAACGCTCGGGCTGATTCTCCAGTTGTCCGTCAAGGTGTTGCCGCGTCCGAAGTCCGAAGCGACGCTCAAGTTCGACATGAACGGCACCGACGCCGTCCGCAAGCTCAACGAATGGGGCGGCCGCCCGCTTCCCATCACGGGCAGCGCGTGGCGACATGGCACGCTTGCCGTACGGCTGGGCGGCGCCGAAGCGGCCGTCAAGTCAGCGCGCACGTCGCTGGGCGGCGAAGTGGTCGATGCCGTCGAAGCCGAACGCTTCTGGGCGGGCTTGCGCGAACAGACCGACCCGTTCTTTGCGGCGATCGCGCCGAAATCCGCGCTCTGGCGCCTCGCGCTGCCGACCATCACCGAGCCGCTGCAACTGCCCGGCGCACAGTTGATGGAATGGGGCGGCGCGCAACGCTGGTGGATCACCGACGCCGATGCGCAGACCGTGCGCATCAGCGCGAAACAGGCGGGCGGCCACGCGACGATCTTCCGCACCGGCCTCGGCTACGACCGAGGTGCAGGCGTGTTCACGCCGCTGCCCGCACCGTTGATGAAAATCCATCGCGGCCTGAAAGCCGCCTTCGACCCCGCCCGCATCTTCAACCGCGGCCGGTTGTACTCCGACTTCTGAGCGCCTGATGCAAACCAATCTCGCCGACTTCATGCGCAACACGCCGGACGGTGAAGAAGCCGAAGCTATCCTGCGCAAATGCGTGCATTGCGGCTTTTGCACGGCCACCTGCCCGACCTATCAGCTGCTCGGCGACGAGCTCGACGGTCCGCGCGGGCGTATCTATCTGATCAAGCAGATGGTGGAAGGCACGCCCGTCACGCGCAGCACGCAACTGCATCTGGACCGTTGTCTCACGTGCCGCAACTGCGAATCGACCTGCCCTTCGGGCGTGCAGTACGGCAAGCTCATCGAGATAGGCCGCAAGCTCACCGAAGAGAAAGTGCCGCGCCCGTTCGGCCAGCGCGTGATGCGCCGGATGCTGGCGAGCTTCGTGCCGAACAGCACGCTGTTCACGCCCGCGATGCGGCTTGGCCAGCACTTCCGCCCGCTGCTGCCGAAGAAACTGCGCGACAAGGTACCGCAACGTCAACGCCAGCTCGAATGGCCGACGGCCACCCATCCGCGCAAGATGCTGATGCTGGCGGGCTGCGTGCAGCCTTCGATGATGCCGAACGTCAACATTGCGACGGCACGCGTGCTGGACGCGCTCGGCATTCAGACCGTGATTGCGCCGGAAGCAGGCTGTTGCGGCGCAATCCGCCTGCACCTCGGCTACAACGACGAAGCGCTCGACGACGTGCGGCAAAACATCGACGCGTGGTGGCCGCATGTCGAACAGGGCGCTGAAGCGATCGTGATGAACGCCTCGGGCTGCGGCGCGACGGTCAAGGAATATGCGCACCTGTTGCGCAACGACCCGGCTTACGCGGAAAAAGCGAAACGCATTGTCGAACTGACGCGCGACATCAGCGAAATCCTGCCGGACTTCGAAGAAGCGCTGACGCCGCTCACGCGCCGCCGCGCGATACACACGGTGGCGTATCACCCACCCTGCACGCTGCAACATGGCCAGCAGATTCGCGGCAAGGTCGAGCACCTGCTGAACGCGCTCGGCATCGACGTCAGGCTACCCGCCGACAGCCATCTGTGCTGCGGCTCGGCGGGTACCTATTCGCTCACGCAGCCCGCGCTTTCGTACGCATTGCGCAACCAGAAGCTGGAAAAGCTGAAGGCACAGGAGCCACAGATCATCGTGTCTGCGAATGTGGGTTGCATTGCGCATCTGCAAAGCGGCACCTCCACGCCTGTCGTGCATTGGATCGAACTCGTCGAGCACATGCTCGCGTCCTGATCGACAGGATCGGTTACGGACGGGTTGCGCGCAACCTGGCCGTTCGGCCAGGTCGTGACGCGCGGGCGGCGTCCGTATAATTCAATTCGTCGCCCCTCGCATCGGTACTCAACGTTTCATGCCCGCTCTCGCTCACAATCTCGACGCAGTGCATCAGCGCATCGCCCTCGCCGCGCAGGTCGCGGGCCGCGATCCGCGTTCCGTTGCGCTGCTGGCCGTCTCCAAGACGTTCCCCGCTGAAGACGTTCGCGCCGCGCATGCCGCGGGCCAGCGCGCGTTCGGTGAAAACTACGTACAGGAAAGCCTGACGAAAATCGAGGCGCTGTCCGATCTGCGCGCATCGCTCGACTGGCATTTCATCGGGCCGCTGCAATCGAACAAGACGCGTCCTGTCGCTGAAAATTTCGACTGGGTGCATTCCGTCGACAGGCTGAAAATCGCGCAACGTTTGTCCGAGCAGCGGCCGGATGCGCTGCCGCCGCTCAATGTGTGCCTGCAGGTGAACATCAGCGGCGAGGCATCGAAGAGCGGCGTGATGCCGGACGAAGCCATCGAGGTCGCGCGCCAGATCGCCGCGCTGCCCAGGCTGCGTCTACGCGGCCTGATGGCGATTCCCGAACCGGCGGGCAACGTCGAGCAGCAACGCGTGCCGCATCGCGCGTTGCGCGAGCTGTTTGAAAAACTGCGCGCGGAAGGTCTCGAACTCGACACGCTGTCGATGGGCATGTCGGGCGATCTCGAAGCAGCCGTGCTCGAAGGCGCGACCATCGTGCGCGTCGGCACGGCGATCTTCGGTGCCCGCGATTACTCTCACTGAACTTCCGAACATCATGAAAATTGCCTTCATCGGCGGCGGCAACATGGCCGCTGCACTCATCGGCGGTCTGATCAAGCGTGGCGTTACGCCGTCGGATATCCGTGCAATCGATCCCAACGAAGACGCGCGCAAGCGCAGCGAGCAGCAATTTGGCATCGGCACGAGCGCTGCGGCGGATGCGTCGCTGCAATCGTTCGATGCCATCGTGCTCGCCGTGAAGCCGCAGATCGTCAAGGACGTCGCAGCAGCGCTAGCGCCGCATCTGTCGGCGTCGCAACTTGTCATCAGCATCGTCGCGGGCATTCGCGGCGCGGATCTCGGGCGCTGGCTCGGCGGTCACGCGCGTCTCGTGCGCACCATGCCGAACACGCCTGCGCTGATCGGCATGGGCGTGACGGGACTCGTCGCGATGGAATGCGTCGATGCAGCGGGACGCGAACTGGCCTCGCAGGTGCTCGGCGCGGTCGGCCAAACGGTGTGGTTCGACGACGAAGCGAAGATCGACGCCGTCACCGCGATCTCAGGCAGCGGCCCGGCCTACGTGTTCTATTTCATCGAGGCGATGCAGGAAGCGGCACGTCAGCTAGGCATGGACGAAGAGCAAGGCCGTGCGCTGGCCGTCGCGACGTTCACGGGCGCGGCGCAACTCGCTGCGCAGTCGGGCGAGCCGGCCAGCGTGCTGCGCGAGCGGGTAACGTCGAAGGGCGGTACGACGGCCGCCGCGCTCGCCGCATTCGACGCGCAAGGCGTGAAGGACGCAATCGTGCGCGGCGCGCTGGCTGCGGACGCGCGTGCGCGTGAAATGGGCGAGGAATTCGGCAAGCAGTGATGTCGCGTGCCTGAATGGCACGGGCGGACGAAGCAGCGATGCGCATGCTTCGTCTCGCCGGACACTGGCAGTAGCGTCTAGAACGCCTGTGCCGCGTAATGCGCGGCAATGCCCGCGAACAACGCGCCGCCGAGCCAGTTGTTATGGCGAAACGCTGCGAAACACGGCATGCGTTCACGGCCCTTGATCAGCGTGTAGTGATAGACGGCACAGCCCGCCGCCGCGGCAAGACCGATCCAGTACAGCACGCCGAAGCTCAGCGCAACGCCGATGCCCACATAGATACCGAGCGTCACCGCATAGCAGAGCATGATCGCGAGCACGTCGAAGCGGCCGAACGTCAAGGCGGACGTGCGAATGCCGATCTTGATGTCGTCGTCGCGATCGACCATCGCGTATTCGGTGTCGTACGCGACTGACCAGAACACGTTCGCAATCAGCATCACCCACGCGAGCAGCGGCACCTGGTTCTGGATGGCGGCGAACGCCATTGGAATGCCGAAGCCGAACGCGATGCCCAGATACGCCTGCGGAATCGCGAAGAAGCGCTTCGTGAACGGATACGTGCCGGCGACGAATAGCGCGGCCACCGACAACTCCTTCGTCAGCGCATTGAGCGGCAGGATCAACAGGAACGCAATCAGCGAAAGACCCGCTGCCAAAGCCACGGCTTCCCATGCCTTGATCTTGCCTGACGTGATCGGCCGGTTTTCGGTGCGCTTCACATAGCGATCGAAGTCGCGATCCGCGTAGTCGTTGATCGCGCAGCCGGCCGAGCGCATCAGTATCGTGCCGAGCGCGAAGATCACCAGCAAGGACAGCGACGGATGCCCGTCCGACGCGATCCACAACGCGTTGAGAGTGGGCCACAGCAGCAGCAGGCTGCCGATTGGCTTGTCCATGCGGACAAGGCGCAGATAGAGCGGGAGTCGGGCGAACATGGCGGTGCGCGGAGATTCGATTCCCGTATTTTAGAGCAGCGCGCGTGGCAAGCCCTTTCGAACGCGCAGACACAAAGCAAAAGCCCGGCGGAATCTAACCCGCCGGGCTTTCTTTGCCACATCTGCAGCGCGGCGGCGAGCGCTTCATACAACGCCCGCGCTTCGCTGCGACAGCGATTACGCCAGCATCGAGCGCAGCATCCACGCGTTCTTTTCGTGCGTCTGCATGCGTTGTGTCAGCAGGTCGGCCGTCGGCTCGTCGTGGGCCGCGTCCGTCACCGGGAAGATCGCGCGCGCGGTGCGCACCACGGATTCCTGGCCTTCCACCAGCTGGCGGATCATGTCTTCCGCGGCGGGCACGCCGTCCGCTTCAGCGATCGACGACAGCTTCGCGAATTCCTTGTAGCTGCCCGGCGCCGCGACGCCCAGTGCGCGAATGCGCTCGGCGATCAGATCGACGGCCAAGGCCAGTTCCGTGTACTGCGTTTCGAACATCAGATGCAGCGTGTTGAACATCGGACCCGTCACGTTCCAATGGAAGTTGTGGGTCTTCAGGTAGAGCGTGTAAGTGTCGGCGAGAAGACGCGAGAGACCTTCTGCGATTTTCTTGCGATCCTTGTCGCTGATACCAATATTGACGTGCTGTACGGCTTCTTTCTTGGCCATGATGACTCCTTTTAAGAGTGATACGAACCGGTCTGCATGCCCGGAACTGCGCGTGTGCAATCGTTCAACGCTCGAACGCCCGCCAGTTTATCGTAGAACTGACAACCGTTCGCGAGACCCAACGCCGCGCTGCTCATGCCTTCCAGACCACCCATGGCCATGCGCGATGCGTCATCCGTGAACTGCGTGCACGAGACTCGCGACGATCGTCACATAGCCACTGCCGAGGATCACGAAACCCACGAGCTTCCGGAAAAGCACGGGGCCGTTCACCTGTTGCGCGACGCTGCGGGCATCGCGAGCGTTACGTGCATTGCCTGCCTGAAAACCAACTGCGTTCATCACCATCTGAACCATGATCTTTCTCCGCGTGGACGGCAGCACCTTGCCGCCGTCCACTCATTGATACGTTACTTCGCGTTCGCTTGCGCCAACGCCTCGATTGCCGCGATCACGCCTTCCGCGTACGCCGGGTCGATCTTGCGGAAGTGCTCGACCTGGCGCGCGACGATATCTGCGGGCACGCCTTCGATTGCCCGCGCGATGTTGCTAAACAGACGTGCACGCTGCGCGTCGTCGAAGATCCGGAACAGCGCGGCCGGCTGGCTGTAGTAGTCATCGTCCTCACGATGGTTGTAGTGATCGACATTGCCTGCCGCGAGCGGCGGCTCGATCGCGTTACGGTCCTGCGCGAAGTCGCCGAAGCGGTTCGGTTCGTAGTTCACGTTGCCACCGAGGTTGCCGTCCACACGCATGCCGCCGTCACGATGGAACGAGCGCACGTTCGGCGCGCGCGACGCGTTCACGGGAATCAGATGGTGATTCACGCCAAGGCGATAGCGTTGCGTGTCGCCATACGAGAACAGACGCCCTTGCAACAGACGGTCCGGCGAAAAGCCGATGCCCGGCACCACATTCGCCGGCGTGAACGCCGCCTGTTCGACATCCGAGAAGTAGTTCTGCGCGTTGCGGTTCAATTCGATCACGCCGACGTCGATCAGCGGGTAATCCTTGTACGGCCAGACCTTCGTGACGTCGAACGGGTTGTAGCGATACGTCGCCGCGTCCGCTTCCGGCATCACCTGAATCTGAAAGCGCCACTTCGGAAAGTTGCCCTCGTCGATCGATCCGACCAGGTCACGCTGCCCGCTTTCACGATCGCGCGCGACCACTTGAGCGGCCTCTTCGTCGGTGTAGTTCTCGATGCCCTGCATCGACTTGAAGTGGAACTTCACCCAGAAGCGCTCGTTGTCGGCGTTGATGAACGAATACGTGTGCGAGCCGAAGCCGTGCATCTGCCGATAATTCTTCGGAATGCCGCGATCGCTCATCACGATCGTCACCTGATGCAGCGACTCAGGATGATGCGCGAAAAAGTCCCACGCATTCGTCGCGCTGCGCATGTTCGTGTACGGATCGCGCTTTTGCGTGTGGATGAAGTCCGGAAACTTCAACGGATCGCGGATGAAGAACACGGGCGTGTTGTTACCGACCACGTCCCAGTTGCCCTCTTCCGTATAGAACTTGATCGAGAAGCCACGCACGTCGCGTTCAGCGTCGGCGGCGCCACGCTCGCCCGCCACCGTCGAAAAGCGCATGAACAGCGGCGTTTCCTTGCCGACTTCCGCAAACACTTTCGCCTTCGTATAGCGCGAGATGTCGTGCGTTACCTTGAGCGTGCCGAACGCGCCCGAACCCTTCGCGTGAACGCGGCGCTCGGGAATCACTTCACGGTCGAAGTGCGCGAGCTTTTCGATCAGCCACACGTCCTGCAGCGCGACGGGCCGCGCGGGCCAGCCGTCAGCGAGTTCTGGTTGTCGGCGACGGGTGCGCCCGAGGCGGTGGTGAGATTGCGTTCAGACATAATTGTTCTCCGGGTGATCCTAAGGAATGCGGTCCTGCTGATTCGGTTTTGGCTACTTCGAATGGGAAGGAGACGTGCAGCGCGCCATCAGGCGGACAGTGCGCGATCGACGAGCAGCGAGAACGCGATGGTCCTGAAGCCGGACGCGTTGCTACCGCTCGGTGCCGCTTGCTGCGGCGATGGGGAAACAGACTTGAACAGCGAAGACGTGAATGGCTGCATGATTTCCTCCGTTTGTAGTGGTGGATCGCTGGGACCCATGGAGGAGATCTTATTGAAAACTATCGAAAACAGCGATTTGATTAATTTTATATATTCGATAGCCGCCGCCTCATGCAGAAGGCGGGAGGCGACGCAGCGGCAGCACCCGCTGCCCGTGCGTCGCTGCAAAGGCAGTTAGTTAATTGACGGCGGCGGGCAAATCCAGCTTCCTCACGCCCGGCAGATCACACGCCGCGATGGCGTCGCAGATCGCATCGATCGCGGGCATCCGCGTGAAACTCTTGCGCCAGGCCAACACGACACGGCGGTCCGGCACCGGCTCGTCGAACGGCACGTAGCTGAGCAGCCCGGAATCGACGCCGCCGGCGTGCGGCTTCACCTCATGCACCGACATGCGCGGCAGCACGGTAATGCCCACGCCGCTCGCGACCATATGCCGGATGGTTTCCAGCGACGACCCTTCGAAGGTCTTCTGGATGCCGTCCGCGTTCTGCGAGAAGCGCATCAGTTCCGGGCACACACCGAGCACGTGATCGCGGAAGCAGTGGCCGCTACCGAGCAGCAGCATGGTTTCCTGCTTGAGATCGCCAGGATCGATCTTGCTGCGCGACTCCCACGCGTGACCCGACGGCAGCGCGACGACGAACGGCTCGTCGTACAGCGGGCGCAGCATCAGACCCGTTTCTGGAAACGGCAGCGCCATGATCGCGACGTCGATCTCGCCTTGTTTCAGCAGCTCGATCAGCTTGAGCGTGTAATTTTCCTGCAGCATCAGCGGCATCTGCGGGACGCGCTTGATCATCTGCTTGACGAGCGTCGGCAACAGATACGGTCCGATCGTATAGATGACGCCCAGGCGAAGTGGCCCAAGCAGCGGGTCCTTGCCCTGCTTGGCGATTTCCTTGATGGCGAGCGTCTGTTCGAGCACGCGTTGCGCCTGCGTGACGATCTGCTCGCCAATCGGCGTGACGCTGACTTCGCTCGTGCCGCGCTCGAAAATCTGCACGTTCAGCTCGTCTTCGAGCTTCTTGATTGCGACGGACAACGTCGGCTGGCTCACAAAACACGCTTCTGCCGCGCGGCCGAAGTGGCGCTCGCGCGCAACCGCGACGATATATTTCAGTTCGGTGAGGGTCATTGGGGACCAATCAGGGCGATAGATTCGATAGGTTTCTGTTATACACCTATGGGGCCAATTCGCCAACCTTCTAGCCGGATTCAGCCGTTGTGCGGTGCGCAAGCGCTTCCAGCCGCAGCATTCATCAGGCTTTCAGATATTGTTCGCGCGTGTTCAGCCAGCGCAAAAGATGCTGCGTGACGACGTTCGGATACTGCTCGAGCAGCGTCGCGGCCGCCTCGCGCGCCGGCTCGATCAGCCAGCCGTCGTTTTCCAGATCGGCGAAGCGCAGCATCGCCGCGCCCGACTGCCGCGCGCCGAGAAACTCGCCCGGACCGCGAATCTCGAGGTCGCGCCGGGCGATTTCGAAGCCGTCGGTGGTTTCGCGCATGGTCTGCAGGCGCGCGCGGGCCGTCATCGACAGCGGCCCGGCGTACATCAGCACGCACACGGATGCAGCGCTGCCCCGCCCCACTCGCCCGCGCAACTGGTGCAACTGCGCGAGGCCGAAACGCTCCGCGTGCTCGATCACCATCAGCGACGCATTCGGCACATCGACGCCCACTTCGATCACCGTCGTCGCGACCAGCAACTGCACTTCGTTGCGGCTGAACGCGTCCATTACGGTGGCTTTCTCGACGGGCGTGAGGCGCCCGTGCACGAGCCCGACTTTCAGTTCCGGCAGCGCGGCGAAGAGCGTTTCGTACGTTTCAACGGCCGTCTGCAATTGCAGCGTCTCGCTTTCCTCGATCAGCGGACACACCCAGTACACCTGGCGGCCTGTCAGCGCCGCCTCGCGCACGCGGCCGATCACTTCTTCGCGCCGCGCATCGGAGACGAGCTTGGTCAGGATCGGCGTGCGGCCGGGCGGCAGTTCGTCGATCGTCGAGACATCGAGATCGGCGTAGTACGTCATCGCCAACGTGCGCGGAATCGGCGTCGCCGACATCATCAACTGATGCGGCTGGAAGTCGCGCGCGCCGTCGGCGGCGTTGTGCGCCTTCGCGCGCAGCGCGAGCCGCTGCTCGACGCCGAAGCGATGCTGTTCGTCGACGATCACGAGGCCGAGCCGTGCGAATTCGACCGCGTCCTGAATGATCGCGTGCGTGCCGATCACCAATTGCGCGGTGCCGAGCGCGGCGGCTTCGATCGCGCTGCGCTTTTCCTTCGTTTTCAGGCTGCCCGCGAGCCACGCGACCGATACGCCGAGCGGCTCCAGCCAGCCGCGCAATTTGCGCGCGTGCTGCTCGGCGAGGATTTCAGTCGGCGCCATCATCGCGGCCTGATAACCGGCGTCGATGGCCTGCGCGGCGGCCAGCGCCGCGACGACCGTCTTGCCGCTGCCGACATCGCCTTGCAACAGGCGCTGCATCGGATGCGGCTGCGTCAGGTCCTGCGCGATTTCCGCGCACACGCGCTGCTGCGCATTGGTCAGCGAGAACGGCAGCGTCTTTAATAAACGCGTCACCAGGGACGCCTCATCGGTCGGCTCGCGGCGCGGCATCGCGGGCGCGGCGCGCGTATGGCGCTCCTCGTGCGCGCGCTTGAGCGACAACTGCTGCGCCAGCAGTTCCTCGAATTTGATACGCGTCCATGCGGGATGCGTGCCGTCGATCAGCGCCGTCTCGTCCGAATGCGAATTCGGATGATGCAGCGTGCGCACGGCATCCATCAGTTGCGGCACATCGAGCGGCTTCAGATACTGCCGCTCGATGGGTTCCGGCAGCAATTCGGGCAGCGACGTGCGCGCCAGCGCATTGTCGATTGCCTTGCGAAGATAGGCTTGCGAAACGCCCGCCGTGCTTGGGTAAACGGGTGTGAGCGCCTGCGGCAGCGGCGTGTCTTCATCGACGACACGCACGGCCGGATGCACCATCTCCATGCCGAAAAAACCGCCGCGCACGTCGCCGCGCACGCGCAGCCGCACGCCAATCGACATCTGCTTGACCTGCGAGCCGTAGAAATTGAGGAAGCGCAGAATCAGTTCGTCGCCCGCGTCGTCGCGCATTTTCACCAGCAACTGACGGCGCGGCCGATACGCGATCTCGTTGTCGTACACGACGCCTTCCGTCTGCGCGATGCCGCCCGGCAGCAACTCGCCGATCGGCGTGAGCGAAGTTTCGTCCTCGTAGCGCATCGGCAGATGCAGCACCAGATCGATATCGCGCGTGAGACCCAGCTTCGCGAGCTTGTCGGCGGTTTTGGCGAGCGTGGGTTTCTTCGCGGCGGCGGGCTTTTTCGCGCCTTCCGCAGCAGGCACGCCGGGCTCCTGGGTCACATCCGCATCCGCCTTGCTCCGCGCGGCGCGGCGCTTCTTCGGAGCGCTGTCATCGTCGGTTTCGAGAGGTGAACGGGTGTCGGACAAAGGCATGAGTCGCTTCGCAAGTACAATATCGGCTTCAGAAGTTTTACGGCCAGTGCGCGTGAGTGATGCGCGCACACAGGGCCGCTGCGGCAATGTCCCGCAATCATAGCCGCTCGACGGGCGCTGTCGTAGACGCTGTTGAATCAGCCAAGCGTTCGTCCGGGGGCAATCCCGTCAAGTACCGCATCAAGCCAGTCCGCATGTTCACGCTTTCCGATTTCGATTTCGACCTGCCGCCCGAGTTGATCGCGCAAGTCGCGTTGCCCCAGCGCAGCGCGAGCCGTCTGCTCGAAGTGAACGGGCAAACCTCGCCCGCGACGCTCGTCGATCGCCATTTTGCCGATCTGCCCGACTGCATCGAGTCCGGCGATCTGCTTGTCTTCAACGATACCAAGGTTCTGAAGGCGCGCTTCATCGGCCAGAAGGCCAGTGGCGGCAAGATCGAAGTGCTGATCGAGCGTCTGACGGGCGAACGCACCGCGCTGGCGCAGATCCGCGCCAGCAAGAGCCCGGCGGCGGGCACGACGCTGCGCCTCGCCGATGCGTTCGACGTCACCGTCGGCGAACGCGTCGAGCCGTTCTACACGCTGCATTTTCCCGACGACTGCCTGACGCTGATCGAGCAGTTCGGCCGCTTGCCGTTGCCGCCGTATATCGAGCACGACCCCGACGCGTTCGATGAAACGCGCTATCAGACGGTCTACGCGCAGAATCCCGGCGCCGTCGCCGCGCCCACGGCCGGCCTGCATTTCGACGATTCGATCTTCGCGCGCCTCGACGCGAAAGGCGTCGAGCGCGCGACGCTCACGCTGCATGTCGGCGCGGGCACGTTCCAGCCGGTGCGCGTCGAGAATATCGACGAGCACAAGATGCATAGCGAGTGGTATCAGTTGCCGCAGTCGCTGGTCGACAAGATCGCAGCGACGAAGGCGTGCGGCAACCGCGTGATCGCAGTCGGCACGACCTCGATGCGCGCGCTCGAAGCCGCCGCACGCGATGCCGATGCCGCTGGCCGGCCGCTCGCCGCGACGAGCGCCGAGACGGATATCTTCATCACGCCGGGTTACCGGTTCCGCGTGGTCGACCGGCTGGTGACGAATTTCCACCTGCCGAAGTCGACGCTGCTGATGCTGGTGTCGGCGTTCGCGGGCATCGAGACGATCCGCGCCGCGTATCGGCATGCGATCGACGAGCGCTACCGCTTTTTCAGCTACGGCGACGCGATGCTACTTACGCGCAACGACGACGCGCTTAACGCATAATCCACCACCTGCCGCCGGGAGCCTTCCGGCGGCGCACATCACATTGCGCCGGACTGTATTCCGGTTGCAAACGGAGTCAATAAAATGACCGACGGTCATAACAACGCTGCACGCGCCGACGGCGCCTACCTTGGCGACCACGTTCGCCCCGACAACGGCCTCAAATTCGAACTGCTCAAGACCGACGGCCAGGCGCGCCGCGGCCGACTGACGCTGAACCACGGTGTGGTCGAAACGCCGATCTTCATGCCCGTCGGCACGTACGGCACCGTCAAGGCGATCCAGCCGCGCGAACTCGAAGAAATCCACGCGCAGATCATTCTCGGCAACACGTTCCACCTCTGGCTGCGCCCCGGTCTGGAAACGATCGCGGCGCACGGCGGCCTGCACGGCTTCATGGGCTGGAAGCGCCCTATCCTCACCGACTCCGGCGGCTTCCAGGTCTTCTCGCTCGGCGACCTGCGCAAGATCACCGAAGACGGCGTCACGTTCGCGTCGCCGATCAACGGCGACAAGCTCTTCCTGTCGCCGGAAGTGTCGATGCAGATCCAGAAAGTGCTGAACTCGGACATCGTGATGCAGTTCGACGAATGCACGCCCTACGCGACCAACGGCGTGCCGACTTCGCACCAGGACGCCGCCGATTCGATGCGCATGTCGATGCGCTGGGCGAAGCGCTCGATCGACGAATTCAACCGGCTCGGCAATCCGAATGCGTTGTTCGGCATCGTCCAGGGCGGCATGTTCGAAGACCTGCGCGACGAATCGCTCGCGGGGTTGTCGGAGATCGGCTTCCACGGTCTCGCGATCGGCGGCCTGTCGGTCGGCGAGCCGAAGGAAGACATGATGCGTGTGCTGAACCATATCGGCCCGAAACTGCCCGCCGACAAGCCGCACTACCTGATGGGCGTGGGCACGCCGGAAGACCTCGTGGCGGGCGTTTCGGCGGGCGTCGACATGTTCGACTGCGTGATGCCGACCCGCAACGCGCGCAACGGCTGGCTCTTCACGCGTTTCGGCGACATCAAGATCCGCAATGCCACGCACAAGAACTCGCTGCGTCCGCTCGACGAGCAATGCGGCTGCTACACCTGCCGCAATTTCACGCGCGGCTATCTGCACCATCTGCATCGCGTCGGCGAGATTCTCGGCGCGCAGCTGAACACGATCCACAACCTGCACTACTACCTGGAATTGATGCAGGAAATGCGCGACGCCATCGACGCGCAGATGTTCGACGCGTTCAGGAAGGTGTTTCACGAAAACCGGGCGCGCGGGACGGAGCAAGGTTGAACGCGACGTCAGGGGCAAGAAAAAACCGTTCTCCCACATTGCGCGTCAGACATTACAATTAACTTTCGGATTATCGGCAAAGCCCCTTGACAAGCCGTCAGGAAAACCCGTTCCGGGTGCCGTCCCGCAAATGGCCGGTGGTAGAATAACCGGCTGATTTTTTTGATTGTTATAACGGAGAGACCAACGTGTCGTTCATTACCGATGCCTTCGCGCAAGGCAGTGCAGCTGGTGGCGCCGAATCCAGCCTGATGAGCTTCCTGCCGCTGATTCTGATGTTCGCGGTGCTGTACTTCATCATGATTCGCCCGCAAATGAAGCGCCAGAAGGAACACCGCAACATGCTCTCCGCCATGGCGAAGGGCGACGAAGTCGTGACGAACGGCGGCATCGTCGGCAAGGTGACCAAGGTCGGCGAAGCCTACGTTGGCGTCGAAATCGCTGAAGGTACGGAAATCACCGTGCAGAAGTCGTCGGTGACGACCATTCTGCCGAAGGGCACCCTGAAGTCGCTGTAAGGCCTGCTCTCTCGCGTCCGGCGCGGCCTCGCGTCGATCGAAGCAAACCACGCATGCTTCTGCCCGCCGCGCTCATCGCCGGACGCATCGCTTTCAAGCCAACCTCCCGTTGGACCACCCCATGAATCGTTATCCCCTCTGGAAGTATGTCGTGATGCTGGTGGCGCTCGTCATCGGCCTCGTGTACACGCTGCCCAACTTCTTCGGCGAAGCGCCGGCGGTGCAGGTGTCGAGCGGCAAGGCAACGGTGAAGCTCGACTCGGCCACGCTGTCGCAGGTCGAAGGCGCGCTCGCCTCCAGCCAGATCAAGCCGGACGACGTCACGTTCGACAATTCCTCGCAGAACGCCAATATCCGCGTGCGTCTGAAAGACACGGACACGCAGCTGCGCGTGAAGGACCTGTTGCAAAAGGCGCTCAATAGCGACCCGAGCGATCCGCAATACATTGTCGCGTTGAACCTGCAGAGTGCGTCGCCGCATTGGCTGACCGCGCTGCACGCACTGCCCATGTACCTCGGTCTCGATCTGCGCGGCGGCGTGCACTTCCTGCTGCAGGTCGACATGGCAGGCGCGCTGAACAAGAAGCTGGATTCGGACGCATCGGATGCGCGCACGCTGCTGCGCGACAAGGGCATCCGCGATGGCGGCGTGAACCGCACCGGCCAGACGGTGGTCGTCAATTTCGCGGATCAGGACGTCGCAGAAAACGCGCGCAAGCAACTGACGACGGCAGTCTCCGAACTCCAGTGGGCGGCTCAGCCGAACCCGGCAGGCGGTTTTCAGTTGGTGGGCACGTTCACGCCGGCCGTGCAGAAGACGGTCGAGGACGCAGCGCTCAAGCAGAACATCACGACGCTGCATAACCGCGTCAACGAACTTGGCGTGGCCGAGCCGGTGATCCAGCAGCAAGGCTCCGACCGCATCGTCGTCGAACTGCCGGGCGTGCAGGACACGGCGAAGGCGAAGGACATCATCGGCCGCACGGCGACGCTCGAAGCGCGCCTTGCCGACCCGAACGGCCTGCATCCGAACCCGAGCGACCCGGTTCCGGCGGGCGATGAACTCTTCACGCAAGGCAACGCCGCGCCCGTGCTGCTGCGCAAGGCCGTGATCTTCACGGGCAACCGCATCATCGACGCATCGGCGGGCTTCGACGAGCATCAGCGTCCGTCCGTCAACATCCGTCTCGATTCCGCCGGCGGCCGCGCAGTGCGTAGCGTGTCGCGCGACAACATCGGCAAGCCGATGGCGATGGTGCTGTTCGAAAAAGGCAAGGGCGAAGTGCTGACGGTCGCGACGATCCAGTCGGAACTGGGCGACCGCTTCCAGATCACGGGCCAGCCCACGCCGCAAGCCGCCGCCGATCTCGCGCTGCTGCTGCGCGCCGGTTCGCTCGCGGCGCCGATGGACATCATCGAAGAACGCACGATCGGCCCGAGCCTCGGCGCGGACAACATCAAGAAGGGCTTCCACTCGGTGGTGTGGGGCTTTGCGGCAATCGCCGTCTTCATGATCGCGTACTACATGCTGTTCGGTTTGATCTCGATGATCGCGCTGTCGGTGAACCTGCTGCTGCTGATTGCCATTCTGTCGATGCTGCAGGCCACGCTGACTTTGCCGGGCATTGCCGCTATCGCGCTCGCGCTCGGTATGGCGATCGACGCGAACGTGCTGATCAACGAGCGCGTGCGTGAAGAACTGCGCAACGGCGCGCCGCCGCAACTTGCCATCCAGAACGGCTACGCGCATGCATGGGCGACGATTCTCGACTCGAACGTGACGACGCTGATCGCCGGTCTCGCGCTGCTCGCGTTCGGCTCGGGCCCCGTGCGCGGCTTCGCCGTCGTGCACTGTATCGGCATCATGACGTCGATGTTCTCGGCCGTGTTCTTCTCGCGCGGTCTGGTGAACGTGTGGTACGGCGGCAAGAAGAAGCTGCAATCGCTCGCGATCGGCCAGGTGTGGAAGCCCGCTGCCGCCGAGGGCGCACCGGCTTATCTCGGCAACACGGACACGGAAACCGACACGGCTCGCGCGATCGCCGCAGCGACGGCGCCGAAGGCCAAGCCGAAGGCCAAGGCGCCCGCCGGCGGCGCGAAAGCCCAGGCTGCCAAGCCGACGCTGCGCAACCGCAACGCGCCGGGTGGCACCAACAAACCGGGTTCATCCCGCTGAGTCCCGGAGAAGAGAACATGGAATTTTTCCGCATCCGTAAAGACATTCCGTTCATGCAGCGCGCGTTGATCTTCAACGCGATCTCGTTGCTGACGTTCATCGCCGCCGTGTTTTTCCTGCTGCATCGCGGGCTGCATCTGTCCGTGGAATTCACGGGCGGCACCGTGATCGAAGTGCAGTATCCGGGCGCCGTGCCGCTTGAACCGGTGCGCGAAACGCTGACCAAAATCGGCTACGCCGACGCTCAGGTGCAGAACTTCGGCACCTCGCGCGACGTGCTGATCCGTCTGCCGTTGAAGCAGGGCTTAAGCTCGGCGCAACAGAGCGACCAGGTGATGTCCGCGCTGACGGGCCAGGATTCGAACGCGAAGCTGCAGCGCGTCGAGTTCGTCGGCCCGCAGGTCGGCAAGGAACTCGCCACCGACGGCCTGCTCGCGCTAGCGTGCGTGGTCGCGGGCATCGTGATCTATCTGTCGTTCCGCTTCGAGTGGAAGTACGCAGTCGCAGGCGTGATCGCAAACTTGCACGACGTCGTGATCATTCTCGGCTTCTTCGCATTCTTCCAGTGGGAGTTCTCGCTGTCGGTGCTGGCTGCCGTGCTTGCCGTGCTGGGCTACTCGGTGAACGAGTCGGTGGTTATCTTCGACCGGATTCGCGAAACCTTCCGCCGCGAACGCAAGATGAGCGTGATCGAAGTCATCAACCACGCAATCACGAGCACGATGTCGCGTACGATCATCACGCACGGCTGTACGCAGATGATGGTGCTGTCGATGTTCCTGTTCGGCGGCCCGACGCTGCACTACTTCGCACTCGCGCTGACGGTTGGTATTCTGTTCGGTATCTACTCGTCGGTGTTCGTCGCGGCGGCGCTGGCCATGTGGTTGGGCGTCAAGCGTGAAGACCTGATCAAGGACAAGAAGGAACGCCACGATCCGAGCGATCCGAACGCGGGCGCGCAGGTTTGATCGAAAGCGTCTGATACTTCGGAAGCAACGCAAAAGCAAAAGGCCGGTTCGATGATGAACCGGCCTTTGTCGTTTACAACGTCTGCGATACCGCTAACGCGTAACCCGATTCACCGGAAGCCCAACTTGCGACGCGCTGCAATCAGCGCGATCACGCTCAACACCGCGGCGAACATCAGATAGAAGCTCGGCGCGACTTTCGAGCCCGTCGCCTGGATCAGCCACGCAATGATGAACGGCCCGAAGCCGCCGAAAATCGTCACCGCGATGTTATAGGCGAGCGACATACCTGTCGTGCGCGTCTGCACCGGGAAGATTTCCGACAGCAGCCCCGGCAATGAGCCGAAGTACGCGGTCATCAGGAAGCCGAACACGATCTGCATGGCGATCAGCGTGCCGAAGGTCGGATGCGCGACGAGATAGCTGAACGCCGGACAGATCAGCAGGAACAGCAGCACGGCGGGCACGAGCATGATGCGTACGCGTCCGTGACGATCCGACAGATGCCCGACGATCGGCGAGCACACCAGCTGGATCACGCCCACCAGCGCAATCGCCGCGAATGCCACCGATGGCGCGAGACCCAGCTGCTTGATCGCGAAGGTCGGCATGAACAGCACGAGATAGGTCGACACCGTGCCGAGCACGACGATACCCATGCCGATGAACAGCCGCAGTTTCTGGCTCGCGAAGGTATCGCGGATCGGCGTGGTGGTGGTTTCGGCGGCGAGGAACTCGGGGGTTTCGTCGAGCTTCGTGCGGATGTACCACGCGACCGGCCCGATCAGCAGGCCGAAGAAGAACGGCACACGCCAGCCCCAGGATGCCATCTGGTCCGGCGACAACTTGCCTGTCAGCACCATGCCGAACAGTGCGGCGAGCAGCGTCGTCAGGCCCTGGCTCGCGATCTGCCAGCTGGCGAAATAGCCGCGCCGCCCCGGCACATGCTCGGCGAGAAAGGCCGTCGCGCTGCCGAATTCGCCGCCCGCCGAGAAGCCTTGCATCAACCGCGCGACGACGAGAATCAGCGGGGCTGCGAGACCGATCGACTGATACGTCGGCAAAACCGCGATGATCAGCGTGCCCACCATCATCAGCAGGATCGAGAGCGTGAGCGCGGCCTTGCGCCCTGCCCGGTCGGCATAGGCGCCGAGCACGATCGCGCCGAGCGGGCGCATGAAGAACGACACGCCGAATGTGCCGAGCGTCAGGAGTAGCGATACGGTGTCGTTGCCGGCCGGGAAGAACAGCTTCGAAATGACGACGGCGAAAAAACCATAGACGACGAGGTCGAACCATTCCAGCGCATTGCCGATCGACGCGGCGACCACCGTGCGCCACGTATCGGGACGACTTTGCGCCCGGCTCACGGCTATCGTTGAACTCATTGCGGATCTCCAGGTGCGCGCAGGTAGTCGTTATCTTGGCAATCGAAGTGAATCGCCCGGTCCTTTCATGTCGCCGGATTCGATGCGCGCACAACCGATCCGGCGTCTGTCGTCCACTATGTACCTCAAAAATTAAATCTGCACGAGCGGTGAAAGCGCCAGGTTCCGACGCCAATAAAAAAACCGCTTCGTCGACAACGCGAACGAAGCGGTTTTGCGCGGCACGGCTGGACTTACTGCTTGATGCCTTCCGTCTGGATATGCAGCACGGTTTTCATGCTGAAACCATATTTGGTGCCGAAGTCCATCCCAAAGTCCGAGCGATTGAATTCGCCCTCCGCCTCCACGCCGCACACCTCACGCTTGAGCACGGGATGCTGGATGCATTTGAACGAGTCGATCTTGAGATTCACCGGCTTCGTGATGCCCTTCATTGTGAGTTGGCCATCCACGGCAACGGGCGTATCGCCGTCGAACTTGATCGCGGTGCCTTTGTACGTCGCCGTCGGATACTTTGCGACATCGAAGAAATCGGGCGAGCGCAGATGCTCTTCGAGCTTCGTGTTGCCGATCTGGATCGAAGACGTATCGACGGTCACGTCCACTGTACCCGTCTTCGCCGCGCGATCGAGCGTCACCGTGCCCGAGCTTTTGGTGAACTTGCCGCGCCACGTCGACACGCCGCCCATGTGGTCCGCTTCGAAGCTCGGATAGGTGTGCGTCGGATCGAGCTGGTAGGTATCGGCGGCAAATGCGCCTGCCGCCATCGACGACGCCAGTGCGCCGGCAACAATCATACGCATCGGTTTCAATTCATTCTCCTTTTCTGTCTGCGTGCCTGCTACGAATCCACGAATCACTTGCCTGCGGCGACGATATGAAACTTGATCGTCACGTCGTCAGCGACCACCGACGTGTCCTTCCATTCGCCCGTGCCGATATCGAACTGCGACCGCTTGACGGTCACCGCGCCGTCATACACCTGCGCGGTGCCCTGCTTTGTCACCGTGACAGGCACGACGACCGTCTGCGACTTGCCTTTCATCGTCAGCTTGCCCGTCACCTTGAACTGGTTGGTGCCCGCAGGCGCGATCGCGCTCGACACAAAGGTCGCCGTCGGGAAGGATTTCGAATCGAACCATTCCTTGCCGCGCACCTGCTCGTTATAGCTTTCGTCGCCGAGATCGTAGCTCGACGTGTCGACCGTCACCTGCGCGCTGCCTGCCGCCGGTTTTGCGGGATCGAATGAGATTTGTGCGGTGAACTTGTTGAACTTGCCTTCGACAGGCACGTTCATCTGCTTCGAGATCGCCGTGACCGTGCTCTTGCCCATGTCGACCTGCGCGAACGCGCCGCCCGACGCGGCCAGCGACGCCGCCGCAAACGCGGCGAGCATGTAGCGGTAGAACGATACCTTCATGTTTGTCCTTATTTGAGGAAAGGGATCATGCGCGACAACAGGCCGTCGCGATCGAGAATCTGATGCTTGAGCGCCGCCAGCACATGCAACACGACCAGCACGAGCAGCGTGTAGTTCAGCGTGATGTGAACGGACTTCAACACTTCCTTCAGATGCGGATCGGGCGCGATCAGGCGCGGCAGCGGCACGAGCCCGAGATAGACGACGGGCACGTTCGCCGCGGAGCTGTACAGATAACCCGACACGGGGATCACGACCATCAGCACGTACAACAGGAAGTGCGTGAGATGCGCGATGCCGCGTTGCCATTTGGGCATGTGCGAGGGCATCGGCGGCGTGGCATGCGTCGCGCGCCACAGAATGCGGATGATGACCAGTGCGAACACGGTCACGCCGATCCATTTGTGCCACGAAAAGTATTTGAGCTTGGTCGGCGTGAAACCGGGGATGTCCGTCATCACCCAGCCGAGGGCAAATCCGCAGACGATCAGCAGCGCGATCAGCCAGTGCAGCGCGATGGCCGTCGACGTGTATGACGAACCGCGCGCGGAGAACGAATGAAACGAAGAGGTATGTGCCATGACAGATCCGACGCCAACATGAAAGTTAAACGACCCGGGCGATGCCATTATTCCGCTCGCGTCCGGCATCGGCGCCAACGGTCTGCGCGGCGCCCATCGTACCGCAAGCGGCGGTAACTAGCTGACACCATTACGCGCGGCGCGGAACTTGCTGTTCCCGCTTGAACCGATGCGCACCGTATCTGTCGGACAACGCCTACGACGGGCCGCAGATCACCGCATCCACCGTCATCGCCTCGCGCACCCACCTGTAGGGCCTCAGTGCGACGAGCTTTGATACTATTGCCCCCGGGCCGTGACGTGCGAGTCA